>JANRJY010000111.1:0-15201 GCA_033763735.1 Bacteroidota bacterium | reverse complement strand
AATTTATAGGTTCAGTCCCACACACGCAAGGCCAAGCCTTACGGGTGAGGGCTGCGCCCTCAGTCTTGCATGAGTGTGCCTTCACCTATGCTGATAATTCAAAAAGTTTTAGCCTATGTTACATTCCATTGTTTTCCGTGTCAGCTCTATGGTAGCGTCTGCGGGTCGTTTCTTTCGTTCATTGCCTTATGGCAAGTGTTTGGCGTCCATTCGTGTAGGTGAGTGTTATTTTTGCATTTACTTTAAGTTGTCGTGGCGTTATTTCTTTGGGTTCGGCAATCCGGCTGCATACACTGATGTACACCTGCGGTTGTTGTTCTTTGAGTTTTCTTATTCTGAGCTGCCTTTTTAGGCAGCTTTTTTTTGTATTTGGATGAAATAATCAAAAAAGAAAACAAGTTATGAAGGCTCCCACAAACCCAACCCTAATTAAAAAAGCAAGGGTAATACAGAGTTCGGTTACACCTCACCCTTGCTTTTTTCCTACGCCTTCATTTTTAGTTTGCTTTCTTTTTTTCTTTTTTCCGGTTTTTCTTTGGTTTCTTTTGGGGTTTAATTAGAATGTTAGGAATAGTTAAGTCTTTCTTTATGTTTGAAATAGGTACAAGTTTTGAAAATAAATAAGTAAACTTGCGGATGTATAGTTGTTAGCTGGCATAATCGCACATTATGAACGAAAAAGTATTTATAACTTATTCTTGGGACTCAGAAGAACATAAAGACTGGGTTAGATTACTAGCTGAAACACTTATAAAAAATGGTATTGAGGTTTTATTAGATCAATTTGATATTACGCCTGGAGAAAGCTTTACTCATTTCATGGAAAGTTCAATTTCAAAAGCAAACAAAGTTTTGGTCATACTTACTCCAAATTATAAAGATAAGTCACTTGAAAGAAAAGGTGGAGTTGGATATGAACAACAAATAATATCTGGAGAGTTAATGTCTGGAATAGATAGAAAAAAATTTATACCTATACTTAGACTTGGAAAATTTGAAGAAGGTGCAGACTGCGCAGTTCCACCTCATTTTAAGGGAATTTCAACATTGGACTTCAGAGTTTCAGCTAATGAACAAATTGCAATTGAACAATTACTAAGAGCAATTTATAATGAACCTAAATTTATTAAGCCGTCTTTAGGTAAAAAACCCACTTTTGATCAAAAAAGATTCAATTCAAACTTTGAAATAAACCTTGATCAAAATCTTACTTTTTTACAATCAGAAACTTATTTAACAGATATATTCCTCCAAATTTCTGATTTAAGAAAGTCAAATTCAATGTTTAAATTAGATTTCAATATTGAAAATATTTCAGAAAAATATGCAGAATACTTGCAATTAGTTGAAATCAATAGCCCATCAGATAATGAAATTGAAAAAAAATTACAACTTAGAGAAGATTTAAATAATATTTTTTTTTACCCTAATGCAACTCTATATCAATATTTATCTTATGCAATTTATTCAATAATTGATTATGAATATAATAAATATAAATATATTACAAATTACAAAGAGTTATTTGTTTCAATAACAAACTGTATAAAATTGTTTTCAAATGGAAAAAATAAAACAAATAGAGAAACCAAATTTGACATTTTTCATGACAAAATAAAATGGAACTATAGTATTTGGATTTCTGATAATGAAGTTGATAGGCTCCTTTCAGTATTTTCAGTTAAAGACAAAATATTTCTTACCGCAGTTGCGGGACTTGATACGTTCGACTTTTCTCAAAATACTATAATTGAAAAAGTTATTCCTAAACTGTCATTCCAATTCACTAAAGACTATTTTGATAAAAGAATAAAGGAAGATTTAAGGGATGAATGTTTTAAAATTGGAAATTGGAAAATTGGACTCGGATAAATTACGACAACTAATTGCACCTAAAAAGATTGGCGGTCCAGTGGTTAAGTATAGCATTGCGATTTTTATCAGGTTCAATGCTGGCAGCCTGTTTTCGACTCAACATCTCCATCTTTTTGTAGCTACAAAAAGTTATTTCAAAAAAAAGCCTTGACAGAAACTATCAAGGCTTTCCAAATCCACAATAAACTATAAACCTAAACCTAACTTTTAAACTTTTGAATGCGTTTTTGAATCCATTTCAACCCAACTGAAACCGTAAAACTGGTCAATGCACCCACAATCCCAAGAATTACTGTTTTTAATATGTCAGTACTATGCATATTTACAATTACGGTTAATAATGTACCGCCAACTGTTCCAGCTATAGTAGAATCATTATCGTGTGTCATATCTATTAACTTTCTCACTAATTGCTACGCACTACTCGCTAGCTACAGTTACCTGACTAACCGCCCCAATCACACCACCAGCTACAGCCAGATATCCGGCAGCACTTACAATAATTGCAGGTAGAGCAATAGGAGCCGCTACAATAGTAGTACTTAAAGCAGCTAGCACTAAACCAATGGTTCTAAGTGTTTTAAAGAATTTCGGAGTTGGCGCTTGCGCCCTTTCTATGATGTTCATGTTATTTTTTTTAAATGTTAATTCCTATATTAAAGCCCCTCTCTGGAGGAGAGGGGTTGGGGTGAGGTTTCCTATACTCCATCAATTTGAACCAAATTCAACGGATTGTATTGGCCATTTTTAAGCGGATATTTCACTCCGTTTACATCCTGATAAAACACAATTCCAAATACCAGGAACAAAGGTTTTATGCTATTTGGAGTAAGCGTTAAAGCAATATTCAATGCAGGTTGCAATGTTGGATCCAAGGCAATAATGGCACTCTCATCTGCATCTATCACATAGGCACCCGATTCAAAGTCAATTTCCGCAGCAGCAGCTACAAACTTAAAATGCGAAGTACCTGAAGGAGCTGCAATGGCATTAATTGGGGTGTATGGTGTTACATTTATAGTAACATTACCTGTAACCCTATTAATATCAGTGGTATACGGCTGATAAAGTACACCTCTCAACTTGCCACTGTTATTGAAATCGAAGCCGGTAAGCAATTCCAATTCACCATCCAGTACATTTCTTTTGCCTCTGATACTGGTTGCATCTGCTTTAAGAACTTTCACCATTTCAGCAGTCAATCGAGCCACCATGTTCACATCACTGGAATTGAGTAACAAGTTTCTGAAAGCGGTCCTTAACACCTTTCCGGCTAAAGCAGCCCTACCGAATTCCTCCCCATTTTCACGGGTACGCTGAAAATTGGGGTCATTAGCGATTTTATCACCTGAAACACCGCCTTTTTCACGAACTAAATGTCCGTCCTTACTTTTGTAGAAAGTCATATCCCCGATAGTACCTTCCAATTTAATTATGCCTCTTTGTCTGGCCATTTTATGTATGAATTTTAGTTGTTGAAGTATTTACCGGCATACTTCATAAAGCCGTTTGTTTCGGGCATTTAAGTGCCTCCAAATCCACGGTGGACATACTTTTTGCAGCCCACATTTCCAAAGTCCTTTACCTTCAAGTATGGCATCTTGCATGGCATTTGCAAGTAAGGTTTCATCATTGTATCCGATATACTGCCATGCCCAACCGTTTCTGATGGAAATACTATCCAATCGTTTATTCCCAATTTTAAGGCTTACAATATTACGTCCGTAGATATCTAGGTTAAGGCTATCCAAAATCAAAACCTTACCAAGAATGTATTTACTCAAACTGTCTTTGGCTGCAGTGCCAAAATATTGTTTCAATTCTGGAGCATCAATGTTTGCAATTCTGCAATCATGTTTTCGCCCATTCCATAATCCTACAAAAGTGTCCCCATCTTTTACTCGGATTATTCGAGCGGTAATTTGACAAAAGCCTGAAAAGGCCGTTAATAACAATAAAATACCTATTAATTTTCTCATATTATTTGCGTTTTTTTCTCAATTTTAGGGCAAGAAAAATTCAAAAAATAATACCCAGAAAGGGATTACCGCAATGAGCAACTTATTACCAAAAAGGATTGTGATTTACCCAAAGGATGTGGAACTAATCACAGGCAGAAAAGACAAAACAGCCCGTAAGCTTTTGAATGACATACGGACCAGTTTAGGGAAATCAAAAAATGATTTTATTTCCGTCCGTGAGTTCAGTCAATTTACTGGATTAGTCGAGGATGATATTTTCAGGTGTCTTATATAGCTTCTTTATGGCATCTATATGGATAAAGCATAGATGAAGTATTAAACAACTATCCCACATTTGATTTACCAACCTCGTTTTTATTATTTTCTTGCTTAGCCAATTTATCCCACACCTTCAACATATCCTGCTTAATTTTCTTTTGTTTTACTTTAGCATATATCTGAGTGGTTCTTATGCTGGTATGTCCAAGCATAGCACTCACCGTTTCAATAGGCACATCATTTTCGAGTGTTACAGTAGTTGCAAAAGTATGCCTTCCAATGTGCGTGCTTAAGTTTTTACCTATGCCAAGAATTACAGCAATTCTCTTTAAATATCTATTAAAAGGTTGATTGGAATATACTGGCAGCAATATTCCTTTTGATTTTGAAAATGGATGTTCACTATATTTATCTATAATCCGTGCTGATTGAGGGAGTAGGGGAACGAATTGAGGAATACCCGTTTTGTTCCGGTCAAATGAAATCCACTTTTTGCCATCAATACCTAGCACAATATTTTCAATTGTCAATTCGGCCAAGTCGGAATAAGACATTCCAGTATAACAACAAAATACAAATAAGTCCTTTGCCCTGATTAAACAATCTTTGCTAGGTTGATTTTCAAAGTTTTCATTCTCCAAGAGTTGAAGTTCACTTTCATCGAGAAAATCTCTATTTACTGGTTTGGTTTTTAGTTGAAAATCTCGAAAAGGATCAACTGTAATAAGATTCTTTTTCACTGCCAACCCAGCGACCTTTTTTATTCTCTGATGATGTTTATTTGCACCGTTTTGAGCATTATCACCAGTTGTTTTCAAATACAAATCAAAGGCTTCTATGAAAGTATAATCCAGTTCTTCAAAGAACAAATCTTCCTTCTTATATTTCTTCTGGATGAAAGTTTTTAGGTGTTTTATTGTAGAAACATAGTTTTTGTAAGTTCCTGGAGAAATACCTTCATCATTCCGGTTTTTCCTGATTTGTAAGGCAAGGTATTGCATGTGTTCTGAAAAGAATTTCAAAAAAGTATTCTCATTCAAACTTTCGCCCAAAAGCTCGGATTTAATTACAGCCGATGAAACAAACTTTCGCCTGGCCAAATAATCATTATAGATTTCTTTGCCTCTTAGTTCAAAGTTTTCTAAAGCTTCATTTGCAATGATGCTCCAATCATCATTTGCTTTTATACGTCCTTTTCCTACGTTCCATTTTTCGCGAGGGCAAAATTGTTTAGTTGCAAATTCTTTTGGTTCACCATTTACAGTAATTTTTCCATAAATGGCGAGGTTTCCTTTTTTGTCTGTTCTGCTCTTCTTTAAAAAGAAACTTAGCGCATACGTTTGTCTTGTTTTGGTAGATTTTGAGTTTCCAAGCATAGTTTTGTTCTATGATTTTTGTTAAACAATGATTTGAAACACATCAAAACAAATCATTTAAAACACTGGAATTCAAAAACTTACGTTCAAAGATAAGGACAAAATCTGTTCTACGATTTGTTCTACGATTTTATCATTTTCTTTGATATTCTTTGAATCAATTTGGAGGCTTAAAAACAAAAAAGCCTCAAATTCTTAGAATTTAAGGCTTTTTGCATTGAATTATCTACTTATATGTCGGGGTGGCAGGATTTGAACCTACGACCTCCTGCTCCCAAAGCAGGCGCGATACCGGGCTACGCTACACCCCGAAAGTGTAATTTTTTTTGCGGAGAGAGAGGGATTCGAACCCTCGGTACAGTTTGACCCGTACGGCAGTTTAGCAAACTGCTGATTTCAGCCACTCATCCATCTCTCCAATGGCTTAACCGAGTTTCGATTTATATATATCTTAACAATTAAAAATCGATTCTAAGAACCAATTCCAAAATAACATACATCACATTTTTGAACACGCTTTTCAAAAAGGAGTGCAAATATAGTATCTCAATTACAATAACCAAATTCATTTATATAATAAATTTTTTTGTCAATGAATCTTAACTTTTTTATTACGCAACTATAACTGTGCATACCTTCAATTACGTACATTTGCCAATATTAAAATCGCTACACGGTACTTAATTTTATGGTAGAAGATATAGAAATCAATGATTTGCGTAACCTGTGTCAGGTAATTTCTCAAAGATATGATTATGACTTTTCTAATTATGCAATGTCATCATTCAAAAGAAGGGTTTTACGAATAATGGAGTTGTACAAATTAGAAACAGCTTTTATCTTGACGGAAAGGGTCAAGAATGATTCAGTTTTTTTTAAAACTTTTTTGAATGAAATAACAGTAAATGTTACTGAAATGTTTCGCGACCCTTCAATGTGGCGTGAATTAAGGGATAAAATTTTGCCCAATCTTTTTTCAACACACGAAACCATAAAAATATGGCATGCCGGATGTTCTTCAGGAGAGGAAGTGTATTCAATGGCAATTTTACTCAAAGAAATGGGTTGGGAAAATAAAGTTAAAATTTGGGCAACGGATATAGATGAAGGCATTATTGCCAAAGCCAAAGATTCAAAATATACCATCAAAAATATGGTGGAAGTAAATGAGAAAAATTATATCAGATATGGAGGCAAATTCAAATTGTCTGATTATTATAAAGAGTCAAATGGACTAGCGGTAATGAAAACTGAACTCATCAGTGATGTAACTTTTCGCCTTCATGACTTAGTTAAATCCGGGGTTTTTAACAAATTTGACATGATTCTCTGCCGTAATGTTTTAATTTACTTTAACCAACAATTACAAAATGAGGTTTTTAGGATGTTTCATGAAAGCTTATTTAATTATAGTTATTTTATTATTGGCTCTAAGGAAACATTAATATGGAGTGATATCGCTAACAAATTTATCACTGTTAATCAAGAAGAAAAGATATTCAAAAAAGTAAAAGAATAGTTGATTAATTGTTGATGGAAAACGATCAAATACAAAACTTTGATAAATCACAAATAAAAGCTGTGGTAATAGGGGGCTCTGCAGGTAGTTTTCAGGTGATTACTAAAATATTAGCTGAAATTAATCCCAAATTTGAACCTCCTATATTTATGGCTTTGCACAGATTAAAACATGTTAGAAATGGTTTTATTGAGGCACTTTCAATTAAATCAAAAAAAACTATCGTGGAACCAGATGACAAAGAAAACATTAAAAGAGGTTTGGTATATTTAGCTCCTGCTAATTATCATATGAATATTGAACTTGGAAATAAAATATCTCTTTCAACAGAGGAAATGGTTAATAATTCTCGGCCTGCAATTGATATCACTTTTGATACCGCTTCATATGCGTACAAAAATAAAATTATTGGAATAATGTTGTCAGGTGCAAACAAAGATGGTGCTTTAGGAATGAAAAAGCTTAAAGACCGAGGAGGATTTACCATTGTTCAAGACCCAAAAGAATGTACAATTGACACTATGACAACTGCAGCCTTGAATATTACAAAAATAGATTTAATTTTAAACACAGAAGGTATAATTAGATTCTTAAATACATTATAAAGATTATGGATAGGCAAAAAACAATTTTTATGGCAATTTTTTCGGTGCTTTTTTTAGCAAATATTTGTATCCTAGCAATAAGCACATTTCCAAGTGATTTTATTATTCTATCCATTCCATCTATACTTTCATATATCCCATTGTTGTATTTAATATTTTCAAATAATAAAGTACAATCTGACGCACCAATTATTAGCAACAAAGTTGAAAGTATGATTAATGAATTTTCAATCAAACAATCAATAGCAAAAGATGAAGAAGAAAGAAAAATCCAATTAGCCAACAAGATAGATCAATTTATTGCAAATAATTCCCTAAAAATCACCAAAAAAGAACAATACGAAGTTATTATTCGTAAACTGTGTTTGGAGGTAAATGGCGTACAAGGTGCTTTTTTTACTACTTCAAAAAAAGATAATATTAAATATATCACTTTGGTTGGATCTTTTGCTTATGCTATACCTGAAAGTCAGGTAGTTCAATACGAATTTGGTGAAGGTATTTCAGGAACCGTAGCTAAAGAAGGAAAGGCCGTTCATCTCAAAAATATCCCAGATGGATACTTAACCGTATTATCAGGATTGGGCAAATCAAATCCTAAGAACCTATTAATAGAACCTATTTTGAACAAAAATAATGAAACCATAGGGGTAATTGAAATTGCCACTTTTCATGAGTTAACTGAGTTAGAATTGAATTTTATACATTCAATTATTGAAAAAATTATTATTGAGTAGATAATTATGGCATTAATTTCAGAGAAAATTAGGAGTGATTTTAATTCAACCAGAAATTTGGTTGTTTTATTAAGTTTTATTTTTGGTTTTTTTGCACCAACATTAACTTACTTCCTTTGGCCCGAAAAAGTAGGGATTGGAGAATTGTTCGCAAATAGTGTATTTTTATTAACATGTTCTACACCATTTGTGCTTGCATCAATTGCTTATTTGGGCGCTTTTTATGTTGGGAAAAAATTAAACACAATTAGTTTGGATTTAGACCATCAAAGTGAAAACACCAAAAGAGTAACGCTTTTTGCTGAAAAAATTGGAACAGGGAATTTAAACGTTGAATTTCAAGCCAACGATGAAAATGATGTGCTTGGAAATGCACTTATAAATATGCGCGATAACTTAATTCGTGCCAACAAGAAAGAGGAAGAACAAAATTGGATCATCACCGGAGTTGCAGAAGTAGGGATTATACTTCGTTCACACAATGTACTAACTGTGCTTGCTGATAATTTATTGCCTTACTTAACTAAGCGTTCCAACGCCATTCAAGGAGCACTTTATATATTAAATGATGAAGATACAAAACAAGTGACCGTTGATATGATTGGCAGTTATGCTTATAATAAGAAAAAAAGACTTGAAGCTTCTTTTAAATTGGGTCAAGGTTTGGTTGGAGCTGTGGTACTAGAACAAGCTTCTATTTTCAGAACTGAAATACCTGAAAAATATACCTACATTACTTCCGGTTTACTTGGTGACAAAAAACCCCAAAGTTTATTAATAGTTCCTTTAATTACTGATCAAAAAGTATATGGAGTACTTGAAATGGCCTCCTTGAATATATTCACTGAGGTTGAAAAGAAATTTTTGGAAGAACTTAGCGATATTATAGCTCGAACCATTTTTAACTTAAAAGTTAATGAAAGAACAAACCGATTACTTGCAGAATCTCAAAGGATGAGTTCGGAATTAAAAGAACAATCCGTAGTGTTGCAACAGAATGCCGAAGAAATGCAGGCAACGCAAGAAGAATTAAGAAGATCAAATATTAAACTTGAAGAACAAATTCAAGAAGTAAATAACTCTCAACAACGTATTAATGTACTTCTTGAAAACTCATCTGAAGTAATTATGATATGTGATGATAATGCTAAAATTCAATACGTTAGTCCATCACTTCATCCTATTTTGGGTTACAATCCTAATGAAGTTATTGGTGATACCGATTATTCACGAATAAGTGTAGATGGATTAATTGATTATAAAGAAATGTTTGAAACTATTTTGAAAGATGCTTCACAAAAAGTGACAATTTCATATGGTTACACAAAGAAAAATGGTGAAATTATTTGGTTAGAAGTTACAGGTAAAAACATGCTGAATAATCCATCAATTAAAGGAATTGTTTTGAATATAAGAGATATAACTGAACGTAGACAAGCAGAACAAGAGGCTCGTATGCGAAGTCAAATGCAATCATTATCCGAAAATTCTCCTGACTTAATAACTCGTATCAATAGTGAAGGTAAAATATATTATATTAACCCAACTATCGAATATTTAACTGATAAAACACCGGACGAGTTTCTTCGAAAAACAATTTTTGAATCCGGATTGAATGAATCTGTAGTGAAATCATGGGAAGAAATGATAGGTACTGTGTTGAGTCAAAAACAAAAAATACAAGTCGAAATGCCTTTCCCTACCAAAAATGGCAGTTTAATAATGAATGTAAATGCCATTCCGGAATATAATGAAGATAATAATATAGAGTCTATTCTATTGGTTTCAAATGATATTACAGAACGTAAAAAATCAGAACTTGAAATTCAGAATAAAAACAAGAAAATCACAGAAAGTATCAATTATGCACAACGCATTCAGGTTGCTATTCTACCGGAACAAAAAAGAATAAAAGAGCTTTTGGGCGAATATTTCATGTTATACAAACCCAGAGATGTAGTTAGTGGTGACTTCCCTTGGTTTGTTGAAACAGAGGATGCAATTTATATTTCGGCTGTGGATTGTACCGGACATGGGGTGCCTGGCGCAATGCTTTCATTAATCGGTTATTTTTTATTAAATGACATCGTAAAAAGTCAAAGAATAACCGAACCTGGAGCCATTTTGGATAAGTTAGATACAAGTGTAACTAAAACATTGAAACAGGATTTGGAAGGTAGCGAAATGAAAGATGGAATGGATATATGCCTTTGTAAAATTGATAAAAACAAGAAAAAACTTTCTTATGCCGGGGCGCATCGACCATTATATCATTTAAGGCAAGGCGAAATTTTAGAATATAAAGGGAATAAATTCCCAATAGGTGGGGGTTTATTTAAAAATCAAACAGAATTTAGCAATCACGAAATTGAGATTAAAAAGGGAGATTCATTTTTCTTTTGTTCCGATGGGTATCCCGATCAATTCGGGGGACCTGAACAAAAAAAGATTGGACCTGCCAAAATCAAATCCATAATTCTGGAACATGAAAAAGTTAAAGATTTTCACAAAATGGAGCATGTATTTAATGAGTTTTTCATAGATTGGAAACAAAATGGAAAACAGATGGATGATGTATTATTAATAGGATTTAGATTTTGAATATATTAAACTAATGGATAAAAACTTAAACTACATTTTCGACTTACACACAACGCTTTCCACCAAAAATATTATATTGGTATATGAAGGAGAGTTTACCCAAGAAATTACAAAGTCAGTACTTTCAATGGCAGAAAAAAACCTTGAAACTACAAATGAAGAAATTTCTATTAAAAAGAAAGTATTCAATGTTATGGTCGAATGTCTTCAAAATATTTGTAAGCACTCAGAAGAATTTGGTAGCGAAAATGACGATTTCAATACTGCAATTTTTATGATTGGAAAAGAAGATTCTGAATACACTATCACCTCAGGAAATATTATTTATAATGATCGAATTGATGGTCTTAAAAACAAATTAGATCAAATAAATTCCTTAGATAAAGAAGGACTTAAAGAATTATTCAAGACCGTACTTTCCTCAACAGAACTTTCTGATAAAGGAGGGGCTGGCTTAGGATTTATTGATATGGCTCGCAAATCTAGTAACAAATTGGCTTACGATTTTTATAAAATCAATGATAATATTTCATTCTTTTCATTACAATCAAGAATATCCAGAAACAAAGAAGTTTAATCAGTTAATAATTAAAATACATATACATTATGAGTACCATTAATTTAGAAGGCACCGAAGATACTCCCAAAATCATGTTAGATCCTGCAAATGGCATATATGAAATTTCAGGCAGATCATTACCTGAGGATTGTGCTTCATTTTATAAACCCATTCTTGAGTGGTTGGACAATTTCTCACCAAGTTCAAAAATGGATTTTAACATTAAATTGGATTATTTTAATACTGCCTCCTCAAAAATGATTCTTGATATACTTACCCGACTTGAGAAGATTAAAAACACAGGAAAGGATGTAAAAGTGATTTGGAGTCATAGTGAGGATGATGAAGACATGCAGGAAGCAGGAGAGGAATTTTCAGAATTGGTAGAAGTACCATTCGAAATTAAAGCATATTAAACAGATATAAGTTCTGAGATTAAAGTATTGAACATTTTGACTTTAATCTTTTTATCTTATTTCTAAAATAGCCATATGAGCGAAGAAATATTAAAAGCCTTAATGCAATTGTTTGCCATCATCACTAAACAAGATGAAGGGGTAAACGAAAAAGAAAGAAAGTTTATTGAAAACTTTCTTCGTCAGCAATTAAGTGCCGATATGGTTGGCTCATATTTGACGCTTTATGAAAGTTTTTTAGGTGGAGGGTCCGATTCGGATGCAGAGGATGAAACAAAAAAGAAGAAATTAACTTCTGTTAAAGATTCGGTCAAAACCCTTTCTATTTGCAAAAAGATTAATAAAACTCTTACCCAAAAACAAAAAATCATTGTTCTTATTCGATTATTTGAACTTATTGATATTGAGAACAAAGGAATTAGTATTAAAAATCAGAAATTCGAAATAATAGATACCGTTTCAACGGTTTTCAATATTCTTCCTGATGAATTCAAGTCTATTGAAGCTTTTTGTCGTTCTTCCGATTTACAGGATTTGAGAAATATTCCGGAAGTGCTTTTAGTTGCTTCGGATATTGAAGCAATCGAAAATGGTGCCAAAATTATTCATACCGACATTGATAGCCCACTAGCTATTATAAGAATACCTTCTGAAGATATGTATTTTTTAAGGTATTTAGGCAAAAGCTCAATTTTATTAAATGGTCAACCCGTTAACAAAAATCAAGTAAACCTCTTTGCTTATGGTAGCTCTATTAAACCGCCAATAGGCGAGCCCATCTATTATAGTGATATCCATTCATATTTTTTAACGGATATGGATTTTCCAAAAATCTCCTTCCAAGCCAAAAACATTGGATATAATTTTGCAAATGGCAATATTGGGCTAAGAGATATTAATATTCAAGAGGGACCCGGTAAACTAATCGCCATCATGGGTGGCTCAGGAGCAGGTAAAACTACGCTTTTGAATGTATTAGCAGGACTTGAATATCCTTCCAAGGGAGAGATATTAATTAATGGACTTGATATTATTAAAGATCATAAAAAAGTTGAAGGTGTAATTGGATATGTTGCACAGGACGATATTCTTTTTGAAGAACTTACTGTATATCAAAATCTGTATTATAATGCTAAATTATGCTTCAAAAATTTATCTGAAGCTGAACTTATAGAGATGGTTCATAAAACCCTGAGAAACTTAGGGTTATTTGAGATAAAAGAGATTAAAGTCGGAAATGTTTTAAACAAAAAAATCAGTGGTGGACAACGCAAAAGATTAAATATTGCACTTGAACTCATTCGTGAACCTGCAATTCTTTTTCTGGATGAACCTACATCAGGTTTATCCTCTCGTGATTCTGAAAACGTAATTGACTTACTTAAAGAGCTAACTCTAAAAGGGAAACTCATTTTTGTGGTTATTCACCAACCTTCATCTGACATTTATAAAATGTTTGATAAAGTAATAATACTAGACAGTGGTGGCTATCAAATTTATTACGGCAATCCAGTAAATGCAGTAATTTATTTCAAACAGATTACCAATCAAATCAATGCTGAAGAAGGTCAATGTGCCCATTGTGGTAATGTAAATCCGGAACAGATATTCAATACCATTGATGCCAAAGTAGTTGACGAATATGGCAATTTGACTGAAACCAGAAAAATTTCTTCCAAAATTTGGAATGAATTTTATAATAAGAACTCGAAACTGGAAGATATTGAAACAGTGAATGATACGCCCCCAAAAAGTTTGAGTTTGCCAAATTTTTTTACTCAATTTATGGTGTTCACTAAAAGAGATGTACTTTCCAAAGTAAGCAATATGCAATATGTGCTTATCAACCTTTTGGAGGCACCCGTACTTGCATTTTTATTGTCCTTTATTATTAGATATATCGATGACCCCAAAGGAGACACCTATTATTTTGGTAATAATGAGAATATTCCGGCATATCTGTTTATGAGCATAATTGTAGCACTTTTTATGGGGCTTACCGTAAGTGCGGAAGAAATAATAAGAGATGCCAAAATAAGAAAACGTGAAAACTTTCTAAACCTTAACAAGGCAAGCTATTTTGGTTCCAAAATATTTATAATGTTCTGTCTTTCAGCTATTCAAACATTGCTCTATGCCGTAATAGGCAACTCTATATTAGGAATTAAAGACATGACTTTAAGCTATTGGCTTATGTTATTTACCATGTCATGTACCGCCAACTTAATGGGATTAAATATTTCTGCCACATTCAATTCAGCCGTTACTATTTATATATTAATACCGCTATTGCTTATTCCACAAATGATATTAAGTGGGGCTATTTTTAGTTTCGACAAATTAAATAGATATCTAAGTGAAAAAGACAAAGTTCCAATTATTGCAGATATGATGGCTTCACGTTGGGGTTACGAAGGAATTGCAGTTCGTCAATTTAAGGATAACAAATTTGAAAAAGTATTTTATGGTTTTGAACAGAATGAGAGTAGGGAAGACTATAAAAGTGCTTATTGGGCTCCCAAATTGTTAGCTAAAATAGATGAATGTAAAGCCAAAATGTATTCAGGAGATCCTGTTAAAAGCAAAATACTGAAGGAGGATTTGGAATTAATTAAGTACGAATTGTTCACAGAATTATCAGAAAATAAAGAATTGTTAATTGATAAAGAAGACTTGAACAAGTGTTTTGAAAAATTTGATGTTCGTGCTGTCGAAAATCTTAAAAACACGGTTAATACAATTAAATCATACTACGAACGCAAATATTTAGAAGTAAATGGAATTAAAGACCAATTAATTAATAAATTTTTAGCAAAAGAAAATACAGCCAAATTATTCAATGAAACTAAAAAGAACTATTACAATGAATCATTGGCAGATATTGTAAAAAATGTAAATGCAAAAAACAAAATTATTGAATATCATGGCAAACTGGTTCAAATCAAGGACCCTGTTTATTTGATTGCAGAACCAACCAATAATCCACTTGATTACAGATCACATTTATATGCGCCACAAAAACATTTCTTCGGCAAATATTGGGATACCTTTTGGTTTAATATTTGTGTCGTATGGTTTTTTACATTTATACTATCGATAACTTTATATTTTGAATTTTTCAAAAATCTTTTTGGATTTATTTCTAAGTTTGGACACAAAAATGTTGAGAATTAATTTCAAAAAATTTCCTTTATTAAATGTTTTTAATGATTTTTACAATTGAATCAAATTATGAAGCATAAATTATTTAGTTTAATAATAATTTCAACAGGT
>JANRJY010000069.1:0-137652 GCA_033763735.1 Bacteroidota bacterium | reverse complement strand
ACTACCCAAGTTGGCTACTCCTGTGCTGATTATGCTATTCAAATAGCCTATACCTGATGCACTTAAATTTCCTAATATTTCTAATGCTGCATTGGTTGGGCTCGTCACTCCTATACCTACATTACCTGTGTTATAGGATATGGTTGTGCCATTGGTATTCCATTGGCTGAATACTGCCGGTGTGGTAATTATATTTCCTACGCCATCAACACTTAATACACCATTGCTTAAGCTTTCGATTCGTGCACTTTGCATGGCCGCTAATCCAGTGATAGATGCCCCACCTGTGATGGTGGTATTGCCCAAATTTGCAAATCCACTATTAATCAACCCATTAACCTGACCAATTCCGGATATACTACTTCCTCCATCGTACACTAAATTTCCTCCTACTGTTGTCCATTGATACCCTGTAATGGTTACTTCTCCTGTACCATTACCAGTGGCTACAATGCCATTTACTCCTAATATTGAAGTGTAGGTGGTGCCTGAACTTGGTGCCAAAACTACATTTCCTGCTCCATCTACACTTAATACGCCATTGCTTAAGCCTTCGATTCGTGCACTTTGCATTGCAGAAAGCCCTGTAATAGATGCACCTCCCGATATGGTTGTATTACCCAAATTAGAAAAAGATGTATTAACAAAGCCATTTAAATATCCTATTCCAGATGCACTCAATGTACCTAAAATTTCCAATGTAGCATTTGCCGGATTTGTTACACCAATTCCAACGTTACCCCCGTTGTATGAAATTGTAGTACCATTAGTTGACCATTGGCTAAAGGCTGATGCAGAAACAGTAACTACTTCACCAGTACCTGTTACAGAAAGTATGCCATTTTGAAGACTTGGACCTGTTAGTGTCAATCCACTCACATAAGTGTTTTGCAAAAATGAAGTTCCAACCACGCTTGCATTGCCTACTAAAGTGAATTTTTCATTAGGGGTGGATGTACCAATTCCAACATTACCTGTAAGAAAATATAGATTACCACCAGATGCCACCCAACCCGATGTTGCATCAGCTATTTGAACCCAGGTAGCTCCATTCCAATAGAAATATGCATTGATTTGATTATCGTAAACGATTAAACCATTATCCGCTGCAGTTAAAGTTGGACCTAAAGTTGTTGTTCTATTGGCTGTACTCAAAGCTGGAGGCAAAAACCCTTGTGGATTGGTACCCAGCCATGAGGCATTCAAATCTAACACTGCCTTTGGATTTGGATTATTGGTTCCAATTCCCTGTGAGCGTTGAGCTTGGGTGTTATAACTAATAAGCGCAATACTTGCGATAACCATCCAGCGTGTTAATAGTACTGTTTTTTTCATATTTGGATTAATTGAATGTGTATTTATTTTTTAAACTATGTTTTATTTATGCTAATCTTTTATTGAAATTGAAAATGCTCTTACGGTAATGGTACCTGGATTGACACTTCTTCGAGCACGAATCACTAATTCTTGCCATCCAGATAGGTTGTTGGTATTGACTAATATCTCTGAGGAAAGTGCAGAGGCAGTATTGGTAATTACTAATGGTGTAGATATTGCACCAGCAATAAAGAAATCAATTTCCCCAGAACCAATTGAAGATAAATAAGCAATCATTGTTCCTCTTAAAGTATTAGTGCCTTCAGGAATATATACTGGCACTCTAATTATTTCCAATAATGTCGTTTGATCAGTTGATAGTTCATTAACAAATGACTGTGATGCAAGCACCATGCCGCCTCCTGAAATATCGCCTTGCACTTTAAGTTTGGTATTGCCTCCAGTAAGTGTATTTGTGCCTATACCTACAAAGCTATTTGTAAACAACGATGATGAAGTTGCATTTTGCCATTGTTGTGTCCCAATTGATGGAATCGAATAACCAATTAACCCAGTAGTGCCATCCACTGTAAGCACGCTTCCTGCAGGAGCACCTATTAAGTTGTTACCAATTATTGAACCGAAGTAACTTATACCCGAAATAGATGAATTTCCTTGAACTGTGAATTTTTGACCAGGAGTAGTTGTTCCAATTCCAAAATTACCGGGTGCATTAAAATAGGTAGGTAGCGAACCTAATCCTCCATGAATTTGAACATCAATATCTCCAGTATTTTTATATAAATTGATAGTGCGTTCAGTACCTGAAGCGGCAAAGTTAAAAATATTCACTCCTGAACCATTTTGTATATTAATAGGTGTAGTTCCTGGTGGAGCTATTATTCCTAACTGAACACTTCCCACAGATGCATCATATCCATTAATACCCACCTGTGCAGGATAGAAAACTCCGGTACCTGTAGTTATCCATTGACTATTAAGAATATTTAAAGAGGTAGTAGTTAGGTTTCCAAAGCCATCCACAGTTAAAAAACCAGCATTTAATCCAGCAAAAGTTACTTTTTGTAAAAAAGTTGCATCCAGAGCTGCAATTCCTGTAACGGACAAATTGTTGGTAAATATTCCGCTAGTAACACTTACGTTTTGAGCTGATAGTCCTGCATTTATAATTACATTGTTGTTTGCAAATATATTACCAGTAACGGATGCATTTCCTTCAACAGTTAGCCTTTGGTTTGGAATCATTGTACCAATACCTAAATTACCAGTATTTGATAAAAGCATCAAGTTTACATATGAAGCTTCATTTGATGGTGAAGTAAGTGTACCAAATCCAAAACCACCTGAATTTGCGGAAAATCCTATTCCTGGAAAAGTATATCCGACACGACCTGAATATAAATTGGCAAACATACTATTGTCGCTATTGGCGGAAGTAATAAATGATGCCACTCCGGTAGCGGAAGAATTGATATGTAATTGAACCAAAGGATTTGAATTTCCAATGCCTACATATCCTTTATTATAGTAAATATTGTTTCCTGATGTAGTCCACTGATTATTTGTTCCATTAATACCAAATACGGTGTAATTACTGTTTAATCCAACTACAGATGTTGTAATTCCATCCCCAACTAAGCTTGCTGAGTTAATAATAGTAATATCAGTCCCAGTTGATGTCAATGCAATTCCGGCACCTGCTACATAATTATAACCGGTAATAGTTGGTGTTCCACGAGGTCCTGTTATGGTTACATTTACACCTGTAAGTGAAGCAAAGTTTGATCCTTGAGAAATGCCACTTATTGTAAAATTAGGAAATGTACCTGTCAATGTGGTAGTTATATTATCACCAGTATAGGTTGCCATAACGGGTCCTGTAATTGTAAAATCATTGTTTGTGCCAGAAATGCTCACCCCTATTCCTGTCAATGAAGTTAATGCTGTTGGTGCAGAGGCATTAATGATTCCACCAGTAATGGTAACATTTGAACCTGCCGTTAAATTTTGCCCATCAATAGTATAACCTGTCAAATCTGTACCCGTTACCGTGGCTCCGTTGATGCCGGTTATTGAAGTGATTTGGGATGCAAATACAGGACCAGTAATTGTAAAATCATTATTACTTCCGCTTACAGAAACAGATCCCACTCCAATAATGGATGTTAATCCGGTTGGAGAAGGAGCATTGATTGTATTTCCCGTAATAGTAATATTTGATCCTGCCGTTAAATTTTGTCCATCAATAGTAAACCCTGTCAAATCGGTGCCCGATACTGTAGCTCCATTGATACCAACTATAGAAGTAATTTGGGAAGTAAAAACCGAACCAGTAATCGTATAACTATTATTACCTCCGCTTACAGTTACTCCAACTCCGGTAATTGAAGTTAAAGGCGTAGGAGCATTAGCATTGATTGTGTTTCCTGTTATTGTAATATTAGAACCTGCCGCAAGATTTTGTCCATCAATAGTAAACCCTGTCAAATCAGTGCCCGATACTGTGGCTCCATTGATACCAACTATAGAAGTGATTTGTGAGGTATAGACAGGAACAGTGCCCGGCACAAAATTAGTACCATTAAAACTCAAAACTTGTCCCGCAATTATAGAATTAATCGCTAAAGTCCTATTGCCAATACCTACTACTGTAAAGCCATTTGCATAATTACCGGCAATATCAGCTGTACCGGGTGAAGTTGTATTATTTATTTTATTGACAAAATTATTATAATCAACTGCTGATAGCAATCCGGGTGCCGCGATTATGCCATCTTGTGTTGCAATATTGATATTTGAGCCTGAAATATTAACACCTGCAGACGAGGTCGACAAATTTGTAGCAGATGCAACAGAACCAACATTACCAACTCCGTCTACAGTTAAAAAACCGGTTCCGATGCCACTTATGGTTAAATTGGTAGTTCTGGTATTAGATAAAGTACTTGTTCCTGAAACATTGGCAGAAGCCATTTGGGCATTGCCAGACAAAACTGCATTAGAAAAAAAACCGGTTCCTGTAGCACTAATATTTCCAAAAACAGTTAATTTTTCGTTTGCCGATGAGGTTCCTATTCCGGTATTGCCAGTGTTTAAGTTGTAAATATCGTTTCCGGTAGTGGTCCATACATTCGCTGGAAAAGGAGATGGTACCCATTGGTTAATACCTAAGTTATATTGCAAAACTTGTCCATTGGTTGGCGTAGTTGAAGACACACTAACTCCTTGTATACCAGTAACAGTGATAGCATCGTAAGTTCCAGCTATATTGCCTAAAAATCCGGTTCCTGTACCAAGTTTGCTATTAAATATTCCCCAATCATTGCTAGATAGATAACCATCTGAGGTTGCACTTGATTGTAAAATAGCTATTTGTGGATCCAAAGTTGCGGTTCCTAATATAGTTATGGGTCCTAACCCAGAAACCGAAACCATTGTACCACCATTGGCACCTGCAATATTACCTGGATACCACTGTGTACCATCAAACAATAGTAATTGATTCAAACTAGGAGTGTTGGGGCTCACAGGATACCCTTGTAAGCGTAAAGTGTTTCCAGATAACAATGAATATGGAACACTTTGAAATTGTGTAATGCCCAAGCTTACCCAAGAACCAGCCACATTAACTTCTACTTGAATAAAATAGTCAGCACTAGACCAGTTGATTGAGGTGATACCCGTAATCGAAGTAACATTAGTTGAAGTTCCCTTACCTATTACCAAATTAACTAATCCAAATTGGTTAGTTATAGCATTTTGAGTTTCCTGATAAACAGTTGGACCTGCTACGTTTCCTTGAATGATTGATATTCTTAAGTTAACATTTGAATTCACAACAGGAAGTCCAATTGCATCCCTTACTATTGACTGATAATTAAAACCCCCAGGTACTTGTTGTGCTATTGCAACTCCAACTAGCAAAAGCAAGAGTATTAAGAAGCGTAAAATTCTTTTCATATTTTCATTTTAAGTAACTGCTTTTCAACAACTTAATGTTAAAAAAGTATTAGTTCTTTCTAAATTGCTATCGTTTTGGTCTTAAAATCAACCTTAACTTTTACTTATCAACCTTCATTTATACAAATTCAAAGCCTAAAGTAACTTTATAATTCAAACAAAAAAGCGCATAAATTAAATGATTTTGTTACATTTCAAAACAATTCAATTTCTGCGATTTAATCATATTTATCAACCAATTTGTTTCATTTTTAAGTTTATCAATGTAATAACACATACTATATTACATTTAAATATCTATATTCTAATATATTCCGTTTAAGGGCAAATCAACTTTATCAACAATGCCATCAAAATCATTAAAAGCTGTCAAAATGTGATAAAATTTATAGTTTTATCTAAATATTTTAAAAAGATATATATTTACGACCGAAAATATAAAAAGATATATGAAAACTAATAAAATCCTTTTTACATCAATAATATTATGCATTGCATTACAAGCATTTACACAAAAAAAAGATGTAAATTCTAACACTCAAACTACAAATACTAATAATAGTACTACTTATACAGATCAGGACAAATTATTTGTACTTAATGAAAAAATTCTAAAAGATGCCTTAAAGTTCGGTGACTTAAATGTTGCCAAACAGGCCTTGTATGAAATGATTGCATTGAAACCCGAGAAAAAATCGTTAAGAGATTCACTTGCATATGTATATATTAATCTGGGTCAATTACAACAAGCCATTTTGCTTAGCAGAGAAATTCTTGAAACAGATGCAAACAATAACGGTATTCTTGAAGTAAAAGCTATTGCTGAACAAAATTTGGGATTATCGAAAGAAGCACTTGCTTCATATGAAACTTTATATGGAAAAACTAAAAGCATTTTTCACTTATATCAGATTGCCACATTACAATATGACTTGAAACGTGTAGCAGAATGTAGTGCCTCTGTTGATCAATTAATCAACTCCCCAGATGCCTCTGATAAAGAAATCAATATCGGAACTGGAAATCGCAACCAACAACAAAGGGTAAAACTAAAAGCAGCAGCTCTTAATGTAAAAGGCGTGTTGGCAATGGATGTTAATGAACTTAAAGTAGCTCAATTTTGCTTTACTGAAGCCTTGAAGCTTACCCAAGATTTTGTATTGGCGCAAAACAATTTGACTTTAGTAAATCAAAAACTTAACCCTCCTGCTGCAACTAAAAGTGCAACTCCAACTTCCAATAAAAAGAAATAATTTCTATTAATTTGATAATATACTGAAGCGGAAATGTGTGGAATAGTAGGCGCATTTCTTCCCAATACATATTCTGAAGCTTTAAGAAGTAAATTTATCGATTGCGTAAATCTCTTAAAGCACCGAGGTCCTGACAAACAAAATTATTATATTAAACATCCTTTTCTGCTTGGTCACACCAGATTGTCAATACTTGACTTATCTGACAACGCCATGCAACCCATGTTTGATAATTCAAAAAGATATGCGATAGTATTTAATGGCGAAATATTTAACTACAAATTACTTAGAAGGCAACTTGAAAATAAAGGAATTACATTTGTTTCGAATTCGGATACGGAGGTTCTTTTATATCTATTGATTAATGAAGGCCCTAGTTGTTTGAATAAACTGAATGGATTTTTTGCTTTTGCCTTTATAGATACCTACAAAAATGAATTGTTAATTGCTCGAGATAGGTATGGCGTTAAACCCTTAGTCTATTCCATACAAACCAATGAATTATATTTTGCTTCTGAAATAAAAGCAATTAAACCTCTACTATCAAATTCCTCAATTAGTAAAGACGCATTGAATTTGTACTTTCGGCTCAACTATATTCCTGCTCCACTTACCATTTATAATGAAATAAAAAAACTTGAACCCGGATGCTATTTATTGAAACAAAATGAATCTATTACCATTCAAAAATATTATTCAATTTCTATTGACCAAAATGTCCGAAATTCAAATCAAAACAATTTTTTGGAACTTTTTGAAAGTTCAATACAATTAAGACTAGAAGCGGATGTCCCTGTAGGAGCATTTTTAAGTGGCGGTCTTGATTCATCTGCAATTGTAGCCGTAGCTTCCAAACACAAAAGAGACCTAGAGACTTTTAATATCGGTTATAATGAACATAGTTTTTATGATGAATCGAAATATGCTGAAATGGTATCAAAAAAATTTGGCACTATGCATAACTCAATTCTTCTTAACAATACCGATTTGTATCATGGTTTTGAAGAAATGCAATCCGTATTGGATGAGCCATTTGCCGATTCTTCAGCACTAGCATTTTACTTGCTATCAAAAAAAACATCATCCAAATTAAAGGTAGCGCTTTCAGGTGACGGTGCCGATGAATTATTAGGTGGTTATAACAAACAATTGGCTGAATATCGAATTCAGAAATTAAAAAAGCTAACCTTTCTATTATCGCCAATTCAATTAATATCTTCAGAAGGGAGAGATGCTACAGCCCAAAACATATTTAGACAATTAAAAAAGTTTTACTCAGGCAGCAAGCTTTCATTTTCTGAAAGGTACTGGGATTGGTGCGGCTTTTTGAAAGAAGAAAAATTGAACCAATTATTTGATAATGAATATTTTAGAAATTCTATCTATCAAAAAATAAAGCTGCAATACACGCAACATTTAGATTTTAATAATCTAAATTCTTTACTTTTATCTGATATGAATCTTGTACTTGCAAATGACATGTTATTCAAAGTTGATTCAATGTCAATGGCAAATGGTATAGAAATACGGAACCCATTTCTGGATTATAGATTGGTAGATTATTGTTTTAGCCTTAATTCAAATGCAAAAATCAATTTTTTTCAAGGTAAAAATATTCTTAGAAATGCGTTTAAGGATATTTTGCCAACTGAAATCTTAAACCGATCAAAAAAAGGCTTTGAAATTCCAGTTAAAAATCTTTTACAAAATGAATTGAATGAAATGTTAGAAAAATGGGTGTTCAATAAAGAATTTATCCAAAACCAAAGAATATTTAATTATAATTTTTTGATTACACTAAAAACTGATTTTTGGAAAATAAATTCAGGAGATTCTCCTTCAATAATATGGGCATTGTTAAATTTTCAACGCTGGTATCTAAGCCAATATTTAATAAAAAAAGTGTAAATTTGCATTTTACAACTATAACTATTTCTATATAAATATTGAAAACTGCACTAATAACCGGAATAACCGGACAAGATGGAGCCTATTTAGCAGAACTTTTATTAAACAAGGGTTACTTTGTCCATGGAATCAAAAGAAGATCTTCTTTATTTAATACGGATAGAATTGATCATTTGTATAAAGATTTGCATGAAGAAAATGTCAAATTCAAACTTCATTATGGTGACTTAACAGATTCAACTAATATTATAAGAATTATTCAAGAAGTACAACCGGATGAAATATACAATTTGGGAGCAATGTCTCATGTTAAAGTAAGCTTTGACACGCCTGAATACACTGCTAATGTGGATGCATTAGGCACTTTACGAATTTTAGAGGCAGTTCGTATGCTTAATTTAATTGGCAAAACAAAAATATATCAAGCATCAACCTCTGAGCTTTATGGCCTGGTACAAGAAGTCCCACAAAAAGAGACAACCCCATTTTATCCTCGTTCTCCATATGGGGTAGCAAAACTTTATGGATATTGGATTACTGTTAATTATAGAGAAGCTTACAATATGTTTGCCGTTAATGGTATTCTTTTCAATCATGAATCTCCTTTGAGAGGTGAAACTTTTGTGTCCAGAAAAATCACTCGAGCTGTAGCCCGAATTGCTTTAGGTTTACAAAAGAAGTTGTATCTTGGAAATTTGGATGCTCAAAGAGATTGGGGACATGCCAAAGACTATGTAGAAGCCATGTGGCTAATGCTACAACAAACTGTTCCTGAAGACTTTGTAATTGCTACGGGAGTTACCACCAGAGTACGTGAATTTGTGAGAATGTCGTTTATGGAATGTGGAATTGAAATTGAATTTAAAGGAACCGGGGTAAATGAAAAAGGTATTGTAAAAAAATGCCATAATCCGGATTACTTAATAGCTATCGGTACTGAATTAGTCGCAATAGACCCGGAATATTTCAGACCAACAGAAGTCGAATTATTAATAGGAGACCCAACCAAATCCAAAACCAAACTGGGATGGGTACCAAAATATGATTTAAAGATGCTCGTAAAAGAGATGATTGCTTCTGACCTTGATTTATTCTCAAAAGACAAATACCTTCAAGAAGCTGGTCATAAAGTAAAATCATATTTAGAATAAAATGGATAAAATTTCCAAAATTTATATTGCAGGCCACAATGGTATGGTTGGTTCTGCTTTATTTAGATATTTGTCAAAAGCAGGTTTTAATAATATAATTACTCGCACCTCTAAACAACTTGATTTAACAGATCAAAAAGCCACAAATAATTTTTTTGAAACCCAAAAACCTGAATATGTTTTTTTGGCAGCTGCCAAAGTAGGTGGCATTCAAGCCAATAATAATTATCGAGCCGATTTTATTTATCAAAACTTGATGATTGAATGCAATGTAATTCATGCAGCATATTTAAATAATGTAAAAAAATTGTTATTTCTTGGTTCTTCTTGTGTGTATCCAAAGTATGCTCCTCAGCCTCTTAAAGAAGAGTATTTGTTAACAAATACTCTAGAGTATACTAATGAACCTTATGCAATTGCCAAAATCGCAGGAATTAAAACTTGTGAATCTTACAAAAAGCAATATGGGTGCAACTTTATTTCGGTTATGCCTACTAATCTGTATGGTCCTAATGATAACTATGACCTTAACAATTCGCATGTTTTACCTGCATTGATTCGTAAATTTCACGAAGCCAAAATGAACAATGCAGAATTTGTAGAAGTATGGGGATCAGGTAACCCGCGCAGAGAATTTTTACATGCCGATGATTTAGCTGAAGCTTGTGTATTTTTGATGGAAAAATACAATGACCCGGAACTTATAAACATTGGTTCAGGTGAAGATATCAGTATTAAAGATTTGGCAGAAATGGTTCAAAAAATTTCCGGTTATAACGGAGAATTAAGATTTAATACTTCAAAACCCGATGGAACTCCTCGAAAGTTACTTGATGTTTCAAAAATTAATTCTTTAGGTTGGAAGTACAAAATCAAACTTGAAGAAGGCATTAATCGTACATACAAAGAATATCAAAAACAATTTATTGCTGGTGTACTTGAAAGTGTTTAGAAATTATGAGGAATTTTTTCCTTGTTATATTTTTTAATTGCATTCTATTCCAATCCTTTGGTCAAAATTATATTTTCAGAGAAAACAACTCAACCATTGTTTCTTCAAGTGGCAAAAACCTTAAAAATGCTTGGGCAGGAGGGATTAATTCAATCCAAGTTAATAAAATGGATCTTAATGGAGACCAATTTGAAGATTTAGTATTATTTGATGTAATAGGAAATAGAATATCAACTTACATTTACAAAAATGGTGACTATTTTCATTCACCGGAATATGAATCCTTCTTCCCTAAAATATTAAGTTGGATTGTACTGGCAGATTATAATTGTGATGGCAAAAAAGACATATTTACCAGAGATGGCTATGTTTCTAATTCTTTTTACTTTTTAAAAGTATACAAAAATGTAAGTTCAGGAAATAAATTAAATTGGCAACTTGCAGGGAGTTATTTAAATGGAACAGGAGCATCCAACCAAGTTTTCGATATTATTATAGCATCCAATGAATATCCTTCCATAATTGATATTGATAATGATGGTGATTTGGATATATTAAATTATAATGGCGCCCAACAATCGGGGGTAGAACTTTTCTTAAATACTAGTAAAGAAACCTACAATAACTGTGATAGCTTAATTTTTCAAAAATACTCGTCATGTTATGGTACTTTTTTGGTGGGTTCTGACTGTCAAAATCTAATTTCTTTAAATCAAGTATGTACCAGAGCAGTTGGAGGTATAGGCGACCCGGTATCCAGAACGCAGCATCAAGGTTCGTTTACAACCATATTTGATATCAATAAAGATGGGAAATTTGATATAATAACATCAGACTTGAACTGCAATACCGTAGTTGCTTTGACAAACTCAGGAACGAATTTGCATCCAACAATAACAGGTGTCATTCATGATTTTCCAACCGATTATCCGATTAATGCGGCAATATTTCCCTTAACAGTTTTTCAAGATATTGACAACGATGGCAAAAAGGATATGCTTGCTTCTCCCTACATTTTAAGTAGTTCAATCAATAATGACCTTAAGCATTCGCTTTGGTACTACAAAGACACAATAACTAACACTTCAACCAGTTTTAAATTCAAACAAAATGATTTTTTGCAATCAGATATGATTGAAGTTGGTGAAAATGCAACTCCAGCTTTATCCGATTATGATTCTGATGGCGATTTAGATTTATTCGTTGGAAACAAAGGTTCAATTATGAATGGGCAATATAAATCCAGCTTGGCACTATATAAAAATATTGGCACCAAAGACTCTGCGATTTTTACTCTTGAAACAAATGATTATCTAAGTTTATCAGGAAATAATTTCTCTTATCTAACACCCGGATTTACGGATATTAATAATGACTCATTAACTGACCTATATTTTTTGTGTTATGAATTGAATACTGCAAATGTTGAAGTGAAATACATTTTAAATTCCTCTTCCAAAAATCAACCATATAATTTTGACTTAAGTCAATTACAAACATTTTCAATTAACAATGGCGCTTCAGGTGTGGTGTTATTAAATAGAAATGATAAAGCATTTTTATTTAAAATAGATTCAGACAATCTGGTAGATTTATTGATATCCAAATATACTGGTCAGCTTCAATATTTTAAAAATACAGGAACAGCCCAAAGTCCTTCATTCAACCTTCAAAATAGCACTTTTGGTGGTTTTGTATATGATGCGGATAAACAATATTTCTCGGTTCATTTAACTCAACTGAATAGCAAAGACACTACAGAGTTGATTTCTATCGATAGAAATGGGATATTGAAAGTATTTCAATTTAATAATCAGTCACTTACCTCACCTTTCTCAAAAGTTGATACAAATATAATTTACAATAATTTGGATGGATATGCTGGAACAAAAAATTTTGGAGCTTTTTGTACAGTTGCGACCGGTGATCTAAACAATGATGGTTATAAAGAAATAATTATTGGTACCAATGGAGGTGGCGTGATATTGTTGAACAACGGCAAAAAAAATACACCCATTGTGCCCAAACCACCTGATCCACCAATTACTACCATAGGAATTAATACCCAATCATTGATTAACAAAATTGACTTTGAAATGTATCCAAATCCAACATCAGGTAAATTGAATTTGATTGCTTCAAGCGAAGGCATTGTTCAAATTACTGATATTACCGGCAAGAAAATGTGTGACTATAATTTGAAATCTAATGAAATAAATAAAATATCACTTATGCTTTCATCGGGATTATATTTTGTTAATTTTAGTAATAAATACACCACTATTTCCAAAAAACTATTAATTGAGTAATTTACTTCAATAAAGTTCTGAATTAATAAATTAACATTGGCATAATAATTGATAAATCATATGTTCTAATACAAGGAAAAGGATGAGTGGTTCAAGAGAAAACAAATATATGATTACAACCTTATTACAAAGTATTCCAATAGATGATGGCGAATTAATTCCATTAATGCCTTCAGGTGAAAATGACGATAATGCCAAAATACCCGAAAACATACCGATCCTTCCTGTAAAAAATACAGTATTGTTTCCGGGTGTGGTGCTACCTATAACTGTAGGAAGAGAAAAAGCCATTAAACTCGTAAAAAGATCATATAAAGGCGACAAAACCATAGGGGTAGTTGCCCAAATGGCTCCAGCAACTGAGGATGCCAACAAAGACAATATTTATTTGGTAGGCACCATTGCCAAAATATTAAAATTACTTGTATTACCGGATGGCAACACCACAATAATAATCCAAGGTACTTCCCGATTCAAAATATTGGAAATTACCCAAACCGAGCCTTACATGACTGCTAAGGTCAAAATATTGCCTGAAAGTTTTCCCACAAAATTGAGCAAAGAACAAAAACTATTGATTCAAAGCATTCGTGAAAATGCACGAAAAATTATGCAACTGAATCAGGAAATCCCACGCGAAGCGCAATTTGCCATTGATAATATTGAAAGTTCATCTTTTTTGACACATTTTTTGTCTTCCAATATCAATGCGGATATTAGTGACAAACAAAAACTTTTAGAAATCAATGAAGGTATTAAAAGAGCAGAATTATTATTGCAATTTTTGCTTAAAGACCTTCAACTACTTGAGCTCAAGCGCGAAATACAATCGAAAGCACACTCCGATATTGACCAACAACAACGCGACTACTTTTTGAGGCAACAAATGAAAGTACTTCAAGATGAGTTGGGGCAGGAAAGTTCAGATAAGCAAATAGAAGAACTTCGAACTAAAGGCAAAGCTAAAAAATGGTCTGAAGCAGCTGCCAAACTTTTTGAAAATGAGCTGAATAAAACCTCAAGAATGAACAATATGTCTCCGGAATTCCCTATAGCAATGAACTATTTGGAATATATGGTAGACCTTCCTTGGAATGAATATACTAAAGATAATTTTGATTTAAAAAGAGCAAAAAAAATATTAGACACCGAGCATTCAGGGTTGGAAAAAGTAAAAGAACGTATAATTGAATATTTGGCTGTTCTGAAGTTGAAAAATGATATGAAAGCACCGATATTGTGCTTGTATGGTCCTCCTGGAGTTGGCAAAACTTCATTAGGCAAGTCAATTTCGAAAGCACTAAATCGCAAATATGTCAGAATGTCACTTGGTGGTCTGCACGATGAGGCAGAAATAAGAGGTCATCGCAGAACTTATATTGGAGCCATGCCAGGCAAAATTATTCAACATTTGAAAAAAGCCGGTTCCGCAAATCCTGTATTTATTTTAGATGAAATTGATAAAATAGGAAATGATTTCAGAGGTGATCCTTCTTCGGCAATGCTTGAAGTACTTGATCCGGAACAAAATTTAGAGTTTTTGGACAATTATTTGGATGTGCCTTTTGACCTCTCTAAAGTTATGTTTATAGCTACCGCCAACGCTTTGGATACTATTCAACCTGCCTTGCGAGATAGGATGGAAATCATAGAATTGAACGGATATACAACTGAAGAAAAACTGGAAATTGCCAAAAAACACCTTCTTCCAAAACAAAAGAAAGAGAACGGTCTTGAACCTAAAGACTTTACATTGTCAGACAAAGGTTTATTTAAAGTAGTGGATAGCTACACTCGCGAATCCGGTGTACGCCAATTGGAACGTCAAATTGGTAAGATTTGCCGAAAAATTGCTAAATCAAAAGCTATGGAAGAAGCATTCCCTTCAATAGTTCAACCTTTAGATGTTGAAAAAATGCTGGGCTCTGAATCATTTGACAGAGAAATGTATCAGGACAATGAAGCAGCCGGCATTGTTACAGGATTGGCTTGGACCCAAGTAGGTGGAGAGATATTGGTGATTGAATCCAGTATAAGTAAAGGAAAAGGAAAACTTACACTTTCCGGTCAGTTAGGTGATGTAATGAAAGAATCTGCCATTGCTGCCTTGTCGTACCTCAGAGCCAATTGCGATAAGTTGGACATTGACTACAGAATATTTGATAATTACGATTTGCATATACATGTACCTGCAGGAGCCGTTCCCAAAGATGGGCCTTCAGCAGGAATAACTATGTTCACTTCTTTAGCTTCAATTTTCACCCAACGCAAAGTAAAAAACAAACTTGCAATGACTGGTGAAATAACCCTAAGAGGAAAGGTATTACCGGTAGGTGGTATTAAAGAAAAAATATTAGCTGCAAAACGAGCCGGCATTACTTCAATAATAATGTGTGAAAAAAACAAAAAAGACGTTGAAGAAATTAATAAGGAGTATATTAAAGATTTGAACATCACTTATGTTAATCACGTGGATGAAGTATTATCTATTGCACTTCTTAAAGAAAAAGTAAAAAATCCTGTTAAGTTTGCAATTGTTGACGAAAAGCAACAAAAATCCTTAGTTGAAGATATAGCAAATAATTAATTTTTATGCCTCCAAAACCCCTTATTTTAGTCATTGGGAGTTCCAATGTTGATATGATTATGAAACTTCCTCGTTTGCCCAAACTTGGAGAAACAGTGACAGATGGTGCTTTTATTCAAACTTTTGGGGGAAAGGGCGCAAATCAGGCGGTAGCAGCATCTCTAACAGGAGGTAATGTAAGTTTTGTAAATTGTGTAGGCGATGATAACTTAGGGGAACAAGTAATCACAAACCTCAAAAAAAATAAAGTAGATGTAACTCATGTTTTTAAAGAAAAAAACGTAGCTACTGGCACTGCCTTGGTTATGATTGGAGAGGCAGGAACCAATTATCTTGCTGTTGCGCCAGGTGCTAACTATAAATTAACCAAAAGTCATATAGCAGGAATTGAAAAAATAATAGAAGCAGCTGAATGGGTAATCCTTCAATTTGAAATACCTGAAGATACTTTATATTACACATTGGATGTATGTGCCAGAAAAGGTAAAAAAGTTATATTCAACCTAGCACCTCCAAGAAATATTGAAACTTCATACTTAAAAAAAATACACACTTTTATGGTAAATGAAACAGAAGCTGAATTTCTGATCAACCAAAAAGTGGAAACACCACAACAAATCTTAGATGCTGCAAAAAAAATTCAAGCCTTAGGTCCTGAGGAAGTAATCATTACTTTAGGAGCAAAAGGTTCATTTGTTTACAGCAAAACCATAGCACGACATATTCCTACTTTCAAAGTCAAAGCACTGGATACGACAGCTGCAGGCGATACTTTTTGTGGTGCATTTGCAACTGCATATACGGAAGGAAAATCAACCGAAGACGCAATTATTTTTGCAAGTGCAGCTTCAGCATTGTCTGTTACCAAACTTGGAGCGCAACCATCAATTCCAAATCGAGAAATGATAGACCAATTTATGTTAACAAATCATTTGGAATAAAAAATATTTAGTGATTCAAAATTAATTAACAAGCATTATTATTGTGCTCAAAATGCAGACTTAACCAACACAAATAAATTTTTAAATATGCCATCCAAATATAAATTTACTAAGGAATATGATTTTAAGGCCTCTGCAAAGATGCTTTACCCTTATTTTACTAATTCTCAACAACTTGAAGAATGGTTTGTTGACAAAGTATGGATCGATAATGATAAGGTTTATCACTTCGAATGGCAAGGAGAACCGCTTAGGGCTTTATTGAAAATGCACAAAGTAAATAGCTATGTCAAATACGAATTTTTTCCTAAACCGGGTGATGATTCAGGTATTCCAAATTATGTTGAGTTTAAAATGACACTGGACGAACTTACTGGTCTCACTTATTTAAAAATTACAGATTTTTCTGAAATGGATGATGAAATTGAACTCAATGAAATGTGGGATAATTTTATTAAAACCCTTAAAGAAAAAACCGGAGGATGAAAAAAATTGACAAACTGGTATTAAAAGCATTTTTTGGACCGTTTGTTCTTACATTTTTAGTTGTTGTTTTTATATTTCTAATACAATATTTGATTCGTTATTTCCCTGATTTGGTGGGAAAAGGCTTAGGTGCAGAAGTATTTCTGGAATTGCTTTTTTATTTCTCCATTAATGTAACACCCGTTTCATTGCCTTTGGCAGTATTACTATCGAGCCTTATATGTTTTGGTAATTTGGGTGAATTCTCTGAGCTTACAGCAGTTAAAAGTGCAGGCATTTCACTTGTGAGGGCCATTTTTCCTATTTTTATGATTGCTGTGATTTTGTGCTTTATTGCTTTTTTTATAAATAATAATATTGTTCCGAAAGCAAATTTGAAAGCTTTTAGTTTAATGTATGACGTACGACAAAAAAAACCAACTTTTGATTTTAAGGAAGGGGCTTTTTACAATGGGCTCCCAGGTTATAGTATTAAAGTCACTAAAAAATATCCGGACGGGAAAAGCTTAAAAGGGGTAATGATTTATGACCATACCAAAGGTAGAGGTAATATTGACCTAATCATGGCCGATTCAGGTCAAATGTTTATGATGATGAATGATAAGTATTTAGTAATGGAGCTATACAATGGAAATTCTTTTTCAGAAGTAATTGAAAACCAAACTCCTGTTTCAGATCAATATGTACGAAATAATTTTGTAAAAAGTCGATTTGTATTCAGTATGGAATCATTTGACTTACAACGAACACAGGAAGAGCTTTTTGCAAATAACAAAATCATGCGTAATGTAGTTGAGTTACAAAAAGATGTGGATTCACTTCATGCCGAAAATGACAGCTTGGTAAAAGTTACTTATAATAGCATTAAACCTTTTTACAATTACTCCTATAGAGTGGATTCAAATACCAAACGTTCGAGTTATCGAAAATATGATTATAATAAGGATACGGTTTTAAAGAAAAATGTACTGAGTTATGCTACTAATACGGCCCGTAGTGTTCGGTCATATATTGACTCTCAAAAACAAAGAATGGATGGCATGAAACGCGATGCCAATAGCTTTGAAATAGAATGGTACAAAAAATTTACTTTTTCATTTGCATGCATTGCTATGTTTTTGATTGGGGCTCCTTTAGGTGCTATAATTAAGAAAGGTGGATTGGGAGTTCCAACACTAGTCTCGATAATATTTTTTATAATTTACTATATACTTACCATTGTTATGGAAAAATGGACTAAGGAAGGACTTTTTCCAATTGGATTGGGTATGTGGCTTGGAAATTTGCTTTATTTTCCAATTGGACTATTCTTTTTGAACCAAGCACGAAGCGATTCCAGAATATTTGAAATGGATTACTTTGCAGTATTATTTGATAAAATCGGAACTTTTTTCAAAGGAATCTTTAAAAGAAAGTAGATAATTAATGTTTTGCTGAATCCTTAAAAAAAAATAGAATTATAAATTGTCCTAAATTTGCATCTCTTTTTCAATTAACCAACCTATGGCGGCACAAATAACCACCGAAATCACTTCTTCACAAATTGCTTCCGACAATCCTATTCATCAACGATTGTTGTATGCTTATGACGCAGCAAAGCCTTATATTAATGGCAAGGTGTTGGAAATTGGTTGTGGTGAAGGTAGAGGTCTTGAAAAATTAGCACCTCTTTGTACTGATTATACAGCTCTTGATAAAAACGACTATTTATTAAATCAACTTTCTGCCAAATACCCCAAATTTAATTTTATACATACCAATGTACCTCCACTTAATGACATTGAAGATAATTCATTTGATGTAGTGGTTGCATTCCAAGTGATTGAACATATTCAAAATGATCAACTATTCATCAAAGAAATATCAAGGGTACTCAAACCAGGCGGTAAGTTGATTTTAACCACACCCAATATTGCACTTACTCTCACCCGCAACCCTTGGCACGAACGTGAATACACTTTTGATTCACTAAAGAAACTTGTGAATACACATTTTTCAAAAACGGATGCTTTAGGAATTACCGGTAATCAAAAAGTGTGGGATTATTACGAATTGAATAAAAAATCGGTACAAAAATACACCCGTTGGGATATTTTGCAGATGCAATATTGGCTTCCGGCTCCCATTTTGCGTATTCCCTACGATTATCTCAACAGAAGAAATCGTAATAAAATGATGAATGGTAACACTTCATTGGTCAATGCCATTTCAGAATCGGACTTTTCAATTAGCAAGGAACCTAACAAGTGTTTTGACTTGTTTTTCGTGCTTACAAAGTAGTATATCCATTTGATTATCAACTCGTATATTCAATTTACAAACATGTAATTTACAACAATGTAAATTACATGTTTGTAAATTACATTGTTGTAAATAATATTATAACTATATTTGTATATAATTTAATTTACATAAATGGCAACTAATAACGAACATGAGCATTTTATGTTTGGTAAAGTAATTGACAAACAATTCTTTACAGATAGGGACGAAGAAAGGGCCCGACTCAAACAAAATATTGTTTCAGGAATTAATTCCGTTATAATTTCCCCAAGACGATGGGGCAAAAGCTCACTGGTATATCAACTAAAAGAAGAAAACACAGATAAGAAAACAAAATACTGTTATCTGGATTTATTCAGCATAAAGGATGAAGAGGATTTTTATAAACAATATTCCATTGCACTTGTGCGGGCTGTTGCAAGCACAACCGATGAAATAATATCAAATACTACCCGATTTTTAAAGAACCTGATGCCTGTAATTTCGTTTGGCAATCAAATAGATGTGGAATTTGAAATAAAATTTGAAAAGAAAAACATAGAACAAAACCCGGATGCTGTAATAAACTTGGCCGAACAAATTGCCATTGATAAAAATATAAAACTTGTGGTGTGCCTCGATGAGTTTCAGAATATTTCTGAATTTGACTCAGGAATTAATTTTCAGAAAAAACTCCGATCGCATTGGCAGCATCACAAAAATGTGGTGTACATATTATATGGTAGCAAAATGAGCATGATGTCCGTGATGTTTGCCAAACAGAAATATCCTTTTTATAAGTTTGGGGATATTATTTTTCTGAAAAAAATTGAAGCAAAACATTTGGTTAATCATGTTTCAAAAATATTTAATCAAACCAATAAAAAAATTGACCAAACCTTCGCAAAACAATTAGTTGAAACCATGGAATGCCACCCACATTATGTGCAACACCTTGCATATTTTGTATGGCATAAAACTAGTGAGGAAGTGACATCTGAAATTATTTCTGAAAGCTTGGAGATGTTAATCAATAGCTATGCACCAATGTTTCAACGAATTTTTGAAGACCTCACCAAAACACAAGTCAACTATCTTAAAGCCATTGCTCAGGGGCACAAAGATGGTTTTACTTCAAAGGAATTAATTGAAACGTATGAATTTGGAACTGGGGCCAATGTACTTAGAGCAGTAACCGCACTCGAAAAAAAGGAAATTATCGACTCACTCTATTCAAAAACCGAGTTTTTGGACCCTGTGTTTAAAATTTGGTTTAAAAGAATTGTGAGGGCGTAGGAGACTAATCGTTATTTCTTTCCCGAGTTTGACACGATTTAGAGATAAGTATTTGATAATGAGCGAAATAAAAAAATGACTTCACACCCTGCTGTTCGACAAGTTAGCGATTGCGATTGTCGAACAGCAGATATAAGAGGATTTTTAATCCGAAATAATAAAATTTTTATATTTGCCCATGGCATATAGTTACAGCATAACTAATCAAGAAGGTGTTTATTTCATTACCTGTACGGTACATCAATGGGTTGATATATTTACAAGAAGTATATATGTGGAAATATTATTAGACAGCTTGCGATTTTGTCAGAAAGAGAAAGGATTAGAGATATATGCTTATGTAGTGATGACCAATCATATTCACTTGATAATCAGCAGCAAAAATGGTAAGCTTAGTGACACAATACGAGATTTTAAGAAATTTACAGCCTCAAAAATTGTAAAAGCTATTGCAGAAAATGAAAAAGAAAGTAGAAAAAATTGGCTGCTTTGGTTGCTAAAAAAAGATGGTCATGTTTGGTTTTGGGCAGAAGGTTATCATGGAGAAGAGATATTTACAAAAGATTTTTTTGATACTAAACGGAATTACATTCATCAGAATCCGGTGAGAGCATCAATAGTAGAAAGAGAAGAAGAATATCTGTATAGTAGTTGTGGAGAGCTCTATGGAATAAGAAAAGGAAAGTTGGAGCTTTCGGAATATTAATCCGATGAATATCGGTATTATCTGTCATTCGACAATCGCTATCGCTAACTTGTCGAACAGCCGAGGTAATTTTACCTTACGATTGTAAAATCAATCCTCATTTGGAATGTATCAATTTTATTTGAGTACGTATTTCTGGCTATAAGATTATTTCTAAAAGAGACCGGTTTAATTGTTTCACAATCATCCATAAACTTTTGTGTAGGTAATGAATATATTACTGCATTGTTCTTTCTTAGACCAAATTCCTTCGGAGAGAAGTCTATTAATTCAAAATTGTTTTCGAGAAAGTATGGCGGATTTTGAATTAAAGAGACAATAATGGCTGTGTCGCCATATTTATAAATAGATTTATGACTACGATAAACTGACAAGCCTGCCTTATCATATATATCATACTTAGGCCTATTACAGATAGACCAACTTTGTGCAAAACTTATAAGGCTATCATTGAAAGCCAACTCAATTTTTGCAATTGGGATTAGATCCTTTTGTATCAAGGAAGAGTCTATTCGAATAAAAGACCTAAAGCATGAGTCAAGATAGCGCTTCTGCTTTAATATTGCTGGTTTTCGCCTATCGTAATAAGTGCCTATAATAATGTCACTCAATTCTTTATATATTTTTCTATTGTCATTATCAACAGAAAGCAAAGATTTTAAAAGCAAAGATCTGAGCTCTTCATTCTCTTTCTTCGTTTGATAAAAATTAAACATATAAAAACCACCCCCAAGAGTTAGGCATATAACTATTAAATATAAAACGATATGCTTACCACCCATTGACAACAACTGATTACTTGATTTTTACTCAATAAAAACAATCTCTTGCTTGCCTTTGACTAAAACAAATTTCAAGAAAATCTCTGATTTGCATTTCATTATAAATCCAAATCTGCCTACCTAAACTCCAAATTCGAATTGACAACTTTCAATATTTTGTTTGGAAACAAACCATCTTTACGATAAACCCATCCGGGCAAAAAATCACCATTAATTCCAACAATATTAATAGCGCTACTGCTTACTTTTATGCATCCAACTGCATAAAGTGGTGTAGCTGAAGCAATTGTTTCCATAGCTCTAATCTCTCCTTGTGTGGTTATTTTCAAAAGAAGAATGTTGCTTTTATTCAATGAAGTGCCTGCTTTACTTTGAATGGTGTTGGCAATGGTACTTGCATTGGCATAATTAGCAACAACTAAATATCCTTCAAATACTCTATTTAAGTCAACAATACTTCCATTGAGGGTAATTTTGTGCCTCCATTTAATATTTCCGGTATTATCTGCACAAAATATTTCAGTATTTTCATCACCTTCTGAATAATCCTGTATGGAACTTCCTTTGCTCACAAGTATGCAATTGTCATTCACCTCGTCATACACCAAACCTCTGCAAATCCCGGTGGGTTCTACGGGTTTGCTATAAGTTTCATTACCTGTGGCATCAAATTTTACAATTACGTTTTTTACAAAATTTCCCGCCTTACCATTTAATATAGCCACACATACATTTTCCGATGCATCTATAGCACTTATCATCTCAAGGCTTCCTGCAAGCTTTGCAGGAATAAGTTTAAGCCACATAATTTGTCGAAACTCATTCATTTTTGCTATAAATGCCTGCGCACCTTTATATCCGCCCAAATACACATTTCCTTTTTTATCTTCTTTAATAGTCATGGTTTTAAATTCCGAGTGACTGTAAGTATATGATTTGAAAAATGGCACCTGCTGATTGTTGTAGGAAATGTAGGCAAGGGTGTCGTTATATTTTTGCAAATAGTTGTACATCATTTGCATATAGCGGTTGTTGTATTCTTTTTGGCTGAAGTTCACAAATTGCCTTTCGTTGAAAAAATAGTTTTTAACAACGGTTGTATCCGGATAATTAGCTGCTAATAAAAACTTGTATTTGGGGTATTCTCTATTCAGATTGAGTTTGGTCATTTTCGTAAGCGCGCTATCACACACATTAACCTTATGAACCATATCGCTGTAATACGATGCTTTTGCTTCCAATTGTGCTGTGGAGGTATTTTCTACACTGTTCAATCGATTAAGGGTAAAGGCGGCAAACTCATTCTTGTTTTGTTTGTAGGTGAGCCAGTTTAAAGCTAAAGAGTTAAAATCATATTTATTAAGTAACCTTTCAAATCGATTATCCAATCGGGATGCGGTAACTGAATCAGGATTTACATTCCCTGCCTGAATTTGTTCTAAAAGCTTGTTATACTTTGTATCATACATTACGGCATCTCGTTTAATTTTTTTGATATCAGTATCAATAAAAAGGATTTGCGTTTTGGCCCATTCACTAAAGTTCCAAAGCAATACTTTATTTGCCAAAAAGTCCGACTTCACCAAGCCATCAATTCTATAAGTTTCAACTGAAATAACATCAAACGATTGATTATAAGGAGGTATGGGATATTCTTTTATGCCCTTTTTATATAACTGAAAGTAAGCAAGCGTAGAATCAAATGCTTGTGCAAGTTGTCGGAGTTTAGCAATTTCTTCATCCGTAGCCAATAAACACAATTCTTTTTGAGTAGCATAAGTTTCGTTGAGTTTTTGGTAAATGATTAGTGCTTTGATGTAGTTTTCAGTTCCTCTTTTAAAAGCATTTGAAATTTTTTGAAGTGCTGTTTTTCTTAACGATAATTCAGTAGTCATTTTAGTGATATGGTTTTTAACTCTTTTCACAATGGTGTCATTATCTTTTACTTTTTTGGTTGTGTCTTTAGTACTTTTACTATATTTTACATAGTAATCATCGTTTTTCCGTATTTCCTTTTCATTAATCAATCGATTCGCTCTTTTCAAATAATACAGTGCAGAATCGCCTAATCCAATGGCCGCTTCGGTTTGTTTTAAAGGGTCAGATGTAATCGCACGCTCATGAAAAATTATACCTAGCTGCAAATTGGCGCTGGCATTGCTTGAATCTGTTTTGAGTACCGTTTTGAGTAATGGAAAAGCTGCAACTTTATCGCCTTTCATTATGATTTCAAATACATCTTTGTACTTTACTTTTTGGGCGAAGCTAATTGTAAAAATTAATATAAAAGCACACAACAAATATCTTTTCATAAAAAAGCTTAGTTAGAAACAATTTTGAGTTCCAATCGCCTGTTTTTAGCTCTCCCTTCTTCAGTTTCGTTTGAGGCAATGGGCATTGCTTTACCATAACCAACTGGTTTTAAACGTGTTGGATTTATTTCGCGGTTGGTTATGTAATTGAATACATTTTTTGCACGAAGTTCTGAAAGTCTGTTGTTAAACACATCGCTTCCAATTCCATCGGTATGAGCAGCAACTTCTATCACCAGTTTCGGATTCGATTTGATTAGTTCAATTATCCTATTTATTTCTGGCATGGAATTGTCTTTTAACTCATAAGAATTGTATTCAAATGTAATTTCTTTCAATAGCAATTTTGCACCGGGTTTTAATGCAGTAAGACTAATTTTTACGTCCTTAGAATTTTTATTTACTTCAATATTTTGATTTGAAAATGCATAACCTTTTTGATTTTTAACTTCTACATTGTATCGATGACCTTCCCTTAAACTAAGCGCATATTTGCCATCGCGAGTTACACTTGCTTGAACTACAAACTGTTCGTCCATATCCAAGTTGGTAACAATAAAATCAACCATCAAACCCGATCCGGATTCGGAGTCTGAAATTTCAAAATTGATTTGCTTCTTGAAAGGACTCATTTCTACCTCTTTTTCGAGCTGTTTAAATCTTATTTCGTTGGTTAAGTCAAGCGTAAAAGTGTAGTCGGCATATTTTGGTGCTTTAATTTCAAACACATATTTTTTATTTAGAGGCAGGTCATAAATTCGGCTTCCGTGATTGGTTTTAATGAAACTCAAATCCATGATTTCATTTGTTGCCCCATTTTTTACGGTTATTTCTGCATCTATTGGGAAATACAATTCATAATCCGTAACCGAAAGCTCAAAAGTGACTCTTGTAAATAAAGAAACATTAATCTCATATTCCTTATAATCGGCAAGCTTGGTGGCATCGTATTCCATAGTATATACGGAATATCCATCTTTACTGAATACTACTTCATATTTTCTTCCTTCGGTGAGTACAACCGTATACCTGCCATCGGAAGCACTGGCTTGCGAACTGAGTACTTCTGAAGTAAGTGCATCTTTAATCGTAATTACAGCTTCCAGCGGATTTTTAGTATCAAAATCAGTAATATAACCTTGAATAGCAATGTTTCTGTTTTGGCGATATTTGAAAGGGATTAGAATTTGTTGAATGTTATTATAACTGTGATAATATAAATAATCACCCGAAGCAGGTACGGTTGAATATTGCTCTTGCTCCGGAGAATTTACAAAATCAAGACCAACCGGTTCCTGCCACTCGCCTGATTCGCTGAGTTTTGTGGTGTACAAATCAAATTTGCCCTTGCCTCCTTCTCTAAAACTGGCGAAATATAATGTTTTCCCGTCCGACATTATTCTGGGTGCTTTGTCACAACCGGAATTTACAGGCATAGGAAGTTCCTTAGGAGCCATCCATTTACCATCTTTTCCTTTTTGAGTAACCATTATTTTAAAACAATCCAACCCATCAATTTTCTTATCCAAAATCCTTGTGAAATACAACTTCGTTCCATCCGCAGACACACTGGGAAATCCTTCATAATCAGATGAATTAACAGGTTTCCCCAGATTTATTGGTTTCGTCCAAACCTCTCCCTTTCTTTCAGAATAATAAATGTCCAAATCACCATAACCACTTGCATAAGAAGCACAAAAGAAAAGAGTATTTCCATCATAGCTAATATTTGGACCGGCTACCAGGTCCTTTGCTTTTCCAAAGGTATTTACATTGGTAATCGGTAACGGATCAGACCATTTGTCTTTTGACAATAACTTTGATTCATACAGTTTGTACTCTCCGTCCTTATTACTTTGAAAAATCAATGTTTTACCATCGGCACTGATGGATGGTGCAAACTCATCAAAAAGATTGGAGCAAATATTTATGGGTTTGCCTTGTTGTGCATTTGCATTGAAAAAACATATTGAAAACAATATGCAAACAACTATGTTAATATTTTTAAAAAGATTCAATTTCATGGGTATTAGGTTTTGTACCGTAAAATCGATTTTGAAACAAACTAAATCGAACTATTAAAAATTCAATTAATTGCTTAATTAGCCCCTTTCTAATTTCCCCACTGGGAAAAGTGAATGGAAAATTGTATTTTTAATAGTATTGAGACTTAATGTTTCAAAAATATTTTATAAAATTAAATTAATTTTGTTAATTAGCATACAGGTTTTAATATAATAATGACAGCAGCCGTAACAGAAGGTATCAAAGTAAGTGTTCAGACCGAGTTCCAACCGGAATATTCGAGTCCTCAGAACATGCATTTTGTGTTTGCTTACAAAATCATGATTGAAAACTTTAGTGAGCACACCGTGCAACTTCTTCGCAGAAAATGGATGATATATGATTCTGATGGATCGATTCGTGAAGTGGAAGGTGAGGGTGTTGTGGGTCAGCAACCTATACTGGAACAAGGAGAAATTCATCAATATGTATCAGGCTGTAATTTGAAGTCATCAATTGGCAAAATGAAAGGTTTTTATGTAATGGAACGCATCATGGATGGCAAACAATTTAAAGTGGCTATTCCGGAGTTTGTACTCATTCCTCCATACAAACTCAATTAGGTTTTTCACTTTTTGAATCCATTTTCAATTTTAAATTATCTATTTTTTGCAAAAAACGAGCATGCTTTGCATTCACCATTTGTGTTTGACTTTTATTTAAAAGTGATTAAAGGCAAATCAAAAAAATCTGATTTCATTCAAATTGAAAATGTAAGAAACAGTCTTCTTCAAAATAATTACTCCATTAATTCCATTGATTATGGTGCTGGTTCGAGAATATTGAATTCAAATAAATCAACAAGCGTAAAACAAATCGCTAGAAGTGCGCTTTCAACTACAAAGTACTGCCAATTGTACGCCAGAATTATTCAATATTTCAATTGTAAGCAAATATTGGAACTTGGTACATCGTTGGGAATAAGCACTTTGTATTTTGCAAATGCAACTCAAAATGGAAAAGTTACTACTTTAGAAGGCAATCCTGAAATAGCCACTTTAGCCAATCATAATTTTGAAAATTTGGGAATAAATAATATTAATTTATTAATTGGAAAGTTTGAAGATCAACTTAAAAACACTCAGATTTTGAGTCAAACGTTTGATTTTGTTTTCATTGACGGGCATCATAAGCATGAACCAACTATTCAATACTTTAAAGAGTTGATTAATTTAGTTCATTCAAAGTCTATTATCATTATTGACGACATTCATTGGTCTTCTGATATGGAACAAGCATGGGAAGAGATTCAGCAAATTCAAGTGGTAACAGTTACAATAGATTTATTCTTTTGTGGTATTATTTTTATTGATCCGAATCTTTCAAAACAGCATTTTGTTTTGAAGTTTTAGGAAAGAAATATTTGTTCAAAAAAACATAGATGTTCAATTTCATTTCTCCAACTTGCATATAACTATAAATTAAAATGTACAAACCGGTAATTCGTTCAGGAGAAGTTGTTTCCATTGCAGATGGAATCAAGCACTTGTTTAAAACGTATCATTTGGAAAATAAATACACCCAAGCCTTGGTATTGGTGAAATGGGACGAATTGTTAGGACCCGGAGTGGTAAAGCGAACTGAAAAAATATTCTTCAAACAAGAAACCATGTACGTGAAACTAACATCCGCACCTTTGAAGCACCATTTAAGTTTGAAAAAATCAGAAATAATTGAGAAACTAAATAATGAATTGAATGAAAAAGTTATCTCGAATATTATATTTCTATGACGATATTAAAAAAAGTTAGCAAACCGAATTACAAAAGGAATTACCAACATTAAGAATATCACCACCATTAATATGGTTGTCATATTTTCATTCCAAGAAAACTGAAGTATTTGATTTCTAGATTTCATTTTAATTAACTTTAACAACACAAATGTACTTCACAATGATTTACACCACATTAAAAATATATTAAATTTCCATTAATTAATATAACTTATCTAATAAATTACATAGACATACTTTTCAAAAAATATCAATAATTATTGTAATTTGCGTTCAAAATTAAAGTCACTTTACTACAAAACATATTAAAAAATCATGTGGAAGTTCATCAAACAGGTATTTGCAACATTTTTTGCTATAATCATAGCAATATTTTTTCTTATTTTAATTGGGGTGGGCATTGCAGCTTCTACTTCCTCAAAGCAAGGAATTGTAGAAATCAAGGATAATTCAGTCCTTCATTTGCAGCTGAACAAACGCATATTAGAAAAAGAAGAAGAAAATCCTTTTGAAGGATTGGACATTCCTTTTACTTCCGATAGAGGTGGCATGGGATTGATTGAATTGGTAAAAGCTATAAAATACGCCAAAACAGACTCCAAAATTAAAGGAATATATCTAGAGTTAAGCGCCATTCCGGCAGGTTATGCTATGGTTGAAGAAATAAGGGCTGCTTTATTGGATTTTAAAGAATCAGGAAAGTTCATTTATTCTTATTCTGAATCATATTTTGAAAATGGATATTATTTGGCATCAGTTGCCGATAAAATCTTGCTAAACCCTTCAGGATTATTGGAATTTAATGGGATTCAATACAAATACACTTTTTTTAAGGGCGCTTTACAAAAACTCGAAATTGAACCACAGGTATTCAGAGTAGGTGAATACAAAAGTGCAGTAGAACCATTTTTACTTGACAAAATGAGTGATGCCAATCGTAAACAATCATTATCGTTTATATCAAGTATTAATAATTATCATTTGGAACAAATTGGATTATCTAGGGATATTCCTTTTAAAAAAATTAAAAATATTTCAGATTCGATGTTGGTTCACAATGCAAATGATGCCGTTAAATATGATTTGGTTACCGATTTAGTGTATTATGATCAGGTACTTGAATTATTAAGAAAAGCCTTGAAATTGGATGAAAAAACTAAACCGGAACTTGTAAGTTACAACAAGTATAAAAGTACGATAAAAGAACCCACTAACAATTCAAAAAACATAGTTGCTGTATTAGTGGCTGAAGGAGATATTAATACCGGCAAAAGCGAAGACGGCACCATAGGTTCGGATAATTTATCAGAAGAAATAAGAAAATTAAGACTGGATGACAATGTAAAATCGGTGGTTTTAAGAATTAATTCTCCCGGAGGAAGCGCTTTAGCGTCAGATATTATGTGGAGAGAAATTGTATTATTAGCTGAGAAAAAGCCTATTGTGGCCTCAATGTCAGATGTAGCTGCTTCGGGTGGGTACTACATTGCGATGGGTTGTACTAAAATAGTGGCAGATAAAAACTCAATAACCGGCTCTATAGGTGTTTTTGGATTAATATTTAATATTAAAGATTTTTTGAAAAACAAATTGGGCATTACTACTGATGGTGTACAAACAGGTTTGTTTTCCGATATTGGTACCATGTCAAGGCCTTTAACCACTTTTGAACGAAAAGTAATTCAACAAGAAGTAGACAATATTTATAAAGATTTTGTGGAGAAAGCGGCCAAAGGGAGAAATATGACTGTTGACAGTCTTAAAAAACTTGCATCAGGTAGAGTATGGAGCGGAATTGAAGCTCAAAATAATGGGTTGGTGGATGAATTAGGTGGGTTAGGAATGGCCATAGAATTGGCGGCTAAATCAGCTAAAATTGATACCAGCTACAAAATAGAGTACAGACCTGCATCCAAAAATGTCATTGAGAAATTTATTGAAGATTTCCAAAATGAATCCAAAATGAAAACTTTACAATCAGAATTAGGGGAAAATCTGAATATATACATGACGGCAAAGAAAATTCAAAAAATGGTTGGTATTCAAGCTAGAATGCCCTTTGGAAGCGAACTGGAATAACTACTAGTTTTAAATTCAAAATATTACTTCCCAATAGCGACTTTTTGCAAAATGGTATCGATAATTTGTATGGTACTGATACCATCTGCTTCTGCTTCGTAGTTGAGTAAGATTCGGTGATTCAATACATCTTTTGCAACTTCTTTTATATCTTCAGGAAGTACATATTCGCGCTGATTCAAGAAGGCGGTTGCTTTAGCAGCTAAGTTAAGTGCAATACTTGCTCTGGGTGATGCACCAAACATGATGTATTCTGCCTCAGATTTTAGGCCATAATCTTTTGGAGCACGAGTGGCAAAAACAAGCTCAATTATATATTTTTCTAACGATTCACTAATGTTGACTTTGTTGATTTCGTCACGAATGGCAAATACATCTTGTTTTGATAAAATCGGTTTGATATCGGCACTAAAAGTCATGTCCGACATTCTGCGCATAACTTCTAGCTCTTCCTGTTTGTTCAAATAACTCACAAAAATTTTCATCATAAACCTGTCCACTTGCGCTTCTGGAAGTGGGTATGTTCCCTCTTGTTCTACCGGATTTTGAGTGGCAAGTACCAAAAAAGGTTTCTCCAATTTGTAAGTTGTAGGTCCTATGGTAACCTGCTTTTCCTGCATGGCTTCCAACAAAGCAGACTGGACTTTCGCCGGAGAACGGTTAACCTCATCAGCAAGGATTAAATTGGAAAATATAGGTCCTTTTTTGACTTCAAACGAACCTTCTTTTTGATTGTAAATCATTGTACCCAACAAATCAGCAGGCAATAAATCAGGAGTAAATTGTATTCTTTGGAAATCCAAATTCAATGCCTTTGCCAGGGAATTTACTGTTAAAGTTTTGGCCAATCCTGGAACCCCTTCCAATAGTATGTGACCGTTGGTGAATAAACCAATCAACAATCTGTTTACCATATAGTTTTGCCCAACTACAACTTTCCCAACTTCTGTTTGAACGGCATTTATTTTAAGTTGAAGCTCTTTAGTTTTTGATATGGCTGATTCTTGTTCTACTTGTTCCATTGTTTAAATATTTTCGCAAAATAAATATGTTATTTTTATACTTTCAAGAGGGTTTTTTGTCTCTATCTAAAATTTTAATCATTACTCTAGATACTAAAGACAAAATATATGAAATTGAAAAAAATATTAACGTAAAGGTAATAATCACAGGATAAAAGAGTGCGTACAATATTGTCCAAGCAATGTTTGCAGGTTCTAATTTCTTGGGATTACCTTCTTCCATTAATATTTCAATAAATCCATTAAATACTTGCCGTATCCGCTTTTTAATAAAGGTTGAGCCAATTTTTCAAGTTGTGCAGCATCGATATAACCCATTCGGTACGCCACTTCTTCGATGCAACCCACTTTAAGTCCTTGGCGTTCTTCAAGAACTTGCACGAATTGCCCAGCTTGCATCAGAGAGGCAAATGTACCAGTATCTAACCAAGCAACACCTCTACTTAAAATGCCTACTTTCAATTTACCTTGATTTAGATATATTTTATTCACATCCGTTATTTCAAGTTCTCCTCTTGGACTAGGTTTAAGATTAGTTGCTATTTCCACTACTGTATTATCATAAAAATATAAACCGGGAACTGCATAATTTGACTTTGGTTTTTCTGGCTTTTCTTCAATTGATATAGCTTTGTTATTTTTGTCAAATTCTACTACACCATATCTCTCAGGGTCACCAACATGGTAAGCAAATACGACACCTCCATCAGGATTATTGTTCTCCTGAAGCAGAGTAGCCATTCCTGAACCATAGAAAATATTATCCCCTAATACCAGAGCAACTTTATCTTTACCAATGAATTCCTTTCCAATAACAAATGCTTGAGCCAGTCCATCAGGACTTGGCTGTACAGCATAGCTGAATGAGCAACCTATCCTTTTGCCATCACCTAACAACTTTTCAAAAAGAGGCAAATCATGTGGCGTTGATATAATCAATACTTCTCTGATACCCGAAAGCAGCAGTGTAGATAGAGGGTAATAAATCATTGGTTTGTCATAAACAGGCATCATTTGCTTGCTTATTCCCAAAGTAAGTGGATGCAATCGAGTTCCTGATCCGCCTGCTAAAATTATTCCTTTCATTCCTTTAAATAGTTGTTGAGTTATTGAGTTAGTTGGTTTTTTATTTTTAAGTATAAAGTTAATGAGTTATTGCGCTGAAAGTTAGTGAGTTTGTCAAGCTAAAACACATTATAATCAAACGTTACTCATTAAAAATGAATCATTTATGATTTGTCGTCTCCAGTGTTTCCAGCAATTGAGTCACGCATTGAGGTGTCAGCTTTTACGTTTTGCATTTTGTAATAATCCATAACACCTAAGTTACCTGAACGGAAAGCATCTGAAATTGCCTTGGGTACTTCCGCTTCAGCTTCAACCAGTTTGGCTTTTGCTTCCTGAGTTTTGGCTTTCATTTCTTGTTCAAGTGCAACTGCCATAGCTCTACGCTCTTCAGCCTTTGCTTCCGCTACTTTAAGATCGGCACTTGCCTGATCAATTTGAAGTTTTGCACCAATGTTTGCACCCACATCCACATCGGCAATATCAATTGATAAAATTTCGTAAGCAGTGCCTGCATCCAATCCTTTACTTAATACGAGTTTTGATATTTTGTCCGGATTCTCCAATACTTCTTTGTGCGAGCGGGACGAACCAATGGAAGTAACAATTCCTTCTCCAACTCTCGCTAAAATGGTCTCCTCTCCAGCTCCACCAACTAATCTTGAAATATTTACCCTCACCGTAATTCGTGCTTTTGCAACCAACTGAATACCATCTTGTGCAACAGCAGTTACATTTGGCGTATTAATTACTTTTGGGTTAACAGATATCTGAACTGCCTCAAATACATCTCTTCCTGCCAAATCAATTGCTGCAGCTTGTTGAAACGACAAATCAATATTAGCCATATGTGCAGAAATTAATGCTTTAATTACGGAAGGCACATGTCCACCTGCCAGATAATGAGTCTCCAATTCAGAAGTGGTGATTTTCAAACCTGCCTTTGTTGCTGTAATCAAAGACTCTACCATCATTCTGGGAGGCACTTTACGAATACGCATAAACACCAAATCAAACAACCCAACTCTTACACCCGAAAAAATGGCAGTGATCCAAAGATTGACCGGGACGAAATACAAAAAGATAAAAAATAAGATGATTAATATAAATATCAGTATTAAAAGAGAGAATATTTCCATTGCGCGTGTATTTTTACGTCCGAAATCTACTAAATAATTTTTATCTACATATTGAAAATTAATTAATAATAGTGAGCAACATTCATCCAATATTCGACAAAATCCTTAAAAAAGAAGATAAAGAGCAACTACTCAACCAAAAAGGCATCGTGATATGGATGGTCGGGCTATCGGGATCCGGCAAAAGCACAATTGCAAAAGGTCTGGAGGCATGCCTTCATGATTTGGGATATTTGACTATGCTATTGGATGGCGACAATCTACGATCGGGGATTAATAGCAACCTAGGTTTTTCGGATGCGGATCGAATGGAAAATATCAGAAGGGCGGCCGAAACTGCGAAATTGTTTTGCAATTGCGGCATTGTAACCATCTGTTCGTTTATTAGCCCAACTGCAGAAATCAGAGCAATGGCAAAAAACATAGTTGGTAGCAATAATTACTTTGAAGTATATATCAATGCCCCAATTGAGTTATGTGAACAAAGAGATGTGAAAGGATTGTATAAGAAGGCTAGAGCAGGCGAAATTCCATCATTTACCGGAATCAATTCGCCATTTGAAGCACCCACAAATCCCGACATGGAACTCAAAACTGATGTTTTTACGATTGAAAAATGTGTGAATTTTCTTACTGAAGGGTTGTTGCCGAGGGTAAAAAATGAGTGATTAATACATTTTTAAATTCTGATGGCTTATAATTTTGATTGGGATGAATATAATATATACAAAAGCTACTTTAAGCATGGAATTTACTATCTTGAAAAAGAAACTATTTTTAGTGACCGTTATAAGATTATTCAATTATCTTACCAAAAAGATGGAGAAATTCGGTATATTTGTATTGGAGAAAGCAACTTAGGAAGAATATTAACTTGTGCATTTATTATCAGAAATGGAAAAATTAGGTCGATTAGCTGCAGAAAACCAAGGAAAAATGAAAAAGAAGCCTATTTCAAAAACAAGCTCAAATAAAGATTTTGATAAATGGTTTTCTCAAGATTTTGGCAATTTATTCAAAGAAGGGAAATCGTTAGAATTAGATGAATTACTAAAAAAATAATTGTTTTTTTTCAATAGGTTAAATTGAACATATTTCTTCTCAGAATCATTCATCCCTGTTTCAAATCATAATTACTTCATTTGTTTTCAGATTAATTTCAAATTGGACAAAGAAAATCTTAAAAAATTCATCCAGAATATTTTTCCCAGGGCGAGTCCAAGATTAGATGAAATAGTTGGATATTTTAAAGAAATTCACTTTGCTAAAAATGAATATTTGGTAAAAGAAGGGCAAGTTGATAATTGCTATTTATATATTGAAACCGGCTTTATGCGTGCCTATACACTTGATACAGAGGGCAATGAGGTCACTACTTGGTTGTACTCTAAGAACCAAATCGCATTTGAAGTTGGTTCATTTATCAATCGAATTCCTTCGAAAGAAAACATACAAGCTGTGGTCGATTGCTCTGGTTGGTACATTACTTTTGACCAACTTCAATTGCTTTTTCATACTTACCCTGAATTTAGAGAATATGGAAGAGGTTTATTGGTCAGTGCATTGATCACACTGAAAGAACGAATGCTTTCCATGATTAATATGACCGCAGAGCAACGTTACGAGCAACTAATTACCACCCGACCTGAAATATTTCAATACGTGTCATTGAAACATATTGCCTCCTATTTGGGAATTACCGACACTTCACTCAGTCGCATTCGGAAAGAAATGTTGACGAAATAGTATTTCTTGTCATTTGCTAAGTTTTTTATAAGGTATTGTCCGGACATTTGTATTGTATTTAAACACTACTCAAATGGAAAACTTACCTATATATATCAGCACTATATTTATTTTGACAACAATAGTTACTGTGGGTCTACTAATAAAGGCCGGTTCTAATCTCAAAAATACCGTTTTGTTATTATCCGGATGGCTTGTTTTTCAAGCGTTTCTTGGATTATCGGGTTTTTATTTGGTCACGGATACCATACCTCCCCGTTTTATATTATTGATATCGATACCTATTTTGGCAATTATTATAATTTTCAATACCAAACAAGGTAAAGAGTACTTGAATGCATTGGATCCGGGAACCCTTACTCTTTTGCATGTTATAAGGATACCTGTAGAGTTGGTTTTGTTTTGGCTTTTCTTGAATAAAGGAGTGCCGGAATTAATGACATTTGAAGGGCGTAACTTTGATATTTTATCAGGTATCACAGCACCATTCATTTATTACTTTGGATATCGTAAAAACTTTCTTTCGAAAAATGTACTACTTATATGGAATGTGGTTTGTCTTGGATTGCTTTTCAATATTGTAACCAATGCCATATTATCAAGTCCGGTTCCTTTTCAGCAATTTGCTTTTGACCAACCAAATGTGGCTATATTATACTTCCCTTTTGTATGGTTGCCTTGTTGCGTGGTTCCTATTGTATTATTTGCCCATTTGGTGAGTATCCGAAAGTTATTAATGCAACAATAATGAAAAAATTATCCTGTGAATCTTGAATTAAGTTTGTTACTTTCTGACGTGACAACTAGTGAATAGTTTTCACGTCTTTTAATTACATAAACTTCAATTATTTGAATATTTTTTGATTGCGTTTAATTCATTAAATATTTATCTTAATATACAATTATAAATTTATTACAGGTCTATTTTGTTTATAAATAGTTTAGGAAAATGCAATTTTTTGTATAGCTTTCAATCGTTTTTAAATACCAAAATGGTGTTTTTAATATTTGATAAACTTCATATTTAGTTACTATACCTTTCAAAACTCTATGATTAAAACTATTACAAAACTCCAAGTTGCGATTTTACTTATTCTTGGAATCTCAAATTCTCAAGCACAACCATTTATAACAGAATGGAATCTTTCCATTTCTGGTTCTAATCAAAATCGAATTTCGTTTGGTGTTGGCACAAGCGGAATAGTCAGTTACCAATGGGCAACTATTCCAACAACAACTACCGGAATAGGTACATTTACAGGTACAAATGCTACTATATCTGGCTTGCCAACCAATTCACGCATAAGCTTAAGCATAGATGGCAATAACTTTAACAGAATAAATATCAATGGTGGCAATGATAGAAGTCGGTTGACTAATGTGGCTCAATGGGGAAATGTGATATGGATTAGTATGGACAATGCTTTTTCAAGTTGTAGCAATTTGCAAATTTATGCAACCGATGTTCCTAATCTAACTTCAGTTACAAGTATGAATTTTATGTTGGGAGGTTGCACCGTTCTCAATTCTCCAGCGAATATTAATAGCTGGAATACTTCAAATGTTAAAAACATGAGTGGTTTATTTTATCTATCACCTGCTTTTAACCAAAATATCAGCAGTTGGAATATTGCAAACGTTACAAATACAGGAGGTATGTTTTATGGCGCTGATTCATTCATTCAAGATATTCGAGGTTGGAATACAAGTAATGTTAAAGATATGAATAATATGTTTGCATTTAATGACGCATTTAACCAAAGTATAGGGGGTTGGAATACAAGTAATGTTACGAATATGAATCGGATGTTTTGGGGAGCATCTGTATTTAACCAAAACTTAAGTGGGTGGAATACCTCTAAAGTTACTGATATGATGTTATTGTTTGCTCAGACTTCTGCTTACAATCAAAATATTGAAAATTGGGATGTCAGTAAAGTTGTAAATATGCAGGCTATGTTTTATAATGCAACTGCTTTTAACCAAAATCTTGGTCCTTGGGGAACAAAACTAAATACAACAGTTAATTTATCAGACTTTTTTTTAAACTCAGCAATGTCATCATCCAATTATGATGCTACACTACAAGGTTTTAGTACATCTACAATTTTGGGTAGAAAATTGGATGCAAACGGTCTTTAATATTGTAATGCATCTAAAGAGCGAGACAAGTTAGTAAGTATGAATAATTGGACTATTACTGGAGATAGCCCTCTGAATAGCATTACAGGTATTGTAACTCATCCTCAAAATATTACAGTGAATTCTGGTGATTTGGCTATTTTAAACGTATTTGCAACAGGTGCGAATTTAGCCTACTTATGGAATACGAACCAAACTTCATCTAATATCATTATTAAAGAACCTGGAATTTACACTGTTACCGTAACAGGTTCGTGTGGAACTTTGGTGACTTCGGCTACAATAGATGGTTTAACAATGTCAAGCGCATCAATTTCAGGAATTGTTTCGTTAGGTGATATAACCACAATAACCTCCCCAATAACAATTGCAATAATAGGTAGTGGCTTTATGCAAGGCATCACTGTTTCCATTAATGGTCTCTCTATGATGGTTGGATCTGTTTCGCAAACTGCTATCGTTGTTATGCTACCTGCTGGTGTGATAAAAAGTCAAAGTTTGATTGTGCAAGTTACAAATCCAGGTCAAGTAAAAAGTTCCAATTATACAGTTACATTTACTGATTATCCAATTTCAAGCCTTGAATCATTCAAAACTCAAAATTCTATATTCACTCTATATCCCAACCCCACCTCAGGTTCATTCACAATTCAGGGCTTCGACAAGCTCAGCCAGACAAACAGTGTGGAAGTTTACAATGCACAAGGGGCTTTGGTTTATTCACAGAAATTAGAATCTAAGAATACCGTTGTAAATGCAGCTTTAACTAAAGGAATTTATGTTGTAAAAATGGGTACTGAAGTCAAGAAATTGGTAGTGGAGTAAGATTTTTCGAATATACAAGTAAAAGGGACTCTTAAGTTATTATTTTCAGAGTCCTTGTTTTGTATTTTTAGAATAATATTTATTGTTATTTAAAGAATAAATTGTAATAAAGTTAAAAAAGTTATTCTACATTTTCTATTGTAAACTTTTATGTATTACTTAAAAAAGTTATAAGATAATATAAATGTGATTTTAAATATAACATTCTTAAAAAGAAATCCACTTTAAAATACCAGCATCATTTCATAATTAGATTAAAATTAAAGACCATGATAAAAAAAATTACACAAATTGGAGCCATAATTGTCTTTATAATTGGAATGCTTAAAGCCCAAGCACAACCCTTTGTCACAGAATGGAATTTGACCATCCCAGGATCAGGAAGTACACAATTAACATTTGGCGTAGAAACTGCTGGTACTGTAAATTATAATTGGGCTACTATACCTATTGCAACGCTCACGGGATCGGGTACTTTTACGGGTATCATTGCAAGTATTACAGGCTTGCCAGCAAACTCTAGAATAAGTCTTAGTATTACCTCCACCAATTTTAGAAGGTTTAATATGAATAATGGGGCTGACGCAATTAGGCTTACAAATATTGTACAATGGGGCAATACTGCCTGGACTTCAATGTCAGGCGCATTTGCAGGTTGCGGATTTATTTCGGGTAGAAGCGCAGTAGACAGCCCAAACCTGAGCAATGTAACAGATATGGCATATATGTTCCAAAACAGCTCTTTCAATCAGCCTATTGGGCACTGGAATGTGTCCAATATTACCAATATGAGCTTTATGTTTAACTCTAATACTTCGTTCAACCAAACACTGGGAGGGTGGAATATCTCTAACGTAGTTTTTATGCAATATATGTTTTATAATGCATCCGCTTTCAATCAGCCTTTGGGTAGTTGGGGTACAAAGCTCAACCCCAATGTAATCTTAGATGTATTCATTGAAAATAGCGGCATCAATGGTTTTAATTACGACAATTTGTTAAATGGATTTAGTGCAACTTCCGTCACAGGACGTATTATGGGTGCAGTAGGAATTAACTATTGCTCAGCCGGATCGGCTAGGTCTACCCTAACATCAAGCAAAGGCTGGACGATTAGTGATGCAGGTATAGCTACAGGAAGTGTATCTATCACAACACAACCTCTAGCAAATGCTTATACTTGTATAGGTCAAATGTATACTTTTTCGGTAACAGGAAATGGTTCAAAACTAGGATACATATGGTCCAATAATCAAAGCTTTACTAATACCATGACTACTTCAGTATTAGGCACTTATTTTGTTGATATTACGGGTACGTGTGGCACTGTCAGAAGCAACCCTGCCATATTGAATAATGGTTTTCCAAATATTTTCACTCAACCGACCAGCGAGGCCATTTGCTCAGGCAATTCTGCCAATTTATTGGTTTTGGCTCAGGGTGCAGGGTTAAATTATAAATGGAGCAGTGGTGAGACAACAACCGGAATTTCAAAAAGCGTAAGTGGCATATATCAAGCCACAGTAACAGGCTCTTGTGGAATTGCAGTTTCAAATCCTGCTACCGTACAGGTAAACTTTTCTACAGCTATTACCACCCAGCCAATAAGTATTATAACTACTTCAGGAGTTCCAATCACATTTTCTGTTTCTGCCACAGGAAGCAATTTAAGTTATATGTGGTCTAATGGATTAAGTACAACTCATCAAATATCAACAAGCATTCCGGGAACGTACTTTGTAACTGTTTCCGGTTCTTGTGGAAAAGTAATATCCAATCCGGCTCATTTGAATTCTGAATTTGTAACCATCTGGGATCTTGCCCAGATTGGTTCGGGCCCCAATAGCTTAGGTCTGGATGTAAACTCAAGTGGTTTAGTAAGTTATAGGTGGGAAACATTTCCAGTAAGTACCCTATCTGGTTCAGGAACTTTTTTTGGTAATTCATTGGCAATTACAGGACTACCCACCGATCAAAAGATTAGATTGAGAATAAGCCCAGTTAATTTCAATCAATTTTGGTTCTCCCAAAGTTTCGAGCGGTTAAGATTGATCGACATTCAGCAATGGGGTACTACTGTTTGGCAAACCATGAATTCATCTTTCAGCAATTGTACAAACCTCACTTCAATTACCGCTTCCGACATTCCAAATTTATCTCAAGCCACCAGCTTGGCTTCTATGTTTAGTGGATGCGAAAATCTTAGCTTTATTCCAAATATTGGCTCATGGGAAATCTCTAATGTCACGAATCTGAGTTACATGTTTACATACTCTTCTTTTAATCAATCCATTGGCGGGTGGAACACCACGAATGTAACGGATATGAGTTATCTTTTTAGTCGAGCAAGCCAGTTTAATCAACCCATAGGAAATTGGAATACTACAAATGTAACGAACATGGCAAATATGTTCGAATTTGCAACTTTGTTCAACCAATCTATAAGCGGATGGAATACTGCGAATGTGACAAATATGAGTTATATGTTTAGTGGTACAAATAATTTCAATCAATCCATTGGCGGATGGAATACTTCAAATGTAACCGATATGAGTTTTATGTTTGCTTATAATAGTGGGTTTAATCGACCTATTGGTAATTGGAATACGAATAATGTAGTAAATATGAGTTCGATGTTTCAAGGTGCTAATGCATTTAATCAACCGATTAATAATTGGAATACTTCTAATGTTACGAATATGAGCAATATGTTTGCTAACGGTTCAGAGTTCGATCAACCGATTGGCAATTGGAATACTTCGAATGTTACCAACATGAGTGGGATGTTTAGCTACAATTCAAAATTCAATCATTCGATTGCCGGATGGAATACATCAAATGTTTCCGATATGAATGGGATGTTTAGCTACAATTCAAAATTCAATCAAGCAATCGACAGTTGGAACACTTCAAATGTTACAAATATGAATGGTATGTTTAGGAACACAAGTTCATTTAATCAGCCTATTGGCAATTGGAATATTTCTAATGTTACAGATATGTCTGCCATGTTCTTTAGTTCATCTTCATTTAATCAAAACCTAGGAGCATGGGGTACAAAATTAAACCCAAATGTCAATTTAGGATCTTTCTTAGAATATAACACTAGTATTGATGGGCTTAATTATGGTGCATTTCTTCAAGGATTAAATGCTGGTACTGTCACAGGACGTAGCTTAGGGGCAACTTTGGTAAAATACTGTTCAGGGGTAACTGATCGAAAAAACCTAATAACCAACAAAGCATGGACTATAACAGATGGCGGACCAGGTACAGGAATTATTGTTACGCAGCCCTTAGCCAACACAACTATTTGTAGTGGAGTTATACAGAACTTCTCAGTATCGGCTACAGGCATTGGCTTAAGTTATAACTGGTCTAATGGAGGTAGCACAACAAGACAAATGTCTACTTCAATCCCTGGTACATATTATGTAACCGTGTCAGGTGGGACATGCGGTGCAGTGGCAAGTAATGCCATTCAACTTACACAAGCTCCATCTACAAGTATTGCAAGTCAACCTCTGGTAAGTGCCACTATTTGTAGTGGATTGGTTCAAAATTTTTCGGTTTCGGCTTTGGGAGCCAACCTTACCTATTCTTGGAGCACTGGATCTACTTCAAATGATATAAATACCTCTACGCCAGGTGTGTATTTAATAACAATCTCTGGCTTGTGTGGTTCAGTAGTTTCAAACCCATCTACACTATCAGTACTTCCTGCTACGACTATAGTTTCAAGTAACATTGCTGATGCTTCCATTTGTAGTGGCATTACTAAAAACTACGCGGTATCTGCTAATGGTTCTAACCTAAGTTATGCATGGAGCAATGGCTTAACCGCTTCCAATATAAATACATCCACAGCCGGAAACTATATGGTTACTGTGAATGGTACTTGCGGTACTGCGGTTTCTAATGCGGCTACGTTAACGGTTAATGAAAAAACATCCATAGCCAAGCAGCCTTCCAGTCAAACCGTATGCAGTGGAAATTCAGCTCTTTTTGCTATATCAGCTTTAGGACAAAATCTGTCGTATTCATGGAGCAATGGTGCGGCCAATGCTTCTCTAATGAGTACTTCTGCCGCAGGTACATATGCCGTTACCATATCCGGAACATGCGGTCAAGCAATCTCTACACCATTTTCTTTAGTTACCTCTGTGTGTAGTTCACCTATCATTTCTATTGCTATTATTTTTCCCAAAACTACAACTGGCACATTTACCGGTGTTTCTGCCAACATTATTTGGCCTACTCTTACAGGCGCTATTACATATTGCATCCGTTACTCTAAAACATCGGATTTTAGTACAACAACTAATGTAAAAACCATTTGTGGTTTAACTGCTGCCAATTATTTATTTGTGCTCTCAACAGCGGGACTCAGAATTGAAAATTCAAAAGAAACGATTTATTATCAAGTAGCCGGAGTGGATGCAAATGGGAATATTTCGTTATGGTCAGAAACGCAAAGCATTGAATTGGTAACAGAAGAAACGACTTCTTTGGAAGTAACGGCAATATCAAAACCCTTTAATATCTACCCTAACCCAACCTCTGGTTCATTCACAATTCAGGGCTTTGACAAGCTCAGCCAGACAAGCATTGTTGAAGTGTTTAATGCACAAGGGACTTTGGTTTATTCACAGAAATTAGTTGCAGAAACTAATGTTGTAAATGCATCCTTGCCTAAAGGAATTTATTTTGTAAAAATTGGTTCTGAATTGAAGGAATTGGTAGTTCAGGAATAATTCAATTCCAAATTTATTAAAATCTAAAAGCCCTTTGTGAAAATAAAGGGCTCTTTTTTGCTTTACTATTTTCACACACTAAAGGATTATTGAAAAACAAAAAAATATATTTGCAAAAACGCAGTAAAGTAGCAGACTGAAAAGACACACTATTTAAGACATTACCAATCCATGTTTTTTTTGCCGCACAAACCCACCTTACCATGCCAAAAAACTTACTTCACACATTCACGCTACATGCTCTCGCATTTCCGAGCACTTTTCGTAGACAATCCACCGCACATGGTTTCTTAAACAAGCATTATTTTATCCCGACACACGTTATTTAATATTGTGATAAATGCCATATTGTCCACGCCTACAGTGTTTCAACAATTTGCATTTGACCAACCTAATATTGCCATATTTTACTTCCCATTTGTGTGGCTTCCCAGCGTTGTGGTTCCTATTGTGCTCTTTTCACATTTGGTGAGCATTAGACAATTACTATTCCATCAATAGTTGAATGATTCTTTCCTTTTTTCTCAAAGAAACAGGTACTTGTGCCCCATTTACCATAAAAAGCACATCTCCTTCCGATTTGTTAAATGTTCGAACATGTTTGAGGTTGACTAAATATGAGTGATGTGCTCTCACAAATTGGTATCCATCCAACATGGATTCATACTCTCCTAATGGTCTGGAAACCATGATTTTATCTCCATTTATTAATTCGAAATGAGTATAATTTCCATCGGCTTTACAAAAAATTATTGTGTCTATTGGTACAAAATGCATATTGTCAGATTCTTTCAACACTATTTTCTTGCTCACACTATTATTTTGAACCGATTCCTTAAGCAACATTAATTGTGCAATTGTATTTTTTATATTAATATTTTCTAATGCTTTGTTTATTGCTTTTATCAATTCTAAAGGTTCGATGGGTTTGAGTAAAAAATCAATTGCACTAAATCGAAAAGCATCGACTGCATATTTGTTATATGCCGTGATAAAAATGATTGGAAAATTCAAATTAGGAATTAATGTAAGCATTTCGATACTTGTGCCATCATTCAGTTCAACATCGGTAATCAATATATTAGGTTTATGCTTTTGTATCATTTCCAATCCCTCAACCACACCTTTTGCTTCAACAATATCGGTAATGTTAGGGCAGTAATGCGAAATTATAGTTCGCAAACCATTTCTAATATCTAATTCATTTTCAACAATTAATACGGTCATAATATTTCTGTTTATGATTTAATAGGTATTGATAATTCGTATTTTGTTCCATTTGCATTGGAATCAACAGTATATGTGCCATTGATCAACTTTATTCTTTCAATAATATTCCGCAATCCTCTTTCTGATTTAATTTTCACATCAAATCCTTTTCCATTATCTGATATTGATATTACCAAATAATTAGTTTGAATTTGCATAAGTACTTGCACTTGAGTGCATAGCGCATGTTTGGCAGCATTTGTTAATATTTCTTTGCATATAAAAACTATCTGGCGTGTGATGGTAGGAGCCAATTGAACTTCTATGTTTTCTTCAAAATCTTCTTCTATCATAAAATCAATATTAAAAGGTCGAAAAAAAGTATTACCAAAATCTCTCATATACTTATACAGTTCAATGATATAGTCGCTTTTAAAATCAACTGACCAAATAAAATCCCTTGTGCCTTCTATTAATTCTTTGGTTTTGTTTTTTATAGAGCCAAGCATTTCTGATATTTCAGTTTTGTCCGAATCCTTACTCAAAAGTTTTATTCCGATTGTTTCTGAAATTATATTGATACTAGCCAGTTTATTTCCCATTTCGTCATGAAAATCTTTGGATAGGTTTCTTCTCAAATCACTCAATTCCAATGTTTTGTGCGCAACCATTTTTTCAAGTGTTTCTATTTTTTCTTGTGTTAACAACTCGATTTTTTGGTTAGCCTTTTGTAAAATATTAGTGAATACGGTAAGTACCGCTGACATTAGTATAAAAACAAAAAATAAAGTAAGAAAATAGTAATTGCTATTATGTTCAATGATGTATTTTTTAAAATAATTGTTTGAACCATAGCCTCCTTCCTCGAGTTTGAAAAGAATTACAATTATCAAAATAGAAATTATTGAAAAACCCAGTCCCCATCTTGTGCCCGAAAAAACAAATATTAATGTAGTAATGATTATCATCCAAATAACATCTACAGAAAATATTCCACCAGTAGTGTAAATACAAATGAAAATAATTGGATAACAACATAAAGCTGCTACCGCAATAGTATTTGATAAGTTTTTAGAAAATCGAATGGCTATGATTGATGCTATAAATATGATACTTTGAACATAATTTGTAGTCATTTTGAGTTTATTGTCCGACTCATATATCTCAAAATACAAAAGGTAAAACACTATAAACAAAAGTATAAATAACAGCACCCACGAAAGTATAATTGCACTTTTGTGTTGCTTATGTTGCGGATTGCGCAAATTAGGGTGAATGAATAACGTAACCATATAATCGTATTAATTCCGTAGCACATAGATAGTTTAAATAAATAATAAGTAACCATTCAGTTATGAATTAGAATGCAGCACTTATATAAAATAATTCGACACCTATCATTTGAGATGTATAATAAAAAATTGAAGCTATATTTTTAAAGTATAAAAGCCAAAACTTAGCTCAATTATGAAAAAAATATACTTAATCACACATTTATTCATTTCACTTTTATTATGCATTCAATCATTTGGTCAAACATTAGGACTCACACGCAGATATGGTTCTAATTTAGCAGACGATGGAAGATCAACTTATGTTGATGGATCCGGAAATACTTACTTAGCAGGATCGTTTAATGGAACTGTTGATTTCAACGGAACAATTATTTCAGCATCCGGCACAAACAATGGGTTCATTATAAAAAACAATTCTGCAGGAGTAGTGCAATGGGTAAAAGGACTTACCGGAGGCGAAGTAATTATTACCGACATTGTAGTTGATGCTTCATTAAATGTATTTGTGACAGGATATTTTAAAGGAACAGTAGATTTTGACCCGGGTGTAGGTACGAGCAATGTAACTTCCAACCTCAGTACATTCGATATTTTTGTATTGAAAATAAACTCAAGCGGTACTTTTCAATGGATAAAAACTGCCGGAGGTTCCGGTGATGACTATGGATTTTCGATTGCAATTGACAATAATGGAGATGTAATCATCGGTGGCTCGGCAGATGATAATGGAGGAAATGCCATTGACTTCGATCCAAGTGCTGGGAGTGTAATAGTGGGTACAACGGGCAGAGATGGCATACTTTGGAGATTGGATGCTTTTAATGGAACTTATGTAGGCGTAGGGAAATATGGCACTACCAATAGTGATGAATTAAGAAAAGTGGCAGTTGATGCGAATGGAAATGTGTACGTGAGTGGATACTATAGTGTCCAACTAGCTTCAACCGGAGTTTTGTCAACGGTTGGTACAGGTAACCTTGATGCATTTATAATAAAATACGGACCAACCTATAGCTTTCAATGGTTCAGAACATTTGGAGGTTTGCAAGATCAAGTCGCTTATGATTTGGATGTAGATGCTTCGGGGAATGTTTACTCTGTAGGAACTTATAGAGGAGCTGCTGGCAGCACCTCTGACTTTGATTACTCTAGTACGTTAGGAGGCTTGGCTGGATTAAGCAACACAGTAAGTGATGGATTTTTGTGTAAACTAAATTCTAGTGGGACTTTTCAATGGGTCAAAGGAATCAAAGGAAATGGGATTGATTACCCCAAAAAAGTTGCTATAAATTCGGCAGGAGATGTCATCGTTGCGGGCATGTTTCAAGGTACATGCGAGTTTGATCCTTCTACACTCACCAGCTCGTTTACTAGCAATGGAGGCTATGATGTTTTCATTGCCAAATACGATGCCAATGGCAATTTTACTAACAATATTCAAACATTTGGCGAAGCAGGTGATGATTTTTTGAATGGAATGGCTGTGAATGGAACCGCTTTTTATGTATCGGGTACTTTTAACAATATTGTTAACGTGAGTTCCACTACCACACCTGTAAATATCACTTCCAGTGGTTTATCTGACGCATTCTTTTTGAGTTTCAACAATTGTGTGATGCCACCTACGCCTACCATTAATACCACTGCTTCAACACTTAGTTTTTGTAATAATGCATCCGTACTGTTGCAAGTAAATGCTTTACCTGTGAGTACTACAGTGAGATGGTTTGCAAATAATACCATCACGAGTCCTTTGCAATCTAATACCAGCTATAGTTATACGACAGCCGTTCTTACTGCAAACACAAACTTTTATGTATCCGCTTCAAATACATGTGGCGAGAGTGCAAGAAACATAGCAATAGTAACAAAAAACGCACCACCGGTTGTTGCTATTTCTTCTGCTCCAACCAGTATTTGCGCAGGACAATCAGCTACATTAACAGCTTCAAATGCAAATACCTACAGTTGGGTGGGTGGTCCCAATACGAGTACATATGTAGTTAGCCCAACCGTAACCACAACCTTTTCTGTAACTGGAACAGCATCTGTCGGTTGTACAGATGTTGCCACGTATACTTTGGTAGTAAAATCGTTGCCTGGTATTTCAGCAGTAGTTTCACGTAACAATGCGTGCGCAGATAACGCCACTATTACACTTAGTGCGGGAGGCGCAAATATTTATTCATGGGCAGCACCCGTTGCTAGCAACTCTGCTGTAAATATTATTCAATCTCCACTTGTAACATCTACTTATACAGTTACCGGTACTTCTGCCCAAGGGTGTCAAAAATCAGTAGCGTTAACAGTAACTGTAAAACCATTACCTGTCGTAACCATAACTGCCTCAAAACCGGTTTTTTGCACCGGTGAGTCGTTGACTCTTACGTTCAACGGGGCCAGCTTATATGACTTTGGTTCAGGCTTTTCAGCAACCAATACAGTATCCAAAATTTACTCAATTGCAGGCTCTAATTTAGTGAATTATACTGCACAAGGTAGCAATGGATGTACCATTACAGGAAATCCATTTACGGTTTCTGTGGTTTCTCCTCCAGTTATTACCGGAAGTGTTACCCCAAGTGTAAGCACTTGTGTTGGTATCACTTCCACTGTTACAAGATTTGGGGGTAACATTTCTTGGCCAACTAATGTAGGACTTACCTTACTAAATGCCAATTCTGCAACTATAAGTCCAACGGTAACTACAACTAGTTTTGTAATTACGGCTACAAGCATTCCCAACTGCAAAAGCACAAGTAATGTGTCTATTTCCAGAATTCTGAATACTACCCCAACAATTTCAATTTCAGCCACTCAAACAAATATTTGCAGTGGCACCGGAGTGACCTTTGCGGGTGTGAGTGCAAATACGAATGGAGGAAATATTACCTATGTGTGGAGCAAAAACAGTGTTCCTGTAGCAACAACGCCTACTTATGGTTCAACCACGCTGGCCAATAATGATCAAATTTCATTAGTAATTACTGTAACCAATCCAACTTGTTTAACTTCCAACACAGCAACATCCAACTCTGTTAATATGACCACTTCCTTAGTAAGTCCTTCAGTTACAATCTCCACCCCTAATACAACAATATGTTCAGGAGATAACGTACCTTTTACAGCTACTTTAACCAATGGAGGCTCCAATCCAAGAATTACTTGGAAAGTTGGAAATAGTTATTTTAATACCAATTCTAATTTATTTACAACAAATGCATTAACTAACGGAATAAATGTTTTATGTATTATAACTTCCAGTGGAAATTGCTTATCAAGTGCTACTGCAACTTCATCTGGAATCATCATGAACGTAAATCCGATAACTTCATTAGTAGGAATGCTACCTAGCAGCCCTACTACAACTTGTAGCTCAATCACATACAGCTTAAGTGCAACAGGCATAAATAATTCGTTTGAATGGAGTACTGGATATACCAGTATAGGAAACAATTCTAGTATTAATGCATCGAGCACCGATACCTATAGTGCCACTGTTACAGGTACTTGTGGAACAATGGCAAGTAATGTGGTAAATTTAACTAAGCTTTCACCCCCACAAATTACAGGAACTTTCGCATCTGAAACCATTTGCGGATCGAATTTCAACATTTTATCAACACCCATTTCAGGAGATAATCTGACATTTGTTTGGTCAAATGGAGCGAATACATCATTCTTATCGCCTTCATCATCTGGCAATTACACACTGACAGTTATAGGTTCTTGTGGTTCGGCAGTAAGTAATACCGTTTCATTAGTTGCTATTCCTACAACAAATATTTCTTCACAATCAGTTAATACTACTGTCCCATCGGGTAATTTCGCAAATTTTAGTGTTGTTGCTACCGGAGATAACCTAACATATTTGTGGAATTCCGGAGAAACAAGTCCCAATATAAATACTTCCATTTCAGGAATTTATACTGCCACAGTAATCGGAACTTGCGGTGTGGTTGAATCCAATCCAATTGAACTAACTGCTATTATTGGTTGCGAACCTCCTACTATTTTAATACAACCACAATCAACTCAAATCTGTGAAGGAAATATTGCAAATTTAAACATATCGGCTACCGGTACAGGTGTTAGTTATGCTTGGTCAAATGGTTCTACAAATGATGTAATAGTAACCTCTGTTTTAGGTAATTATCTGGTAACTGTTTCTGGAATCTGTGGGAAAGTGATAAGTAGTCCAGCTACACTTTCGAGGAAACAATCAACACAAATTACTACCCAACCAATAAGCAACAACACACTTTGTGGAGGAAATGCAATTAATTTGTCAGTTGCTGCTACTGGAGAAGCGCCAATTACCTACAATTGGAATTCTGGTGAAAATACTTCTTTAATTTCAAAAACCATAGAGGGAACTTATTTGGTTACTGTTTCCGGGGCTTGTGGTAGTATCGTTAGCAATCCAGCAAATATTGTTAGCTGTAGTATAACTAACACTTCAGTTACATCCACTGTAACCTCTACAATTACATCTTCTGTAGGTTTGTTTACCACTTCAGAGCAAACAAAAGCCATAAGAATTTTTCCTAATCCAACTGCTGATGGAAAATTTACTATTTCAAATACTGAAATAGGAAGCACTTTAAATATTTACTCATCTCAAGGCAATTTACTTTACATCTTAGAACTAGATTCAGAAAATACTGAAATTAAGTCTAATCTGCCCAAAGGAATGTATTTGGTAAAAGTGGGTACAACAATGAAGAAATTGGAGGTGGAGTAATTTCTTGTGGTAAGATTTGACAAATATTCCAAAGTAAAAATTTGTTAAATCTTACTTTTTTTAAATCTTAAATACAAACAAACACTATTAATACAGATCCGATTAAACTTGGAATTGAAAATAATGTGTTTAGAAAAAAAATAATGATTCGTTGTTTAGGAAAGAAACTTCCGACAGCACTGCAAATCAATTAATTAATATACTATTTTAATTTCTTTGTTTTAACCCCATTATCCCAATAAAAAAAGAAGTAAGCAAGAACTGAACTCCCAATAATATACTGACAATGGCAGGTAGCACCCACCTGATACTTTGGCGTGGGTCAAGCTGACCAAAATTGGCCTGTTCCCAGTTTGAAAGGGCTAAAAATGAAATAACTATTCCAACAACTAGAAAACCTAATCCTATCAATAATCCCATTTCCAAGCTAAAAATTCGCATAAATTTTTCAAGATTTTTATCTGTTGGTAACAAATTGTGTGTTACTGCATAAGTTTTAGAAATAAGAAAAAAAGAAACTGTCTGAAAACCTACTATTACAAACAATCCCATGTATATCAGTGTGTTGATATCAAAATATGTTTTTCCTAAGTGCACAGGGGTAAATACAATAAATGATCCTACAAATACACCTGTAAGCATAAGTAATAATCCGGGATATAAAAAAAGCCAAGCCGGTGAATACAAAAGCATAAATCGTAAATGTCTCCACCCATCTCTCCATGTACGTAAGTGAGGAGGTCTGCTTCTACCATCGGGATACAATTTGGTTGGCACTTCTGTTACTTTCATTTGAAGCAATTGTGCTTTCACAATCATTTCGGTAGCAAATTCCATTCCGGTGGTTTGCAAATCCATTTTTAGAAATGCCTCCTTAGTAAAGCAACGCAACCCACAGTGAAAATCCCCAATTCGACTATTAAAAAATAATCTGCCAATGAATGACAATACCGGATTACCAAGCCAATAATGTAAAAAAGGCATGGCACCTTTTTGAATGCCTCCTTTGAATCGATTGCCCATTACTACATCGAAACCTTCTCTAATTTTATGCAAAAATGGATTCAATTCCGAAAAATCGTAACTATCATCAGAATCACCCATGATAATATATTTTCCTTCTGCTGCTGTAAAGCCTCCAATAAGTGCACTTCCATATCCTTTACGTGGAATATGTACCACTCTGGCGCCCCATTGTTGCGCTATTTCAATGGAACCATCTGTACTTCCATTGTCAGCTACAATTATCTCACCATTTACATTATTATTCTTTAAAAAATCAGAAGCTTTTCGAACACATATTTCAAGTGTTTCGGCCTCATTGAGGCAAGGCATTACTATAGAAAGTTCAATTGCCATTGTATAAATATTCTATCACAACATGTTGACTGTCAACATCCATTTTGATTTCCGAACCAACTATCAAAGCCAAGTTATCAAATTCATGTCCAACCGGAAATCCAAAAACTACCGGAAAATTAAAATTACTTATATAATCGCTAATGATAGCATAACTATCCTTACCAAATGGCACTGTATTATCTTTCATATCAGAAAAATGCCCCACAATTAATCCTGCCAATTTATTTAACTTACTTGTACGAAATAAGTGACCCAACATTCGGTCAATATGATATAAATATTCATCAATATCCTCAATGAACAATATACAATTTTCAAAATCAAAATCAGATGATGTTGCTATTAAGTTATTGATAATGGTCAAGTTGCCTCCTATTAGTTTGCCTTTCGATTTGCCATTTATATTCAACGGATGTGGTTTTAATTGAAATGTGGCTAATTCACCAAAAAGTGTTTGCTTTAAACTTTCTATCGAATTTTTACTGTTCTCTTTTGGAAATTGAGTGGGCATAATGGAATGAATTCCTGCAAATCCAATATTTGCCAAATGCATGAGTAAAACCGTAACATCGCTGAACCCACAAACCCATTTGGGATTTTTGTTAAATGATTCAAAATTTACTTTGTCAATAATTCTTGCTGTTCCATATCCTCCTTTAACACAAAAAATGGCTTTAATATTAGGGTTGTCAATTGCTGATTGCAAATCAAAAAGTCTTTCATCGTCAGTACCTGCAAACTGGTTATTTGCTTCAAAAAGATATTTAGAAAGGTGCACAGTTAAGCCCCATGATTCAAAAACTTGGATGCTGAATGCTATATCCGGCTTTGTGATTTTGCGGGCAGTAGCAACTAAAACGATGGTATCTCCTTGTTTTAAAAAAGGCGGAAATACCATCGTTTTTTTTATATTTTTCAAATCAATTTTAGCGATTCGCTCTGATGTTATTTTTTCTTAGGAGCAAGATTTTGCTTGTTGATATCTTTTGCAGGAGGAGTTATGCCTAACTTTTTAAGCACTAAGTCTGTTACATTATCACTTTCAGGACCATGTAAAAGTACAGGTGTGGTTCCGAATCCGGCATCTGAATTTAATACATATGTAAATCCATTTTCGTTAGCAACGGCATCAATTGCTTTTTGAATTTTATCCAATACAGGTTGCAAAAGTTCAAGTTGTTTTTTCTGCAAATCTGCCTCAGCATTTTTTTGAAACTCCTGAATACGTTCTTGAAGTTCCATTAATTCTTTTTCCTTTGTAGCACGTACTGGTTCGGCCATCATATTTTTGCCTTTTTCGTATGACTCATACTTGCCTCTGAACTCGCCTGCAAGTGTTTCTGCTTCTTTATCCAACTGGGCGCGATAGTTTTTCAATTCTGCATCTACTTTTTTGCTATCAGGATGTAGGCTAATTAAATAATCAACATTAGTATATCCTAATCGGAATGGTTTTACTTGTGCTTGTGCGAATGAAATCAAGCAAAATATTGCAAAAATGGCTAGTAATTGTCTTTTAAAATTCATGGAATATTATTTTCTTAAGGTTTGAATGCACAAATATAGATGAAAAATGTACCTATAAAAGCAAATTATTTGTTGGTCGGTGAATTATTGTTACTATTACTATTCGAATTTGTTCCTCCTCCACCTGTGTCACCTGATGTGTCGCCCTTCACATAGTCACTTTTGCGTTTGTTATCAATAGTGTCTTTTTTGTCACCCAAGCCTAGTTCATCAAGTACATAATCAGTATAATCATGTTTGGGATCGGTGTAAACCATTATAAGTTCGCTTGACTTGTCAAACATTATTTGGATTTGTTTCTTTTTACTGACTTTCTCTACAGCAACATATACTTTTTCCTGAATGGGTTTAATCAATTCCTGACGTTTCAAAAAAATAAGTCCTTCGTATCCAAATACTTTCCTTTGGTATTCTCTTACCCTTTTGTCTTTGGCCAATATGGTGTCTTGCCTTTCCTTTTTCATCTCTTCAGTTAAGAGGATTTCCTCTGATTTGTAATCAGACCGCATTTTTTCCACTTCAGCATATTTTTCCTGAATTTCTACCTGATATTTGTTGGCCAATTTGTCAATCTCATCTTCTGCAGCTTTGTATTCTTTGATTTTGCTCAAAATAAATTCTGTATCGATATACCCGATTTTTTGGCTATAAACACTAAATCCAATAAAAAAAAATAATACGAATACGCTTTTATTTAAGTATTTGCTCATCTATTTCTTTTTCAATATTGGAATCCAAACCAATGAAATACAGGCAAATGCAATACAAAGACCGAGAAATTCTCGAGTTTCTTCAATATACATTTTTGAATTGGACATTCTTTGCATTAAATTTTGTCCTTTTTCAATGGTTAGCCAGTCCATAAAACTTGGAAATAATAAAATAATTCCAATTCCGAAAACTACATGACCGGTTATTAAAACATACTTAAAAGTTTTGCCAAATGTAGCCAATCCTAGAATTAACATTGCCAAACCATAAATTGCCATCCAAATTGCTGGATCAGGGTCGTTGTATTGAAAAAAAACAAATGAACCCATTACTAATGTCAAAAATCCAAAAACATACTTCATAAAAAACAATATTTAAGTTTAACTTCTAATTTGTCCATTTCCCCTAATAATCCATTTATAACTGGTAAGTTCAGGTAATGCCATTGGACCTCTGGCATGTAGTTTTTGAGTGCTTATTCCTATTTCGGCACCCATACCAAATTGTGCACCATCTGTAAAAGCAGTTGAAGCATTACTATACACTGCTGCAGCATCTACACTTTTTAAGAACGATTCGCATGCGGTTTTATTTTCTGATATTATTACTTCACTATGCTTTGAGCTATAATTTGCAATATGTTCTATAGCATCTTCAAGGCTATCTACTGTTTTGATTGCTATTTTGTAATCCAAAAACTCAGTGCCAAAGTGTGATTCATTGGCTTTCTCAAGTAATTTTTGAGGATATTTACCTGTAAGTGACCCATATGAAACCTCATCTGCATAAATAATAACATTTTTGTCAGCTAGAGTTTTGGTTAATTCCGGCAAGTCGCTTATTCTATCTTTATTAATGAGCAAGCAATCAAGTGCGTTACATACGCTTACTCTCCTTGTTTTGGAATTAAATATAATATCACTTCCCTTCTTTATATCGCCATCTTTGTCGAAATACGCATGTACAATTCCTGCTCCCGTTTCAATTACGGGCACTTTTGCATTTTGCCTTACATAATCAATCAGTCCTTGACTGCCTCTAGGAATAAGTACATCCACATACCCAACCGCATTTAAGAGTTCTTCCGTTGCTTCTCGATCAGGTGGAAGCATACCAATTATGTCATCATTAAGTCCCTTTGCTCTAATTGCATTTTTAATTAAAGTTGCAATAGCCAAATTGGAAAATTCGGCATCACTTCCTCCTTTAAGTATTACTGCATTCCCCGATTTTAAACATAACGAAAAACAGTCAAAAGTAACATTTGGTCGTGCTTCGTATATTATTCCAACTACGCCCAAAGGTACCGTAATTTTTTCTACATTCATGCCATTAGGTAAAGTTCTGCTTTCCAATGTTTTACCTAAAGGACTTTCTAAGTTTGCCACATTTCTGATTTCTTTTGCAATGGAGCTTATTCTGTCTTTATTGAGCAATAATCTGTCATATTTCGGATTTGATGGATCCATCCGATCAAGATCTTTTTTGTTCTCAGAAATAATAAAGTCTGCATTATGTTCTGCCATTTCTGCTAAAGATAAAAGTAATTCATTAATCAATTTGACATCAATTACTGAAAGTGACCTTGATGCTTTTTGAACAGACTTAAATAAAGATAAATTTTGCATTGTGCAAATTAAAGGTTCAAATATAAGTAATCATAATGAATGATAGGCTTTTGATTATGCTTACCAATCAATTCCAATGCCTTTTTGTTTCCATATTGAACCTTACCTATACCCACAATGGTTCCATCTGCACCAATTACTTTTACAATATCATCTTTTTGAAAATCCCCCATGATTTTTATTACTCCAACTGGAAGCAAACTTGTTGCTTTTGAAGATGTTAGTGCCAATTGAGCACCTTCGTTAATAAATATTTCTCCTTTTGCAAACGACTCTGCAAAAGCAATTTTCTTTTTAGTTCCTGCTTGAATTTTTGAGGGAATAAATGTGGTTCCTACTGTAAAGTTGATGTCTTCAAATATTGATTTTATCACATTTTCCGATTTTCCATTTGCAATATGCACCGTAATACCCGTTTTTGATACTTTTCGGGCTATACTTGATTTGGTATGCATTCCTCCTCTTCCAAAATCCGACTTTATATCTGAAATATAGCCTCCAATATCGTCAGATTTCTCATCAATTTTTGGAATCCTCTTTGAATTAGGTAGTGTAGGATTTCCTGTAAATATACCATCCACATTACTCAATATTATCAATGCATCTACATGCATCATAGTGGCTATTAATCCTGCAAGTTCGTCATTATCAGTAAACATGAGTTCTGAAATTGACACAACGTCATTCTCATTTACAATAGGCAATACATTATTCTGAAGTAGTGCTTCAAAACAATTTTTCATATTTGAATAGTGATTTCTATCACGAAAATCCTCTTTGGTCACCAACACCTGCGCACATACTAAGTGATTTTTATTGAAGTATTCAAAGTATGTATTTAGTAATTTTACTTGTCCTACAGAGGCAAAAATTTGTCTCGCAGATATAGGGTCCGTTTTGTCATTTAGTTTCACGATTTTTCTGCCCGATGCCACAGCACCTGAACTCACTAATATAACTTCAACCTTTTGTTTCTTTAATTCAACAATTTCCTCGGCAATTTTTTTTATTACCTTTTCGTCCAAATTTCCACTTTCATTTGAAAGTACATTTGATCCTACTTTTATAACTACTTTTTTATAGCTTTTTGACATAATATTTTTAATATTTTTTCGTTTGCAAATAATTAAAACATATAACCTGAATTAACTTGATTATTGCATTTCAATGTCAAAAAACACGATATTGATTGATTATTAACAAACATTGCTTTAATTTGCACGTACTTAAGATAAAGCTTTGCAAACATACTTATGAATTTTCAAATTAAAGAAGTTGGGCAGTACAAATATGTGGATGAAGGTCAAGGTGACGTGCTATTGCTATTGCATGGATTGTTTGGTGCTTTAAGTAATTGGGATGGCGTTATAAGTCATTTTTCAAAGGAATATAGAGTAATGATTCCTATTTTGCCAATATTGGATATGCCCGTTAAATCGGCAACCATTGAAGGTCTTACTGAATTTGTTGAAGGTTTTGTTAATATAATGAATATCAGCGATTTGTCCCTGCTTGGTAATTCATTAGGTGGTCATATCGCTTTGGTTTACACCATGCGTAATCCTGAAAATGTTCGTAAAATAGTGCTTACTGGCAGTTCCGGTTTGTTTGAAAATACAATGGGTGGAAGTTACCCAAAACGCGGTGACAGAAAATATATTGAAGAACGAGTAAAATACACTTTTTATGACCCCAATATGGCTGATGAGGCTCTTATTGAGGAAGTTATGAATATCACAAATAATATCAGAAGGGGTTTGAATATTGTTTCTATTGCAAAATCTGCCCAACGTCAAAATTTGGCAGCGGATATTCAAAAGATCGAAGTTCCTGTTTTATTAATTTGGGGATTGAACGACACGATTACCCCTCCGCACGTAGCTCACGAATTTAACAGATTATTACCCAATTCAGATTTACGTTTTATTGACAAATGTGGACATGCTCCAATGATGGAACATCCGGATAAGTTCAATGAATATTTGGATGAATTTCTTCAAAAATCAATTGTAAACGTATGACAGCCGATGCACTTATTAACCCCAGCATCCCTGTTCTCAAACCCACAGATACAGCACAAGATGCCCTAGATATAATGGATGAGCATAAGCTCATTGCAATGCCAGTCGTATCAGGCAATCATTTTATTGGGATAGTGTCAGAAGAATTGCTTCTTGAAGCATTAAATGATGATTTGGTTGAAACCATTCCTTTGGATCCAACTGATTTTTATGTTAAAAACAACGTACATTTTTTTGAAATAATTAAAATATTGAGTCTCAACCCTGCACATATAATTGCTGTGCTCGATGATGAAAATAATTACATCGGAGCTATTTCATCGCATGAAATTATTCAGTATTTTGGAAATATTGGCTTTGTTAATTCCCCGGGAGGCATATTAGTATTATCCATTCCTCATCAAAATTATTCTTTAGCTGAAATAAGCCGAATTGCAGAATCAAATGATCTGAAAATCATATCAAGTTTCGTTTCAGGTCAGTTTGAAAAATCCTACGACATATCACTTACGCTTAAATTCAATAAATCGGATTTAACCAGATTAATCGCATCTTTTGAAAGATACGGCTTTAACGTGATTGCACAATTTCACGAATCAGATTTCAAAAACGCGGATGAGGATCGCTTGCATCATTTATTGAAATATTTAAGTATTTAAACTTGATGAAAATAGCTGTTTTTGGAAAAACCTTCAATGACGATGCTTCTGTTCATTTAAAAGAATTATTCATTGATTTAAAAAATCGAAATGCTTCGGTTTTCATGTATGAGCCTTTTGAATTGCTTTTGGCTCGAAAAAAAATTGACACATATAAAAGCGGCATTTTTAGTTCATATTCCGACATACCACAAGTTGATTACTTGCTTAGTTTAGGAGGAGATGGTACTTTTCTTGAATCTATCGTTCATATCAGAGATAAAAATATTCCTATATTGGGTATTAATACGGGCCGATTAGGTTTTCTTGCTACTACCCCAAAGCAAAAAATAAGAGAAGATATAGCGCTTTTGTGGGACAATAAATTCCAAATTGAAGAACGAACTTTGTTAAAAGCAGAAACACAACCTGATGTGTTTGGTGATTTAAATTTCGGTTTAAATGAATTCAGTATACTTAAAAGAGATACTTCCTCAATGATAGTTGTTCATACATTTATTGATGATGTTTTTTTAAATTCATACTGGTCTGATGGTGTTTTAATATCAACACCAACGGGTTCTACCGCATACGCTTTGAGCTGTGGAGGCCCTGTTGTGATGCCAACATCGAACAATTTTGTGATTTCTGCCGTAAACCCACATAATTTGAATGTTCGTCCGTTAGTAGTGTCGGACAATAGCAAAATTACATTTCAAGTTGAAGGAAGAAGTAAATCGTTTTTGGCCTGTTTAGATTCAAGATCAAAAACAGTTAGCCAAGAATCAAAAATAACTATTAGAAAGGAAGATTTTAAAATTAAAATTATAAAAATCGAAAATTATCATTTCTTAAAGACTTTACGCGAAAAGCTTAATTGGGGCTTGGACCAAAGAAATTAATCGTTTATTAATACTATGTTGCTATTTTTGTGCTTGAATATTTATGAATTCACTGATTAAGAAAATATTATTTTTTACATGCATAATTTTTTGTTTAGCTGCAAATGCACAAAAATTTAATAAGAAAAAGCGTTATTGGAGCGTAGGTGGTTCTTTAAATGCAATGAATTATATGGGTGACTTAAATCCATTTAATTTTTTTATTTCAACAGCCTTACCTTACACTCGATGGAACTTTGGTGCTACTGTGCTATACAGATACGGACCAAGGACATCTTTCAGAGGTGCTTTTGCTTATGGAAGGATAGAAGGAGATGATCGTAAAACACAAAGTCCGGATTATGCAAAAGAATCATATTGGCGATACATTAGAGGTACTAATTTCAGGAACGAATTATTTGAATTAAAGGTAGATGCGGTTTTTGATTTGTTCGAAAATAGAGGGCGTTATAATAAAAGAGTGATTTGGACACCTTATGCTTTTATTGGATTAGCTTATTTGTATCATAATCCGGTTGCCGACTATGGTCAGGGCTATCAACCGGTAAAAGATAATCTTAAGTCTTTAAAAGATAAGTCTCCATTGGACAAAGCATTATTTAGCCATCAATTGGTAGTTCCTTTTGGTATAGGAGTTCGGTGGAGGCTTACCGGGCAGTGGGATATTGCTGCCGAATTTGGATGGCGTAAAACATTTACACCTTACTTGGATGGTGTGAGCGGACCTTATGGTGACCCAAGAACCATGACGGCTCAAGAAAAACTATATGACAACCCTTCAATGGTTGGTTATGGTAGTAATGGTGCTGTAACAGATGCTATTAACAAACAAGGTGTATATGTTTATGACATGCAAGGAACGGAACCAACCAGGTATTTTGGGGGAGGAGAAAATGTAAATAATGCTGAAATAGTTGCTGAGGTTAGTCAATTTCAGGCTAATCCTGATCGTTATTATGTAACACCCAGAGGTTTTGGTTGGGGGGAAAGTAATGACAAAAAAGCAGAAATCGGAAAAGCAGACTGGTATATGGTTATTGGTGTTCATTTAACTTACATCATACCTGAATATGTAAAATGTCCAAAATTTAGAGATTAACAATGAAATTACTTTTTGTATTTACCTTACTTTTAATCATTTATTCAACGAATGCACAAAATTTGGAAATTGGTCTTGGATTAGGCGCGAGCAATACAAGAAGTGATATTAGTAACATAAATTATTTAAACACCCGACCTGGTGCGTGGGTATTTGGAAGATGGAATTTTAATAGTGCATGGGTGGCACGACTTGATTATAAATACATGTTTATATATGCTTCCGATAAAAACAACAATTACCCTTTAGCGAATTTCAGAAAAGACCAAGGATATACGCTTGAATTTAGCAATCAATTACATGAATTAAGTGCTAATATGGAATATAATTTTTTGGACTATAGAAGTGCGAATAAGAAAGTAAGACTAACGCCTTATATTACAGGAGGGTTAGGTTTTTTAAGACTAATTAATGAATATGAATATGGCTCAGGTACTGGAAGGTATGATTTTGTAATCCCTTTTGGTTTAGGACTTAAATACGTGCTTACAAAAACTTTAAACTTAGGTATGGTTTTTTCTTCAACTAAAACATTTTCAGATGCACTTGATAATGTTAACGGTAGTTATCCCAGGTTATTAAGAAATTCGCATGCAAAAGGATGGGACCAAGCAACCAATGATTGGTATTATTTTCTTGGATTTAGTATTTCATATACGTATTACCACATTGCATGCCCCGATTTTTATGATTTTTAATATTTGAACCCTTCTTTTTTGAAAATCATTAATTTAAGCCATCTTTGCGCATTGATATAAGCCCTATATCTGTTTAAATGAGCCTTAAAGATAAAATAGACCTTACCCGACTCCCAAGCCACGTAGCAGTAATTATGGATGGAAACGGTCGTTGGGCAAAAAAAAGAGGCGCAATTCGAATATTTGGACATAATCAGGCCATATCTTCAGTAAGAGATGTAATAGAAGCGGCTGCTGAAATTGGAGTTAAGTTTCTTACTTTATATGCATTTTCTACTGAAAACTGGAAAAGACCCAAGGAAGAAGTGAATGCTTTGATGCAACTGCTAATTAAAGCTATAGGTGATGAAACCAAAACACTGATGGACAATTCAATTAAAATGAATACTATTGGAAACATCAATGACCTTCCTTCCAATTGTCAATCAGCTTTACACGATATAATTAAATTAACATCTAATAATAACAGGCTCACAGTAACGTTAGCACTTAGCTATAGTGGTCGATGGGATATATTAGAAGCAGTAAAAAAAATAAATGCAGATGTACTATCCAACCAATTGGATATTAATAAGTTGGATGAAAACATTTTTGGTTCATACCTGGCAACTTATCCTATGCCTGATCCGGAATTAATGATACGAACCAGTGGTGAATTGCGTATTAGCAATTATCTCTTGTGGCAACTTGCCTATGCCGAATTATATATTACTGACATACTTTGGCCTGATTTTAACAAAGAAAATTTCTACGAAGCTATTGTTGAGTTCCAAAAACGTGAACGAAGGTTTGGCAAAACCAGTGAGCAGATTAAGGCAGGATAAATAATGATATTAAACAAAGCCAAACTATTTATATGTATACTTTTTACCAGTATAGGGTTCGCTCAACAACTTAATGAATCGTTTATCAATTACACCAATCCTAAAAAATATAAAATTGGTGGCATTTCGGTGAGTGGAACACAATACCTTGATCCAAGTGCCATTATTGCCATTACAGGGTTCAAAGTGGGCGATGAAATTCAAATTCCGGGCGATGTAATGACCAATGCATTAAAAAAGCTATGGGACCAGGGTATATTAGGTGATATACAAGTTAGAGTTTCCAAAATTGAAGGGGATCAAATATTTTTTGACTTCTTTCTAAAAGAACGCCCTCGACTGAATAAGTTTGTGTTTTTTGGCGTGAAAAAAAGTGAAGAAGAAGACCTACGTGAAAAAATCAAGCTTATCAAAGGAAAAGTTGTTACTGATGTAATGATTAAAAATACACAACGTAAGGTAAAAAAGTTTTATTCTGAAAAAGGATATAGCAATGCAAAAATTAATATTCTTCAGGCTAAGGACTCTAACAATATTTCAGCGAATAGTGTTACGCTTCGCATAGTGGTAGCCAAGGGCCGCAAAATCAGAACCAACAAAGTAATTTTTGATGGCAATACCGAATACAAGGACGAATATCAAAACAGAAAGCAAAATTTTGATTCCCGATTTGAGGAATTTAGCCAAAATCTTAAATATCTTTTTAAACCCAAAAGAACTGCTTTTAGTGACTCAAAGTTAAGGGCCAGATTCAAAAATACGCGAAACTTCAATCTTGTTCTTTTTAGAGCACGCAAAAAATTTGTAAGAGAAAAATATGAAGAAGATAAGAAAAAACTCATTGAATACTATCAATCCAAGGGCTATCGCGATGCTAATATTATAAGTGATACGGTTACTGCCGATCCTTTTAATAAGCGATTTGTTAATGTTAAAGTAAAGCTTGAAGAAGGTCGAAAATATTATTTTAGAAACATTAATTGGACGGGCAACTATATATATACCGACAAATATCTTAATGACATACTTGGTGTAAAAAAAGGAGATATTTATAACATGGCCTTACTCGAAAAGCGACTGAACTACAATCCAACCGGTGCCGATGTAAGTTCATTGTACTTGGACGATGGTTACTTATTCTATAGCGTAGAGCCAAATGAAGTCAATATTGAAGGCGATTCTATTGATATAGAAATGAAAATGTATGAAGGTCCTCAAGCGACTATTAACAAAATAACGGTAAATGGAAATACTAAAACTAATGACCGAGTTATACTTCGTGAAATTCGTACACGTCCGGGCCAAAAATTTAGTAGAGCTGATTTGATTAGGACACAACGCGAAATATCCACTTTAGGTTTTTTTGATCCTGAGCAAATTAGTATAAACCCAAAACCCAATCCTGCAAATGGAACTGTAGACATTGACTATGGTGTTGCTGAAAAACCCAGCGATCAACTTGAACTTTCAGGCGGTTGGGGCGGTTTTTATGGTTTTATTGGAACATTAGGGGTTAGTTTTAACAATTTTGCTGCGCGTCATGTACTCAATTTCAAGAAATGGAGTCCGCTTCCATCAGGTGATGGTCAAAAGCTTTCTCTTAGAATTCAAGCCAATGGGCCTTCTTTTCAATCCTATTCAGCATCCTTTTCAGAGCCCTGGTTAGGCGGACGCAAACCTACTGCTCTTACCGTAAGTGCCTCATATTCTGTGAGTAGGCTTGGTGGATTTTTGGGTGTTGGTGGTGGATTTGGATTCAACACCCAGCAAATTCAAAACTTAACAGGCCGATTAGCCATATTCAATACATCCATAAGCTTGGGTAGAAGAGTTCAGTGGCCGGATGATTATTTTACATTATCTCATAGTTTGTCCTACTCAAACTACAATCTTGAAAATTATAATTTCAGGGGTGTCCCTCCCAATGGCAGTTTTAACAGTATTGTTGTTACTAACACGCTTTCGAGAAATAGTATTGACAATCCCATATATCCTTCCAATGGTTCAAGCTTGACTTTTTCATTATTCAGTACACCACCTTGGTCATTCTTTTCAGGAGTTGATTATTCAAAGCAAACTCCTGAAGCTAATTTGCAACAATTCAAATGGATTGAATACTACAAAATGAACGTGGATTTGGCATTTTATATGAACTTTGGTCGTAAGTCACAAGTGTATGGCTCTGAGAAAAAAGATTTCTTGAGTAAATTAGTACTGGTTTCCAGAGCCCATTTCGGATTTATTGGCAAGTATAATTCTAAAGCCAACTATACTCCTTTTGAGCGTTTTAATTTGGGAGGAAATGGACTTTCAGGGTTTAACTTTTTGTTAGGAACAGATATTATTGGACTTAGAGGCTATCAAAATAACTCTATTGGCCCTTCATTTTTTAACCCTTACAATAATCAACAATCGGGTGGAATTGTATTTAATAAATTTGTAATGGAACTTCGTTACCCAATCACTACCAGTCAAATGGCAACCATTTATGTGTTAGCATTCGCGGAAGGTGGTAATAGCTTCGGATATTATGAACAATACAATCCATTTGATATTAAAAAATCTGCCGGATTAGGTGCACGTATATTTATGCCGGCATTTGGATTAATAGGTGTGGATTATGGATGGCCATTTGACTTAGCTCCATATGAAGCTCCACAAAACTTCACTTTTACTATTGGTCAGCAAATTCGATAAGTACTTTTTGAGTTAGTAATCTGATAATCAATTATAACAAACTGTAACTTTTTATTTGATATTCAGTATATTTGTACAATTCTAATGTGGTTTTAAATTGAAATTGCTTAAATCTGCTTATTTTTTGATGCTTTCTGGGGTGTTACTTTTTTCAATATCACCCGTTTTGGGTCAAGGGGCTGACGAAAATTTGGTCAAACTTGCCGATGAAATGTATGGATTTGGTGATAAAAAAGATGCCTTAGCAGTGTATTTGCAAGCAGTTGAACTAAATCCCGACAATGTTATTGCCAACTTTATGGCTGGTAAATGTTACCTCGAAACAGTTGATAAGGAACTCTCTGTCACATACTTAATCAAAGCCTATGATCTCAAAAAAAATATTGCTCCTAATATTCAATACTTAATTGCACAAGGTTACCAATTAGGTTCACAATTTGATAATGCCATTAAGTATTATGATTTGTATAAGCAAAATTTGGATGATTATAAAGCAAAAGAATTGAAATCATCTGTGAAAGATGAAATTATCAAAACCGATAGAAAAATATTTGAATGTGAAAATGGTAAAAATTACCTGGCCAATCCTAATCATTACAAAATCGAAAACCTGGGTGATGTCGTAAATTCAGAATATCCTGATTATGTTCCATCTATTACTTCAGATCAATCATTAATGATATTTACTTCTCGCAGACCAGGAGGAACAAGTAAAAATAAAGATGTGGACAATGAATATTTCGAAGATATTTGGCTTTCTCGTAAAGGTGCGGATGGTAAGTGGAGTGCTCCACAAAACTTAGGTCCACCTATCAATACTGTTTCTCATGATGCCAACGTAGGACTATCACCTGATGGGAAGTCTATTTTTATTCGCAAACCGGAAAATGGAGGAGATATTTTTTATTGTGAAATTAAAGCAGATGGCACCTGGGGCGAACCCAAAGATATTGGAGGAAATATCAATTCAAAAGATGATGAACCTTCGGTAGGCGTATCTGCCGATGGAAAAACCATTTACTTTTCGAGTAACAAATCAGGTGGTTTTGGAGGATATGACATTTACATGTCACAAAAGGAAAGCAATGGCAAATGGGGACGAGCAGTAAATCTTGGTTCAAAAATCAATACTGAATATGATGAAGATGCACCATTTATTGATTCAGATGGCAAAACGCTCTATTTTAGCTCCCGAGGGCATAAAGGAATGGGCGGATATGATATATACAAAGCCGTTTATAACAAAGAATTAAAAACCTGGACCGAACCCGAAAATATGGGATATCCCATTAACTCACCTGATGAGGACATATATTTTGTGATTGCAGGAGATGAAGAAACCGGATATTATGCCTCTGCTAAAGGTGATGGATATGGAGATAAGGATATTTACAAAATTTACTTAAAACCCGATGCAGAGCCATTTGTTGATAAAAAAAAGGATTCGATTGCAGCACCAATTGTAGCAAAAAAGGATAGTTCCCAGCCTGTAGCAATTAAAAAAGATACCACCAAGAAAGAGCCATCCATTGCCAAAAAGGATACTACAAAAAAACAGAATCCTGTTGCAGTTAAAAAAGATAGCACTATTAAAAAATCGGAACCAGTAGTATCAAAAAAAGACACTACCTTATCACCTGCTCCTATTGCAAAAACAAAAAAAGATACCCTTGCAACACCTCCACCCATTGTAGCAAAATCCGATACAACTGCACAATCTAAAGAACCTGCACCTGTACCTATTCCAGTTCCGGTTGCAGTAGTTGAAGAAAATGAATCACTGGTTGAAAAACCAAAACCAACTGAAAAAATAAAGCCTACTCCTAAACCAAAACCAATTCCTGTTGCAAAACCTGTAATTGCTTTGGTACCTGCAATTATTAAAGGCAGAATATATGACCAAGAAACAGGATTGCCATTAGTAGCCCGAATAACTATTTCAAATGGGTTTGGAAATGTAATAGAAGTAATCGATACAAAAGAAGATGGCACTTACCAAACACAATTCAGCACCAAAAAACCATTAAAATATAGTGTAAATGTAGTTAAAGATGGCTACATATATGTAAATATAAACCTCACCATTCCAGCAAATAATAAAGTACAAAAAACCATAAACCGCGATTTTGGATTACGAACTATCGAAAAAGACAAAATATTTATTTTAAGAAATATTTACTTCGAATTTGGAAGCCATATTTTAAAGAAAGAATCAGTTACATATTTAAATAACTTGTCAGAGTGGATGCGCAAAAACCCGGGTGTAAAACTTGAAATTCGTGGTCATACAGATAACATGGGAACCGCAAATTTCAACAAAATGCTCTCACTCAGAAGAGTAAATACTGTAAAAATGTATTTAAGAGGCAAAGGCATTACCGGAGACAGACTTAGCACAATTGGTTATGGAGAAGAAGTTCCATTGGCAACAAACGATGATGAAACGGAAGGAAGAGAAATTAATCGTAGAACCGAGTTTAAGATTGTAGAGAAATAAATCTGGCCATTTTTAGTAATTTATTTCTTATAAACTTCTTTTTTTGTTTGACTTTTTGTTAATTGGTATATTTACATACTTTATGTTTAAAATATGCTATTAGCTTTATCAACACAAACTACTTCAGACGAAAATGCACTAAAAGATTTTCTAAGTCAACATCCTTCAATAAAAGCTGAAGAAATTTTAATAGCAGACATGTATGATGACGCAGGAAACTTTAAAGAGTTGAATTTATCAATTCCAAACAAACCTGTCACGTTAGCATATATGACATGGTATATTAATAAAGCCAAGAAATCAATTTTAGATGGAAAGGGTATAAGTTTTGAGGAGCTAATTGCATCAATGAACCAAAAACGTGAAGCACTCAACAAAAAATAATGAGCCATCAGTTGGTATTTTCACCTGAATTTCTTTCAGGATTTTTTGAAATTGAGTTTTATTTAAGAGAATTTGAAGGTGATAAAAGAGCTGAAAAGGTTGTTCAATCAATTGAGAAAGAATTGATTAATATCCAAGCAAATCCATTACATTACCCGAAATTTGATAAAATTTTTCCAACAAATGAAAATATCAGAAAAGCGATTGTGCATCGCACATACATAATTATTTTTGAATTAATTAACGAAAGTATTTTTGTTTTAAGAATTTATCACGGAAAACAAAATATTATATAATAATGAGTCAATTTTAAATTTAAAGAAAACTTATTATTTCATAATAATGTAATTACATTGAAACAATAACTACTTATTATCCATCAACCCTCTACCGCTTTTTCTGATAATTTTATCTTTGATTAATTTTTGAGAAAGGTTGTCAAGTACACCATTAATAAGCATTTTACTTTTGGGAGTACTATATCGCTTCGATAATTCAATGTATTCATTAATGCTAACTTTTACAGGAATATTCGAAAAGTTAATCATCTCCGATACACACATTTTCATTAATATATTGTCGGTACCTGTTAACCTTGATATATCCCAGTTTTTGAGCTGAGGTGAAATATAATCTTCATATTCATTTTCATTGTCAAGCGTATTTTCAAAAAGTGCTTTCATAAACTCTTTATCATCTTCCCAGTTTTTGGAAATAGTTGCTAAAGTGAAATCCTCCGTTTCAGAAACTGCCTTAATGGTATCGTCAACCATATCTTTAACTGCTACTTTGTCTTCGTCCCAATTCAAATCAATGATTTCAAAATGATCGTTGAGATTCGGATTTTTGAGGACCAAATTTTTGGCAATGTGAAGCAACATTTTTCGCTCCTCCTCAAACGAAAGATTTACGGTAGCACTATAGGTAATAAATTCTTTGCTATCCAATATATATGTAACCACTTCATTAACAATATCCTGGTCATTATTCCATGAAATATGGTGTCGTGATATTTCGTTTTTCAATAGTGCGCTATTATCTAATTTTTGTAGAATAGGATTATTCCATAATCGATCATTCTTTCTGATTGAGCTTATTTTATGTGCAGCTTCAATTAATATTTGCAAAGTCATTAAATAATAATCAAATATTTTCTCGGTATCTGATATCATTTTTTTCAAAATCAATCTTCTATCGTTTTGATTATAGGTGTTGTATTGATTGGTAAACGTGCGTAAGGCGGAGTTGATTTCTTCAGGGCCATTGTCCTGATCTACTTTGTTGGTTCTTACATATTCTTCCAAACCTACCAGAGTCATTTTGCCATAACCATCGAGTTTTTTGGAATCTTCGCCCGAAAAATCCGGATTGAGTACTGAAGAAAAATGCTGAATTACAGCCTCTTGAGTTATTTCAAGATTAGCAGCACAACAGGTTTTGTATGCAAATAATTGTTGCAAAACTTTTCCTCGGATGATTCTTCGGTTAATCATTATTATAAGAACGAATTTTATTGGGTGTGAATTTAGTGAGAAGGAATTTCCTTATAAAGGAAATTTTAAATTTTGAATAATAAATTTTGAATTATTAAGCATAAACATCTGATTATTAATTATTTGTATAAATATTAAATTTCATTATCTGCCGACAAATCAAATGATAAGATTTCATTTTGTGTAACCGTTCAATAAAAGCTAAGAATTGACTGATAATTTCTAAATTTGCAACAAATAACCAATTGCCTACTTTCAAATGCTTGCTTTAACCAACCTTTCATATTACATAGGTGCTCGTCCTATATACGAAAATGCCAACTTACACATCAAACCCAAGGACAAAATTGGTCTGATAGGTCCCAATGGTGCAGGAAAATCTACTTTATTAAGATTAATTGTAGGCGAATACAAACCCGATGGAGGTGAAATAAGCAAAAGTAGCGATTGCACACTTGGTTTTTTGAATCAGGATTTGCTTTCATATGACAGCCATGAAAGTATACTTCATGTGGCGATGCAGGCTTTTGAGAAACAATTTAATATTCACAATGAAATTGAGAAAGTGCTTCATGAAATGGAGACCAATTACAAAGATTCATTGGTGGACAAACTTGCCCGACTTCAAGAAGAATTTGGTATGTTGGATGGATACACCATTCAATCGCAGACTGAAGAAATTCTTGAGGGGTTGGGATTCAATACTGCCGACCTTCAACGCCCACTAAAGACATTTTCGGGTGGATGGCGCATGCGCGTAATGCTGGCAAAGATTTTACTTCAAAAACCCTCTTTGCTTTTACTTGATGAACCTACCAACCACTTGGACTTGCCATCAATTGAATGGGTTGAAGGATACTTGCGCGACTATGAAGGGGCAGTGATCATTGTATCACACGACAGGGAATTTTTGAATAATTGTGTGAATATGACCGTTGAAGTGTCGAATTACAAGCTTACTCCATATGCCGGTAACTACGAATTTTACTTAGAAGAGAAAGCACTTCGTCAGGAAATACAAAAAGGAGCCTTCGAAAATCAACAAGCTCAGATAAGACAAACGGAAAGATTTATTGAACGATTCAAAGCAAAAGCATCTAAAGCCCGTCAGGTACAATCACGCGTGAAAATGCTCGATCGAATTGACCGTATTGATGATGTTATTGATGAAAATGCGAAAGTTTTTTTCAAATTCAACTTTAGTACGCAACCCGGAAGAACAATTTTGAAAATGGATCATGTTTCAAAGTCGTTCGGTGAATTAACTATTTTGAAAGATGCTTCTGCATTGATTGAACGAGGCGACAAAATTGCACTAATAGGTGCCAATGGTAAAGGTAAATCAACAGTATTACGCATTATTAGTGGTAGCGAACCCATTGAAGGAGAAAGAGAAACGGGGTACAATGTTATTCCTTCCTTTTTTGCGCAACATCAATTGGAATCGTTAAAACTTGATAACGAAATATTGGAGGAGCTCAAACAAGCCGGAAGCGGTAAGCTTGAAATTGAATTAAGAACCATTTTGGGATGTTTTCTTTTCAAAGGCGATGATGTATTCAAAAAAATAAAAGTGCTATCCGGGGGTGAAAAATCAAGGGTTGCCTTAGCTAAAACATTAATTTCAGAATCTAATTTTTTGCTGCTGGATGAACCAACCAATCACCTTGACATACAATCGGTTAATATCCTTATTCAAGCGCTCCAACAGTATGAAGGCACCTTTATAACCGTATCGCATGATAGGCACTTTGTAGCAAGTGTAGCAACCAAAATATGGTATATCGAAGATCATCAAATAAAAGTATATCCCGGCACCTATGATGAATATGAATATTGGAAATCCACTGTGAAAACCGCCCATCACAGCGAGAAAAAAGATGATAAACCTGTGGTAACAAAGCCATCAAATAATGTAACTCCGGCTGATAATGATAAAGCAAAAGAGCAGGACAAAAAATTGAAAACGGCCAATCAAAAACTCGAAAAAATTGAATCAGAAATCATGGATTTTGAAACCAAGAAAAACATGCTTGAGGAACAAATGAGCAATCAGGAGCAAATGTCAGATTCGGAAAAATACAAATCCATCACCACTGAATATAACAAAGTGAAAAAACTATTGGACGAAAAACAGTATGAATGGGACTTAATTGCTGAAGAAATATCAGTATTGGAGAATGGTTGAAAAGTATAAAACCTTTCTTGATTGTTGGTTTTTGATTTTTGGTTAATACATTGCCTTTCAATTTAAAATTCAACATTCATAATTTAACATTTATTAAACGTGACTGAACTACAAGCCTTTCTTCAACAAAAATGCCCCCGATGCCGCAAAGGGAATATGTTTCCTTACAAAACTTACAATTTATTAAAGTTTGGCGATACTAATAAACAATGCGAATGCTGTGGTTTGCAATTTGAAAGAGAACCATCCTTTTTTACAGGAGCTATGTATTTTAGCTATGCCATCAATGTGGCAATAGTCGTAATAGTGGGGGTAGGATTAAACTCTTTTACAAATTTAAAAATTGAATATGTAGTGAGCATTGTTATTGCAACATCTCTAGCAGCGGTACCTATGACCTACCGCTACTCCAGAATGTTGATGATGTACTTGTTTGGAGGGGTACAATATGACCCCAAATTATAAATTATTTTAAACCTAAAAACGACTTCAATCCAGCCATTTGGGCTTTGTAACCAAACCATCTGCGGATAAACCAAAACTGCTTCGCATCTTTTCCTGCCAAGTAACGAAGTGTTTTTGTGCCATCGGTAGCTGCTTTGTATATTACTTCTGCCACCATTTCAGGTGTTCCAAAGTTTTTGGCCATTTCTGGAGAAAAGAATTTAGCATGAATTTGATCAACAAATGGCTTATAATCAGGCAAATTTTCAATACCCCAAGTCTCTTCCGAACGTCCCAGAAATTCTGTTTTGATACCGCCTGGTTCAATTAATTTTACTTTTATTCCTAGTGGTTCGAGCTCATAAAATAATCCTTCTGTTAACCCTTCCACAGCAAACTTTGATGAATTATATGCGCTATATAAAGGCAGTACCATAAGTCCTCCAACTGACGAAACATTGATAATGGTACCGCTTCTTTTTTGACGAAAATGAGGCAAAATGCCTTTGATACAATCAATTAATCCAAAATAATTTACATCAAATTGGCGTTGAATTTGTTCTCTGGTTCCGGCTTCAAGAGGTCCATGAGCACCATATCCTGCATTGTTCAACCATACATCAATTGTGCCGAAGTGTGCAATGGAAGCATCAACTGCTTTTTTTATTGAATCAACACTTTGTACATCTAATGCAACGAGTTTCAGTGTTGCTGATTCCTTTAAATCTTGCTCTTTTTCAGGACTTCGCATGGTAGCGACAACATTCCATCCTTTTGCATTAAAATGCTTGGCTGTAGCTTTACCGATGCCACTGCTGGCACCTGTTATAACGATAGTTTTATTCATCGGAGTTTGGTTAATTTGGCTTGAAATAAGGTAATTTTTGACTGAAAATAAGATATTAATATCTCCTTAACAACATGCGAACAAAAAATATTTGGAATTAATTCAAAACTTAATAATTACTTAACTTTGACTTTTTTGCCAAACACTGAAAACTGAACATACCTTTCGGGATGTTCTTTAAGGTCAACAATCAACTTATCTAAATCAGTAGCGGTGTGGTTCAAAGCATTGTACAACGAATCGTCTTTGATAAGTTTTCCTACTGTACCTTCACCATTATTGATGGAACCCAACACTTTATTAAGCTCAAGTACAGATTTATTTACATTATCAATAGTGGCTACCATTCTCATTTTGTTGATGGAATCGGTCGTGGTTTGAAGCTTAGAAAGAAGTACTTTAATCTGTTTTTCGGTTTCAATGAGTGAACGAGTGATGGCTTCAACATTTTTGGTGGTTCCGTATATATTAGCACTATTAGACTGAATTAATTTTTGAACATCAGAGGAAGTATTATCCAAATTCTTGATAATGTTTGAAAGCCCTTTAAGATTATTTTCACTGAGCATCATGTTAATTCTTTTTACTGTAGTTTCAAGTTCAGCAACTACTGGTGCCGCTTTTTCGCTTAATTTTTCAGTAAAATTTTTCTCTACTTCTGATATTACTGTAGTACCTTCAGGCAAAGGTTTTTCAGAATTCCCCAAATACATCACAATGGACTTATCTCCTAATAATCCTTGATTGGAAATAATTGCCCTTGCAGAGTCGCCAACCACAATTTTTTTGTCAATATCAAACTTTACTTTAAGTGTATGATCCCGATCAGATAATATTTGTATTTCACTAACTCTGCCAACTGCTAACCCATTCACATACACAGCATTAGAAACTCGTAGTCCGCTTACATTTTTATACTCGGCAAAGAATGATTTGGTAGACGAAAAGAAATCAATTCCCTTTAAAAAATTAAAACCGGAGTATAACATAGTTCCGGCAAATATCACAAATATTGCTACCTTAATTTCTCTTTGAAGCTTCACAGAATCATGTTTATGGGCATGAAGATAAAAATGTTTTTAGAATTAATTATCTGTTTCAAGGTCTTCCTTGTATTTTTTCAAAGCCCTAACAATTGAATTCGCAATATCTTCCTGATTTTCAGGAGATTTCAAAAATTTTTCTTCGTCTTCATTTGTCAAATATCCAATTTCAATCAGTGCACTCGGCATGGCAGTTTTCCATAATACTAAAAATCCTGCTTGTTTTACACCTCTACTATGCCTGCCCATACCTTCCTTAAACTCGTCTTCCACATAAGAAGCAAATTTGACACTTTGGGTTAAGTGCGCATTTTGATAATTAGCAAAAAGAATATGTGCCATTGGTGAGTTAGGGTCAAACCCATTGTAATTTTTTAGATAATCATCTTCTTTTAAAATAACCGCATTTTCCCTTTTGGCAACTTCCAGGTTACCTTCAGTTGTATGTAATCCCATGGTATATGTCTCTGAACCATATATATGTGAAGGCGCTGAATTACAATGAATTGAAATAAAAAAATCTGCATTATTCTTGTTAGCCAGACCTGCCCTATCATGAAGTTCTATAAATTCATCCTTATCGCGGGTAAAAATAACCTTTGTTCCGGGTAATTTAGATTTGATCCTTTCGCCCACTTCCATAGCCACAGTTAAAGCAATATGTGCTTCTTTTGTTTTTTTTCCATGACAGCCTATATCTTTGCCACCGTGACCGGCATCTATGACTATAGTTTTGAGGGAGAACTTCCTTTTGTTTGTTGTGTTAAAGGAACAAACCACCATTACCAACGCTACAAATAAAATTATAGGTAGAGTTTTCATTTTAAACATGGTTAATATTTGTTAAACCTTAAATTTGTGCAAATTTCTAAATTTTTGCCAACATCTGAAACCTTTTCCGCATATAATTAACATATTTTGCCTCTTCTTGTTGATAACTTTCGGCATTCAGAACAGTTATGGTCAATTCTGGAAGAGAAAAAGCACCAAAATTGGGGCCGACTCCACTCAATTGAAATCAAAATTGGTTTTAAATGATAGTTCTTTCGTTTCAGATTCCTCCATTTCGATAAAAGATACAGTTGAAAAGAAAAAAGAACCTCAAAGAGATGTTGAAACTACCATAAAATATGAAGCAGAAGATTCCATAGTGATTGATGCAGAAGACAGAACTGCATTTCTGTATCGAAAAGCTCAAGTAGAATACGGCAAAAAGAAAATGAATGCCCATGTATTGAATATGGACTACAAAACCAATACAGTAGAATCAAAATATGGCGAAGACACATTGGGAAATAAATTTGACATACCCATATTTGATGAGAACGGAGAAAAATATGAGGCACATGAAATCAAATACAATTACAAATCAAAACGTGGAAGGGTTAAAAACATTATTACTAAACAAGGTGAAGGTGTTGTGCATGGGCAACTCGTTAAAACCGAGCCAGATAAGGTGATGTTTGTAGAGGGTGCAGCATATACAACCTGCGACCTTCGCGACCCACACTATTCAATTAAAGCGGTTAAGATTAAGTTTATCCCCGGCAAAAAAATAGTGACTCGTGCATTCAACCTTCAAATACACGATATTCCAACCATTATTGCTTTTCCATTTGCCATTTTCCCATTTTCAAAGAAAAGGTCCTCAGGAATATTAGTTCCATCCTATGCCGATAACGTATCGATGGGTTTCGGATTGATTAATGGTGGTTTCTTTTGGGCTACAAACCCATATATTGGTATGGCGCTTACCGGTGATTTTTATACCAATGGAGGAAGTATATTGAGATATAATTTGGATTACAAAAGCAGATATTCATTTAATGGCAAGTTTAGTTACGAAAACAACGACACTTACCTTTCAAAAGACAACCCAAACAACCAAGGAAAGTTAAGCTCATTCAGAGTGCTATGGTCGCATAGTACTACTTCAAAGACAAGCGGCAGACTTTCTGCAAGTGTCAATATTTTTACAAATAACTTTAATCAAAATCAACCTACGGGTGATCCGATGGCACGACAAACCGGACAAGCGCAATCAAGTGTCAATTATTCGAATGAAATCAGAAAAACACCTTTCAACTACTCATTGAGTGCGCGTCAAAGTCAGGACAATAGAGGAAAAATGGATTTTAACTTGCCAGATGCAAGCATTAACATGCGTCAAATATATCCATTGAGAAATGTGCCGTTTATTAATAAAGTAGATTGGGTTAAAAAACTGAATTTCAGAATCACAACTTCGTTCACAAATAATTTTTCAAATGTACAGCAAAATGTGAATCCGGGATATTATGTATATGGTGTTGCTTCCGAACCGCTCACCACAATCAATGGATTTGGACAATATATTTCAAACATTCCAAACTTTGGAACCGATACATCTTTTAGTAAAGCAGCAATTAAGAATTACTATAAAATTGACACTTTAAATTTCAACCAAATGTTGTCAAGAATTGTTCCTATTTCTAATTGGAAGGCAGTTCATACCATACCCGTAGCAACATCAATCAGAATATTCAAATATTTTAACTTAAATCCGGGTTTTAACTTTACCGAAACATGGTATAAACAAAGCTACAAATTTGAAGATTGGAACGAAAAAAACAGATCTGTAAAAATCGACACATTAGTTTCTTTTCAAAATGCACTTATGCAAAGGCAGTATTCATGGAATACCAGCTTGGGATTAACTACCAATATTTACGGTACTTTTTATATCAAAAGATGGAATATGGAAGCTATTAGGCATACCGTACGACCCACTATAAGTTTTTCATATGCGCCTGATTTATCAAACCAAAACTTTGATAGAACTGACAGAAGGACGAGAATCAACGAAGCTAATGATTCTGTTTATTTCAACAAGTTTACCGGAGCGAGAACCAAAACCTTAAATGGACTTAAAGACCAACGAGCCTTAAGTTTTGGTGTAGTCAACCAGTTTGAGTTAAAGGTTCGCGACAAAAAAGACACTACCAAAATTGCCTATAAAAAAATAATGCTACTCGATAATGTGAGCATAAACTCTAGTTACAATTTTGCAATGGATTCATTTAACTTAAGCAATATTGCCATTGCTGCCAGAACTCGAATATTAATTTTTGATATTAATTTCAGCACTTCCATTGACCCATATTATTATCAATCCAGAGGAATAACCACCACACCGGGTGTAGCCGGTTATGTGAAATATCAAAGAAGAGATTTGTTTGATTGGAACACCCCAACGCAAGGACCCAATGGCGAAAGTATAAATATTAATAATAAGCAAAGTTTTAACAGAGCTGGAGGCATTGGAAAGTTGCAAAATTTTAATTTGTCGATAGCTGCAACTTTCAAGCCAAAATCAAGTGCAAAAAGAAAAATAGAACCATTGGCTGATGGCACTGACTTACAGTTTATGCGCAGCCAGTACCCACCTTTTGTGGATTGGAGCCTACCTTGGAGCTTGAATGTGAATTATGTGGCTACTTATACCAGATTTTCGAGTGCAGAGGGGTTCATTATTGAAAAAAGTGTATTATCAAATAATATTACTTTAAGAGGCGATATCAGTGTAACTGAAAAATGGAAAATTAGTGGCTATTCAGGACTAAATATACTGCCTGAAAGTACTGAAATAAGCAACACCGGACTGTCCATATTGAGAGATTTGCATTGCTGGCAAGCATCAATCAATTGGCAACGAAACCCACGTTTTGGAGATACATTTATTGCTACCATTGGCATAAAAGCAGCTACGCTTAAAGATGTAAAATTGGATAGAAGGGTGAATCCACCGAATTAAAAGGAATTAAAAAAAATGGCTGCCAAATAATTGACAGCCAGATAAAAACTATTTAGAAGCCTTTTTTTCAGCTTTCGCTGCTCTTTTTTCTTTCAATGTTTTTGTTGGCTTTTTTTTCTCTTCTTTCTTTTGATCGGTTCCTTTTGACATTGGTACGAATAGTTAATGTTAAACGATATACGAATATTGCTATTTTAACTTAAAAAGTCAATATTTTGTTGCATAAATTTCAATGATCGGGAGTCGATATTTGATGTTCGAGGGTTGAGATATGATAATCGATTTTCGGAAAATAATTGAATCATTCAAAATTCATCAATTCAAAATTCAAAAAAAGTGGAGGATAACGGAGTCGAACCGATGACCTCTTGCATGCCATGCAAGCGCTCTAGCCAGCTGAGCTAATCCCCCAATGTGTGAAAGGGCTGCGAATATACGATTTTAGTAAAGAATAATAAAATCAAGTATTAAAAAAGTGAGTTGGAAAGATAAAGAGAGTTTTTTAACTTAAAAGTACTTTGTGATATCTAAAAAAGGAAGACACAAATTAGAGAGAATGTTGCTTTTCATTGTTATGCTGAGGAACGAAGCATCTGTAAGCTTGAGATACCTCTTCCGCCAAAAATGCTCCATCGGAATGACAATGAAACGTTTTATGGTCAATTAAGCAAGGTCTTTGATACATAAAAAGTTTGATGAGTTTTATATTCATTACTTCTTCAACTAATGAGGGAAAAGCAATCTCTGAAATTCAAGCAGATTGCTTGGTTTCAATTGCAATTACGAACTATTTCAATCCTCCAATGCATTGGTGAGGAAAGTAACTTTGGTAAGCAACCAAAGAATAAAAAACACGATTCCCCAGGTTACATATATTTCATAGTAGTCTTTGGTGTCTTTATATCTGTTTTCTTTGATTTCCGCTTTTTCGTATTTGTCGATGGTGGCAAAAATATTTTTCAATGCTGAGTTGCTTGAAGCCCTATAAAATCGTCCTTCGCCTATTTTTGCAATTTTGCGCAAAGTGGTTTCATCCAGTGTATTATTCACATATTGCACATTTCCAAATGGGTCTTTTCCAAACGGCACCATGCCTTCTTTACCTACAGCAATAGAATATATTTTGATATTAAAGGCATGAGCTAATTCAGCAGCAGTTATTGGGTCAATATTTCCGGCATTACTTTCACCATCGCTCAACAGAATCAAAACCTTTGACTTAGAATCTGATTCCCTAAGTCTATTAGTAGCCACAGCCAAGGCAGAACCTATTGCTGTTCCTTTGGCACGTATGAGGTCAAATTTGATATCATCGATGTATGTTTGCAGTAAAGCATAATCAGTAGTAAGAGGGCATAATGAGTAGGCTTCTCCTGAAAATATTACCATACCAATACGGTCTTGAAAACGCCCTTTAATGAAGTTTTTGGCTACTTTTTTGGCTGCTTCGAGTCGGTTTGGTGTGAAATCTTCAATCATCATGGATTCTGAAATATCCAAGGCCATCATAATGTCAATCCCTTCGGTCCATTGTTCTACTCGTTCGTTGGTTTTTTGGGGACGGGCCAATCCTACTAATATATTAGCCAAAAAAAGCATAAATATAATGTCAGGGATAAACCTAAGTAATGAATCCCAAGAGCTTTTTACATTTTTGTCGGGAAATGCAAAATCCAACTTTTCTCTGAAACCCAAATGTATCAGCCATCTTAGAAAAAATAATATAGGCAAAAATGGAATTCCGTACAAAAACAACGCATTTTCGTATTGAAACGACTGTAATGTTTCTTTGGTAAACCATTCCAACGAAAACCATTCCAAATGGGTACTATTTAGCCATTCGTCAAACATTTTTTATGGATTGTGTTTTTTGAATAAATTTAGTTTTGGCAGTATCTTTCAAATAGTTCATTGAGTTTTCAAGATCTTCTTTAATAAATCCACCATATATAGCCCTGTCGAAATTTTGAAGTGAAGAGGTAAGTTGATTGATATTGAGCAATGTTGAAATCTCCTTTGTAGTAAGTGTAGTATAGGGTACTTTTTCAAGTTTTTCGAGATATTTTTTCCAAACAGATAACAAATCTTCTAATAATGAGGTCGAAGGAGCGGCTGTGAACATATGCTGAATTTCGATATACTTGGAGATAAATTTGTCGTAATCTTTTTTCATAAAATACAGCTTGTATTCACGAATGATTCGTTTTCTGAAGAACAATAAAATAATACCGCTGACTAATACGAATATTCCTGATCCAATAATAAAATAAGGATAATTGAAAGTACTGCTCATATCCATAAATCGGGCATTCACATGTAATGAGTCGGGGGGTGTAGCCGGAGTGATTTCTTCTTTGAGCCACACACTCGCTCCGTTACTAAAAATCATAGAGGTATCGCCATTGATAAACACAAATACCGGCACACTCAACTCCAGCCTTCTAGCCAATTCAAATGTGGAAAGTGTATAAACGGCACTATCGGTATCAAATAACGAATCAGATTTGGTGTGAAAATATTTCCTTGAAATGTATTCGAAAGGGAAATAATTGTAAGTAGAGTCGGGAAACAACAATTCGATATTCGGATCATGTTTGTATGACATTGACACTTGAATAGGCTCACCTAACATTACTGAATCTTTCAAAAAACGAATCTGAGGTACACGAATAGCAGCAAAATGAATTTGCGCAATAAAAATCAAAATAACAATGAGCCGATATTTGGTAAAGGCCTTCACAAGAAACATCCTCAAAATTATGCTGTCGCAAAAATAATATTCAAATATGCATATTAAAAAATTGAAAATTATTTTCTAGAAAAATAAAGTAAATTTTTGCGGTGATAATTTGTTAAGTAATTCCTTGGCAATATTTTTAGCCGCAAATAAGCTAAGTTTTATACAAATAATATAAGGAGAGAAGTATATTTATAGCTTTACAGGGCGCTCAACCAAGTCAAGTCCGTGTCGCTCCACAAACGATTGCTGCGCTTTTTCAAAATTAGTAATAATCGCATCTTCTTCTACGATTAGCCTTTCTACAGTTTCTTTAATTTTAACTCTATCAAGGGCATCCTTTTCTTTTTTGCGAAGTAAAGGAATCAAAATCTCAAAGTCATCCTCAATGATTTTTTTGGATAACTTAAACCAATCAAGCGCGGCATTTTTGAGTGCATCATCTCCTTCAAAATCAGGCATTTTTTCAATTTGTTGGTAGGCTTTTTCGAGTGAAGCTTCGAGTTCGTCTTTTGCTTTGTTAAGTTTATCAGGGTTGGTGTTTGAAATAGAACCCGCAAACTTTGCCATCTTTTCGATATGCCTATGTTGCATATCTATAATTTTATCGTTGTACTTGATTGCTTTCGGATTTTGAGAGAAAGCGACAAAACAAGCCAGAGAATTGACTATTAAAATCAAAAAACGAAACATTGGAAGTGATTTTTAGAAGTTAAAATTATGCTTTTGAACGAATAAATTGGATTTCTGTTTCATTGCACATGAGGAGGGATGCTATATTTATTTTTATTATGTACTATTGCAACTGCTATTATTAACATGAAATACTCATTTTATAAATATATTACTATTACTGCCATTGTGCTAATTCACACTCAATGTGCAAAAAAACTCGTAGTAACTGCACCTGAGGAAGCCTATAAAAAAGCAAGTTTTGAATCAGAAAATTCTTCTATCAATGTTTTGGCCACTGTTTCATTGTCAGAAATACAGAAAAAAGCCAATAAAGAAATGCCGGAACTGTTGTATGATGACTCCAACATGGCTGATGATAAACTGATGATAAAGGTTCGCAAAAAAGGGGATATTCAATTCAGTGTTAAAAATGGATTTGTACAAACAAAAATTCCATTAAGCATATATGCAAAAACCCAAATAGATGCCGGAATTATCAAAGCTGAGAAAGATGCTACATTTGAATTGGAACCTGTTTTGCAAAGCTCTATTTCACTTTCAAGCGACTGGAACACAATAATTAAAACAAATTTGGTTTCAATTAATTGGCTGGCACGTCCGGAATTTGATATGGGATTTATGAAGTTTGATTTAGCACCCCTATTGGAAAAAGCCATTTTTGCCAATCAGAATAAGATAACTGAACCTCTTGATAAAAAGCTTTCTGGTCAATTAATTATTAAACCATATGCCGATAGGGTGTGGCAATTATTAGTTCAACCATTTAAAATACCCGGAGCCTACAATTCATGGATTCGAATATTACCCTTGGAAGTGAATTATATCCCACTTTCGGGAAATGACAAAAATATTACGATTGGTCTTCAAATCAACGGCAAAATAGAAACACACACCGGTACCAAACCTGAAACCGCTATTACACCATTGCCCTATTTGAATATGAAACCGACTCAGGACAGTTCGTTTAATATTAACTTACTGTCGTATGTGGAATATAGTGAACTTACCTCTATAGTTAATCAGCTCGTTAGCGAAAGAGAATTGATATTTGAACAAGGCAAAAATAAAATTAGTATTCTCAAAATGGAATTTTATGGTAGTTACGAGCAGCTCATTATAAAAGCTAGCACCGATGGAACTATCAAAGGTGACCTATATTTGAAGGCTATCCCATATTTGGATACAGTAAACAATACTATAAGATTGAAAAATGTTGCTTTTGATATAAAAACCAATAATTTTTTACAGAAATCGGCTAACTGGATCTTAAATGGTGTATTAGAAAGAAAAATTGAGAAAAAACTAATTATTAACTACAAACCCTATTTGGAAACCTCTGTTGCGGAACTAAAGAAAATAATTCAAATGAATAAAATCACGCCTTCTATTACCTTAAATGGAGATATTTATTCAATTGTACCTAATAAGATCAACTTAGTTCCGGGAAAAATTATTCTTCAAACCAAAGCCACCGGTTATATTAAACTTTTGATTAGTGATTTTTGAAATTGAATTGTAATAATTAATAAGCTTAATTACATGTAGTTATGATCAAAAAGATATACAATAAATTACTGGAAGGAAATAAAGATTGGGCAAGTCAAAAAATGAAAGAGGATCCCAAGTTCTTTGAAAGGCACGCAGAAGAACAAACACCTACTTTTTTATGGATTGGTTGCTCTGACAGTAGGGTTCATCCTGGAGAGATAACCAACACTGAAAAAGGTGAAATATTTGTTCACCGAAATATTGCCAATATGGTGGTTCATACCGACTTGAATATGCTCAGCGTACTTCAATATGCGGTAGAAGTATTAAAGGTAAAACACGTAATCGTATGTGGCCACTACGGCTGCGGAGGTGTAATTGCTTCCATGGACAATCAAGATAGAGGTTTGGTAAACAAATGGTTACGCAATATTAAAGAAGTACATTTTCGCCACAATAAAGAATTGCTTGCTATTGAAAACTTAGAAGAAAGACAAAACCGATTGGTTGAATTAAATGTTATAGACCAGGTGTATAACCTTGCAGAAACTTCTATTATTCAAAAAGCCTGGAAAAACCGCGAAGTTAACATTCATGGATGGGTATATGACATGAAAACGGGTTTGATCAAAGAGCTGGACACGCTTGTGGATGATGCAAATAAGCTAGACCCGATATTCAGATACAATATATAATTACAACTTTTCCAATATCACATTCCTGTAATACACTTCGGCTCCTTCCGATTGTAAAAGTATTCGTCCGGAGTTGATACTTACGTTGGTAGCTTCGTTGACCAATATTCCGTTTAAATAGTGCGTGCATTTGCCATTGAGCGTGACAATTTCTACTTTGTTCCATTCACCGGATGGTTTTTCAGCATTTGTAAACTTTACTATATGATTAAAGCCATATTCTGATTTTTGTTCACCTTTTGTTTTCAAAGTTATATCGCCAATTATCCAAAAATCGCCACAATCGGTTTCCTGAATTTGATATTCCACGCCTTTGGGCCATATTTTATCGGAAACACTCAATGGAAAATGATAAATAATTCCTGCATCGCGTTTTTCGTTTTGGCGCGGAGGGTACTTTTTGATTCCCCACTTAAATTCAAGAGTTAATCGGTAATTGCTGTATTCGGATTGGGTGGCTATATATGCAAATTCCTTTCCTGATACTTGCAAAGCGCCATTTTCATAACTAAATACTTTGCCTGTGTCATTATTGAGCCCACCTTTCTCGTGAAATGTATACCATAGTTTGGGATTAGGTTTGTCAAATAGTGTTATTTTTTCCTTGGCACTTTCAAATGAAAAAAGTGCAATTAATGAACCTGTCAGTAATGTTTTTTTGATGATGTTTTTCATAAGTTTGGATTATTTCCTTAACCGATCCAATTCCATAAGCGCGAAGTTTATTTCATCCCTATCAATCCCCCCTTCAATACCTCTTGTTAAGTCACTCTCTGCCTTTTCGAGTTGATTAAGTGCCAAATAGGAAACACCTCTATAAGCATAAATTTCGGCAATTTTTGATTGCTCAGCTAACCCAAACGCTTTGTTGTACCAAGGTAATGCCTCTTGGTGTTTTCCAGTTCTGGCATAAATTCTTCCTTTGAGGTAGTTGGCATCAGGGTGGTTGGGTTGTAATAAAAGTACTTTATCGATTCCTTTCATTGCTTCTTCGTAGTTTTTGGTATCCCACAGTGCATGGGCACGACAGAAAATTACGGATATATCGGCATTTTTACGGGCAATAGCTTTGTCAAAATTGTCACTGGATTTAAAAAAACGTTTGGTTTTCAGAAATAAATAACCTTTGGCAGCATAAGCTTGGCCTGAATCGGATAAGATAGCTATCGCTTTGTCAAATGAAATTTCTGCTTCTTTATCTTGACCTTGTGACATCAGGATATACCCTTTTTTGACCAGTAGCTTGTAACTTACTGAGTTGCTAAGGTTGGAACTTAGCCCCACATTTAAGTAATAAAGAGCGGTATCTTTTTTGCCTTGACGTTCTTTGTTTTCAGCAAGTTCAAGATAAGAAACTTGACACCAACCCTTATAAAATAAGAATAGGCTGATTAATAACAGGATTGTTTTTACTTTCATTTTTTAACAAATATTAAAAATAAAAAGAGAATACGAGTTAATATTTTTGGGAGTTGATAATGAAGGGTTTATTTTTCAAAGAAGGTTTTTGCAAGTTCTTGAACTGTAAGTAAGTTTGCTGGTGAAGAACACCAGCAAAGGCAAAAATGACATTTGAATTAGATTAACTAAAGGAAAAGCAGTATATTTAATGTACAAAAATAAAAGATTAATGAATTTTACAAACCAATTTTTACGTTTGACTATTGTATATGTAAGTATTTTATGTTTATATTCTTGTAAAACCACAAAAGAAGAAGTTAGCCCTTTTGATGATCATAGTAATGATGTTTCTAATTCATTAACATTCGCTGGTATTAATGTAAATGTTTTTGAAGGTGATTTACCCATAAATAAGAACCAAACAGATAGCTTTTATATTCAACCTTTTTTTTTAGATAATACTAACTATTCTTTAGAAAAAATAGATACCATTACCCTGTTCAACACGAATGGATATCATGAAAGCTTTGGTTTTATTTTTTTTAAATATGACTCGAAAGATTCATTTATTGTTAATAATTCTTCAGGAATTAAGGAAATATATTATAAAGTTAAAAACTCAAAATTCGTTTTAAAAACCTCTCCTTCAAGTTCTCTTGTACAATGGCCTTTTAATTTTCATATTTACCTAACTAAAGAAGTACCTGAAGGTTGCTATGAAATTGAAATGCTTGCTGTTAACTATAATGGAACTCTGAGTCGCAAACTACGATTTTTTTTAAAAATTCTATCTTCTAAGGACAACAAACCATATTATAACAAAGTATTTGTTCTGAAAAGTATGAAATTTTATAATGGTAATAATGAAGAAGTTATAGGCAGTTACTATCTAGGAACTATTATATCAAATGAAAGAAAAACTTGCCCGATTAAAGCAAATTATATTGGAGATTGCGTTTTTGTTAGAGACACCTTTGTTCTAAATAAATTTAATATTACGATTTGGGAAGGGAAGACTTATGATTTAGAAATTGATTTAATCTTAGAAATCCCATACTATCAAACGTACCCTTATACCCAGCCGAACATTATTATAGACCCATCTTTAAAAACACTTCATTCCTTCAATAATTGTGTATGGAATAATGATACGCTTAAGCTGGAGAGGTTAGATTATAATAGAATTGGTCTGACTACTTTAATACCAAGTATTTATGGCAGAGGAATTACAATTGATCAGTTTTACAATATTCAATATTATACTGATTCTTTAATTATGTACTCAAAAAATATAAAAAGTGACTTAAAAACGAGGTTTGCCTTTTCAAGCTCTTCCAAGTAGGAATAACAGACTCTTTTTAATGAGCATGGTATCAGTCAGCCATAACATTTGGCTAGGACACCAGCTATGGGGTTTGAATACGAGTTAATATTTTGGGGAGTTGATAATGAAGGGTTTATTTTTCAAAGAAGGTTTTTGCAAGTTCTTGAACTGTAAGTATGATTGCCTGAGAAGAACACTGGCAAAGGCAGATTTCTTATTTCAATAGCTTTAATGGCTCATTTAGTTGAATTATTTTGTCTGGTGAGGACACCAGCCATGGGGTTGGCTATTTCAAACCATAAAGATTCAGTTGTCCACATAATAATTCTTAAAAGGCTGCTTCAATCAATCATTAATCAAAACCTAATCTCTATCCCATTACCACCTGTGTAATTGAGTTTGAATACGCCCCCTTTGTCCAAAGGTGTCCAAGTGAAATTGGTTGTGGCGGTATTCCCTACTGTTACTTTTTTGGGTTTGGCTTTCAAACGAGCAACCACAGAGCCTTCATTGTCAAATGTTTTAAACGAAATAGCTATAGAACTATACTTAATATCTCTGATGGCACTGGTTGACTTGATGATATGGTCTTCTCCTGGAGGAGCCCATTCAGGAATGGCTGCCATGCCATCGAAATAATGTTTGATAAAATCACCATATCCATCGCTCCACCAGCTACCCGGCCAGGTGTGACCTACCCAGGTGGCACCTGAAGGCTCTACTACATATGTAGCATAGTTAAAATGACGAAATGCTTGTTCTTTGAACCAAGGATGGTTCGTTTTTTCATACCACATAGCACACACTGATGCAAACCTTGACGAATGACTTGCCATGGGTTCGTAGCACCAGGTTTGTTCTTTAATGGCATCAATATTTTTAGTTCCAAAGGCACTTTTCACATAATAAATAAGGGCCGGAATATCCGATTCCAAATCGTTGGCATGTGTTGGGTTTTTTATCAGAAAACGAGCTGTTTCCATTGGACTTACCTGATTGCGATTGGCTTGTTTAGGGTCGGAAGGGATATCTTCAAAATAGGCATTCCATACGTAGGTTTTCATAGGACCATTTTTGGAATACAGCCATTCCCAGGTAAAATTTAGTGTTTCTGTATATTTTCGAATTCTTGCTGTATCCAGTGCAATTCTTTTTTGGATACGAACAATTTCTTCAAACATTTTAATGGGTTCAATAACGTGTGAGCAATATTCATCGATCACTCTTCCGGTACGGGCATTGACTCTAAAAGGCCAGGGAGAGCGACTGGTTTGGGTCGTTTCAAAAGGACTAGAATTGGGAAGCACATCTTTACGGAAATTTTTTTCCAGTGCATCTGCACAATTAAGTGCTGCCCGCAAGAAAATAGTATCGTCTGTGATTTCATAGAATTTGATATACGCATAGCCCAATTCACCAATTTTGTCGGGTTCAATTCCATGCAATCCATCTCCACGCATATTTTCATGCTCCAAATATCCTGAACCCATATATATAGTGTCTTTGGGGTCGGCACTCGCATAGGGTACTTTGGGCCATTTAAATGAGGCCGGAGTAGTGCCGTACTTAATTTGATACAGAAGCATTTTTCGGACCACATTTACATACCCTCTATCACCCGTGTAGGTGTACATATCGAGCGCCAAACTTTGGGTTAAACCCGCAAAAACACAGGCAGGATTATGCATCCAATCTTCTCTATCAAAATTGGCTGTTTTATCGCCACCTAATGACTTACCTTGAATTATTTCATTGCCTTTTTTGGTGTGAGGGCCTAAGAAGCAACATGAAGTGTACAATATTTCTTTACCGGTTTGTTTGTCGATAGGTGAACGATCTTTAATGAATTCGGCGGTATATTGTAATACTTGGGCATATGCCTTACCCGTATTTGAGGGGAAATAACGAGGCAAGAGTTTGCCATTTACATCCAGATTCATTTTAACATTGCAAAGGCTATCTAGCTTATCTTTGGTTTTGATAGTTTGACCGGATGATAAAACAATAAGGAAATGTGTAATTGAAAAAATAAATACATGGGTTTTTTTTGAATTGATTATCATTATAGATAGAATTTAGATTAATTTTAAAATATTTAAATTATTACTTCGATACATCCTTCATTACGGATTTGGATTACATGGCAACTGCCTTTACCAAAAACTTTAGAAACATTTTCATCAAATTCTTTTACAAAATCATTTGGGATAAATGCTTGAATGGTACCGGCAAAACCTCCTCCATGGACCCTGTAAGCACCTTTGTCTTTAAGAATGAATTTGACTAATTCAAGAGCCATAGAAATACCTTGTTCATGTGGGTATTTGCTTGAATAACAGTTTTGGCATAACATCCAGGAGCTTTCACCTGAGTCAATTATAAGTTCAAAGAATTCTTTAAAATCTGATTTTTCGAGTGCTGTCACCTGGTCTACTACACGTTGGTCGTCTCCAAAAAAATGCAGTGCTCTTAATATGGCTCTGTCCCCACATTTGATGCGAAGATTTTTAAGTTTACTATACACCATTTCTGCGTTAATTTGCCTTAATACGTCTTTATTAAATGCTTTGGCCACAGATTTCATTTCATGTTCAAGGGCAATATAATCTTCATTCAAATCAGCATGATTGCCTCCAGTATCCACAATTACCAAAAGATATCCTGATTTAGAAAAATCGACTGCCACTTTATTTACCTTTGGTGCATTAAAATTTTCAAAATCGATGGTAATAATACCACCTACTGCGCATGTAGTTTGGTCCATCAGGCCACATGGCTTTCCGAAATAATGATTTTCGGCAAATTGTGCAATTTGTGCAATTTCAATGGCATCAATCGTATTGTAGTTATATATTTGGTTCAAAATGTATACTATCAACACTTCGAAAGCCGCAGAAGAACTTAAGCCGGCACCTTTTGGTACTTCGCCCGAAATTACGGCATCAAATCCACCAATTATATATCCCAATTGTTGAAGGCAGGCACAAACGCCCCTAACTAAGGCGGTAGATGTGAATTTTTCACTTTCGATTGGATTTAGTTCAGATAATTTTATTTCTATAACTTCATATCCTTCAGAATATATCCGAATGTTATTATCTGTATTTGGAGCAACTAATGCAACAATATCCAAACTTACAGCAGCAGCAAGTACCCTTCCGCCATTGTGATCGGTATGATTCCCGCCAATTTCTGTTCTGCCAGGGGTTGAGAAAAATGAAGCGTTTGATTGATTGGGAAATTTCGTTTTAAATATTTGAATCAGTTGCAAATACCTTTGCTTTTGGTATTGGATGGTATCCTTTCCGTAGAGTCGTTCAAATACTTTATCTGTATTTGCATCATTAAGGCGCTTATAAATTTGATTCAAACTTCTCATTATCAGGCTGCTAATTCCTTTATGGATTGAATTAAGTAATCCAAACCTGCTTTTGCTAAGCGAGGATGAATAGGCAAACTCACATATTTTTGGTAAGCTGCTTCCGCTATTGCACATTCTCCAACAAAATGTCCTTGATTCAAATATGGATGTGTAAGGTGAATAGGCATGTAATGAGACCAAACTTTTATTCCTTTATTAAAGTACAATTCGTACATAAAGTCCCGCTTCGACATAGGGAATTCCTTTTCAATTTGAATCATAAAAATGTGATACACATGGGTTCCGTTTGGATCTTCATATGGTAGTGTAAGTCCTTTTATTCCTTTCAGACCTGTTCGTATATAATCAGCAATTTCTTTACGTTTATTATTAAAATTATCTAATTTTTTAAGTTGCTGAATTCCTACAGTGGCTTGTGCATCGGTCATTCGATAATTAAATCCAATGTCATCGAAATATAATTTCCAATATTCATTATCCATAGGATATTTTTCTTCATCAATTGCCAGGTATTTTTCACTTCCGCCATATATACGACAGCATAAGGACCGATAAGATAATATGCTATCGAACAAGGACTTATTGTTGGTAATTGCCATGCCTCCTTCACCTAATGTGGATATATTTTTTTGCTGTTGAAAACTAAAAATTCCAATATCGCCCCATGTTCCTGCAGGTTTGCCCAAATAAGTGCCACCCGGATTGTGAGAGCAATCTTCAATGACCGCGATTTTGTGTTTTTGCGCTATTTTCATGATTTCATCCATTTTGCAACATTGCCCATACAAATGAACCGGGACAATAGCCTTGGTTTTGGAGGTAATCAAATGTTCCAAATGAATTGGGTCAAGATTTAAAGTAAATGGATCTACATCACAAAAAACTATTTTGGCACCCAATTCTGAAAACGCAGTGGCAGTAGATATCCAACTAATAGGCGTTGTAATTACTTCATCACCAGCTTGCACACCTACAGCAATTCCGGCTAATTTTAAACCTGTGGTAGCTGAAGTCAACGAAAGTGCAAAATTAGAGCCTGTGTAAGTAGCAAATGCATCTTCAAATTCTTTCACTTTCTTGCCACATGATGGTGCTCTTTCTTTAAGGCATTGCATGAGTGCTTCTGCTTCTTCGAGACCATATTCTTGGCCGAATGCAAATTCAAGTTCGTGTTGTACTTTGGGTTTTACAATTGTTTTTTCCATTTTGATCTTTATTTTATTGGATGAGAAATTGGAATTTCATTGACATATTCTTCTATGGTAAGTAAAGGGGTTTCAAGTTTTTTGGATGCTAAGCTTACATCTAAAATTCCATTCTTATGTCTTGGGGCTTTGTCCGCTAAAGTATTGTCAATTGGAATTACAAGTGAAGAGTCAAATCCAAAATGCCTAGCAAGTAAAATTGCAATTTGGTACCGGCTCAAGTAATTAGTGGCACCCAAATGAATAATGCCCTCCATTTTTTTTTGCATAATCTCTTCACATAAATGTGCTAAACCTGATACACCAATTGCTGTACGAACTTCATTAGTTACAAAAGGGGTAGCTTCTCCATTGGATAATTTTTTGTAAACATTATCTGAAAACGTATTTCCCTTGGAAGTAAGAGGTCCCAAAACAACTGAAATTCGCACAATTGTTGCATTAGGCATTTCATCCATAATGGCTATTTCTGATTCTTTTTTAGTAAATCCATAATAATTGACTGGCTCCACAGGATCAGTTTCCATATATGGTCCACCCTTTCCGCTGAACACTGCATCGGATGAAAAATAAAGAAAACGAGATGAAATTTGGTTACATAGATGGGCCAAATTTCGATTCGCCTGAACATTTATTTTCCATGTGGTTTCTTTATTTTTCTCTGCAAAATCTATATTGGAAATAGCAGCAGTATTGATAACCCAATGGGGTTTGAAATTTAAAATAACTTCCTTTACAGCTTCAAAATCGGTAATATCTATGGCTTGATAACTTACAGTTGGATTAGAATTGGCAAAACCTGTTACAGTATGCCCTCTCTTTTTTAAAAGTGCAAATAAAGTGGCCCCTACCAACCCACTTGCTCCAAAAATGACGAACCGACTATTCACCGTATTTAATATTTATTCCGTTCTGAGTATATTTTTCACTTATTTCATTTGGTATTCCTTTATCGGTAATAATGGCTGATATCTTATGAAGTGGGGCAAATTTTATGAAAGCGTCCTTTTCAATTTTAGTGGAATCTGCAAGTACAAAAACATTTTCTGTAGCATCCATCATATGGCGGGATACTTCAGCCTCCTTCTCATGAAATGAACTTAAACCATGAGCAATTGAAATTCCGTCTGAACCGATAAATGCTTTCTGACAATGAAACTTGCGTATCATGTGTATTGAAAGTGAACCAAAGAGTGCTTTACGTTCACTGTCATATTCTCCTCCAATAATGGTGAGGTTTATTTTTTTAAAAGGACTAAGAAAAGATGCAACCGGTAAGGAATTGGTGACCACACGAATATGATTGAATCGACTGATTTCATGTACTAAATAGAACAAAGTAGTACCACTATCAATAAAGATGACATCGTTTTCTTGTATTTCTTTCGCAGCAGTTTTGCATATACTTACTTTGCTGGGTTTGTTGAGGTAAAGTTTTTCATCGAAAGTAAAAAGTTGATTTTTTTGCTCCGGCAATAGAGCCTGACCAAATTTACGGACTAACAAGCCTGCTTTTTCGAGCGAATCCAAATCCCGACGTACCGTCATGTCTGAAACATTAAAATGTTTCATCACTTCTGTAACTTGTATCGACTTAGAATCCTTTAACTTCTCAAGAATATAATCTTGGCGGATATTTAAATTCATTCATCAAAAATAATGATAATAATTGTTTATTCAAACATTTTTTAACATAATTTATCGAAAAATAAAAAAAATGATTTTTTTGAGCGCTAACTCCTGATTTTGGAAAATTAAAATACTTTTACATCAATAGCCTTATGCTTAATACGAAGCAAACCACCTTGTTTTAACGGTGTCCACATCCAACCATCTTCATTTGGATTATTGGTTTCAAGTAATAGATCGTTCCATGTGAGTACTTTAGCAGGTTTAGTCTCCATTCGAATTGTTTCTATTGAGTTTTCGGTACCTGTTCTGTAATATATTTTTACAAAAGGTAAATATTCATTACTTAACCTACCCCCTCCTTGTACTTTATTGAAATCGGGTGCATATTCAATGTGATTAAGTGTGGTTGTACTATGTAATATTCGATTTTGACCCATTGGCACCAATTCCGGATACCATGCCAAAGCTTTCAAAAGGTGTCTTATATAATCGCCATATCCGTCAGTTAGCCAGATTTCATCACGCGGGTAACAGTTTTTGCCATCGTTGTCAACCATGTAAGTTACCCAATTAAGTACTCTAACCGCATTGCGTAAAAAAGTGGTGTCTCCACTTAATTTTGTATATAATAATTCAGTTGCTGCTTGCCTCGCCGAATGGCTATTGCCAGGTACCTGATATGCTGTTTGCTCGTTGATGGCAATTACCCCATACTTTTCCCATTCCTTGTTTCCAAGATTTTTATAACACCAATCAAATATGATTTTAACATCCTTTTTCCAATTCGGAAAATCTTGGGGATGATTCATGATATATTCGGCAAAAGTAACTGCATTGATTTGGGTATCGGACCATCCTGGAACGTCTTCAAAAAAAGGGCCCCATTTATTAGTTTTTAATGGGTAATTTTTCATCCAATTGAGTAACGTTTCACGAGCTTTTTCATAAGATTCTATATTACCCCTTTTATTAGCAATTAGTATTTCAAACATGTAGAGTGTACCTGAATAATTGGAGGTATAAGAGGCTGAAATGTTTTTTTTCTCTTCTTTTAAAATACCAATTTCCCCGGTTACAGCCTGAACTTTAAATGGCCAAGGACTATTGTTGGCATCACCAGATTTAATATTTTTTGCCATACAATCTGCAATACCGATTGCATATTTCCAATATGCTTCAGAAGTTGCATGTGGACCAAAATAATTATTAAATAACAATGCCATTTTGCAAATTTCCCATCCTAGTGAGCCTGCTTTATCGGGCTGCGTATACCCTGGACCAATTACCATATCACCGTCATATATACCTGAATGCATCAATGTGTTGTAAGGGTATGGTATATTAGGATATACTGCATTAGCTGGCGAAAGGCTATGTGTGAGATAATAATCTGCTAAGAAGCGGGCATTATCTTTTACTTTTTCATCGCCGGTATACTGATAAAGTAGAATCAACGAAGAAAGCATCATTTGTATTTGATCACCACCAATCCCTCGTGGGTCGTTGGATTTGTTCCGCCAGACTTGATGTAACATGTAATAAGGCAGCCCTATTTGATCACTGCGCATTGTATACCAGAAATTCCAAGTGGACATGATGGCCTGCTCCAATGCTACTCCTGTACTTGAACTAAACCATGGAATTATATACCCTTTAGAATCAGTTTTAATGGGATGAAATACTAGGATGCCTTCTTTTGTTTGGTCGTATTGTTCATAGGTGGGTTGAGAAGAAAGGGAATGTGTAAATGTGAAAATGAGTAAATGAATAAATAATTGAATGATTGAATTTTGAATATTAAATGTGTTCATGATTAGTTCAATTTACTGAATTAGTGAGTTGGTAGGTGACTGAATTATTAAAATTAGTTCTTGTCAACAATTAATCTTTTCGGAGTTCTATTTTTCTGATTATAAAGAAAATATAGTCCGTTCGGCAAATGGTCAACGGCATGAATAATGGTGTAATCAGTTAAAGATATAATGTCCATTATTTCCCCATAAATATTTATAATTGTAAATGATCCGGTTTGAGAAGAGGATTTAATTTTGATATAATTTTTTGCGGGATTGGGCATAATGTCCCATTGCTCGATGGTGCTATCTGTAATGCCCAATACAGTATTAGTTCCTGCCGATGTATTGATACCCGGTGATGTATTAGTTCCAGGCGTTGTATTGATACCTGGCGATGTATTAATTCCCGGTGTTGTGTTTGTTGGTGTTACGCCAACTATCGTTTTGTTCTGATTGACCGTGATAAAATAATTCATTTTTGATGAAGTAATGGTAATAACACCTGTCCTGTTGGTTGTATCGATGTTGGCAGTGGCAGTGATGGTAACAACACCATTTGACATACCTGAATTTGGACTTGCAGATATCCAGTTGGGTGAATTGATTGACCAATTGAGATTAGAAGTAATAGTTGTGAGCCAAGTTGAGCTTGCTTCACTAATTGAATATGTTGCGTTATTGGCACTCAGATAAAACATCGCAGGACCCGTTAATGACAGGCTTCCAAATACACTTGCGTCCAGATATGAATCATTATTTTGTGATCCGGTTACCGTAACGGATCCAATGAAACTATCGCGTTGATTATCATTGGCATCATTGTCGCAATAGGCGATTGACAAACCAATGTTTTTGCCTTGAGACAGACTCACTTCTGAAGCATTCAGATTATTGCCTGAAAATGAGTCGTTATATAGCTTTAATGAAAATTCGTAGATGTATTTGTTGTTTCCTTTATTCCTGAAAGAAAAATCTGGAAAGTGATTTTTGTAGCCAACAACGGTATAGTTTCCCCATGAAACACCGGCCAAATCGCATGCTTCTGTCATATTTGCATTCATGCCTCCAACTGATGGTTTGTTTACCATCATATGATATGCAAATGCATTTTCGGCATTATTACCTGACACATCAAACAAATGGTTGCCACCGGATTTGTTTTCGTCAATAAAAACTTCAAGCACATCAAAATTAGAATAACCTGTGTTTGGGAAAACATATCCATCAACAAACACATCATCAGTGATTTCGACCAAAAAAAACAAACGATTAAGCGATTGATTCCATAATACTTTGAATCGACCTGAAAAATCACTGCTTCCACTAATTACCTGCGTCCCAGCTTCCGTTGTGAAACTGCTAGGCATAATGTTGTTATATGGAATCCATACATTTCCTATGTTATTCCAATCGGTATTACTCCAAACATTGTCAGAAGTATCGCCATCAAAAACAGGCTGCGCAGTAACCAAAGGGGCATTGATATTATTTGCAGCAAAAGTTGACGTAGTAAAAAGTACAAGAAAAATGAAATATTTGAGAGGTGAGATGTGAGACATGTGAGAAAGATAATGTGAGTGAATTAGTGATGGACTGAGTTATTGAATTATATATTTTGTATACCCTTTATTTATAAAATTGAAATTATTTTTAATCATTAACTCTCTAACCCTCTAATTCAATTACCCACTAACTCCAACACCCAATCATTTCCTCTCATTTCCTCACCGGGTGGGTCGAAAGTTGTAATACCTTTGTTGTCGAACGTACCAATATTTGTGTAAGAACCATTTTTGGGATTAAACCATTTGGCATTTACTTTTTCACCTTTGATTTTACCCATCACAATACCGACTTTTTTACCTGTGGGGATATATACCATTGCATAATTATCGCCTTTTGTTGCTTGCAAATGGCCTACTTCATCATGGCGGTTTTGAGCTAATATTTCTTGTGCGGGCACTCTGTCAAAAAAGGATTTGCTTTCGATCAATTGCTTCAAATATTTCATTTGACCTGCACCTGTGGCAGTGAGTTGCGTTTGCCAGTTTTGACCTTTCAAAGATTCACGGGGTGTGTCAATGCCATTTTTATAAAACATCCAAATCAAGCTGCATCCATATGTATGCCCCATTGCCCCTGCAAACACCGACCAATAAGCTTGCTGACGCACATCAAAATCATCGAAAAAACCTAGTTTTCCATCGGGGTCGTAATTGATTCCGCTAAGTTCGTAAGCAGGTTCGCCATTGATGGTAGGCTTCATAGTTTTAAGCTGCCATTGGTAGTAAGGAATTTCAAACGACCTATCCATGTTTCGTTTTTCGTGGTACGATCCCCACATATGAAAATCAATCCAAGGGTCGTTTTCAAACCAAATGGAACTTGGGTAAAAACAATGGTAGGTCATGCAAGTAGCTTCATAATTTGCTTTTCCATCCTGCGAATTTTCGCCATTAGTAGCATCCGTAATTCCTTCAGCCATACTGCGCCAAACTGATAAACCGGAATAGTTTTCATTTGGCAATCGATCGCCCCCAAGTATCCAAATAATGTTTTTGTTTTCTTTGAATCTATTTCCTAAATATTGACCGTAATTATACCCTTTGAGGGTATCGTCATACACGATTAAATCTCTAAAACGAGGGGTTACGTAATCGCCCCAACAAGGTAATAATCCAACATAAAGTCCCTTTTTTTCGGCTAAATTAATAATATAGTCAACGTGATCCCAATAGTCATAGGCAACTGAATCAGCAAAATCATTTCCCTCTGTTGTATTGGGTAAAAATACCCCTGTTGATGAATTTAAAGGTTGGTCACCATATATATTTGGAGAATTTAATGGTCCTCTTTCGGGCAAAAGCACACATTGTATGACGTTGAAGCCAAGTTGTTTTCTGTTTTCAAGATATAATTCTGCTTCATTTCTATCGAGCTTATGAAACAATTCCCAACCTGTGTCTCCCAAGTAGAAAAACGGTTTTCCATCAGAAGTTTGGAGATAATGACCATTTTCGCTTACTATAATAGAGGAAGTTTTCGTGCTTTCAACTTTCGTTTCTTGCTTTCTGGAACATCCAAATATGAAGATAGTAATTGCTACAAATGCGAGAACGTTAATTTTCATATATAGTATACTTTTTGATGGTGAGATTTGTCAACTTATAAAAAGTTGACAAATCAGAAAAAACATGACACTTACTAATAGTTGACAAATCAGATTAATTTTATTTATCTAAGGTCTTAATTTCAAAAACCGAATTATTTTTAAAATCGATATTTTTTGATTTGGTCACCAATGCAGCCGGAAATTTGGAAGCTGATGAGGAGAAATTGCTAAATGTAATCGAGAAATTCTGGCTATTAACAACCTCTAATCCATTGGTATAGAAATCGGGTACTGTGCCTGTAAATTTAGCATTAACGGCATTCATACGTACCTGATCGATGTTATTGAAAAGAATAGCAGGAAGATCTCTTTTGAAAATATTCGTTGCAAAGTCAGGGGTTGGACGCAAATCAATATTTCCACCAAATGCTGCGACATTTTTACCATTCGAGATTTGCAAATTGATGTTATCGAAACCTATGTTACTTACCTTTCCCATTTCATTTGCCCAAACTACAATACCTGTTTCAGACTTAATTTTGAAGTTTTTGAAATTAATATCTTTGATGGTACCATTTACTGAGTCTTTGGTAATAGGGAATGAAGAAATGTGAATTGGTTCTCCTCGTCCCCACCAAGTACCACCTTGATGTTTGGTTTCCACAAGGAAATTATCAAATACTACATTTTCGATACTTCCCTTTTCGCGAGCGTTCATCAAAATACCCCTGTTGGAGTTATGAATAACTATATTTGAAAAAATGAGGTTACGCATATTTCCTCTTCCATATCCAATCCTGATTCCTGCTGAGAATGAACGCAATATGCAATTGGTAACTACTATATTCTCGGCCATTCCGGTTTTATTTCCATAGGTATAGGTTTTTTTAACCGTACCATACGATGCATTATCAATGTTAATTTCGTCTCCAAATCCACTCACGATTAGTGCATCATCTCCCGCCTCTACATTGCAATTGGATACTCTTACATTGCGCGATATGGTAATGTGAATTCCATCGCTATTGGGTACAAGTACATTATTAAGTATAGAAATGCCATTCACCACTACATTTTGGCAATCACCAATACGAATCGTCCAGGTTGGTGCGTCTACAAATCGAACACCTTCCAATTTTACATTTTCGGAGTGCATGATTACACATACCATATCCGGTCTTTTTTCATAAAACATTGGTCCATCTGTTGGTTTCAAAGCATCAAAAAATGCTTGACCTTGACGCACATATTTTTTATCAAAATCGATATAAGTGTGCATTTTTGAAGGGTTGAAAAAAGTTACGGCATTTCCATTGATTTCTCCTTCCCCGGTGATAGCTACATCAGTCAGATTTTCTCCATAAAACATACCTCTTGTAATTCCATCCAATTTATAATCATCCACATTGGAGCTACCTTTCAGGACAGCACCTGTTTCAAAATTTAAATTCACATAACTTTTGAGTTTCAGCGCACCGGTAATGAATGTACCTTTGGGGAAATACACCTTACCACCACCCAACTTACTACAAGAGTCAATTGCTTTTTGGATGGCTTTGGTATTGACCGTTTTACCATCAGCAATGGCTCCAAATGAAGTAATGTCCAAAACTTTTTGGGCAAAGGATGAAACGGATATTAATCCGGTCACGAAGAAAATGAATAACTTTTTTTGCATTTTTATAATTATTTGTTGTACGAATGAAAGCCCAAAGCTACACTATTTTTATTTTTTGAAGTTTACAGAGATTTGAAAGTTGTCAAATCCTAAATCAATCATCATCCTCAATAAACATTTTGTCATTTGATTCTAATTTCTGGTTTTGTCCATGGAATTTTACAAATTCATTTTTGTTCCCAAACCAATTTAATACTTCATTCTTTTTTAATTTAGTTGGCTTTTCAATTAATATTCTTTCATAACTACTCCATTCCCAATCTTTAAAATCGTCAACCAAATCATGACGCTTTGGATTGGTGTGAATGTAATACACCAAATTATTAAAATGCTGCTCATTATTTACTACTGCTCTTTTGAATGGTGTTTGAAAGAGTGTGCCAATCCTGTTGCTTTGCTTATTAAAAGCCATCGAATAGGATTGGAAAAACTTGCGAAATTGATGGCTAACTATATCATGAGCAGTTAGATTTAGTAACTTCGAATGATCGAACTTTTTAAAAGTTGTCAAATCTGAAATTGGTTTAATGCGAACTAATAAATGAAAATGATTGCCCAGCAAACAATATGCATACGTATCCAATACAGGAGAAAGGTATTCATCATATTTTTTTAAGAAATAAACATAATTACCTGAATTGTGAAACATAGGTTTCCTATCTACACTTCTGTTGTAGATATGATAGAAGCATTCTGGTTCAAGTTACGTGTAATAATGAATTGTTTTAGCCATGTTTAATTTTTATTCACAATAGATTTGACAACTTTTAAAAAGTTGTCAAATCTCAATATTAAATTGATTCTTGAAATTAAATAATCTGAAATTATCATTCGTATTATTGATTGAAAATCTTTGTAAGAGAAGCTTCAATTGGATCTATGTCTCCTTCTGAATATTCTATAATTTTACCGTCAGGTGATACGAGAATGTAGGTAGGAAAGCCTCTCACTTCAAGTTCATTGTGAACTGATTTGTCCACAATTCTATTTCTGTATTTAATTTTTCCATCATCAATTATTTTTTGAACTTTTGACTTCAATCCAGTAGTTACCCCAAATATTTCTAAGTTTTTTGATTTATATTTTTCCTTTAGATTATTGACTTTAGGAAAAGCAGTAATGCATGGACCACACCACACTTCCCAAAAATCTAATAACAAATAATTTTTATTAACTCCTTGTATTCCTAATACCTTTTTGAGGTATACTGTGTCAATCACGCTTCCTTTGTTGTATTTTTTGACAACTGTATTTTGTGACAATGAAGGGTCCTTGTAATTGATGGATTGATATGAGGGAAAACTACTCTTTATAAATCGAGTTTTCTGCTCAACATTCTTCTGATTTATAGAAACAAATGAAACGCTTATTTTATTCAACATAATGTTGCCAAAACTGTTCCATTTTATTAAAAACTCATTAATTAGAAAGGTCTTCTTATCTACTTTAATTTCGTATTCACATTCCCCAAAAACAGTATCTTTTGATAGTGAGCGAAGCGCATAAAATTTATCATCTTCGTTAATCCAAACTCCAACAATATTCTTAGAAAATTGATTTTGAATAAAGTTAGAAACAATATATTCATCTCGTAAAGGCATTGATGCCATTCTTGTTTTTGATGGATTATGGAAATTCAACTCAAATTCAAATGGATTAGTTATTGTGATAGTTTTGTTATCATGATTAATTTCATATGATTTTTGACCATCATAATAAAACTCGGTGTTCATATTAGTGGCAATAAACTTGGTATGAAATCTGGCATTAAATAGTTTGTCCGATGAATCTTTTACGAACCAACACTCCCCTTTGAAATTGCTTACTGAATCATCTTGACCTGACATAATTGTTTTTTGACTGTAGATATAATATGCATTATAAACTGCATTATTGGCTTTAATAACGCGGTCCAAGATTTTATTAAACTGGTCATTTGGCTGACTTAACAGACAACTCGAATTGAAAACAATGAATAAATAAATATAGCTAAAACACGATTTTTTCATTTTATATGTAATTTTTGTTTAGACAAAATTATAAAATTTTTATTCCTAACAACTTACATAATTCTTTTAAAACATCCGCGTGATCACCCATTACGCATGCGTAATGCTGAGACTGCACTTTGTCCAATACTTGTCTAACCGTAATATCCGGATAAAATTTAATGCTAGGCCAGCTAGGTAATGGCACACCCATTTCTACCCATTGTGGGCGTTCTTTGCCTTCTCCTGTCACAATTTGCATTTGATAGCCATCATAATTTTCTTGCAGACAAGCCATAGTATAGCGTCCTTTTTTCATGTTGCTGCACTGTACAATACCTTCCAAAAGCACCGTGGAAATTTTTTTAATTTGCACTTTACCCTCTACAAAATCAAAAGGACAATAGCCATCTTCCCCTAGCAAAATATATTCCGGATGGTGTTCGTAATGTTCAATGAACATCGTTTGTTGGTTGGTTAGCCATTTTAACATAAGTTCTGCCGCCAGATTTCCCAAATCATTTTCATCGATATAAGGGTAACCGGCACTGTTGACTAAGCTGGCAGGAATAGCATGCACCAACCCCATTTCCTGATCGACACCTTCTACACATTTGTATGAAACCGCATCGAAGCCTTTTTCTTCACAAATTTTGACAGTAGCCATATACATGCGCACTGCTTTTTCGATGGTTTCCGGTTGTGGATTTCCCAGAGGATATTCCCAGTCTTTGGATACACGGGCAGTTTCTGCTCTTACTTCCGCATCCGGAATGCTTTCCATTTTGTTTTTTAATTGGAGCAGATCTACACTTTCTACTTCAATGCCTAATTGATCACGCATACGGGTAGGGTTATAACTGGTAGAATATAACCCCATATCATTGAACCCAAACATACCCAAACGAGCGTGTTTTAATTTTTTGGCCACATGTGCTGCCTTTGCAAAATTCAATATTCCTTTGATATCCATCGGCTGGTCAGGTCCGTTGAATAAATAGCTGAATTTGATGCCCCATTGTTCCATCGTATAGCGAAGAGAGGTAGATCCTGCTCCTGCAGCGGGAGAAATCAAGGTACCGGCTTTGTATCCGAATTCCCCTTCTTTGGCGGTAAATCCACCAAATGAATAGAGAATCATCGGTACATTTCTGAATTCATGGAGTACTCTGAAGACGCCTCGGGTATCAATCCAATTAACAATATTTACAAAAAGAAAATCGAATTCTTGCTTTTTTAGAGATTCTATCGCCTTTGTTGGCAATTCCGTTTCTCCATAAACGACTCCGGCATGCAATAATTCCAACCCAGCATCCTTGAGTTGTTTTTCCGCTCTGGCAGAAATATCAATAAGGTTCTTAGGTTCGTAAAACTGTGTTCCGAAAGCTACGTAACCAGCTTTGAGAGAATGTGAGATATGAGACATGTGAGGGACTGGGTTGGTGAATTAGTGAGTTAGAACTTTTTTTAGAATACTTCAATGAGCCAATTTCCTTCTGGCAGTATTATTGAATAATAATCTTTGATTTCGTTTATCTTATTAAGTTTTAAATACATCATGTTACGTCTGTTCATGGTGTTCATCACAACATTACCATTCACTTTAAGCATATTTTTATAATATTTTTTGGGTATACAAATATTGGCTTCTGTACCTTTAGGTATTTGAACTTCGAGCAGATATTGCCAATCTTCAAAATCAGAATGAACGTGTATTATTCCATATTTTGATTGAATGGCATATGTAAGAGCATTTGAAAATGTGGTATCCGGTTTTATTTGAAAGGATTTAAAACCCAAACTTGTAGGTCTCAATCCCCCTATATACATAGGTAATATATGTGCAGGAGCGGCTGACCAACCGTGATTATATGTTGCTGTGGTTTTTTGTGGATTATTATATGTCCAAAGCTCCCAAAGGGTTGTGTTTTTTGATTGAATCATGGGATTGTACCGAAGCAGCATTCGCTCAACGGCCTCTTTGGAGTATCCCATTTGAAAAAGCGCTTCCAGTATATTGCGTTCCATATAAGGACTTGCATACACAGAAGATTTGAAAATATTATTTATTTTAGAATATTGTGTGGAATCAGCAATTCCCATTACCACTGCTAGAGCATTCACTCTATCGTCATAAGTACCTTTGAAATTGGGCGATTTAAAACCTTGTCCATCCCACAGGGATGCTTTTATTGCCAATTTTAATGCTTCATATTGCTTTGTATATTTTTCATATTCTGATAGATAGCCTAATTGGAGTGCCAATTGCGCATCGCTTTTCAATGCACCTGCATATAGCATATTTTCCATTGTATATTCATCGATATTTGTGCCCCAATCCGACCAATACCAATCATTTTTGCGAGCCAATACCAGTCCATTAGGTTGTACTTTCCATAGTTCATGATATTTTTTAATTGAAGGATAAATAGTACGAATGGTATTTATATCACCTGAATGTAAAAGGTATTGGTAAATTCCTTGATAACCAGTCAGATATAGTAATTGCAATGGCATTTCTTCTTGAAAATTGCCTCCATATGGCATTACAAAAATAGAGTCGGTTTTTTGCCATTTGGCTAGCCCAATTAATGTCTTTTTAATTAATTGTATTACTTGGGAATCTGCTGCATAAAAACATTGCATCATCATATTAGCCACATCACCGGCATATTGAGTTCGTTCTCTGTCGGGGCAATCCATAAATACATCACGCGTGCAAACATCCAAAGTACGTTTGGACTTATCCCAAAGTGTGTTTAGCTGTTTGTTTTTGCAAGAAAAAAAGGCATTATTAAAAGCATCCAACCCTGTTTTTCTATATTCAAATCTTCTAACTTTAATTTTTGGGTTCAAAACCATTACGGCTTTTTCACCCGATATCCAATGGGGCATTTCAAATGATTGCAACCCCTTTTTAGTAATGTAAAATAGTTTTATACTATTGTGATGTCGCTTATTGCCAAGGCTGTAGGTTTCTGAAAACACTTGTATTGTGTCACCAGATTTTTGAGCTTCAATTTCGAATACAGGCACAAATTGCATGTTATTAGGCAAGGAAGCAACTATAGTATCTTTTTGAAATGTGAGCGAGTCAAAATTCATTAAATCACTATAAAAGAACATGGGAACAGTACGTGGAATCAGCGATATTGAAGGGTTGACTTCTATGGCATTGGGTGTAAAATAATCGTTGTAATCACCAGATTGCCAATTGGTTGATTTTGAAGCATTGTATCCAATATTTAAAACGGCATGCCTGTAATTTGTAATTGCATCATTTACTTTAAAATAGCTTTTATTAGTCCATGCTTTCCAAGTGCAGTCGGTGTTGAAGGGGAAACCATCCATTTTTAATAAAGGTTGCAATTGGGGAATATGGTTGGCGCTTATTCTTTTTGAATAGTATAATAATACAGCTATGATATTTGTTCCTTTGCGCAAATAAGGACTTATATTTACTTCGTCGTAATTAATACAATTAGGGCAAGTAGGATGCAATAAACCTCCATTTCGAACCAGCAATGAATCATTTATCCAAAGCCAATAATGTGTTTCTGCGGCTATTTTTATAATTAAATTTTTGGGGATTATATCAATATTGGATTGTTTTTTGAAGGAAATATATGCCTCCTGTTGCGAAACAAAATCAGATGCAGTAATCCATTTGCTTTGTGCTTTTACAACTATGGAAAAAAATATAAGTATAATTAAAAATGAATTGTATTTTTTCATTAAAGGTATTGGTTGAGGGTTTATAAGTGCAACATAAATAATTGATTTAAATTAATTTTCTTTCACGTTTTTGCTATTTGTGATTACTGTCTTAGGCATTCCTTCTTTGGAGGCAGTGGCGAACGGTATGTTAATTAGGGCATTTTCAATACCGTTACCCCAGAAAGCATGAAAATCTGCACTTTTATCTCCTCGTTTTACAGGGTCGAATAGAAGTTCTCCGTTTTCATATTTAGGTTTGAAATCGGCAGGTATTTTGCCTGTTGGCCAAGTGATATTGATATTGTCGATGAACAAATTTTTAGCATTTTCTACCACTACAGATGCGCGAGCAATACGCGCCACAGGGTTATTGTTTGATGCTTGTAGTTGATCTGATTTGTCTTTAACAGCAACGGGATCTTCTATCCAGGGATGGGTGATAAAAATATCACGTAAGGTGATGTTTTCCAAGATTCCACCATCTGCTGCAGTTAGTAAAATCCTGCCATCAGAGATCATCGATATATTGGAAATGGTGATTCTGCGCATTTTGCCTACCGGTCCGGCTACATTACCACCCCAATCTCCACGGCTCTTTAATAACTCCAAGTGAATGAGTCGGTTCATTGGATTTCCGGAGTTTGAATCGCATACAATGTTAGAAACCATAATATCTTCTACATTTCCACCATCGTAGTTGGCAATATCGATGGCTCTGCTACTTTCATATACAACAGAATTTGAAAATGTAATTTGTTTCATATCATACCAAGTTTCTGCACCAATTCTAAATGCAGCGCATTTGGTACGGATGATACAGTTGGTCACTACGATTCGTTCGCAGGAACGACTTCCTTTGGTGGATTTAAAACAAATGGCATCGTCACTACAATCGATGTGGCAATCGCTGATAACTACATCTCTGCAACCTACCAAATCAAAACCGTCATTGTTTGGGCCATATTCATTGTCTTTTATTTGTACGCGATTGATCCAAATATAATCGCACAGGTAGAGGTTGCATGTCCATCCCGGAGAATTTTCCAATGTTACATTTTCCATGCGGAAATTGGTGCAATAGTCAAACTTCAAAAACGGTTGTACTCTTTTTTCCTTCGCTCTTACCCACGTGTTTGGTATAATGGGCTCCCAAAATGCGGGTCCATTTCCATAGATGATTCCCCCTCCACGAATACATACATTTTGTGCTCTTGATGCATAGATTAAATGTCTGCCGTGTGTGTCTGTAAGCTCGTAATCTTGCTTGATTACAGGAAAATCATCGATATTTCCGGAAGCATAAAGCACACCTCCCGGAGCGATATCCAAGGTGATATTGGATTTGAGCTGGATGCATCCGGATACAAATGTTCCGGCAGGAATATTAATAACTCCACCTCCTTCTGCTGCCATGTCATCAATTGCTTTTTGAATTGCTTTTGTATTTACGGTCTTACCATCAGCCAATGCACCATATTCTATAATATTTACCGATGCCTTTTTGCTATTAATAGCAGTTTTTTTGTCGGATTTTGCAGCTGCTGATAGAGCAGTTGCTCCAAATACTGCGGTTAAAGCATTTTTAGAAAAATTTCTTCGTTTCATATTTTCATGAATTAGTTACCTGTAGATGAGATTAACATATTATTTTTTCAACGCTTTACTAATCAGATTTTTTGTCATTTGTTGCACATACCCATTGGGTTTGGAAAAGTCCAAGGTGGTTTTTCCTCTTTCTCCTTGGTTATTCACTGGATTTTGTTTGCCGGGAGGTGAATCTATTGCCAAAGGCCACCAGCATGAGCCGGCATTGAATACAAAATTTCCACCGCTCAGTGTATAAATTGTAGCTGCATGGTCCAGAGCATCTGCTGCCTTATAAACATTGGGTTTTATGGCTGATTGTGCCAATACCTGAATATTAAATGAGTCTGTCAGAGGCAAGCCATGGTATTCCCATCCTACCAAGTCTTTGATTGTATCGTTGTCTTTAAGCCCTGTTCCTTCATATATCCAATGATTAGCATTTTTTACTACCCAATCAGTATATCCTACGCCATAGGAGGATGCTCCCATGAGGTGTTGCTCATTATCAAATTCACGCTGAGGAAGTCGTCCAGTAATGCGATTGGGGCGTCCATCAGTCGATGGTATTAAGTAAACAGTTCCATCAAGTGAGTTTCCGCTTAGGAAGAATAAGTTAAGCCCATTGTCTCTCGCATTTTTAACATTAGCATACATTTGAGGTGTCCAGTATTCATCATGCGCTACTGATAGAAATATTTTGGTATTGAGTAAGTTATGAGTGAGTGATTGGGTATTAATATTGGAGGTATAGGTAACATCGTATCCTTCTTTTTCTAACCAGAAACTCAATGGAAATTCCCATCTCAGAAATTCTCCACTCCCATTAGTCAGTGGACTGAAGTCTGTTGGAAGTCCATTGGTATAGAGGGCATAAGGTCTGTCAAAACTTATAACAGCACCGTTGGTATTTACCCATGGATTATGACCCTCATCGTACATGCTATGCCAATAGGGCCAACGATTGTATGCTTGCCAGGTCAAGTCCGAACATTGGAAATTTATATCTGCTTTGCGTCCATCCTGAATAATGAAAATGCAATAGGATTGACTGCTGTCCTTCAATGAGGTAAGTTTACCTAGATAAACACCACTTAGCCAATTAGTAGGGATAATTTTGGAATAAGAAAGCGCCCATTTGCATTCAAGTAGATTTGTTTTTGGATCAATATCGGGCATTGATTGGGTGATACCGGTGGAGGTGCCTGAACTTTCAATAAGTCTACCTCCTTTACCCTGATAGTAACCCATTCGAAATATTTGTAAACTATAGTCAGAAGCCGGATCAGTACTGATAAAAATTTTCAACGTATCGCCCGGTACATAATATGCTTGAGAGCAAAATGCTTCAATAGCCTTACGTCTTCTAAATATATGTTCGTCCGGTTTAAAACCGGTGCTGTCATAAGCAACTTTAATGAGCCAATCGGTGGTTCCTTCTTTTTGATTTTCAAGTACTATGGGATTGCTTGAGTCTTTATCTTGCTTCTTTTGGGAACAAGAAAAAATCAATAAACCTACGACTAGGATCATCGAAAGAGTGTGAAATAGAGAAGCGTAGCGCATAGTTTTTTTCATGGATATTTTTTCTAGTTAGACACCTGCTTTTTGAATTACTTCTAATGTTTTTTGCAATCCCGTTTTAGCCACTTGCAACAGGTCCTGTTTGTAATATTCTTCGTTGTATAATTCCAACGAAACACATCCTTTAAAGCCACTTGCTTTTAAGTCTTTAAGTATGGTTGTCAGGGGCAGAATTCCATCTCCTGGGAAAACGCGGTCTTTGTCACCCATGTCTTCTCTTTTCATGTTTTTGGGGGCATCGTTGAATTGAAAAATGGCATGAATACTTCCATTTAACAATTTCAATCCTTCAAAATTCCCTTCACTAATGTACATATGAAACACATCGGGAATGATTTTAGCTTTGGGATGATCAGCGTCCAGTGCCACTTGTGCAGCTTGTCCCATCGTTTTGAGAGGGAAATATTTTACAAAAACCAAAGAAGGAATAATCCCAAACTCATTTATTCCTATTTCTAACAACTGACGATAGCATTTGGCAGCAAAAACAGCATCGAAATTCGCTCCGATTTCGTTAGGTATCGCTTGTACATGCGCACAACCAATCTCCGCTGCCATACGCATACGGTTGCGTGTGGCAGGTAAATTCTTTTCAAACAATTCTTTGGTGGGTTGCAGACATCCCCAAAGTCCAATCATGCTAGGCACAAAAAGTCCTTTTGATTGAATGATTTTCGCTAATTCTTTGAGGCTTCCTTTTCCGTTTTTCTTCTCATATTCTTCCAATTCCCAATCCCATGGTTCGATGGCATCATATCCGGCAGCAGCAGCTATTTCTACTTTTTTCAATAGACCATCCGCAGGTTTTATGGTTGCAGTGTCCAAACAAATAGGCCAAGGGCTTTTGCCTGATTGGAAGCGTTTCGAATCCGTTTGTGCTATAGATGATGAAGATGCAAAACCCGATACCGAAAGTGCAGATAGTGCAGTAGTTGCAGAGATAAAATTTCTTCTTTTCATAGTAGAATGATAGAGTTTTGAATGATTGAATCAATTTTTAGTGAATTTTTCATTTAATGTTTTTCGAGATTTTGCGAAAATCTTAAGTAGTTCATTGCACTCTTTCATTAAGTCAACCAGCATATTTTCCTTAACTATCCCTGATTCAATTAGTAATTCCATCCAAAAAAGAGTTTCATCTAATTCTTCTATTACAATACTAATTTTGGAATAGTATTCTGCTTGACTTCTTGCTCGGCAAGCTGCTCTGTAATTTGCACCTACAGAAGTTGCACATCTTAAAAGATGCTTTGAAATTATTCTTGATTCATCATTTTTATTTATTTTTTGAACAAGATTTATGATTCTAATTGCAATGTCCTTAGTTCTTTTTTTACAGGATTCTATAAATTCTATATCCTTCATAATTTTAATGATTGAGTTTTGAATGATTCAATGATTGAATAAATGTGTGCAATTTGCTTGTAATGCTGTCCATTAAAATTTCATTTAAAATTCACGAGGTCTTTAGCTAAAATCAAATAAATCTAAACATATCCAAACACTGGTTTTTATTCAATCATTCAAAATTCAATCATTCAATCATTTGCTCTTTAAAACTGCTTCTCATACCTCAAATTCAAAGGTTTCCAGTTGATTTTACGAACCTTCACATTGCGTACCTGTATCCAGCTTGCATAGGCTTCGAAACCTACTTTTCCGTTTTTGCTTACATCAATCGGATCCAGATCTGTGGTTTCCAATACTATTTTGCCATCTACCACAATGAAACAATGCCCATCAATGCTTCCAGCAATGATTTTGTATATTTTACCGGGTTCATACTTGAATATTTGGGTGGCGCTCAGGAATTTGTATTCAGGCGATTTCTCAATACCTACTTTTCCTTCCCACCAACCTTGAACCCCTGCCACATAAGCGATACCTCGTTTGTTCAGTTTGTCGTCCCAGGTGCCGTTCCACATCACATCAATGTCGTGGGTGCTAGGCAATACATTGCGTGCTTCAAATTCAATCATTACATTTCCAAAATAGTCGCCTTTGGAAACTACCATCCCTGGCATGTTTTCCGGATTTTTACCGGTCATCCAGCCATCCTCAACTTTCCATTCACCGGACTTAATATCCCAGTCTTTTTTGAAATTTTCGGCAGTAATGGTATTGGATTGATACATTATTTCCGATTGCTCTATGAATATTTCTTTCCAGGCAAGACGAATGGTGGAGGTGGGTTGGGACATGGCTGAATTAATTATGAACAAGAAAATGATTGAGTACTGAATGATTGAATTATTGAATAAGGAATTAGAATTTACATTTAGTTTCATTAGGTATTTTTTAATGATTCATTTAAAGTTTTTCTGGATTTAGAGAATATCATTAAAAGTTCTGTACTTTCATTTATTAAGTCTGAAAGCTGATTTTCCTTTACAATTCCAGTTTCAATTAATAGCTCAAACCAATAAAGCGTTTCATCCAACTCTTCTATTACAATGCTGATTTTAGCATAATATTCGGCCTGACTTCTAGCTCTGCAAGCAGCTCTATAATTTGCACCAACTGATGTTGAAGATCGCAGAATTTGCTTTCCAATAATTTTTGCTTCATCAGTTTTATCTAGTTTTTGAACTAATTTGATTACACGAACAGCAATTTGTTTGGTTCTGAGCTTACATGATTCAATAAACTGTATATCTTTCATTAATTTGATTTTTGATTGGTTTTAATATTCAATACTCAATCATTCAAAATTCAATCATTTCAATTCACATACCCAAATTCCTTTTCCACCTCCCAAATGCTTTCCTCGATCATTTGAAGACCTTTTTCGGCATATTCTTCATCCATAATCAATGGAGGCGACATACGCAATATGTGTCCGGCTGGAATCCATGCAAGTCCTTTGCGGAATGCTTTTTGGTACACCAACTTGCCTGCTTCGTCAAATGGCTCTTTTGTATTTTTGTCCTTCACCAACTCAATCCCTAATAAGAATCCTTTACCTTTCACATCACCTATAATTGGGTGTTTTGCTTTCATTTCGTTCATTCTCTTCATGAAATATGCCCCTACTTTGCGCACATTTTCAAGTAATTGCTCTTCCTGAATCACTTCAATAGATGCCAACGCAGCAGCACAAGCCATTGGGTTACCACCATAAGAGCTGGAAGCGGATATTTTATTGATAGCATCTCCGTATTCTTCCTTCACAACCATCGCTGTTACAGGGAATCCGTTTCCAAATGATTTTCCAAACGTAATTACATCAGGCACGGTATTGTAGTGATTCATGGTCATCCATTCACCTGTACGTCCCATTCCTGCCAATACCTCATCAGCAAACAATAATATTCCTTTCTTATCACACCATTTTCTTAATTTAGGAATGAAATCATCCGGAGCAAATATAGATCCTGCCCATCCTTGTACCGGTTCCAATATCACCGCGGTTACATTCCCAACTGTCGACTCTCTGAAAAACTCATCGTAGAAAGCGATATACGCATCTGTATCGATAGTTCCATCTGCTTTTTTGAACAACGGTCTGTATGGATCCGGTTTTGGCATCATATAGAAACCGGGGGCACGTGTTGGACCGTAGCTGAATACGTCTCCTCTAATCATTTGTGCGGCACTTACTGCACCCATGGTTTTGCCATGAAAATCTCTGAAAAATCCCAGAAATTCATGTTTACCATTGATGGCACGACATGCTCTTAACCCTGCTTCAACAGCAGCCGTTCCATCCGAATACAATTGCACCTGATTAAGTCCTTTTGGAAGTACGGAGGCCATTTTCTCCAATAATATTTCTTTTACTGTGGTAGAAAAATCATGACAGTTCATTAACGTTTTGGCATAATATGAAACGGCTTCCGATATTTTAGGATGACAATGCCCCAAAGAAGTAACATATATTCCTGAGCTGAAATCCAAGTATTTATTTCCATCCACATCTTGCAACATCACACCATATCCTTTGTCAAATGCAACCGGAAATAAGGTTACTTGTGAGCTTAGCCCTTTCATATATTTGGCAGCATTGGCATGTGTCACTTTGGACTTAGGACCGGGCAATTCAGTGATTAAGTGTGGTAATCCCTGTGCCGATTCCTTCCACCAGTTTTTGTCTTCAGCAGGAAAACCGGAATGTCTATTTTTTAAATCTGGTATTGTGAGTGTTTCGTACATATTAGTAAATGTTAAATTTTGAATGCTAAATATTGAATAATTGTTGGATTGCTATTTGCTTTGAAAAGAGTTATATTATGGTTAAATTTGTGTATGTAATTTCTAAATGATATGGACTTAACATTCACTGGCAAAGCAAATGAATTGGACGAAAATTTTTTAAGTGCTATCAAAACCATGTATGGCGATAAAAATGTGCGTGTCAATGTGGAAGAAGAAATGGACACAACCGAATATTTGCTGTCGAACCCTGCAAATGCTAAGCATTTATTAGATGCTATTGAAAAGATTGATAACGGCACTGCTAAGTTAATAGAGGTAGATATAGAAAATTTTGCAAGGGAAAGAGGCATAGATTTATGACCGCAATATTTGAAGATTTGGCACTTAACCAATTGGAAGAGTGGGTTTTGGTTGATAGAAAAATTGCTTCTAAAATTCTTAAGCTTATCAAAGAAATAAAAAAAAGCCCGTTTGAAGGCATCGGAAAACCTGAACCTTTGAAACATAATCTTAAAGGTCTTTGGTCTCGAAGAATTACAGACGAACATCGACTTATTTATAAAGTTGAAGAAAAACAAATCATAATTATTTCCTGCAAATACCATTATGAATAAACTATTTTGATATTATTATTTGCATACAATGAAATATGCTCTTTCGATGCCTTAGAATCGGTAATAAGGCAGTCAATATTTTGAATTGATGCAAACTTCACGAATGAATTTTTCTCCAATTTTGTTGAATCGCATAGCAGAAAGACTTTGTCTGCATTGGCAATAAATGACTTAGTAATGGTGCTTTCTTTTTCATCATATGAACTAATTCCACCAGTAATAGAGACGCCATCCGCACCCACAAATGCTTTGGTGGCATGATACTCCTGAATATTTTCAGAAGAAATTCTTCCATAAGTAGCTTTTCGGTTTGGGTCCATCTCACCACCAATCAAATTCACTTTAATATTGGGATAGTTCAATAGTTCCGAAACAATTGGTAGTGAATTGGTGATCACTCGAAGGTTTTTGAAATTACCCATTAAAGTGCTTAAGTGAAATAATGTACTTCCACAGTCCAAAAACAATATATCATTATCCTGAATGAATCTGGCAGCAATTTTACATATCTCGATTTTCTTTTCTTTATTATCCCCAATTCTCAAATCAAAGTTCGAAAACACATTAATTTCGTTCTCGGTTTTTAACGCGCCTCCATGTGTTCTTACTAAAAGTCCTTTTTTATCCAACTCAGCCAAATCCCTACGAATGGTCATAGTTGACACATTAAACTCAATCGCAAGATCTTCTACTTCTACAGATTTAGATTCTTGAACCTTATTTAATATTGCTCGCTTTCTTTCTTCGCCTTGCATATAATTAATGAATGATGTTTCAAATTTACAAAACAAACATTATCAAACAAATTATTTTACATTTTTTTATTATTATTTTGTATTATTGATTGTTTTATTTAATTTTGAACAATATTAAACATATTAAACAAACATATATAAACATAATTTAAATGAACGGAAAACAACTCAAAATCGAGAAACTATTCAGTAAAGGGGAAAATGCAGTTATTGTTGCTTTTGACCATGGTCTTTTTGATGGACCTATTCCAGGTATGATTGACTTAACTAAAACAGCTGAAAAAATTAACCCATGTGTTGATGGCGTACTATTAAGTCCGGGTATGTTGCGTCATACACGTCATGCCTTTAATTATAAAGGTGCTCCTATGCCTATTGTGCGTATTAATTGGAGTACGATTTATTGCTTCCACTGGAATTACAACCGTGCAGTTACTGTTGCCTTACAACAAATAGATCAGGCTGTAGCTAATGGTGCAGAAATAGTGCTTATATCGTTAACTATTGGAACCGGTGATGAAAACGTGGACACTCAAAATGTGGCTGTGTATTCTGCATTAATGAACGAAGCTGAAAAATTAGGTATCCCCGTAATTGGCGAATTTTTCCCGGTAAGTTTTGGTAAACTAACACCCGCACAAATGCACGAACAAGTATATTCGTCATGCAGAGTAATAACCGAAATAGGTGCCGATATGATTAAAACATTTCATACCCATGACTTCAAAAAAGTAGTTGAAAGCAATCCATTACCTATATTTGGGCTTGGTGCCGAAAAAACACCTACGCAATTGGAAGCTCTTCAACTTGCTCAAAAAGAAATTGAAGATGGCTGCAAAGGTGTAGTTTTCGGAAGAAACGCCATTCAAGTTGCTGACCCTGCTGCTTTCCAAGCTGCTTTATGTGAGGTGGTGAAAAAGGGTATGAAAGCTACTGACGCAGTAAAAAAGTATAATTTGGTGTGAGGCCTTAAATGGTGAGACTTGTGAAATGGTGAGACATGTGAGACTTGTGAAATGGTGAGATGTGTTAATAATTAATTATAATTCGCTATTTACAATTCAACATTCAACATTCAACATTCAACATTCAAAATTTATTTATTTGCCGTGGATTTATCTTCTCTTACAACTCAAACCATTTCAGTTGTCAAAAATGTGGGGCAATTTATTCGCAATGAGCGAATCAACTTCGATGCATCCAAAATCGAAACCAAAGGCTACAATAATTTGGTGTCGTATGTGGATAAAAAGGCAGAAATAATGCTTGTGGAGCAACTTCACAAATTATTGCCAGAGGCCGGATTTATTGGAGAGGAAGATGCATCGACCATAGGCAAAAAAGAAGTCAACTGGATTCTTGACCCCTTAGATGGTACTACCAACTATTTACATGGATTTCCATTATATGCGGTAAATGTGGCACTTATGGCCAAAGAAGATGTTTGGGTAGGAGTTACTTATTTGCCTGAATCAGATCAGTGCTATTATGCCTGGAAAAACGGAGGTGCTTGGCTTAACGGCAGTAAAATATTTGTGAGTCAAAATACTGCCATTAGCAAATCATTATTGATGCAAGGCTTCCCATACAAAATGGGTACAAAAGAAAATGCTTATTATGAGTTACTTAAGGAAGTAAATAACACCGCACATGGCTTCCGACATACAGGTTCGGCAGCTATTGATATGGCAATGGTGGCATCGGGTGTTGCAGATGCTTATTTTGAATATGCGGTGTTCATTTGGGATATTGGACCGGGAATATTAATAGTAAAAGAAGCTGGAGGGTTTATTTCTGATTTTAGAAATGGGAATGGTTTTTGGGATGCCTCCGAAATTGTAGCAGCAGGAAATGTACACGATGAATTAATTGCTTTAATTTCAAAATATTGGAAATAACATATGGCAGACAAATACTTGATTGGTATTGATTTAGGCACATCTGCCACAAAGGGGGTTTTGATTAATGACCAAGGCACTGTATTGCATAGCGCATTCAGAGAATATGACTTGCACACACCCAGTCCCGATATTTGTGAAGTACACCCCGACATTTATTGGAATAATACACAATCCATCATTAAAGAATTATCCGAAAAATTTGAAAATGAGTCAATTGTAGGTATATCCTTTTCAAGTCAGGCCGAAACTTTAATTTGTGTTGACTCGGATGGCATTCCTTTGCGCAATGCAATTGTTTGGCTCGATAACCGATCCGGGATTGAGGCCAAAGAAATTGAAAACCATTTTGGCCGAGAGTCTATTTTCCAAACTACCGGTCAACCCGAAGTAGTACCTACTTGGCCGGCTACCAAAATTGCTTGGTTGAGAAAAAACGAACACCAAATCTTCCAAAAGATACATAAGTTTCTGATGGTGGAAGATTACATTATATTCAAACTCACAGGCAGATTCGTAACTGAACCTTCAGTGTGTTCATCCACCCTTTACCTAGACATACATTCCAAAAAATGGTGGCCCCAAATGCTGGATTACCTTCAAATATCCGAACACCATTTACCCGAAATTGTTCCTTCAGGCACAGCAATTGAAACCAATCAAAAATCAACAACCAACAACCAACAACCAAAAATCATTGCTGGAGCTTACGACCATGCAGCCGGAGCCATAGGCGCAGGAAATATCTCTGCCGGACAAGTAACTGAAACTACCGGTTCGTCTATGGCTATGGTGGTTACTACTAACCAACCTGTGCTTGATATTTCACTCAATTTACCCTGTCAGATTCACCCTATCGAAGGACTTTATTTTTTATTACCATACGGACAAACTGCGGGCATGGCTTTGAAGTGGTTCAAAGAGGTATTTGGCACTGATGAAATTGTGCAAGCCATAGAAAACAACACTAATGTATATGACCATCTTACCCGATTAGCCGAAAAAATACCACCCGGCAGTGAAGGACTGATAATGCTTCCTCACCTGGCAGGAGCAGGATCGCCTGAGTTCAACAACAATTGTCGTGGTGTATATGCAGGTATTGCCTTGCACATGGGTAAAGGACACTTTGTTAGAGCCTTACTCGAATCAGTGGCCGCAATGATTACTAAAAATATTGAAAGCGTAAAAAAATCAGGCATTGAAATTAAAGAAATAAGAGCTCTAGGCGGAGGTGCCAAAAGTGATTTGTGGAATCAGATTAAAGCAGATATGTCGGGGATACCTATCCGCACAATTGATTTAGATGAAGCACCTGCATTCGGAGCTGCATTGATTGCTGGGGTTGGTTCAAGTGTATTTTCAAACTTTGAGGAAGCAAGCAATAAGGCTGTCAAAACCAATAAAACGTACACCCCCAATCCAAAAAACAACTATAATACCACTTTTGAAAAATATAACAGTCTATATGACGCCCTAAAGGGATGGTGGTAATAGTTCATTTTTCGTATTTTCACCGGTATTTATTTCTTCCTTAGGTTCAGGATACGCTTTATTAATAATTTTGTAATATAATTTTAAGTAAATTTTTTGTTCAATTATATAATCTACAAGTTCCAAAACCAAAAAACCAACTATGGCACCCAATAGCCATTGAAGCCATTCAGGAGTGGTGTTGACCACCATTTTTTTTCGACCCAACAACCCATACAGGTTATTGATGTCTTTTTTCTCATACACAACTTTGGAAAACATTTTTGTCGTCCACATGGCAACTGCAAAACCGGCAAACCTACCCACCAATTCGCCAACAATTAAGTTGGTTAACTTTTTCTTATTAATGATTTTTTTGAGCTTTTCCTTCATGTAATCTTCAACGAATGATTTTGATATGAAAATACTATTAAACGGGCATTCACCAAAAATGATTTTGATTGTAAATTTATGCAAAATGAATAAAAAAATTCCGTAAGATGACCATAAAAATTGGCTACAATGAAACGAATAAGGTTTCCGCCCTTGTTGGTCTTATTTTGACCAACAAGCAGTTAATCATTTCGTAGCAATTTAGTTTGTTTGCTGGTCAAAAGACACAGCAAAGGCGAGTTGGGAACACCAACAAGGAAGGAATCTACTACTCAAATTTGCATAATTTCTGGCACTGCTGTATATATAAACCTTTACTATCCGTAGAGTTAGCATTAGCGGCTCTACGGATTTGATATGAAGAAAGTGTCTTTGACACGGGCAAAATTAAACATTCTTTGATCCATAAAACGTAAAACTTATTTGCCCTGTACGGTGCAAATAAATAGAGCAATTTTAGGTTTTTTGGTGATGAATACCAACAAAGGCGGTATTTATCGAAGTGCTACTTCAACAAATACATGAATCTTTGGTACAAACGAGGTTGGCTCTTTTCGTTACGAGGTTTGAATTTGCCGGTAATGAATGGTACATACATTACTCTTCTTCTGCTTTCTTCACCTTCCACATTGGATACGGCCACTCTGTGCCATAATCTTCCATCATGAACGGTCAAGTCACCGGCTTTCACATCAAATCCTATTTCTTCAGGATCCGGTTCATAATCCAAAAAGTATTTTTTGCGGAACAGCAGTTCTTTTAACGATTGTTTGTGTGTACCAGGAATCAATCTTAATCCCCCTTTTTCGTATGAGAAATTGTCCAAGTGTATGCCTACATTAAGCATTGGCATAATTTTTTTGCCATAAAATACATCACGCAAGCTGTCTGTGTGCCATCCCATTTGCGAAAATTTGGAATGAACGGTATTAATATAATGATTGATTACCAAACCGTCTTTTTCATATTCTCCAACTCGGGCATTTTGAACTTTTTTACCAAGTAATGGGAACAAAGCTTCAAATCTTTTGTCCTTTAACAATTCATGCAGTACGTTACTGTATATAGATGCAAATGCAAAACGTTGAACTATTGGAGAACCATCCACATCAGCACCAAATTTAATAGGTACTCCATTGATTCTTTCCACTTTATCTGCCAACCATTTTTTTTGAATAGCATCCATTTCTGAATGGATCTCCTTAACTTTTTCTTGTGTGATAAAGTTGGGAAAGTGCAAAAAGCCATTATCTTCAAAAAAATCTATTTGCTCCTTTGAAAGTTGAAGCCCAAGTTCGTATTTAGGATAGTTAATTTCTCTCATTATCTAAATTATGCAATGATGCAGAGCCATACTGAACTGCAATATAAATCAAATTCTTTCGGATTGACAAAGTCTATTGGAATCTTAAGCAACTTTTAATGTTTTAAAGACAGAATGTTCAAACTTTTCCTTGGCATAATCCAATGTTACTGTAAACTTATCTATCTGCAAAGAAGGCATTTCAAACATAGCATCTGTCATGATAGTTTCACATATTGACCGCAATCCTCTGGCACCCAATTTGTATTCAAGCGCGTGTTCAACAATATAATCAAGGACTTCTTCTTCAAATTCTAATTGAATTCCTTCAATTTGAAATAATTTTTGATATTGTTTAACCAGTGCATTTTTTGGAACTGTAAGAATATCCTTTAAAGCGGTTTTGTCAAGTGGTTTTAAGCTGGTAACTACCGGCAGTCGACCTATCAACTCCGGTATCAAACCAAATGATTTGATATCCATTGAAGTAACATGCTCTAATAATTCGTGTTTTTCGGGTACTACACCTTTTTTGCCAGAAGTAAATCCTAATGGTTGGGTGTTTAATCTGCTTGAAATAATTTTATCAATACCATCAAATGCCCCTCCACAAATGAAAAGTATGTTTTCGGTATTTACCTGAATATATTTTTGATCCGGATGTTTGCGACCGCCTGCAGGAGGCACATTTGCTACCGTTCCTTCAAGTAATTTGAGTAGTGCCTGCTGCACCCCTTCCCCACTTACATCGCGAGTTATACTTGGATTATCGCCTTTACGGGCAATTTTATCAATTTCATCAATATATACAATGCCTCTTTGTGCATCTTCTACATTGCCGTTAGCCGACATTAGTAAGCGTGTCAGTATACTTTCTACGTCTTCACCCACATATCCGGCTTCAGTTACTACAGTGGCATCCGCTATGCAAAATGGTACATCAAGTATTTTAGCAATTGTTTTGGCCAAATACGTTTTGCCGGTTCCGGTTTCCCCTACCATTATCATATTTGACTTTTCAATGTTTATATCATCACCATCGTTTAATTGGGGTTGCAATATGCGTTTATAGTGATTATAAACAGCTACACTTAATACTTTTTTAGCATTATGTTGCCCAATGATATATTTATCAAGATGATTTTTGATTTCTTGCGGTTTGAGCAGTTTAATGTGACGAGGCGTTGCAGCACCACTCTTAGCATTTTTAACTTCCGGCTTAGTTTGGCCTAATTCTTGAATAAGAATATCACCTGCTCTGGTTATACATGAGTCGCAAATATGTGCGTCTATTCCTGAAAGTAATAAACTTACTTCTTTTTTGCTTTTACCACAAAATGAACAATATGGCTGTTTTGCCTGCAAATCAGTAAATTAATTTAGGTTTAAAAAGCCCACACCTTTTGATGCGGGCTCAGTTATTTACTTTTTCTCAGCTTCTGCTCCAGTGCCTTTCATTGCACGAGTTAACTCAACCGATGCAACCGGAACAGCTGCAGCTTTTAATATGGTATAATTGTTTGTTTTAATATCCCCTACCCTTGCCGATTTTTGAACATCAAGTTCAGTGATATCGAGAGTAATAATTTCAGGCATATTTTTAGGCAATGCCTTAACAACCAATTTTTGTAATCTTTGAACTAATTTACCCCCTTTAGTTACACCCACAGGCGTACCTGTAAGTTTCACAGGGATTTCCATTTTTACTTCTTTATTATCTTCCAGTAATAAAAAGTCCGCATGAAGAATCATATCATTAACCGGATGAAACTGAACTTCTTGTTTGATGGCTTTGTAAATTTTACCTTCAATATTCAATTCAGCGAAAGCAGCTTCTTGCGTATAAACCAAGTCTCTGAAAAGGATAACAGGCACATAAAACTGTTCGTTTACGCCACTTCCATAAAGTACACATGGCACATTTCCTTCAAAACGAAGTTGGTTTAATTGTGCTTTTGTGAGATTTGCTCTTTTAAACCCTATAATCTCGATTGTTTTCATAATTAATAAATGTTAAATTGTGAATGTAAAGTGTTAAATTTTTAATCTTATATAAATAAAGAGCTAACAGAACCGTGTTCATGCACTTTTTTGATAGCGAGTGCAAAAAGGTTGGCAACTGAAATTACTTTAATTTTTGGACTATGACGTTTCAAAGGCATAGTGTCTGATACTACTAATTCTTCTAATACTGAAGATTCAATGTTTTCATAAGCATTGCCCGACAACACAGGGTGTGTACAAATAGCTCTTACCGTTTTTGCTCCTTTTTCTTTAAGCAAAGCTGCTGCTCTGGTAAGTGTGCCTCCGGTATCAATTAAGTCATCGATAAGAACCACATTGCCTTCATGAACATCGCCAATTAATTGCATCGAAGCTATTTCATTGGCTCTTGCTCTGTGTTTGTCAATTACAACTAGTTCACAACCCAATAATTTTGCAAATCCTCTCGCTCTTGATAATCCACCAACATCCGGAGAAGCAATGATCAAATTTTCAAGTTCAAGTGATTTAATATAAGGAATGAATATAGCGGTACCATCCAAGTGATCGACAGGAATATCAAAGAAGCCCTGTATTTGACCTGCATGCAAGTCCATAGTCATAAGTCGTTCGGCACCGGCTGCAACTAATAAGTTTGCCATCAATTTTGCAGTAATAGCTACTCTAGGTTTGTCCTTCCGATCTTGTCTTGCATATCCGAAATATGGAACAACAGCAGTAACATAATTAGCTGATGCTCTTTTGGCTGCATCTATCATAATGAGCAGTTCCATCATATTTTCAGCCGGAGGACAAGTAGATTGAATCAAAAACAAATCCATTCCTCTTACTGATTCATCAAAACTTACAAAGAGCTCTCCGTCACTGAATCGCTTACTTGTAAGCAATCCCAATTTGTCGCCATAAGAACGCGCTATACTTTCAGACAAATATCTTGAACCTGTTCCTGAATAAAGCTTAACTGTTGACGGCATTAACTGTTTTTATAAACGGGGTGCAAATGTACAAATAAGAAATTGATTATAAAACAAGTGCAAATGCATTTATATTGAAATAAATAGGTTTAGCACTTTTTAAGTTCGTAATATTATTTACAATCTGTTAGTTAATTGATTATTTTTGCATCAAAACCTGATTGATATGCCAAAGAATTTTGTTTCCAATAAAGATGAATCGGTAAGAATGTTTCGTGATGCATTTCTTGATAAAATATCAAGAGTTCACTTTAGTGTTCCATTATATTTATATGTACCGGTCATTTTGATTTGTATTTACAGGGCCTTTTTTATTTTTCAAACCAATTTTTTCGTATTTATAGGCTTGGTAGTTATAGGCTTTTTCCTTTGGACTTTTACCGAATACAATTTGCATAGGTTTATATTTCATTATCAACCCAAATCAGAAATAGGTAAGCGATTACATTTCATAACTCATGGCGTTCATCACGATTATCCCAATGACAGTATGCGTTTGGTAATGGTTCCGGCAATTAGTATGCCTTTGTGCGTTATTTTTTATACAATTTTTTTCATTCTTTTTGGAGCTAATTTGGTTGATTCCTTTTTTGTGGGCTATGTGATTGGATATTTATTTTACGATCTTTCACATTACGCCTTGCATCATGCCAATTTCAAAAATAAGTTCTGGCAGCAATTGAAGCAAAACCATATGAAGCATCATTATATGGAACCGGATAGAGGTTATGGCGTATCTACCACTTTCTGGGACCATGTTTATCAATCAAGATTCAGAAAAGAGGATAAGAAAATTGAAGAGGTAGTTGAACATTAATTTTGCTGAAATGAATCTTTTAAAAATTTCCTCACTAATTTTAATAATTGTTGCTTTAGCTAATGCACAAAATTATGTTATAGTAGGGGGCGCTATTCACACCGGAAAAGGAAATGTAATTGAAAATACCAATATTGTAATTGAAAAAGGACTAATTAAATCAATATCCAATGCAATTGATACTGCATCCAAAAAAGTAATTTATGCAAAAGGAAAGCATATATATCCGGGATTGATTTTATTGAATTCAAATATTGGGCTTAATGAAATAGAAGCCGTAAGAGCTACACAAGATAACACAGAGGTAGGGTTACTTAACCCTAATATTAGATCGGCTGTTGCCTTCAATTCAGATAGTGATATTATCCCTACATTAAGAAGTAACGGTATTTTGATGGCTCAAATTGTGCCTAGAGGTGCGCTATTGCCAGGTTCTTCTTCTGTGATGCAATTTACCAATAATGGGGGTAAGAGTGCTGAATATCAATTAGATGAAGGCTTGCATATTGTATGGCCTACATATTATGCAGCCGGACAAGGCGAGGATAACAGCTATGCAGATACCCGTAAAAAGCAAATTGCGTTACTAGAAAAATTATTTACTGATGCTGAGGCTTATTTTAAAATTACTCAAAATAATAAAAACCTAAAATTAGAGTCACTAAAGCCAGTATTTGAAGGAAGTCAATCTCTTTATATCAGAGTTCATTATAGCAAAGAGGCAATTGAAGCTTTGGCATTTGTAAGAAAGTTTAAAATCAAAAAAGTAGTTTTTGTCGGAGCAAAAGAATGTAAAAGTGTGTTAAACCTTATTGCTGAAAATAAGATACCAGTGGTGTTGGACCGAATCCACAGCCTACCTCCACATATGGATAGCGAAATTCAATATAGCTACACAATTCCATTCGAGATGAAAAAGGCAGGAATACAAGTCGCGTTGAGTTATGAAGGTGATATGGAAGCGATGGGAAGCCGTAATCTGAGTTATTTGGCAGGTACCGCTTCGGCTTATGGAATGAATAAAGAAGATGCATTATCCCTTATTACTTATAATGCAGCACAGATACTTGGAATTGCGGACAAGACCGGAAGTATTGAAACCGGTAAAGAAGCCAACCTTGTAATTTCAGAAGGAGATATCATGGATATGAAAACCTCCACTGTAGAAATAGCCATGCTCAAAGGCGTACTTTTAGACCTAAACGATAAGCAAAAGGAGTTGTATAGGAGGTATAAAAAATTAGACTGATTTAGATAATAACTTTTCCAATAATTCTGATGACCCCCTCCGAAATCCTGAAAAAATATTGGGGATATGATCGCTTCAGACCCCTTCAGGAGGAAATAGTACAATCTGTAATTAACAAAAATGACACATTAGCCCTACTTCCTACCGGAGGTGGTAAGTCTATATGCTTTCAAGTGCCCGGAATGGTATTGGAAGGACTTACCTTGGTAATCACCCCGCTGATTGCCTTAATGAAAGATCAGGTGGAGCAGCTTAAAGCTGTAGGTATACCTGCTGCTTCGATTGACTCCGGGATGAATTATAAAGAAATTACTATCGTACTTGAAAATGCTCAAAACCGAGCCTATAAGTTTTTGTATCTGTCACCGGAACGAATTCAAACACAATCATTTACCGAAAGACTTGTTCATACCAAAGTGGGATTATTAGTAGTAGACGAAGCTCATTGCATTTCGCAATGGGGATACGATTTCAGGCCTTCATATTTACTAGTCAACGAATTACGCACTTTAATCCCTGATGTACCATGTATTGCTGTTACAGCATCGGCCACACCAGAAGTTGAAAAAGATATTGTGGAAAAACTTCATCTAAAAGATGTACAAATTTTTCGAAAAAGCTTTTCAAGACCCAATTTATCCTATAGCGTATTTCGAGAAGAAGATAAGGAGCGTAAACTGATTGATATTCTGCAAAAAGTGCCCGGATCATCTATTGTATATGTAAGGAGCAGAAATCTGACAAAACAAATAGCCAATGTTTTGCTCAAAAAAAAAATCAGTGCCAATTATTATCATGCCGGATTGAGTTACACTGAAAGAGCTCAAAAACAAGATGCATGGATCAAAAACAAAGTACGCGTTATGGTATCGACCAATGCTTTCGGTATGGGAATTAACAAACCAGATGTGCGCACCGTTATTCATATGGATATTCCGGAAAGTCTCGAGGCATATTATCAGGAAGCCGGGCGCGCTGGAAGAGATGAGAAAAAAGCTTATGCGGTGCTGCTTTATCAAACCTTGGATGTAGAGAATCTCAGACAAACTCAAATTGAAAAATTCCCTGAATTTGAAATATTGCAAACCGTATATCAGTCATTAGTTAATCACTTTCAAATTGCAAGTGGAGGAGAGAACTCTCAAAGCTTTGATTTTGATTTGGATGCATTTTCAGTCAAATACAAATTTGATAAAAAAGTAGCTATTTTTGCGTTAAAACATCTTGAAAACCAACAAGTTATTGCATTTAACGAAAGTTATTACAGCCCTTCTAAACTTTTTGTACCTGACCACGAAGAACTTTACAAGTTTCAGGTTGCCAATGCCAAGTTTGACCCAATTATAAAAGCTATTTTAAGGATTTATGGTGGGCAATTATATACTGATTTTACCAATATTTCTGAAATATATTTAAGCGAAACACTCAAAATAGAAGTAGTTAAAGTAAAGGAATTTATGAATTACATTAATCAAATTGGATTATGGATATACATTCCTATGAAAGACAAACCTCAAATAACTTTTACAAAGGTAAGAACCAGTAATTTCAACGATATTTTTAGCAAAAAATACTACCAAGAGCGGGTTCAAGTAGGCAAAGCCAAAGCCAAATCAATGATAAATTATGCCCTTGAACAAAATACTTGCAGGTCTATAATAATATCTCAATATTTTGGAGAGTATAACGCTGACAAATGCGGGGTATGTGATGTATGTATTACCGCAAGGAAAACAAAAGAAGGGATAGAAATTAGTAAAAAAATTGGAGATGCAATTATGGAACTTGTTAAAAAAGAATCTGTATTTCCGCATGAGTTGTTTGGCAAACTACCTCATTTAAAGCAAAATGACATCAAAATTGAGCTACAACGGCTAATTGAAGATAAAATGTTGCAAATGGATGCAACAGGGAAACTAACAACTTAACTTCCGTTATCGACCAATTTGTTTCCTTATCTGGGCTGCCGTTTGTGGATCACCTGCTTTTTCAAAACATAAGGCCATTTGCTCATATGCGGGCATGAAATTTGGATTTTTATTTATCGCCATGTTAAATAAATTAATGGCTGCTTCGTAATCCTGAATATTCATATATGCCACACCCATATTGGTGTAGGTATTGGGGTTGACGTTGCCAAAGCCAAGCGCGTTTTTGTATTCTTCAATAGCAGGCGAAGTTAATCCTCTGTTCAAGTAAATATTGCCTAACTCCGCATGTGCATCCCCATTATTAATTCTGTTTTTGATGGATTCTTTGAACATTTGCTCCGCATTGGCTTCATCTCTTATTGACAAATAGTAATATCCTTTCAAGTAATAAGCCATAAAACCTTCCGGATTAAGTTCAATGGCTTTGTTAATGAATAAAAGTGCACTATCAAGTTTATTAATATTCAGCAAGCACAATCCAGCCATTCTCCATGCTTCTTCATCCAAAGAATCAACTTTAACAGCCGCTTTAAAATACGGCAAGGCTTCTTGGTAACCTCCTTTGCTTGAAAATGCAAATCCTTGTGAAAGTAATTTATGAGGTCGCTTTACAATTGCGCACACCGGCACCCCATCCACATCAATCGTTTTAATGGTTCCTTTGGGTGGGTAATATCCTTTTTTGATTTGAGAAGGTGAATAGGTACGCGAAGTGAAAATAGCATAATCCCAATCTTGTTTGTATCGTTCATAATCGCGTGTCCATACAATTTGAACACTATCGGCAAGTTTCTCAGACCAATGATTAATCGTAAGTAACTCATTGTTTGTAACTACTTTAGCATACTTATGTTCCAAATGTTCATTAGCAATTAGCCATTCAACGGCTTCTTTTACAGAGTTGGAATAATAATCCATTTCATAATTACCCGCAGCACCTTTGGCCCCTCCTGCCAATTCATTAAAATAAATATATTCATTGGGGTGATTGCGAATCATAAAAGCCATTACATTCACACACAAACCAACTAAAGCCAATCCGGCAATAATTTGAATTACTTTTTTATTGATTTGAAAAATTAAAAAATCCCATCCTAATGAAGCAACTACGATTAGTGTAAGATAAACAAACAAAAAGTGCCTCCAACCATTATATACCATTGATTTTTTGTATGCAACCCAAAAAATTGGGAAAGCAAATACAAAAAAAAGTAATAACAAATAGTTGTAATTCAGCTTTTTGCGCATGAAATACCAAAGTGCTACAGAAAGAAAGCAACCAATTAAAATAAACAAAGGTGCTCCAAGTGAAATTTGTTTCAAAACATAATACCACGGGACATTACTCATGTAAATGCGTTTGCCCTCGAAGTTTTCGTAAGTGTGCAAATAATTAACATTACTCAAATTATTCAAAGCATCTATTGGATTGCTCAATGGCTTCTTTTGACCATAAGGCCAAATTAATAAACCTAAAAAGTAACCCCCTATAGAAGGCAAAGCTACATAACAGGCGTATTTGATAATATGATTGAAAGCAACGTTTATTCCTTTTTTTCGAGCAAACATGAGCCAGTTCATTCCTAAAAACAAACCAAAGAAAGGAATTAATATTAAGCCACCTGCGCGTGTGCTTATGGTCCAGCCAATTCCGACTGCAATTAATATCATAGTAGTTACTTTGGGTCGAGGCATTTGATGCAACAAACGGATTATTTGATAAATGGCAAAAATAAAAGCCGCAGCAAATGGAATATCTTTAGGATTGTTCATGGAATGCCCAAATAATGAAGGTGAAAGCACACAAAAAATAAAAGCGATACAAGCGGTTCGCCATCCTCCTAAAAACCTGGCAATCAATGACGTTATCAATATTGCAAACAAACCAAATAAAGCATTTACAGTGTGCCTTACATAAAATTCATCCACGCTTGGCAAAATGTATAATGATATAAATGAGGTGATTAAGTCGAACGAACAACCATAATAACTCATGGGTTGATACATCGACTTTGAATAATCAAACAAGGTAGTGTCTTTACCAAATGAGGTATAATACTTTACAACATCTTTACTATAAGAAACGTGGATTTTTTCGTCCCAGGTAATGTTATAATCGGTAATGTTTGCCAAAAAAACAAACAAAGAACTGGTAAGAAGAAAACAAAATATTACTCTGTAAATGAAGTTGTTAGGTTGTGTAAAATCAGGCTTGGTTTTTCTAAATAATAATGAGAACGATCGCTTCCAATAAATTATAAAGTATTTTAACTGCAAAAGTTTTTTAAAATCATTTTGAAAAGAAAAACTGGGCAATACCGCCTTAGGTTTAATACCTACAGTCTTTTTTACTACCTGTTGCGGCTTGCTTTTTATACTGGTTTTTAGGTTCTTTTTTGCCATTGACAAATTGTAATACAAGATAAATACTTGTTAAAAATCGGACTCATTAATTTATCCAAATTCAATAATAAAGGTGCATAATATTTTTTAATTCTGATGGGAATCCTGAAAATAAATGAGTTAAACACAAACAAAAAAGCCAAGCCACCAGTGTAATTTTGAGTAAGAAAATTGAATTTCATCATAAAATGTTTTTTTAAATCCTCTACTGGAACGGCTGCTTCATTGGTTTCAAACATTTTATCCAATTTATACCATATTTTTCTAAAAATATCCGGAACTGATCCGGAATGAGGCTCCATAAATACCAGATAACCACCGGGTTTCAGCACCCTTCTACATTCTTCTATAGCATCAATAACTCTAGGATGTAAATGATGCAAACCCGCTACTACAACAACTACATCAAAATATTGGTCCGAAAACGGGGTTTCAAAAATAGAGGCACATACGGCATCCGAATTTGGATATTTCGTTTTAAAAATTTCTATCAAATCTTCAGAAATATCCAATCCTGTAACTTTGGCTCCTTTGGACAAAAGAAACTCTGTAGTTTGTCCACTACCACACATGGCTTCCAGCACACTTTTGTTATGCAAATTGATTCCATTCACCAAAGGTTCATTGACAAAATGAAGACGATATTCATTGGTGTATTTCTCTGAATAATTAATATCATACACATCCGACATTTGGTTAAAATGTGCTTTTTGAATATTTTCGATGGTATCAGATTCTTGCAATACGTTGTTAATTTTAAAGTTTTTATTAAAAATTGTACAAATCTAATTAAAGAATATTACTTTTTAAGTTTGTACACATAATGATGCATAAAAGTAGGAAATGGTCGAACACTTCCTTTGAAAACTACATCCAGTTTTAATTTTTTAAATAAATTCTCGTAATGTTGGTTTGACCTAAAATTCAAAGGCACCGGCACCCCTTCTTTTAACTTATTTAATATCCAATCCTGGCCCGAAATATACAACCTATCTAATTGATTTACATACATTTCCTCGACCAAAATGAGGCTTCCTTTCGTTTTAGTGACCCTATAGAGTTCGGCCATAAAATAATCGGGGTCAGGTGTGTGGTGCATGGTGGCGAGTGCAAGTACACAATCGAATGAATTATCTTCAAACGGTAATATCTCTGCACTACTCACCACCAAATTTAGTCTTTTATCTTTAAGTATTTCATCAGATAAATTTTGGTCTCGAATGACATCGATTCCCGTAAAATTAAATGTTGGATTTATTCGAAGTAATTGTTGTGCTGTATACATATTACCACAACCAAAATCCAAAACGGTTGAATTATCAGAAATAAGTGGTGCTAAATACTTGGCAAATGTAATGGAACGTTGTTTGGTTAGTTTTTTATAAATGGGTAAATCGGCAATAAACATAAATGCTATTTAGTAGCTGAAATATAATACTGACCTCCAATAGGTAGCCAACCCAAATATTTTTCGAGAAACAAAAATGGCTTGAAAATTGCAAATCGAGGAAAAAACAAAGTGAACTTTGTTCTGACTTTTTCAAAACCTGCATTCCTTTCCAATTGTTTCACATAAGGAGCTGTTACAAGCACAGCATCGGTATCAAATGGGCAATCTTTTACAAGTTTTTGAGTAATCGGGTTCCATGGATTATGTTCAAACTGATACATTCTACCGCCCTTCTTTAATACACGAAATGCTTGTTTCATCAAATCCAAATGGTATTTTTTGTCAACATGATGTAAGGTTCCAACCAAAAATATAATATCAAAAGTATTGTCGGCAAATGGAATATTTTCTCCATCATATACTTGAAAATGGCAATTTGGCAAGTTTCGATCTATGGCTTTTTGGACAACTTTATCAGTGATATCGATTCCGTAAACCGTTGAATTACGGAAGTATTCAATAAAAAATCGGGCTGCATTTCCATCACCACTGCCTATATCAAGTATGCTTATTTTTTCGCCTTTTGATGCATTCGTATTGGCTAGTTTTTCTACTCTGTGTATTTCTTCAATACGATATTTGCTGAAATAGTCACTGTCCGCCCCTGATATCTTAATGTTTTCGGTATGAATGGTTCTGTAATCATCCGCAAACTGATCAAATGTGTCAAACTTCCTTTCTTGCATATAATAAGAGGCGCAAATCTATAAAAATAAATTAAAATGGATTGTTTTAAATAAGTGGTATTGTGATGTACATACCTATCTATTAACCGATTTATGAAAGAAGTAAGAAAAAATCAAATAATTATTGCATTATTTCAAGTATTAATAAAACCTTTTAAAGAAATATGAGTATAATTGCCTATTAATTGAATGTGATTATGAAGTCATTATTGATGCACGCAGATTTTAGTTATGTGAAGTGGATACTTTTAGGATTACTTTTGGCTATTTTGGTTATTTAGCTTATTAAAGCTGCCCACATAGTTCAATCCAATACCCATCAGGGTCAACTACAAATATTTGATACAATCCATCCGGACGTTGCTTAGGTGCGCGGAAAGTTACTTTTTTCTTAACTAAGAATTGTTCACTTTCATTAATGGATGCCACTTTTAATGCAAAGTGCGTTTTTCGAGAACTTGATTGCACCTCATAATCTCTGCCTTCAAGTATATGTAATTCCTGAACACTACCCAATCGAAACCAAGCCCCATCAAAATCAAAAGCAGGCCTGGGTATTTGTTCAAATTCAAGAGTGTTTTTGTAAAAATCAACACTTTCAGCTACATTTTTAACGTGTATAGCTATATGGTTCAATTCAATTGTTTGCATAAGACAAAAGTCAATAAAAATTATTTAGTATGAAATAACCTCTAATTATTTTGAGGTTAATATCCGTAACCTGGTCTGAAGCAATTTCAGATTATGTTCGTCAGCTTCAATTTTAGTGTTGAAATCTTTACGAATGGCATCCGCATTTTTGGCTCTGGCAAAAAACTCGAGATTATTTTTATATTGTGCAATATTATCCTCCAAATCACGGATTTCCTTGCGCAATCTACGTTCACGATTTTGTTTTTCTTTCTCTCCGTCCGGTGATGCATTTAAGGCATTAGTTTGTAATCTGGAAACTATTTTTTCTTTATCAAGAGCATCTATATCCTTGATATCCTGAAGTTTAACTCTAATAGTTTCAGCAAATTTAGAATATGCTTTTGCATAGTCTTCATTATTTTCTGCAGGCATAGCCTCCCATTCAGCAATCAGTTTTTTGATATTATCAATACTTTCATTGTTGTTTGACTTTTTACCAACAGTGTCTATAAATTCATATTTTGCTTTTACTTGTTGTTTGGCAACTTCTTGTTGTGCTTTTCCGGCAGCTCTTCGATTCTCAAAAAAAGTATCACATGCCTTTTTGAAACGCTCATATATTTTGTCCTTCATTTTAAGAGGCACATGACCTACCTCTTTCCATTGTTTTTGTAAAGCCAAAATCTGGGCTGCAGTTTGTTCCCAGTCTTGGTTGGTTTGTAAGGCTTCGGCTTTTTCGCAAAGCTCGGTTTTTAGTTTTAAGTTTTCCTTTTTTAAGGCTTCTATATCCTTGAAAAAGAGGCGCTTATTATTGTAAAATTTCTTTAATCCTTCCCAAAAAAGTTTGTTTACTTCTTTAACTTTATCTTTATCAATGGTGCCCGATTCTTTCCATTGTTGTTGTAGTACTTCTAATTCCTTTGTTTTTTCAACCCATTCATCTATTCTTTGCGACTCAAATTCACCATATGTTTTAAGCTTTTCCAGAATCAAAAGCTTAGCTTCCATATTTTGGTTATGCTTTGCCTTTTGCTCTTCAATATAAATATGTCTTTTTTCATGAATTTTATCTGAAGCAGCTTTTAATCGACTCCAAATTTCCTCTTGTTGTTCTTTGGGTACCGGACCTATGTGTTTGAATTCTTCATGAATCTCCTCAAGTTCTTTTAAGGCTTTTTTGATTGATGATTCATTGACCAATGCTTCTACCTTTTCGCAGAGCAATTGTTTGACTTGCAAATTGCGTTTGCGATCGAGGTCAACCAACTCAAATGCAATATGCCTATGATCATAAAATCGGTTAACTAAGGCTGTGTAACTCGACCAAAGTTCCTGATTGTGTTCAGAGGGTACCGGTCCGGCATTTTTCCATTCTTGTTGCAGCAGTTTAAAGCTTTCGAAAACATTCTTTTTAGGAGCATTTTCAATCAGGCTCCTCATTTTGTCAAGAATTTCTCTTTTTGTTTTTAAGTTATTTTCCTTTTTGAATTGATATTCTTTGATTTTGTCGTTGTATGCAATTCTTGATTTGTGAAAGGCTTGTTCAAACTTCTGATAAAACTCATCTTGTTTTAATGCAAAATCATCCGGATTGCTGCCATCTGCAATAAATTTGTTGAGTGCTTCATTTTTTTCATTTTCAGCGAGCTCTTCTATAAAAGGTTTTATTTTCCTAAATACTGAAAAATTAGCAGATATATCGACTTGATCATTATGCTTGGCTACTAATTTCTTAAAATCTGCCAGTGTAAATGATGCATAATCCGGTTCGTCAGCATTATGCTGAACCCCGTTTTCAATTTCCAATAATTCAGTTTCTGTAGTTTGAGCTAATAAGTCCTCCATGAGTCGCGTGCATTTGATAGATACAAATCTACTAATAAATTTTGTTTAACTTTATCAAGTTGCTTTCAGACAGCTATAATTTACACAAATTTAATAGTGCAAATGCTAATTTAACCTTGGGTCAATGGGGTAATTTGACAACTCTCTGAGTTTTCCTCCTTTGTTTCTGAGTACGGTTTGCCACATATTTTTGTGGTCATTTTCAAAAATATTATAGTTGTAATCTGATATATGTATCCATGTGTTCTCTTTCATTTCGGATTCTAATTGATTTTTGCCCCATCCCGAATACCCCAAAAAAAACCGAATCTGCTTTTCATCAATAATTCCGATACGGAGCCATTCCACCACTTGATGAATATCTCCACTCCAATAAAGCTCGTTGGTTACTTTTACAGATCCGTCAAGTTTTTCGCCTAGGGTGTGCAAAAAGTGTAGTGTGTTTTGTTCTACCGGTCCGCCTATAAATACGGGTATGTCCAAGTTCAAAAAATCTTCACCCAAATCATCCAAATTTACATTGGAAAGTTGATTAAGCACAAATCCCAATGAACCTGACTCATTATAATCGCAGAGCACTATCACCGACCTAATAAAATTAGGATCCGCTAAAAATGGTTCAGAGATCAATAAGTCACCTTTTTGAAGCATAAAATAAAATACAAACCAATCAAATATACGCTAAATTTGTAAAACAAAACCAAACATCAATATAAAATATGGCTGAAATATCAGGTATCAGAAAAGAGTATACTTTAATGACTCTGAATGCTTCGGAAGTCGATAAAGACCCTTTGATACAATTTGGAAAATGGTTTGAAGCTGCAGTTAAAAGTGCTGTAAATGAGCCTAATGCTATGGGATTGTCAACAGTATCAGCCAATGGCAAACCTCATTCGCGAATTGTACTTTTGAAAGATTATTCATCGGATGGTTTGAGTTTTTTTACCAATTACAAAAGCGAAAAAGGAAAAGAAATAGAAGGAAATAATTATGTAAGCTTGTTGTTTTTTTGGCCTGAACTTGAAAGGCAGGTGCGGGTAGAGGGTACTGTATCAAAACTTGACCGAAAAAGCTCGGAGCAATATTTTCAATCACGCCCCCGTGGGAGTCAGATTGGTGCTTATGCTTCGGCTCAAAGTGAAGTGATACCCAATAAAAAGTATTTGGAAGAGAAATTATTAAAGTTAGAATCTTCATTTGCAAATATTGACCCAATTCCACTTCCCGATTTTTGGGGCGGGTACTTAGTAAAGCCACTTATGTACGAATTTTGGCAAGGCAGACCCAGCAGGTTGCACGACAGAGTAAAATATACATTGGTAAATTCTAATTGGAAAATTGAACTTTTGTCACCTTAATTATTATGAAAAAATTAACACAGGTATTATTATTTGTTGCCTCTCTCAATGGCATGGCACAATCGGAATTCAAGAGCCTTGATGGTCATATTGTGTTTAATTCAAGTAAAGAAATGAATCTGCTGGAAGCTTTTTCGGAAAATATGCTTACCAAGTGGACCCCTGCTAAAAAACACTTACTTTTTAAAGTCCAAGTTACCTCTTTTAATTTTTCAAATTGTTCACGTTTGGTAGAGAAGCTATTTAATGATGTGTATATGGAAAGTTACAAATATCATTGGTCTACTTTTGAAGGAACAATTATGGACTCCTTAAATCTTTCCAATACAGGTGAATACAACGTAAACTTAAAAGGAATACTTAATATTCACGGAGTACCTAAGCAACGAACCATTTATGGAAAAATAACCGTTCGTGAAAATGGTATTGTGGGTTTTGACAGTGAATTTGAAGTGCCTCTGGCCGATCATAATATCAAAATATTGCCGGACGATGTAAATCGATTGGCAGAGGTAATTAAAGTTAAAGTGAGCTCTGTAGTGGTGGTACGGAAATAATGTAATTAATTAAATTGCGATTCCTCCAAATACAAAGATTATAAGTGAATTGCCAAACAAATAAATACCGATATGAACTGTTGATAAAATTATAGAAGGTATAAATTCTCTACAAATTACGCTGCTGTTCAAAATGCCCTACATAACCTCTTTCATAGCAGAATACCCTTCAAAATTATAAGTCGCACCTCGCGATTTTGTTTTTGGGGATTATAGATGAAGCAAAACAAGAGAAGAAGAATAGAAAATTGTTGATTAACTTTTGTGATCATGCAAAATTGCGTCTATTTGCTCTATACAATCTGTATACGCAATTATGAAAGCTTTCAAAATTATTCACAAACATGAGTAAATCATTAAGATTGATATTCCCTAAAATCAGGAATATATGATAAAACAACGTATATGTATTGAATAAAATGGCGTCTGTGTTCTCAAAATATCAACCATTCTATCGAAGCCAAACCAATGCCATAGAAAAATCAAGTATTAGTAGAAGGTTTCATGTTTCGACAAGGGCATAGCTTTGCCACCCATTTGTTGGAAAACGGAACTGATTTAAGGTATATTCAAAGCTTATTAGGACATGAAAGCAGCAAAACCACAGAAATATATACCCATATAACCGCAAAGGGATTTTCTAACATACAAAGTCCATTGGACAAATTAAATATTTGATCAAATTGTTTGCCATGATTAAGGATAATGATTAGGTTTGGGTAAGTAAATAAAAATACTGGAAAAGTGAAAGCAGATGAAAAATATTTAAGTTCTGTATACGCAATAAGCTTTATAATGCAAATTCACATAAAACACTTATTATCAATTGTTTACAAAATAAATAGAAAAATTATAATTCCGATATATACGCAACTCATTGCGTAAACAAGGATGTTATATGCCATATTATGACAGACATCAATAACACAATCATTTTGACGACAAGACCAAGTTTAAGGACAATTGGTTTTGGACTTTTTGGTGCATTGTTTTTTGGTTCATTCGTTTATTTAATGGCTTCATCAGAGTGGACAGTAGCTGACGGGACGGATTATAAAACAGGAATGACGATTATGTGGATTGTACTTGGAGCTCTTGTTTTTTTTATGCTTGCTTGCTTGTGGGCTACCTTGACAATAAAGACCATAGTTTTGACCAGCAAAACCTTAATCATAAAAAGACCATTTCTTTTGCTTAAAAAGACAGTTCCTATTGACAATATTCGACAAGTAACAGAAAGCACTTTCAAAATAAACCCAACAGTTCGCTGGACGACTTATAATGTTTATGAAGGCAAACAAATCTTAATCGAGTGTTTTAATGGCAAGTCTATTCTGCTAAATTCATTTGAAATTTCAGACTATTACAACTTGACAAAGCAATTAAACAAGTTAAGGCGTAACAAAGACAAAAAATCTGAAGACAATAACGAAGACTTGAAGAACGAAAATCAAGGCTACGGCTGGCTAGTATTTGTTGCTCTGCTGACAATTGGACTTATCTACTCGATAATTAAACAGAAACTATGAACGACCAGAAAGGAAATACGGCATATAACACGGGTTTTGCGTCAGGCGGGCTGACGTGCAAACTTGGAGCTTTGTGCTTCTATTCAAGTTCAATGCTGGTTGACAGTTTTGTGCTCCGAAACCCGCCCGAACGCAAAGCCCGAAAACGTTAGTGGCTATTAAAGAAAAAAGCATGAAGACAACAACCACTTTATTAATATTGATATTTATTATTTCTTGCAACAAACAGGAAGACAATAAGAACATTGAGATAACGGTCAAACAAAATACTGAAGAAATCAAAATTGCAATTAAGAATCGAGCGGATTCATTAAATGGTTATTGGCTTAGTGACATTTACCTTCAAAAAATCGTACAGACAAAATCAATTTATCAGAACAGAGAATATTCTACACTTTTTTATGCAATTAGGCTCGATAAGAACAACTTATTGACTGATTCTGCTTATTTGGCGTCTCATGATACCCATGAAGGAGGATTTGGTACTTTTTTAAGATTTGATACAACGAAATTTTGTTTTACAAATAATATTTCTAAAAACTTTGAATACAGTTCAACAGGTAAAATTCCATATTATCTTGACCCATTGAACGAAAGTATTTTAGAACTGAAGTATTTTGACAAAGATAAAGTTGAGCGATACAGGAAAATAGTTGATGTGGAGACTGAATTAAGAAAAATATTATTTAAAGGTAAGTATCGCTTTGAAAACAATTCAAATGAAGTTTATTTTGGGATTGATGGTAGAATAGCTGGATTAGACAGCAACTCATACTTTGAACCAATAATTGATTTCACTGAAGGTATCGAATTTGATTGCATTAGAACAAATTATTCGAAAGAAAAAATTGAAAAATTGAATTTCTATAAATTTCAGTTCAAAAAAGACACTTTGCTTTTATATAAAATTATTAATTTAAATGACGAAAATTTTGATTACAAATTCCAAGAGGTTCCAATTAAATTGATTAAAATTAACAGCCCCTAACATCAAGCTTACTCATGTGCCTGTTTTCTACTCGTGGGATAGTGACGCAGATTGGAAAGTTTCGTACTCCTTCGTAGCTTTGGTGTAAGGCACATGCGTAAGCTTGTGTCGTTGGGTGCAACCTTAGCATTCCGACAAACTAACATCTAACAGAAAAGAATGCCGACAATAGAAATTGCATCAATCAACTCGAATGGACTAGTACTTAACCAATCGGACTTTGACGTTGCTATTATTGAAGAAAACAAACTTGAAAGTCATCGTGGACTTTTTTACCACTGGCTTTCTCAACAAAAAGGAGTAATAGTTCACATAGGGAATCCAGACTTCAAAGACTATAAAGAAGGCGGTTTTTTTGCAGGTGCAATTGTTGATTGGGATTTTGAACCTGGTGACATTATAATTAGTGAAGATGTTGAAAAAGACCCGACATATAACAGAGGAGCAAACCAACAATTTAGGTTCAAGCTTTTAGAACAATATAAACCAAACATTGACAAGCTATTAAAAATTGCACTAGACAATTCACCAATTAAAAAAGTGTACTTTCTAACAGACTATCAATTTGGACCTGAAAGCGGAAAGAAAGAAATAATTTATACTATCACAGACTTTTGGGCACTGCACGACAATAAAGGACTTGGATTAAATACTTTGTACGAATTGTATGGAAAATAGAAAGCCAGCACCCAACATCAAGCTTACTCATGTGCCTGATTTATACTCGTGGGATAGTGACGCAGGTTGGAAAGTTTCGCTCTCCTTCATAGCTTTGTTGAAAGGCACATGCGTAAGCTTGGGTCCGTTAGCTGAAAGCAGTGGAACTCAGCATATAGAAAAAACTATCTCAAAATATTTGCAAGTTTTGATAAATTTGACAGATGAAACCAAGATTGTATTTCGACACTTCTGTTTTTGGAGGAATTTTTGATGAGGAATTTGAAGAGATTTCGGTTTTGCTTTTTGAAAAGGTTAAATTGGGGCAGATAACATGTGTCTATTCTGACCTTTCAGTTACTGAACTTGTAAATGCTCCTGAGAGAGTCAGAAATTTCTTTGCACAACTTCCTCAGCAACATTTGGAATTTGTGAAAGTAACAAAAGAAGCATTCGAACTTGCAGACATATATTTGGCTGAAAAAGTTGTAGGAAGAACAAGTGCTGACGATTGTCGTCACATTGCAACTGCAACCATAAATAAAGTCGATTATTTAGTTAGCTGGAATTTTAAACATATTGTAAATGTTTTTCGGATTAGAGGTTACAATTCAATAAATTTACGTAACGGATACATTCAACTTGACATACGTTCACCCAAAGAAATAGTAAACAATGAAGACGGAAATTAAACAAACAAAGACATTCGATACAGTAAAAGTATTCAGAGAAATTAAGGAAAAAATTGCTATTGAGACTGAAAAAATGAACTTCGAACAGTTTCAAGAATACTTGAGTAAAAATCAAATGCGTCCTGCAAAATAAAACTGCCTTCAGCTAACATGGTATTTATTAATGAAGGGGTTTTGTTAATAGGTCGTTGTTTTGCTCTCCTGCGTAGTATGTCTCGGGGGATAGTTACGCAGTTCTTTCATCCCCTTCATTCATAAATACCTGCACGTTATGCAACATTGTAAGAAAATCTTCAACGAATCATACACATATCAAAACAATATAGCTACCTTTGACGTTAGTAACGAATTGAATTAGTATTAAATGATTGTTAGTTTTGGGGACAAGGAAACTGAAAAGATTTGGAA
>JANRJY010000035.1:0-15651 GCA_033763735.1 Bacteroidota bacterium | reverse complement strand
CGTTTCTGTATCCATTTCAAACCCACTGAAACCGTAAAACTGGTCAATGCTCCCACAATTCCAAGTATTACTGTTCTCAAAACATCCGTACTTTGAATATTTACTAAAACCGTCAGCAAAGTACCACTTGCAGTTCCAACGATAGTTGTTTGATTTTCATGTGTCATTTCATTAATAATTATGCATTACTCATTCGAAACTGTAACCTGACTTACTGCCCCAATAACTCCACCAGCAACAGCCAAATACCCGGCAGCACTTACAATAATTGCAGGTAAAGCTATAGGAGCCGCTACAATAGTAGTACTTAAAGCAGCTAACACTAAACCAATGGTTCTAAGCGTTTTAAAGAATTTCGGAGTTGGTGCTTGCGCCCTTTCTATGATGTTCATTTTGTTATTTGTTTTAAATGTTAATTCCTTCTTAAAAGCCCTCCCCGATGGGGAGGGTTGGGTGGGGCTTATCTTACACTCCATCTATTTGAACCAAATTCAATGGATTGTATTGACCATTTTTAAGAGGATATTTCACTCCGTTCACATCCTGATAAAACACAATTCCAAATACTAGGAACAATGGTTTTGTGCTATTTGGAGTAAGTGTAAGAGCAATATTCAATGCAGGTTGCAATGTTGGATCCAAAGCAATAATTGCACTCTCATCCGCATCAATCACATAGGCACCCGATTCAAAGTCAATTTCTGCCGCAGCAGCTACAAACTTAAAGTGTGAAGTTCCTGAAGGAGCTGCAATTGCATTGATAGGAATATAAGGTGTCATAGTGATACTCACATTACCTGTAATTCTATCAATTGCAGTAGTATATGGCTGATAAAGTACGCCTCTTAATTTTCCGCTGTTATTGAAATCAAAGCCAGTAAGCAATTCCAATTCACCATCCAGTACATTTCTTTTACCTCTTACACTGGTTGCATCTGCCTTAAGTACTTTCACCATTTCAGCAGTCAATCGACCCACCATATTTACATCACTGGAGTTGAGTAACAAGTTTCTGAAAGTGGTCCTTAATACCTTTCCTGCAAGTGCAGCCCTGCCAAATTCTTCACCGTTTTCACGAGTGCGGGCAAATGCAGGGTCATTGGCTATTTTATCCGCACTTATCTCACTTTTTTCTTTGACCAGATGTCCATCTTTGGTTTTGTAGAAGGTCATACCACCCATGGTACCTTCAAATTTGATTATTCCTTTTTGTTTTGGCATTGTATTAAATATTTAGAGTTTGTTTCGAATATGTTTACCGGCACACATTCCAAAGCCGTTTATTGAATTGACTAAACTTTCGCCATATCCAAGGGGGTACAGGGTTTGGACAGTGCCAAAGCCCTTTTCTATTATTCTGTGCTTGATATTGTAAGGTCTGTAATTGAGGTTTTTGACTAAAAGCTACAAAATGCCATGCCCAACCTTTCACAACCAGTATGCTGTCAAGTTCAAGACCTTTAACTTTTAGGGTAGCTACTTTTCTATTGTAGGTTAATTCACCAGTATAATTGAGTATTACAATTTGATTAAGTACGAGAGCCGAAACGCTATCTTTTGAAACCAATCCAAATGTTTGGTCTTTTTCAGGAGCATCCACATTGGCCAATCTGATCACCTCTTTTTTGCTGTTTACAAGCAATTCATATGTGTCACCATCAATTACCCTAATAACCTTTCCTGTTGTGTGGCAATACGCTGTATATGAAAGAAATAGCCCAATAATTACGAGTACGTTATGCATATTAAAGTCGATTTTTCACCAACTTTACGAGAAGCATATACAATTAAAAAATCAAAATACCGCTTTTACCGCATTATGGACAATCGCATCCCAAATCGCATAGTAATCTATACAAAAGATATCCAGAATATTACTGGAAGAAAGGAAAGAACCGCTAGAAAGCTTATGTCAGAGTTAAAACGGAAAGTGGGCAAACAAGAATACGGTTTTCTAACCGTGGAAGAATTCTGCAAACTAACGGGATTCAAAGAAGAACAAATTAGACCCTTCCTAAAATGAAAAATACATCAACTGTATACGAACAGTATATCAAAGCTAAGGGAAAGGCATGGAACGTAGGTATTTACAACATATTTAAAGGCAGAAAAATAAATGTTTACCCTATGTTTACCCCGAAGAAACAAAAATCCCTGTAAATCATTGAAATACAGGGATTTATAATTAAATTTAGTGTTCCCGGAGGGAGTCGAACCCCCAACCTTCTGATCCGTAGTCAGATACTCTATCCAGTTAAGCTACGGGAACATTATTTTTTTATTCCTTTTCAGAACATTGTTTTTGAAAAAGGAGCGCAAAGTTAGCAATATTTATTTCGAAGAAAAATATTCTGTCAAAAACTTAATTGTCCAAATGATCAGGTTTATTATTATGCTGATAATCAGCATAGAAGTAAGCGGTATAAATATTTTTGCACCTCCATTTTCGAAATAAAAATCACCGGGTAATTTTCCTATTTGAGGGATTTTGTCATGAAAAGCATAAAGTATAATTCCAATTAATGAAATTGCAATTCCAAAGCCAATTACATATTTACTAATTTCTTGCATTGTTTGAGTTATATTTCATTAAGCTTTAATAAGTCGGATGCACGTACGCCTTTCTCTGTCATTTTCAAACGACTCATTTCTTTGAAGGCATCATGTTCATAAAATAGCAAGTAATTGTTGGCAACTGCCTCTTCTAAAAAAGCTTTCTTTTCTATCATAGCATCCAATGGACGTATATCATAAGATGCAAGGTAGGGGAGTGGCAAATGCACAATTGTGGGTATTAAATCCGCCATAAAGCAAACGGTATGTTCACGGTATTGAACCAATGGTATTAACATGGCTTCTGTATGACCATTTACAATCTTAAATTTGATTTCCGGAATACCCATGGAGTGGTTATCTTTTATAAAATTTAATACTCCTAATTCTTGAATAGGCATAAAATTTTCTTTTAAAAAACTCGCACCTTCTCTGGGATTTGGACGCAAAGCCCAATTCCAATGTTGCTCGTGAACCCAATATTTGGCATTTTTGAAAGTAGGAACTGCTTTTGTCCGGTCTGAATTCCAAATGGTTGCACCACCTACATGGTCAAAATGCATGTGGGTAAGAATTACATCCGTTATTTCATTACTTCCAAATCCTGCTTTTTCAATGGAAGACAATAAAGTATCATTTCCATGTAAATAATAGTGTTTGAAAAAACTGGCATCTTGCTTATCACCACATCCGGTATCTATCAATATTAATCTATTTTCACATTCAATTAACATACAGCGCATTGCAAATATACAGAGGTTGTTTTCATCTGCTGGATTTAATTTGTTCCAAATAGTTTTGGGTACAACTCCATGCATGGCTCCTCCATCCAATTTGAATAAACCTGTATTAATTGAATATAGTCTCATGGTTTCAAAATAATTATTTCTATATTTTTTTGTGTTATTTAATATTTTTTGGTTGGTTTCGCAATAATAACGAACTTAGCCATAGCATTAAGTAATTGAATTGAATGAAAATAAGTGTAGCCGGAGCCTGCTTGAACCAAACACCCATCGATTGGGAAAATAACAAACAAAATATCATTTATGCAATTGAATATGCTCGCATGAATGGAGCCAAAATTCTTTGCTTACCAGAATTATGCATTACAGGTTATGGGTGTGAAGACCTCTTTTTGGCAGATTGGGTTTATGAAACTGCCCTTAAAAAACTTCTTGAAATCAAAGAATATTGTTATGATATAACGGTGGCGGTGGGCTTGCCTATAAAGTTTGATGATAAAAACTACAATTGTGCATGTTTGATTCATAATACCAAGATATTGGGATTTTATGCAAAACAGTTTTTAGCAAATGATGGTATACATTACGAAACGCGTTGGTTTACTCCATGGAAATGGTTATCAGTATATAATTTTAAAATTACTGACGAAATTACAGTACCCATTGGTGATTGCATTTTTAATGTAGATGGGGTAAGAATTGGTTTTGAAATTTGTGAAGAATCTTGGCGCAAAGAAGAAAGACCCGGCTATAGGCATAAAGAACGTGGGGTAGATATTATTTTGAATCCAAGTGCCAGCCATTTCGCTTTTGGCAAAACTCATGTTAGGCTCAATGAATTGGTTCTCAAAGGTTCCAAAGAATTTGAATGTGTATATGTATTTTCAAATTTGTTAGGAAATGAAGCAGGCAGAGCCATATATGACGGTGAAATATTAATAGCCCAAAATGGAAAGTTAATATCCAGAAATAAGTTACTGTCTTTTCAAAACTTTAATGTTCAAATAGCGGAAGTAGATTTAAAAAATCCTAAAACCAGCAAATCATTTAACCAACCTGCTCCTTTTGAGAGCAAAGAAGAAGAGTTTCCGGCAGCCTTAAGCTTGAGTTTGTACGATTATATGCGCAAAAGCAGAAGCAATGGATTTGTACTGTCATTGAGTGGGGGAGCTGATTCTACCACTTGTGCTATTATGGTTTCGGAAATGGTTAGAAGAGGGACCTCAGAATTGGGGGTAGAATATTTTTTAACTAAAGGAAATATCAAATCTGATAAAAAGACTGCGAACGAAGTTGTTACACAATTGCTTACATGTGTGTATCAATCGACCAAAAACTCTTCGGAAAATACTTTTCAATCTGCAAAAGAATTAGCGATTCAAATTAATGCCAACTTTTGCAATTGGGAAGTAGATGATATTGTTCAATCTTACTCAACAAAAGCAGAAAAAGTATTGGGTCGTGAACTTAATTGGGAAAAGGACGACATAGCCATGCAAAACATTCAAGCAAGGTCAAGAAGTCCCATTATTTGGATGATGGCGAATCTTAAAAATGCACTTCTAATTACTACTTCCAACCGTAGTGAAGGCGATGTAGGATATACCACAATGGATGGCGATACCTCCGGAAGTATTTCTCCGATTGCAGGAGTTGATAAGCAGTATATTAAAAGTTGGTTGGTGTGGGCCGAAAAGAATTTGGCCTACTCTTCATTAAAATATGTGAATAATCTCGAACCAAGTGCCGAACTCAAACCGCTTAAGTTTTCACAAAAAGATGAAGATGACTTGATGCCCTACAGCATTATGCTTGAAATTGAAAGTCAGGCAATTAAAGAAAGAAAATCCCCAAAACAAGTCTATCATGGTTTGCTTAACAAAAAATTGTGCTCAGACCAATTGCTGAAATCATACATCATCAAATTTTTCAAGCTTTGGTCACGCAACCAGTGGAAACGCGAACGCTTGGCCCCTTCTTTCCATTTGGATGAAATGAATGTAGATCCACGCACCTGGTGCCGCTTCCCTATTCTTAACGGTGGGTTTGAGGAGGAATTGGTGCAGTTGGGGAAAATAAATTAAAACAAAATAGAGTTAATTATTTTATTTAATACATTCGTGTTTTTCAGAGTATTACTAATTTTTTTCTTAACAATATTTACCCAACATTCAATAAATGCTGAAACTCCAGTTTTTAGGAATGCCCTTTGGAATGAAATTTATTTCCTTGGCAGAATCAATACCAAATGGAGTTGGCAAATGGAGCGTCATTATCGAAGAATTTCAAACTCAAATTCTGCAAATCTTGTTTCAATGCCTTATCAGCATTTGTATCGTCCGTGGATTCATTATGAACCATACCGTTGGCTAAGGTTATCAGTTTCTCCTTTTATGTATGCGATTACTTATAGCAAAAATGGACAAAATACAATTTTCGAACCTGAACTCAGATTTAGCATTCAAGCAATGTTTATTTACAGATATTTTCAAAGGTTGATTATCCATCATCGCTTCAGATATGAATACCGCATGATAGGAGACAGAGTAATGCATTCTTCTGATGAGTTTGATTACAATGTTGAATATAATTTTCCGCAACAGACGGATCAGGTACATTATTCTGGCTTGGCAGTTCACCGAGAACGGGCTAGGTATATGTTGCGATTTATTTTACCAATAAGCAAAGCCAATACCATTGAAACCAATTCTTTTTATCTAATCGGATGGTCGGAGTTATATGTGAATGTGTTGCCTGATATTCCAAGTAGAGAAATTTTTGATCAGAATCGTACTTTTTTATTATTAGGGTATCGTTTACCTTCAGAATATCCAATTCGATTGGAACTTGGTTATGGTTTAAGAACAGCTAATCGATTTCAATATCAAACTGTTGAAAAATATACACATACTACTGATTTGATGAATATTATACAGTTTTACTTATGGGTTGACAATGTGCATTTGTTTTTTCAGAAACAAGCAAAAAAAGTTTCCAAAGAATAGGATTTAGGATATAATTATTTTTGGTAATTTGTTCAAATATGTTTCATCTGGTTGCGCACCTAAACCGATGGAATCAGGAATGTTGACTTCACCACCTTTGGAATAAGAAATACCACCAATAATATTGTCTTCCACAAACATTAAGGGAGTATCAAAGTCAAAAAATGTAATACAATCACTTGATAAAGCTAAGTGTGCCGATGCTGTAAATCCTAATCTGGATTCCAGAAAACCGCCGATTTGAATCTTGATTAGAGCTTGTTCAGCTAGTTTTATTATTTTCAAAGCATCATATATACCTCCTGACTTTCCTAATTTTACATTAAATAATTTACACGCATTTATTTTTATTAAACGATCGGCATCATGATGATTGCAACAAGATTCATCAGCCATTATTGGGATATTGCTATTTAAAGAAATATAAGGTAAATCCATAAAACTCCATCGGGGTATGGGTTCTTCGCAATGTTGAATATTGTATTTTTCTAATTCACTTAAAGTTTCGATTGTCTCAGTTGTATTCCATCCTTGGTTGGCATCAATTCTAATGGGTATTTCCATGCCCACTGCTTGTCTAATAAACTGAATTCTTTCAATGTCATTTTTCTTATTTTCTCCTAATTTTACTTTTATTATTTTATATTCTTGTTCCTTTATTTCAATTGCATCTGATGCCATTTTTTGAGGGTCTCCAATACTAATTGTGTAGTCGGTTATTAAGGTCTTGTTTTTGCTGCCATTCAAAAATAGATAAAGTGGAAGCTTTGCATATTGAGAGGCAATATCATAGAGGGCCATGTCAAATGCACTTTTAATACTCGCATTTCCATATATAACTTTATCCATTAGGTTAATGCACAATTCAATATCAATGGGATTTTTACCCAAAAGTACTTTTGCCAGATATTGACCTATTTCATAGCATGTTTCAATGCTCTCGCCATTGATTGTTTTAAACGGGCTGCATTCTCCAAAACCTACCAATCCCTCATTTGTAGTGATTTTTACTATTACATTTTCAGCGTATTCTAATTTTTCTAATGAAATAATAAAAGCTTCTTTGAGCTTGATTTTAGATTTAAAAATTTCAATTTTTTGGATTTCCATTTCAATTATTTATTGTTTTCTCTCTATAATTGAAAGAAGTGCCTTCCATTCGTCTCTAAGTCGGGCAGCTTCTACGAAATCCATATCTTTTGCAGCTCTTTCCATGTCTTTTTTGGCTTTGTCGGCAAGTTTTTGTACTTCCTTTTTGCCCATGTATTGAATTACCGGATCAGCTGCCATGGCGGTGGCTATTTCCTCGGGTTCGTAATAAGCTTTTCCACTTCTGCTGGAATCGGCAGCTTTGGTTTGAGCCATAATGGCTTCCTTTGATTTTACTATGGTATGTGGAGTAATTCCATTTTCCAAATTATATGCAATTTGAACCGAACGCCTTCTATTGGTTTCGTTTATAGCAGCCTCCATGGACCCCGTAATTTTATCAGCATACATTATTACTTTCCCATTTTCATTTCGAGCCGCTCTTCCAATAGTTTGAATTAGAGATCGATGATTTCTTAAAAATCCTTCCTTATCAGCGTCCATTATTGCAACCAATGAAACTTCCGGTAAGTCAAGTCCTTCTCGAAGTAAATTCACTCCTACTAATACATCATAAATTCCCAGTCGAAGTTCACGCAAAAGTTCTACCCTATCAAGAGTTTTTACTTCGGAGTGGATATAACGGCTGTTAATATTATAATTTACAAAGTACTTTGCCATTTCTTCTGCCATTCGTTTGGTAAGTGTAGTAACTAATACTCTTCCGCCATCCTTTACGGTATTTCTTATGGTGTCAATGAGGTCAGGAATCTGATTGGTAATTGGTCTTACTTCAATAATCGGGTCCAATAATCCTGTTGGGCGTATAATTTGCTCCACTACTACTCCTCCGGTTTTTTGCAATTCAAAATCTGCTGGAGTAGCACTTACATAAATCACTTGAGTTTGCATTGCTTCAAATTCATTAAAGGTCAATGGCCGATTGTCCATTGCTGAAGGTAACCGAAAACCATAATCAACCAAATTTACTTTTCTGGACCGATCGCCTCCCCACATTGCTCTGATTTGAGGAAGGGTAACATGGCTCTCATCAATTACCATTAAATAATCGTCAGGAAAATAATCCAGCAAACAAAAGGGACGTTGTCCGGGTTCTCTTCTGTCAAAGTATCTCGAATAATTTTCGATGCCACTGCAATAGCCAAGTTCGCCCATCATCTCAAGGTCAAATTCAGTTCGCTCCTGAATTCGTTTAGCTTCTGAAAGTCGCAAATCTTTCTCGAAAAATTTAATTTGTTGACCCAAATCAAGTCTGATTTCATTCATCGCTTGAAAAAGTGCATCCTTACCGGTCACAAATAAGTTGGCAGGGAATATGCTAACGGCTGGCTCTTCACTAAATTTCTTGCCTGAAATAGGATCTATTTTTTGAATCTTCTCTATTTCATCACCAAAGAAGATAATGCGATATGCAAAGTCGGCATATGCGGGAAACAAATCTACACTATCGCCTTGTACTCTAAAATTTCCTTGTTTGAATTCAGCCGTGGTTCTACTGTATAATATTTCAACAAGTGCTAATAAAAATCGATTTCTTTGAACAACATCTCCTTTTTGGATTCGAATGGTAAGTTTGCCGAATTCTTCCGGATTACCTATCCCGTATATGCATGATACAGAGGCAACTACAATAACATCGCGTCTGCCAGATACCAATGCAGAAGTGGCGCTTAATCTGAGTTTTTCTATTTCTGCGTTTATGGATAAGTCTTTTTCGATATAAGTGTTTGATGAGGCTATATAAGCTTCAGGCTGGTAATAGTCGTAATATGAAATAAAATATTCAACTGCATTATTTGGGAAAAATTGTTTGAATTCGCCATATAGTTGAGCTGCCAAAGTTTTATTGTGGCTCAAAATTAATGTTGGCTTTTGTGTTTGTTGGATTACATTAGCAATAGTGAATGTTTTGCCTGTTCCGGTGGCACCTAACAATACTTGATGTGCTTCTCCATTGTTGACAGCAGAAACCAATTGGCTGATTGCCTTGGGCTGATCACCCGTAGGTACAAATTCGGAAGTTAATTCAAATGACATGTGGTAAATTTAACAATACAAAAGGCATTTTAATTCCCTTGTAAGGATTTTTGCTTATATATTATTAATTTTAAAGACGAAAACTTAATTATGTCGAAAGTTTATGTCATTGCAGGATGTAACGGTGCGGGTAAAACAACAGCATCTTTTACAGTATTACCGGAAATACTTAATTGCAATGAATTCGTAAATGCTGATGAAATAGCTAAAGGGCTTTCTCCTTTTAATCCTGAAAGTGTAGCGATTGAAGCCGGTCGTTTAATGCTGACCCGAATCAGAGAATTAATTAATCGAAGAGTTGATTTTGGATTTGAAACCACATTAGCCACAAAGTCATATTATCAGATTATAAAAAATGCGCAACAAGATGGTTAAGAAATTGTTTTGCTTTATTTTTGGCTTAGTTCACCTGATTTGGCTATTGAAAGAGTAAAAATGAGAGTTAAATCAGGTGGGCACAATATTCCAAAAGATATAATTGAACGAAGGTATTACTCAGGAATAAAAAATTTATTTGAAATTTATATTCCAGTTTGTGATTATTAGTTGATTGCGGATAATACATACAGCCCTTACAAAATCATAGCAGAAGGGAAAAAGAAGAAATCAATTGAAATATTCAATAGTGAAATTTATAGTCAAATGAAATTGATATGAGTAGTCAAATTCCTGAAAATATCCGAGAAAAAATCATGAAAGGTCTTGATTTAGCATTTGAACGAATGATAAAAGAAAAGTCACTTCGAGGTGAAGAAATAGTTGTTTCTGAAAATGGGAAAATTATAAAAGTAAAGGCAAGTAAGTTTTTGAAAAGTTAAAGTTTGTAATTACATTTGATTAAATAAAATTGATGGATAATAAACAAAAGGAAGAATTGGGTAAATATTTACTTGATATCTCTAAATTTGTTTTTGCAGGGATCGTCCTTATTAAGCTCTTAGACACAAACTCAACTGAAAAAATACTTGTTATTTTGGGAGGTTTGATAGCAACAATTTCGTTTTTGTATGTTGGAATTAAATTATTAAAACAATGATATTAGGATATTTATATATTTTTTTGGCAATTGTAGGAATTGTTCTTGTGATTTGGGTTAATACACTTCCAAAAAATGCATCTCAAAGTAATTTGAAAAGTTAACTCCACTTAAAAAATTTTTTAAGTTAATGTTTGACTAATTCCTATATATCTGTAGCCATGCTGAATCTGAAGTTCAATTGTTGTAGTGAATTATAGGAGTATTCGAATCGTAAAACAGAATTGTAAAATGAAACGATATTTAACCCGGCACCCACACTTCCATGCAATCGATTACTTAGCAATTGATTTCTAAAGGTTTCCACAAAGTAATAATCAGTATTGGACACATACCCCCAATCGCCAAATCCTGTAATATAAAAATCAAGTGGTAACACTCGAAACTGCCTTATTGGGATATATTTTTTAAAATCAATTACAAGTGAGTACAGTCTTAACCTTATTGAGTTACGGTTCAATACATAGTGTTGCCCGTCAATGGCATATAGTTCAAAGCCACGAACCCAATTTTCGTTATAACCTAAAGCTTTAAATTCGTTGTAGGGCTGTCGAATAGGGACGCTTCCTTTTAGCTTTAATTTGGTTGCAAAGAAGACCGAATTTTTATATAACTTTTTATAGGCATTTAAAGTAATCGTAGCTCTGGAGGTGTGCACATTTTCGTAAATTGTAAAACCCAATTGTTCTAAGTCAAATTTAATTAAGTGTCCACTATGTGCAAACTGTCTTCGGTCACGGGTATCATTTTCAAAAGTGTACCGCAAATATGCATATTTTTGAATCAATGCGCTGTTGCCAAAGTATTCTGGATTATATTTCGCAATTGTATCAGAAATGATATTATAGTTTCCAGCGGCTTCAAAACTATGTTTTGTAAAAAACTTTGGACGGTAACTCAATGAAAATGAGGCATCATAAAAATGGCGAAGCAATTCCAGATTTTCACTTTTGATATATTTCAATACATGATTCTCAGCAGTAGCAGCTACGGATGTATTATTGGAATATTCCATGCTAAATGAGGCGCCCCATTTCAGTTTTTTATCAATATAAGGCATATCATATCCAATGCCATACGCATTGGTAAAGCCACCTTGAACCGTAAGTCTTAGCGTTTCATTTCTGCCTCTTACATTCCTTTGGGCAAGTCTTATTCCGGCATTCAGTCTTCGTGGATCGGCTCCTCGCTGATAATACCATTCATTAATATTGCGGTCCGCAAACTCCAAATAGACTTGTGGAATGGTGTACCATTGCTCATGTACATGTACGTGCATGATTACATTTCCATTGGTTGGGTTACGAACTATTTCTACATTGGTTGTAACAAATAAATTGGTGTTAAATAATTTGTTTTTTTCCCATTTAAGCAATGAGTCAAGTTTTACAACATTTATAGAGTCACCTTCTTTATAGTCAAGTTCCCTTCTGATAATATGGGGTTTAGTTCTATGATTTCCGGTAATTGATATTACATCGATTACTATATAATCGCCTATAAAAGTTTGATTTTGAGTACTTTGAATTAAATAAACGGAGTCTTGTTTGGTTAAGATTAAGGTATCAGATTGGGCATTTAATTGCGTAAATACAAATATGAAAAATATTAATATTAGGTTGATTTTTAACCTGGATATAATCAAAATGTAGGAAACAAGATAAGTTACAAAGGTAATTTTTTTGAGTGAAGCTAATACTATAAGTATGTAATTCACCAAACAATTAATCCATTCTATATTTCAAAAACCACCTATCATTCAGGTTCATTCCAATTGCAAGTCTAAAAAATTTCTCTTCAATTAAATCGTTATCCATAGTTCCTCTAATACCGTACATCAATCCTAAGTTGATACTTGATAACCCCAGTTTGCCCAAAGGTAGTCCAATCCCAAATGTTCCGGCATATTCCATTATCCGAGTATTATTAAATTCAAATGGAGTTTGGTAAATATATCCTCCTGCTCTATAGGTTGTTCTTTTGTATATGCCTCTGAGTGCATCATATTTTGGAATCCATTCACCGCCAATGTTCAACTTGTTTGAATTTTTATAGATATTATTTGTAAAACTTAAGTCGTTGTAATTGGAATAGTTTGTAAAAGTATAATCAACTGAAATATTCCATTTTGAAGAATTGCTCATGCTGGCTCCTATTTTGAGTTGTGAAGGCAGCACAACTGGTTTTGTTGGTAGTGAAAAAGTGTCAGAATATAAATATACAGGTTGAAGCACAATATCACCTGAACCATTATATTGCCATACATTATTAGTTAGTTGTCTGACAGATGAAATATCAGTACTGAAAGTATAAGTTGCTCCAAAACCAAAATCATACTTTTGATTAATAGGTCTGTTCCATGCAATCCCGGGTTTAAATTCCATTACTCTATATTGCTCATTTGAACTAACTTGAGGAATAATTCCACTACCAATATTTTCAGGGTAAATTAGTTTTTGGCGGTTGATGCTTCCAAATATAAAAGCAGTAGTCAATCCTAAAGACAAACCATATGGTAGTTTGATTGCATTTGAAAGATAAACTTGATTCAATACACCATCAATAATGTTTCTTTCTGATACTAAGTTGCTATTTGAAGCTTGATAAAATGTCTTGTATTTGGCATTAGCATTGGAGTATGGAGCTAATCCCAATGATAAGGTCCAGTTTTTTACACCAATTGGGAAAAGTAAGTTTAAATATTGAAAACTACCGCCTATTAAATACAAACCTTGACTTTTGGATGCCATCCACGACATTTGGCCATATGCACCTGCCTCATATATCACGTATGTACGGCTATAAGCAGTTAGTGCCGGGTTGACACCGTTTATTTGCAAAGTATTTGTTTGGGCTACACCAACATAACCCATTGCCATCGTTCGAATATTTCCTGTTGGTTCAACTAAGCCTAAGCCAAACTGCGCATACGGACTTTGAATATTTCCCTGACCAAATATTTGTAAACTGATAAATGAAATAATCAGAACATTCCTAATTCGCTTGCACATTGTAATTCAAAATCCTATTTAAACCGATTAACACCAAATTAGGCACTGCAAAGATGGGTTGTTTTATTTTTGTTTCAAAAAATTGTGCGTCCCCACCACATATTATAATTTTAAGATGGTCGTAAACTTGACCAAATTTATCAATCATTCCATCAATTTCGCTTGTCATTCCATTTATTACCCCTGACTGGATACACGATTCTGTAGAATTTCCTATAAAATTTATCGTTTCGTTAGTTATTTGTAGTGAAGGCAGTTTAGAAGTAAACTGATTTAATGCTTTAAAGCGCATATTGAGTCCCGGAGCAATGGCGCCACCCTCGTATTCATTTTTTGATGAAACCAATTCATAAGTGATGCAAGTACCAAAATCAATTATCAACAAATTGGTATTTGGATACATAAAATTACCACCAACAGCTACTGCTAACCGGTCCATTCCCAATGTTTCAGCACTTTTGTAGTTGTTTTTTAAAGGAACTTTTGTTAAATGATTGAGTACCATTAGTCGTTCCTTATTATCTATTAAATTATAAATATGAGTGGAGGCTTCTGAAACTGAACTTATTCCAATTTTGTAATTTGGAAATTTATTTAACACCTCAATCAACGCTACCTGTGATAATACACCTAAATCGTTAATCAGTTTTTCACCTTCAAAAATTGCAGCTTTTATAGAGGTATTGCCAAAGTCAACTGTAATATTACGCATCCTTATTTAACCATGCCCTTTTCTTTGTGATAATTAACCAAAGCATCCAATGGGGCTTGAATTATTTTGGTAACATTTGCGCCTTTTTTTGCAGCAACTTCTAATAAAATATCTTTAAGATAGTGAGCAACTGAACCCACAAATCCGATTTGAATATTTTTGTAGTTTTCATAACGACAAACCGTGTTATCAAATTGATTTTCAAAGCTTCTATAAGCCAAATCATGTATGTAAGGGTCACTAATATTTTGCACTATAAATGGAACAAAAGATGCCAAGTATCTACTAGGGAAAGGTTTTAAATACACCGCATCCATCATTTCTTTGGTTCTGTCAGGAGTAAAAGCTTCAAACTTAGCTCTAATATTGTTAGGCATAGCTTCGCGAATGTAATCGGCTACCAACAATTTTCCTTTATATCCTCCACTACCTTCATCACCCATGAATAATCCTAAGGAATGTATATTTTTAATAACATCCTTGCCATCATAATAACAAGAATTGGCTCCCGTACCAGCAATGCATGCAATTCCGGCTACATCGCCAAATAATGCACGTGCTGCGGCTAACAAGTCATGATTAATTTGAACATCTGTATTTGGAAATACTTTTTGAATGCCTTTTTTAACGGTTTCTTTTTGAGCAGGCAGTTCGCATCCGGCACCATAAAAAAATATTTTATCAACATTCACGGTAAATCCCAGATTTGGGATAAGCGATTCTGATAAAGTGTTCGAAATATCTTCTGAGTTTTGAAAATAGGGATTCATTCCTACCGTTTTGTAATCGAACATCCGTCCGGTATTATCCACAAAAAGCCAACTTGTTTTGGTTGTGCCACTTTCAACGATTGCAATCATGCTATTTTATTAATTTACCAACTAATTTAAATTTGTCAAATACATTTTCATTATGTGGAGCATCGGGCAATTCATCTGTTAAATCCTGACCGGCCCAGTGTTCATAATGTTTTCCATCTTTCCACATTCTTGATTTTGATACATCATATATATCACCTTTATATGCAACCCAGATTTCAGGTTTGTCATTCCCATTTCGAAGTGCAAGTTGTGACTTTGTAAATAATTGTACAGATTCCAAAATTTGAAAATGAAAGAACAGGCTGCAAAATTAATCGCGAATCCCAAACGTTCAAACATTATCTGTTATTATAAAATTTTAATGTAAAAAATATTGAATTTTTATCAATAAAAAAGGCATCAAACAAATTTGATGCCTTTTTAAATTTAAAATTATTTGAGATTAATAAAGAACAGAAATAAAGTTAGAACCAGCAACGCTAGGTTTAGGTTTACCGGTAGTAGTTTGATTAATCATGCTCATAAAGTTAGAACCAGCTACACTAGGTTTAGGTTTACCGGTAGTTGTTTGATTGATCATGCTCATAAAGTTAGAACCAGCAACGCTAGGTTTAGGTTTA
>JANRJY010000024.1:0-12426 GCA_033763735.1 Bacteroidota bacterium | reverse complement strand
GGTTTGCTTACAAAAAAAGGTCTTAAATGATTAACTTCACAGAATGTTCCAATGTCTTTTACAATATATCAGTTGTGGTTTGCTTACAAAAAAAGGTCTTAAATGATTAACTTCACAGACAGCTGTATCACACGCATATTGAAGATGGTTGTGGTTTGCTTACAAAAAAAGGTCTTAAATGATTAACTTCACACAACATTTCTGCCTTGCATCATCACCCTATGTTGTGGTTTGCTTACAAAAAAAGGTCTTAAATGATTAACTTCACAGCAGAGGCTAATATAAAGATTACCGAATTTGTTGTGGTTTGCTTACAAAAAAAGGTCTTAAATGATTAACTTCACAAAGAGGTATAGAAACTTATAAAAGAAAAGGGTTGTGGTTTGCTTACAAAAAAAGGTCTTAAATGATTAACTTCACATCATTTAACATTTCAAAGTTATGTCAGTAGTTGTGGTTTGCTTACAAAAAAAGGTCTTAAATGATTAACTTCACAAACCGAACACTTTTTTATCAATGATTTATAGTTGTGGTTTGCTTACAAAAAAAGGTCTTAAATGATTAACTTCACAACTATCAAATATTATACCACCACTACATATGTTGTGGTTTGCTTACAAAAAAAGGTCTTAAATGATTAACTTCACACTATGTTTGGTTTACCTGTTTTCGACCGTAGTTGTGGTTTGCTTACAAAAAAAGGTCTTAAATGATTAACTTCACAAATATAAAGGTAAAGTGCCAAATGTAGAACGTTGTGGTTTGCTTACAAAAAAAGGTCTTAAATGATTAACTTCACATAAAGAAGATAATGTAAACTACAAAGATTTGTTGTGGTTTGCTTACAAAAAAAGGTCTTAAATGATTAACTTCACACTTTAAGTAAGTTTGTTACACTCAGCCATGGTTGTGGTTTGCTTACAAAAAAAGGTCTTAAATGATTAACTTCACATTAATACTCCCGATGGTGGACGTCCGTTATGTTGTGGTTTGCTTACAAAAAAAGGTCTTAAATGATTAACTTCACAAAAACAAAGTAATGTCCATAGCCATGCCAAGTTGTGGTTTGCTTACAAAAAAAGGTCTTAAATGATTAACTTCACACAATATGGGTGCAGCTGTGCAGCTACTCAGGTTGTGGTTTGCTTACAAAAAAAGGTCTTAAATGATTAACTTCACATGATGGCAGCAGCTGAATCGGTAGTAGGATGTTGTGGTTTGCTTACAAAAAAAGGTCTTAAATGATTAACTTCACAGTACCCCCTGCTTGTACATTGATTACCAAATACTTGCAGGGAAAAACTGAAATAAAAAATAAGAGCTAAAATAGCTCAAGTTGCTGAGGCAAAGCAAGTTTTTCCATTGGCTTTTGACCAAGAAATATTTCAATCATTCCAAACTGTTTGTCTGTAATACACATGATAACAATGTGACCATATTCAGGTAACATACGTTTTACTCTTTTAATATGAACTTCTGCATTTTCTTTACTTGCGCAGTGTCGTACATAAATTGAAAACTGAAACATAGTAAATCCATCCTTCAGTAAGTCTTTTCTAAATTTTGTATATCTTTTTCGGTCTGAAGCGGTTTCTGTAGGCATATCAAAAAATACCATCACCCACATAATTCTGTATTCATTGAATTTCATTCAAAGTAGGATACATTATTTTTCTGGTATTTCCTTCAAAACAATTTGAAAGAGAAGCTGTAGTTCTATTCATTGCTATCATTAAAGGAAAATGTTCTTTTCCAAACCAAACATCCTGGGTTGGTAAACTTAAAAGTGTTTTTTTTATTGCAATACTCAGTTCATCTATTTTTTCTCCTTTTGATATCATATTTAAAACTATGTGGTCTACAAAAGGTCTGTATGGTTCCATTATATCATCTGCTAAACAATAAGCGTTATATTGATTTCGGTGAAATATTCCTAAAGTTGGAAGTAATCCAGACCCTACCAGATTTCTGGCAGTAATTGCTCTAAGAATGGCATACCCATAATTCAAAACATTATTTGGTGGTTCGCCATTTCTGTCACGGATGAACATTGACTTTTGTTTAAAATAGTCAAGTTTTGAAAAAATGCTTTTCCAGTAAAAAGCTGCAGCTCTTCCTTCCATATTTTCCGGATCTCCGGATTTTACTTCTTTAGCCCATCGATGCATATTTACTACATTGATATTTTGACTTTGAAGTAAAGCAGCTTGATTATAAATTTTTTGTTGAATCGTTTGGGCCCAAAGTTGTTTTTTTAAAGGTTCGGATGCATTAATTTGGGCCTTAAATCTAGCAGATTGTAAATGGTGTCCATCCAAATTAAGCATTAAGCTATTGGGGTGGTGATTTTTATCACAAGTTATGAAGGCAACATTATTGGATATAAGTGATTCAATTAATGCACTTGTTATGGTTACTTGGTTATGATCCAATATTACCATTCCAATATCTTCTACCGGAATACTTGTTTTTGCTTCATCTTTAAGTATTTGAGGCAAATCTTCATTTTTTTCAACAGCAGGCAAACGAACTACTAACTGTTCATTTTTTAAACTTAAATAAGCTGGATTACCAAAATATAAAGTCCTTTTGATCATATTTCGCACTTTTTAATTTCTCCTGTTATGCTAACTTGAACCTTAATAGCATTGAAACCTATATAACCAGGATATAATTTTAATGGTTGAGGATCCTTATCCACTTTAACATTTGTTAAAATATGTTTAGATAAATAAATTCTACCACCTGTAAATTTTACCACCTTATATAGTCTTGCCGATAGTTCTTTCTTATCATTCCAGTTGATTTCATCCTGATGATTTTCATAAATAACAAATAATTCGTGTTGTTTGAGTGTAAACAACAGATTTTTACCTTCTTTTTGTTTTTCTATAATTGGTTCCTTTTTTAATTTTTTCTTGGAAGCTTCATAAAAAGTTGCAATTTCATAATCCCTTTTTTTCGTTTTTTTATCTTCATAAATAGCCATTATGTAATTGTTACCTGGAGATACAAATAACTTTGGGTTTTCTTTCGGTTTTATTGGTATCATTTCTTCGGCACTATCTAATACCCTAACCTTTTTAATAGGCACTTTTGCACCATTTATACTATACATCCAAACAGGATTATTTTCTATATCAGAAAAAGCTTTTTTAAAATCCATATCATATTGTCTTAATCTTAGGATTAGTACCTCTCTTACCTTTGCATCTATTACCTTTTCAAGTTGTTCTATTTTAGAAAAATAACTTAATGGTTTACGAGTAACATAAATTGCATCTCCATTTTTTATTTTTTCATGTGTATTATTAGGATATTGGATTTGCCCATAATTAGTATCCTCATGCATTGAACCTCTAATGGATATACTTTTTGAGGTTTTAGTTTTTAATTCTCCTTTTTCATTGCGATACCAAGTTTTGTTCTTTTTTGAAGTAATAAGCCTTTTCTTATTTCTGAATGAAACAAGAATTCCATCAATATGATTTTCTATTTCTTTTCTAAAACCTTCCAGAGTATCCCAAGGAGTGGGAATAGTTTCGGGTTTTTCTTTGAAAGTTTTTAAATCATTAAATTTACTATGGTTACTTACCAATTGAACATATTTTGGACCTGCGAATGCTATCACTACTGCATCAACCGCATGGTGCCTGTGGTCACCTCTATTTTTTATTTCATCACTTTCCTTATTTAAAATAGCATCCAAGCCCCATTGCCTTCTTAAAAACGAAGTAACTGTTCCATTGGTCATTTGTACTGTTTTACACACGGTTTGTAATTTTTTCACTGCTTCGGTAGCGATATATGAGGTGTCTCTTAAACTCCCGGAATCAAATTCTTTTGGTACTTCTTTTAGTAAAAATTTCTCTCTCTTATGGTCATTAAATACAGATATTCTATTTTGAAAAGCCATCCAATCTTCTTTGGATTTTGAGGAAAAATACTCAAAGGGAGTCCTTTTATCTTTGTCTTTATTGATATCTGATTCACACAGTGTTTTATTTGAAAACGAATCATCCAGTGAACGGCTAAAAGGAATGATATGCTCTATCTCTATTTCAGAACTAAATAATTTAGTCAATGAAATAGTTTTTCCGGAGTAAGGTGATATTCGATTACACTCCATCCACAATTCGTATCTTTCTTTATCTCGAATGGATACTTGTTTGGCAAACTTTAAGAAATCAGAAATAAACTTTTCATCCTTTCCTCTTTGGAGCAAATCACTTTCATCCACACCCATTTCAAGCCAAAGTTCGTATTTTTTAATTATTGAAGAATCTGGATGTATTTCCCATTGTGGTTTGTATTTTTTTAAAGTATCTACATACCGTTCTCTTCGTTCTCGTACTTCTCTATTTGCCCTTGTGATATTTTCTCTTTGTTCTTTACTTTTCTTTGCTTCCCTTGTGGTTTCTATTCGAATAATATCTGGTTTTCCATATTGGGTAATAACTTTATTAACCACCCTAATCGTTTCACTCAATGCCATTTGAACGACTGGATTCCTTAATTCATTATTTTTAAGAGGCGCAATTTTATCTTCCAATATTCTATTTTCGTTGATTTGAAGAGAATGATCATATCCTGCGTATTGACATGCTTCTGCATAATCATATCCTTCCTTCATATATGCCAGAATAGGTCTTATTGCTTTAACACTAAGTTTGCAATAATCTACTTCAAATGATATTTGGGTAAGAGTATTTGCTTCTATTTCTGAATATTTAAGCTTATTAATCAGATGATTTTTTAACCATATATCATCATTTGCAAAGTAGATAGCATGCCAGGTATTATAAAGTTTTGTTGTTTTTGAAAGATTGTATTTATCCTCTGAATTCGAATTTTCATCTGTTTTTATTGCTGAAAGATATTCTTTTTCAAGAAAATCATATTTTTCTTTACCTAAGGCATTAATGAGCTTTGCTCTTGTTCTATTTCCTTCATATTTGTTTTTATCCAGATTGAGTTTTGCCTTTGGAAGCTCTAACACTTTTTTCATTTCAGTAGGACTAGCATTTTCTTTATCCATAAGAAAAGTAGCCAATTTTAACTTTTCTTCTTTTGTTAAAATATCATGAACACGATCCTGATAATCAATTCTTATATTAGAAATGAATTGCCAAATTCTAAATTCTTGAAATTCAAAAGATGCTCTACTGGTTACTTTCTTTTTTGGTTCAAAAGGACAATTAGCCAACTTATCTTTTTGTGACTTTAAAGGACGTTGATAAAAAATGGAATAATTTTTTATTTTAAAATAAGCACTTTCCTTGTCTAATTTTTCACTTGAAGAACCAGTAAGGATTTCAGGATAATATTGTTTTTGCTTGTTCCAAATTAAATCAAACTCCTTCTCATACATTTCTCGACTGATAAATCTACAGCGAATTCTTTCAATTGGATGTTCGGCAAAACCATTTTTATTTTTAACAGGATTACTTTCGATTAACCACCAGAAGTATTGACCATGAGTTAAAAACCCATGTTTTTCAATTTCTTTTTCTAATGAAGCAATTCCTTCTTTAACCACCCCTTGTTCTTTGGATTTACTTTCACTTTCTTGTGCCTTTTCCTTCCTGTTACTTTTAAAACCTCTATGATTGTTAATATGCAAAAATATTTTTCCGAGTTCTGTCAATTCTATTTTTTCAATTAATGCTTTGTTTCGTAACCGATAAATCTCAGTAGAAAGCGCATCAGGTTCTGCAGAAGGAAGCATATTCAAATCAGAAAGTGCATTTTTCAAATTTTTCCTTCTTAGTTTAGCTCTCATCCGATTTCTACGGGCCATTCTATAACCACTTCTTTCCTCGTTTTTGGATTTTTCTAAACCATTAACAAGGTTATTGCCTAAAGGAAAAATGTGAGAATGGGCAAATTCAATATTCTTTTTTTCATCATCTATCAGGCTAATTCCAATAGAAGTTACGCCTAAGTCTAACCCTAAAATTTTCATAATAATTATTTACTGATTAAATATTCAATTATATTAGCAATGAAATAAAATTAAGACCTTTATTTGTAAGCTTAGCACAATAAAAATTATTTTGAAGGTGATAAGCCTGCCCCCGGTTCTCCAGGGGCTTTTTTTTGTCCTTAGTTTACAGATTGCAATATAATAATTCTTTAATTAATAGTAATATGGCAAAATAATATAGTTAATATAAGCAAGTCTTATTCAGTATTTTTAGATTTAAATGAGTTGATTTTGATAAAAAGAGCCAAAAAATTCGCTAAAAAAATGGATTGGAACCAACAAGAGAAAATATTCCTCGATATTTTCAAACAATTGGGTTAGTTTTTTGAGAATCTCATATCTTTGCTTCCCAAATTTTCTTTTTATATAATTTATGAGCTTTACTGAAAAATTAGATTCAATATTCATAGAAGAGAGCGCAATACCTGAAGAATTTCGCTTAACGAACCAAATCAAACAAACCCAATATTTATCAAATGGCGAATTATTGAATTGGAACGGTCCTATGCATACGGTTCTTTCACCAATTTGCATTAAAACCAAAGATGGAATTGTACGCAAAGAAATAGGTACATACCCTTTGTGTACAGAAGCGGAAGCAATGAAATCGTTGGATGCGGCTGTTGCTGCTTACAATAACGGTAGGGGAGAATGGCCTACTATGTCGGTTGCAGATAGAATTGCTTGCATGGAAAAGTTCACTTTCAAAATGATAGAAAAGAAGAAGGAAGTAGTGAGCCTTATCATGTGGGAAATAGGAAAGTCAATTGCCGATTCTACAAAAGAATTTGACAGAACTGTTGAATATATCAATGCAACGGTAGATGCACTTAAAGATTTGGACAGAACTTCTTCCAAGTTTTCAATTGAACAAGGTATTATTGGTCAAGTAAGAAGGGCTCCTTTTGGTGTTGTATTATGCATGGGACCATTCAATTATCCTTTGAATGAAACATTCACTACCCTGATTCCTGCGGTAATTATGGGAAATACGATACTTTTCAAACCTCCCAAGCACGGTACATTATTGTTTAAACCGCTTTTAGAAGCGTTTCAAACTTGTTTCCCAAAAGGTGTAATTAATACCATCTATGGAAGAGGCAATTCCATTATTCCCGGCTTGATGCAATCGGGCAAAATAGATGTGCTTACCTTAATTGGTTCTTCTAAAGTTGCAGATCAGTTGAAAAAAATGCATCCTAAAAGCAATCGCTTAAGAGCTGTGTTAGGACTAGACGCTAAAAATGCAGCTATTATTCTATCTGATGCAGATATTGAAAACACAGTTAAAGAATGTGTATTGGGTTCGTTGTCGTTTAACGGGCAGAGATGTACTGCTCTTAAAATCCATTGGGTACACAGAAGTATAGCCGATAAGTTTGTTCAACGATTGTCAGAAGAGGTAAATAAACTTAAGTTTGGTATGCCTTGGGAAAAAGATGTGTTTTTGACACCTGTTCCTGAACCGGGCAAACCTGCATATTTACAGGAGTGTATAGATGATGCCCATAAACATGGTGCACGAATTATGAATGAAAATGGTGGTACTATGTCGCACACATTCGTATATCCTGCGGTTTTGTATCCTGTGAATAGCCAAATGAAATTATACCGCGAAGAGCAATTTGGACCTGTGATTCCGATTGTTCCTTTTGATGATATTGAAGAACCAATTCAATATTTAATTCAGTCCGATCATGGGCAACAAGTGAGCTTGTTTGGCACCAACCCCGATCAATTAGCCAAACTGATTGATCCATTAGTAAATCAAGTTTGTAGGGTAAATATCAACTGCCAATGCCAACGTGGACCAGACACATTCCCTTTTGCAGGTCGAAAAGATTCTGCTGAAAATACTTTATCGGTAACAAGTGCTTTACGTGCTTTTAGTATCAGAACAATGGTTGCCACTAAAGCTAACGATGCAAGCAAAAAGTTGATTAATCAAATTGTGTACGATCACAAATCCAATTTCTTGTCAACAACTTACATTTTGTAGAAAATAAATTTAATGTATTATTAAAAAGCCGAATCAGGGATGATTCGGCTTTTTTTTTGAATGGTTTTTACCTCAAACCCCTAAAAAAATCCAACATTAATTCACTACATTTTTCTTGTAATATTCCTTTTACAATTTTGATTTTGGAAGGGAAAAGTTTGCCATTGTCAATTGCAGTATATCCGGCTTTTGGATCATCAGTACCGTAAACAATAGTAGCAATTTGTGCCCATTTAATTGCACCAGCACACATAGGGCATGGTTCGACTGTTACATAAATGGTGCACTTTTGCAAGTATTTGGATCCAAAATGAGTACAAGCAGCAGTTATTGCAAGCATTTCGGCATGAGCAGTAGGGTCATTGAGTCGCTCACATTGATTGTAACCTTTGGCAATTACTTTTCCAAACTCATCAGTGATAATGGCACCAATAGGCACTTCATTGTCAGAACCAGCCAAAGCTGCCTGCTTAAGTGCCAGGTTCATCATTTTTTCATGTATATGTTCTTCACTATGGTTCAAAGCGGAATATAAAAGTTGATAGTCATTTCAATCACGAATTTTTCATAGGCTAAGAGACTGTTTCGTGTTACTTGGAATGACGTAGCATGTATTCGTCATTACGAACATCGTGAAGCAATCTTCATTTATTATAAATATTTTTTTGATGAAATATCTAAAATCAGTGCGTATTATGTTATTATAATTATAAATCGTAAATCGTAAATCGTAAATCGTAAATCGTAAATCGTAAATCGTAAATCGTAAATCAAATTTCGAGCATCCTCTTAATTCCCTCCAGGTTTTTTCTTCATTTGCTTGATAATCTTCATTTGAGGATCGCCTTCAGTTCCTTTTGGTTGAGGTCTGTTAACCTGATAGGGTTCAAATTCCTTCAATTCCAATTTGTCTGTTATCTCAATGGATTTAATTAGAGAGTTTGCCACAGCAGCCCATTTACCACTTTCACCGTACGTACTTGTAAAATTGAATATTAATATTTTTTGATTGTACAAAGTATATGCAATGTAGGAATAGTTTTTGAGGGCAATTGTGGATTCACTTTTGTTGTTTTCGTCTGTATATTTTGAAGTGAACTCAAACAATATAAATTCCCTATTATTTATTTTCACAATATCGCCTTCAATCTTATAATCGATTTCACTAAAAATAGACGAAATGGTGGACTTGTACATATCGCGCAGTACAATCAAATTTTTATTTTGCCAACGATTCACCGCTACATTGATTCCAAAATCTGCGGTTTTGTCTTGACTTACAAACATAGCAAGTGGCTTTTTGTAGGTTGGAAATTTACTTGCTATTTCATCATCGGTCATTGTTACAAAAGAGGGAGGCAACGAAAGCATTATACCTTTAATCGGTTCTGTTTTTTTGCTAATCTGTGCATGAATATTAAAAACTATGAAATATAAAATTAAGAATGTGAAAATTGATTTTGAAATAGACATTATACTTTGGAAAATAATAAATATTCGATAGACACCAACATGAATGATGTAAACAGTGTTGTAGCAACAATTTTTAATAAAGTCCAATAAAAAAAAGCAAAAGAGGCTGTTTCAATCATCAACACCAATGAGGTGTGAATAAAACTTGCTGCAAGAATAAATGAAATAAACCAAGGAAGCCCAAGTGCATTTATAGAAATCTCATCTACTTGATTGTATCCTCCCAATGGTGTAAGAATTCGAATAATTCCAGGACGGAAATACATGATGGCTACGGATGCAGCTGTATGTACGCCCATGGTTCCATAAAATAAGTCCACACTGAATCCAGTAAAAAAACCAGCTAACAACAATACCGGTAACGATACATCCATTGGCAGTGTTAATAGGAAACCTAAATAGACAAAACACAAAGCTACATCCAAAAACACAAAGTGCTTAAACCACAATACATGCAAAACTACATACACAAAAAATACTGAAAGCCGTTTTACTATATCACTTACGTTCATTTCTATCGCTGATTATACTTGCTTCAAGTGTATCTTGTTCCAATCTGAATTTATTCTTAATTACATAGACGTAATCCAGTGAGTAAAAATCGGTGGCAAGTTTAATTTTTATTTTGTAAAAACTTTCATCGCCTTTGATCTCAACTTCTGAAACGATACCAACGGGTTCTCCTTCCGGGAATACGGAATTAAATTCAGAAGTAACAACTGTATCACCTTTTAAAACTTTGATATGCCTAGGAACATACATCAAATCGGCATATTTTGGATTATTTCCTGACCAACGTGTGGAACCAACCACATTTTGACGTTTGAGTTTTGATGAAATAATCATGTCTTTGTGCAAAAGTGACGTAATGGTAGCAAAATCTTTGGAGCAAGATTTAACTTTGCCTACAATACCATTGGAACATATCACACCCATTCCAGGAGAAATACTATCTGCCAGACCTTTATTGATTGTTAGGTAATTATGCAAAAATACCGTTGAGTTATTTATTACCTTGGCAGCTACAAATTTGTATTTATTTGCAATATTGGTATCAGAATTTGTGAGTTGATTTTCAAAGGAATTAATTTTTAACTTACTGATTTGATACCGAAGTCGCGCATTTTCAGTAGCTAATATTGAATTGGTTTCTTTCAAATTCATATAATCTTTTACCGAACTCGAAAAATTGGCCATTGAAGCCGAAACACTATTTGAAGAATTAAAAAAAGCAGCACCTTGATAAGGGTTATTTGTGATTATAAGGATGCCTGCTAAAGTTTCAAGCACTAAAAAAATAATGAAATTAATCTGCTTTAATAAAAACTCAAATACTTTAAGCACCGATACTAATTGTTAAGATATATACATCCACCAATATTATTTTTTGAAGCTCCCGTAACGCTGGCAATGCAATTTTCTTTTCCAAGCCAGCGGTACAAACCTAATAATGCAAATATAAGTGCTTCTTTAAACTTCACCGTTTTTTCGTCAGGAATAATAATTTTACATTTTGGTCCGAGCAAATGTTGCATCGTGTTAATCAAATGAACATTGAATGCCCCACCACCTGTTACCAACATTTGACTTGAATTTTTATCGTTATTATCAATTACAACCTTGATTTGTACTGCAATATGTTCGCATACCGTAGCTAACTTATCATAAATGGTAATGGAAGAACGGTCGAGAATTGGTTTGAAATGGGCATTGAAACCTTCAATTCCGAGTGATTTTGGAGGTTTTTGTGTGTAAAAATCAATATCATTAAGTTGGTTTAATAATGCTTCATTCACTTTACCTTTAGCTCCTAATTGACCAGCATTGTCAAATGCAAATCCCAATTGCGAAGCAAGATAATTAAGAGCCATATTGGCCGGACAAATATCGAAAGCTTTTAAAGTATCGTTTTGTGAATACGAAATATTGGCAATTCCACCCAAATTCAAACAAAAATCATATTTACTAAATAATATCTTGTCGCCCATTGGCACCAAAGGCGCTCCCTGGCCTCCCAATGCTACATCTAATGAACGGAAGTCGCAAACAACAGGGTAATGTGTAATAGCTGCAATACTCGCTCCGTTTCCTATTTGTAGAGTATACCATTCTGAAGGAACATGAAACACCGTGTGACCATGTGAAGAAATAAAATCAATTTTGATAATATTATTTGCTTGAATAAAATTGTTAATCTGCAAAGCCATCCAAACACCTAATTGCCTATCGGTAATAGTTAGCTCAAGCCCCGAAAATGATCTTACTGATGCAAATTTATCCAACCAAAATTCCGGGTATTCAACAGTTGTTGCTTCAATTATTTCATAAATAATATGGTCATCATTAAATTCAAATTTGCAATAAGCAATATCCAAACCATCCAAGGATGTGCCGGACATAAGACCTATTACATAAAAAGTATTTTTATTATGTGTGATTGTCATTAAATTCGCTCAATAGTTTTTGTAAATAATTTTAATTTCCATAAATGGCTGAACACAGGGTTAAACGCAAAGTGCTGGGAAGTTATCCTTTTTTTTCTGTGATTTTTAGTATATCAATGGCATTATTGGTGATAGGCATATTTGGCTTACTTGTAATTTATGCTAACAAGATTTCTACGATATTAAAAGAAAATATTGAAATGCATGTATACCTCGATCAAAATTTGGGGATTGCAGAACGTAATGAAGTACTCAAAAAATTTTATGGAAAAGAGTATGTTGCTCTTAAAAATGACAAAAAGCAAATTTTCTTTATTTCAAAAGAAGAAGCCGCCAAAAAGTTTATAAAAGAAACAGGAGAGGATTTTCTGAAATTTTTAGGAGAAAATCCATTGCACGATGCATATGTAGTGAAAGTAAATTATGACTTTTCAGATAAAAATACACTGAAACTAATAAAAACTGAATTGGAAAGTATAGATGGTGTGTTTGAGGTGAATTATGTTGAAAATTTGGTAATTTCG
>JANRJY010000013.1:0-18874 GCA_033763735.1 Bacteroidota bacterium | reverse complement strand
AAAATTCCAGGTCAGAGGCTATGATTTTAGAGAAAAAACTTAAAAATCTGAACATTCCGGATTTGCAAAAATTTATTACCAAGTACAAAAGTTAGGTGCGGTCGCGAGGTAAACTCGCGATGGCGAGCAAAGCCTCGCCATCAGAGGCTATGATTTTAGAGAAAAAACTTAAAAATCTGAACATTCCGGATTTGCAAAAATTTATTACCAGGTACAAAAGTTAGGTGCGGTCGCGAGGCAAACTCGCGATCCCTCTTCCGCTATTTTTTTGCAATTTACTTATTCTTCCAACCAATTTTTCATCATGAGTTCTCCGAACTCGGTCATAACTGATTCTGGATGAAATTGTACGCCTTTTACATTTAAAGTTTTATGACGTAATGCCATAAGTACACCAGATTCATCAATTGCAGTTGCTTCCAAATGTGCGGGCAAATTATTTGCTCTAATTGCCCAAGAATGGTATCTGCCTGTTTTAAATTCTGTTGGTAGGCCCTTAAAAATAGGGTCATTAGCAATAATCTTGGTATTTAATGCTTTGCCATGAATCACTTTTTGAACATTATACAGTTCACCTCCAAAACTTTCTCCAATGGCCTGATGGCCAAGACATACCCCCAAAATCGACTTTTTGTTGGAATAAGTTTTAATTAAATCCATCATAATTCCAGCTTCAACCGGAATACCGGGACCGGGGGAGAGTATGATTTTATCGTATTTGTCTACTTCAGAAACAGCGATTTTATCATTACGAATAATATCTAAATCCGTAAAACCTAACTTCCGTACAATATGGACTAAGTTATAGGTAAAAGAATCGTAATTATCTAAGATTAAAATTTTCATTATCTATTTTACAAATGCAATAACTGTTTCACCTCCATAGGTGACTTGATCAATTTGTACATTTACTTTATAATATGTGGGAATAAATATATCTACCCTGGACCCAAACTTGATAAAGCCAAATTCTTGCCCTTGTTCCACATAATCCCCTTCTTTTATATACCATTTAATTCGTCTCGCAAGTGCACCAGCGATTTGCCGATAAAGTATTTTGTCACCATTTGTACATTCTATAGCAGTTGTAGTTCGTTCATTTTCAGTACTTGACTTAGGATGCCATGCAACTAAGTATTTGCCAGGATGGTATTTAAAATATTTAACAATGCCAGAAGCGGGATTACGATTCACATGTACATTAAAAGGTGACATAAAAATTGAAATTTGAATGCATTCTTGTTTTAGAAATTCGGTTTCAAAAGTTTTTTCAATCACCACAACCCTACCATCGGCAGGAGCTAAAATATTATTTTCATTAAATTGTATATTTTTTAAGGGATTTCGAAAAAATTGAAGAAAAAATAAAAAAAATGCAGCGCATAAAACTGAAATAAAATATAAATAATAACCTTCACCTACAAAATATGCAATAGAAATCAAGGTGCAGAATGAAATTAAAAATACTATAGTTAGAGTTGTAAACCCTTCTTTATGAATTCGTATCATTGATAATGCGGCAAGTTAAGCAAAGCTTTATGCTTATAAAAATATTTCAAGTTGAATTACATATTTCTGTAAAATAAAGCATTAGTAACTTTTATCAGAAAAAATAGTATAATACTCTGATTATAAACTTTTAAAACCCAAATATTAATGCATAATAATTTTATAAAACTTATTGTTGTTGTATTGTTAACACCTTTTTTGTCAAATGCACAATCTCCAATAAAAAGTTCTCCTGATTTGATAGCCGCCATGCACAAAAAGTATAACGGTAATTTCAATGCGAATATTACTTTTATTCAAATAAACACTTACTTTCTAGAAAATGGCAAAACACATGGAGACATTTCATATGAAGCATTTCATTTCCCGGGTAAGTTCAGAGTTGATCATGGTGTAAAGCACAGTCAAGATGGATTTATAGTTCTTAATGATTCGGTATATAATTTTAAGGGAGGTGTGCTGGTGAATAAAACACCGGATATCTATGATTTATTAATGCTCACAGGAGATATATATTTTCTTGACCCCAAAGAATCCGTAAAAAAAATAAAAAAATTGGGTTACAATCTGGACAAATTCCATGAAGATGTTTGGAATGGTAAACCCGTGTATGTAGCAGGAGCAGATAAAGGAGATGAAAAATCTCCACAATTTTGGATAGATAAAGATGAGCTTTATTTAATTAGAAATATCAATGTAAATAAAGAAACCGGTAAACTGGAAGATGCGCACTTTAAAGAACATACTAAAGTACAAAAAGCTTGGGTTGAAGAACGTGTCGAAATATTTGTTGATGGGAAGATGATTAAAAAAGAACATTATGCTGAAGTTAAAGCTGACAATAATCTGGATATGAAAATCTTTGACCATAATTATTTGGGCAAAGTTCACTGGAGGAAATAGATGATTCTATTTTGCTTTTGATTGATATTGATTAGCTCTAATATTATTTTCAGCCAATCGAGCAGTTTCTTCTATTCTTTTGCTTCTGGTTTCTGGTTGTTTTGCATTACTTATCCATTCAAGAATGCCTCTTCTTGTTGATTTAGGGAAATTTGAAAAATAAGCATACGCGTCACTGTATTTCTGTAATTCTAATTGTAAGTCAGTTGGAATGATCAGATTCTCAACTTCATTTAAAGCATCCCACGCACCTGATTTTTTTGCAATTTCAATCATTCTAAATCCTTCGTCCGACATTTTACCCAATGCAATGAGCTTTTCGACTTTAGCTTTATTAATACCACTCCAGTTGCTTTTGGGATTACGCTTTGCAAAAAATTGTATATGGCTTTTATCATCCCATTTATTGGGTTTACTATCAATCCATCCGAAACAAAGCGCCTCATCAACGGCTTGATCGTATGTAACACTTGGAATTCCTGACGCAACTTTAAAAATCCGAAGCCAAACTGACTTTTGGCTTAAGTGATTATCCTTAAGCCAATTACGCCAAACATCTTGATTGGAAGCCTCTATAATATCAACGCCTCCTTTGAAAAGAGGTTCCATTTTAATTACATTTTATTCGTATTGTTGATCACCGGCATATTTTCTGAATATAGCCTCATAGGTTTTTGATTCTTCTTCGTAACCTTCGTTTTTCAACATTACAACCAATTGATTTAGAATGTACAAGTTGGTTTGAACCTCCATTTCATTTTTAATATTATTTTTAAAATAATAATCCAATTCCGCATCTGCACGTTTAGCCATAATATTAACCATATCCAATGCTTGTTTGGTTTCACCTGCACGCAGCAATATGGACACAAAACTTGGGCTGGTAATATCATAAGCAATTGCCTTGTCTGGAATTACCTTGAAACAATAATTAATAACTTCTTTTGCTTTATCCACTTTCCCTTCGTTATATAATTCGGCAGCTAATCGGTAAAACGACAAACGTGCATTGTAAGGGAAACGTCTGTAATTTTCGTCATAGAAGGTATCTTCTCTATCCATATTGCGCCAACTCATTCCATTAATCATTCGATCGTACATAATGTCGGTATTTACAAATCCTTGGTTTGCTCCTTCAACACTAAAAGGCATTAAACGATAAGCCAATCCTTCCATTTGCATATGATCTTTTAAACCAATGTAATTGGAATTGGAAAGTGTAGATGAATAATAAATGGGTCGCTTCCAATTATTGGTAGAAATCATGTCAAGCATTATTAAAGTAGCTTTGTCAATGGCACCTCTTCCCACACGCCACACCATTTGTGAAGGAACACTCGTTTTGTATTTTGTTGGAATGAAATCCATTTTTCTAACGACAGCTGTATCGATTGGCAATATCATTATTTCAGATGGGAGCGTTGCAATTGTGCCTCCACTTGATGATTGAACGGTGACGGCCGGATCATCGTTTTTAACCAATTGCAAATAAATAGGAAGGTTAATTCCATTTTTGCCAGCAGGATTTTCAACATACGGTAAATAGTCATTTTTCCCTTGTAAAAAATCTTCAAGTTCCAACGAAATAGGTAATGGGTCAGAGTCATATGCCTGACGCTTCATTTGCGCAATATACCAATCGGTGTTTAACAAACTTAAGTTACATACGCGTACATCTGTACGAAATCCTTCTACTTCCTGCACATACCAAAGTGGGAAGGTGTCATTATCGCCTCCTGTGAATACAATGGCATTTTTGGCACAAGAATTCAGTAAATTCTTAGCAGAATCCACAGAATGATAGCGTTTTGAACGATCGTGGTCGTTCCATCCATCGGCTGCCATTACAATAGGTACAAGCATACTTAATCCGGTAGCTACTACAGGTTGAAGTACGGCACTCTTTACAATTTTTCCTACATATTCAATCAGCCCAAGTACGCCAAGACCTATCCAAATGGCAAACACATAAAATGAACCTACATAAATATAATCACGTTCACGAGGTTCAATAGGTGGTGGATTGAGGTACACAACAAGCGCAATGCCTGTAAGTACAAAAAGCATTACTAAGACCAAAAAATCTCTTTTATTCTTATTGTATTGAAATAAAAATCCGAGTAGCCCTAACAACAATGGCAACATATAATATTGATTGCGCATTTTGTTATTAGCAATACTTTCTGGCAAACCTGCTTTGGAGTCCCATGGACGAAGCCATCCTGCATCCTGAATATCACCTTCCCTACCGGCAAAGTTCCACATGAAATACCTGAAATACATATGACCCAATTGATATTTAAAGAAAAAGACAAGGTTGTCACCCATGGTAGGCTTGCGACCTACCGGTTTTCCAGTCCATTTTGCATATTCTTCAGCATGACCGGGTTGTTTTGAACTCATACGAGGAAACAACATGCTGTGACGTGGGTCATAGATATTTTTGATTTTATAGTCATAGATTTCATATTTTTTATCGCCTTTACGATAAAGTGCTTCCTTTTTTTCTTGATCAATTAGTTCGGCAGTAAACATTTCACCATACACTAGCGGTCTGTCCCCATATTGCTCTCTTTTTAAGTATGATACAAAGCTCATTACATCCTCTGGATTGTTTTCGTCAATTGGAGGATTGAAATTAGATCGAATTAGAATAATGGCATAACTGCAGTAACCAATCAAGATGAAAGTGAGACCTAGCAACGCAGTATTTAGTATTACTTTTTTATTAATTATTGAATAGTAAATTCCATAAATAAGAGCTCCAACTAACACAATCGCAAAAAAAGCAGCACCCGAACCAAACGGTAATCCTAAGTTATTAACAAAAAATATTTCAAATTTTCCTGCAATTGTAGGCAACCCAGGTATAATTCCTGCTTGAATTATGCCAACAATGGCTAAACCTACTACTCCTGCCAATATTCCACCTTTCCAAGTTGCTTTATATCTTTTGAAATAATAAATATAAGCCAAAGCAGGAATAGCAACCAAGTTAAGCAAGTGAATACCAATTGATAACCCTACCAAATATGCAATAACGAGTAACCATCTATCCGCTCCCTCTTCATCGGCAACTGCTTCCCATTTGAGCATTGCCCAAACAACTATGGCAGTAAAAAATGAGGACATCGCATAAACCTCTGCTTCTACAGCCGAAAACCAAAATGTATCTGAAAAGGTGTATGCAAGTGAACCAATAATACCGGCTCCTACAATTGAAAGTGTTTGAGACAAATTTGGTTCTTTGCCTACCTCAACAATCATTTTACGAGCAATTAAAGTAATGGACCAAAACAAAAACATAATAGTGGCACCACTACTTAATACAGATGAAATGTTAATCCAATAAGCAACTTTAGTTACATCGCCCAAAGCAAAAAATGAAAATATTCGACCAATCAATAAAAATACAGGAGCGCCAGGAGGATGTGGAACTTGGAGTTTGTAGGCACAAGCAATAAACTCACCACAATCCCAAAAACTGGCAGTGGGTTCTACTGTAAGCACATAAACAAGTGTAGAAATTACTAAAAGTGCAAAACCTGTAATATTATTAATTTTATTGTATGACAACATGATAAGTTTATTTCAGAAAGTTCAACGAAAGAAAGTTGTAAAAATTATTTCTTAATAGGATTTCTATAAATTCAACTACTTAGCTTTTTGTAACCCCTTTCTATCTCCCCTACAGTCTCGCCCAAAACTTTCGTTTTGTCGTCCTATTGGGAAATGATCAAGGAAGTTGAATTTTATAGAGATACAATTAATGAAGTAAAAGTAACAACAATACTTTCATTCGCAGCGAAATTAGTAAAATAGGTTTAAAAAATAATTTTTTACCCAAGATTTGACAATATTGTAATTGTTAACATTTAATTATTATCAAAAATCAACTCTTACATCATTGAAAAAATCATCTTATTCTTTTACATTCGCAGCCTTGATTATAATCAGTCTAAATAAAAATAGGTGTTACGAATTGGCTTTCTGTGGGTTTTGATATGTTTATTTAATTTTAGTTTTGCTCAAATTGAAAATTTTGAAATTAAAGGAAGAGTGCTGATTGATGGGAAACCTATTCCAAATGCAACAATTCATTTAAATAAAAGTCTGGAATCTATTCAAAGTGATACCGCAGGAAATTTTTTAATTCAAAATCTAAATCCCGGCAAATATTTTATACTTATTTCAAAAGAGGGCTTTAAAACTCAAAAATACAAAGTAGAAATTGTTGACAAAAATGTTGATATTGAAATATCTATGCCTGAATTGATTATAGATTTTTCAGAAATAACTATTAGTAAACTTAAAGACAATGATTTTGGCATCACAAGATTAAGGTCTGTAGAAGGTACTGCCATTTATGAAAGCAAAAAAACAGAAGTGATAGTAACCCAAGACATTGCTGTAAATACTGCAACTAATAATTCTCGCCAGATTTATGCAAAAATACCCGGTTTGAATATTTGGGAAAATGATCCGGGTGGTCTCCAACTTGCTATTGGAGCTAGAGGTTTAAATCCCAACAGAACATCCAATTTTAATACTCGCCAAAATGGCTACGATATCAGTGCGGATGCACTGGGATATCCGGAAAGTTACTATGCGCCTCCTGTTGAGGCAGTTGAAAAAATAGAAATAGTACGTGGTGCTGCATCGCTTCAATATGGTCCTCAATTTGGTGGGATGATTAATTATGTGGTGAAAAAAGCTCCTAAAAGCAAAAAATTGGAGATAACCAATCGAGAAACCGTTGGTTCATATGGCATGTTCAATACCTTCAGTAGTGTAGGCGGAACTGTAAAAAAAGTGAGCTATTATGGATTTTATCAATATAAAAGAGGCGATGGTTGGAGACCTAATTCTCAATTTCAGGCGCACACAGCTTTTGGAAGTATTTCTTATAAGCCAACAGAAAAACTGGGAATTACCCTTGAATATACACATATGAATTATTTGGCAAAACAACCCGGAGGATTAAAAGACGAAGAATTTTTAAAAGATCCTGCTTTTTCAAAAAGAAACAGAAATTGGTTTCGAGTCAATTGGAATTTGATAGCTTTAAACTTTGATTTTAATTTTGATGAAAAAACAAAACTTAATATCCGTACATTTTCTAATATTTCCTCACGCGAAGCACTTGGAAATCAAAATATTGGTACAGGAAGTTTTGAAGCTATTAACCGTCCCGATGACGGAAAAGAAAGAAGTTTGATAAGCGACAATTATCAAAATATTGGAAGCGAAATTCGTCTGATTCATCGGTATAATTTATTAAAGCAATCTTCTACTTTTTTAGTTGGGTCTAGAATTTATAGAGGAAGCACTTTCTCGAAACAAGGAAATGCACCTGACGGCAATGGGCCTACATTTAATTATGTCAATCCTAACAATTTAGAAAAATCGGATTATGCTTTGCCTAGCACCAACGTATCCGCATTTGTAGAAAATATTTTTGTGATTTTGCCTCAACTTACAGTAACACCCGGTATTCGATTTGAATATATTGAAACTAAAGCCGATGGTTACTTTAACAACTTGGTCCGAGATGGGGCAGGTAATATTATCGCCCAAACCAAACAATATGAAAACAGAACTAATGGCCGACAATTTGTACTGCTTGGTATAGGCACAAGTTTTAAGCCTTCAGAAAATATTGAAATGTATGGAAATATATCTCAAAACTATCGTCCTGTAACTTTTTCTGACATTCGAGTTGGTATTGCAGGACAAAGAGTTGACCCCAATATTAAAGATGAAAAAGGATTTAATACAGATATAGGAATAAGAGGAAATATTAAAGGTGTATTTAATTTTGATGCAAGTGTTTTTTATTTAAATTATACTGGTCGTATTGGCGAAATTTTTCTAACAGATCCACTTACATTTCAGGATTATAGATTCCGAACGAATATCGCGGATTCTCGAACTTTTGGAATTGAAATGTTTGCCGAAATAGATGTATTAAAGCTATTTACAGTAGTAGACAACAAGTTTGGAATATCTGTTTTTGGGAACTATGCATACAATAATGCAACTTATTATAATAGTGCTTTTCAAGCAGTTAATGGAAATACAGTTGAATATGTTCCTGCTTTCACATCAAAAAATGGTCTTACTTTCAAATGGAACCATATTATTGCAACGCTACAACACACTTACACAAGTAGCCAGTATAGCGATGCTACCAATACCATCGAAGGCACAACTAACGCAATTGCAGGTTTAGTTCCTTCGTATCAAGTACTTGATTTTTCTGTAAAATATAACTACCGATGGTTAATTGCCGAAGGAGGGGTAAATAATATTATGAATACCATATATTTTACTCGCAGGGCCACAAGTTATCCCGGTCCGGGAATATTGCCTGCCGATCCAAGAGTGTTTTATTTAACCCTTGGAATCAAAATATAATTCCCATTTATATTTGTTCAGTAGCTCTATTTAAAAACTGATTTAAAGGCAACATAGCATGAAATAATTTTACCACTTCTTTTTCAAATACTCCTTTTAGTACATCTTCATCTGAAAACTCTTTGAATACCAAATAACTTTTGTGTCTCAAGTATGTACTCATCGGACTATTTTTATCAAATCCTTTGGGTGTACTGGCAAGCATATCTTCATCATCAAGCTTTCCGAATGTGGATATAAATGACTTGTTTTCAACTATTTCCTTAAATTTATCGGGATGATATTCTATTTCCTGACGAATCATATGGAGTTTGTCATTTTCAGGTTGCCACATACCACCAGCCACCATTGATTTTCCTCCGGGACTTATTTGCATATAATATCCTGCACTAGAAGATTTCTTTCCTCCGGGAGATATTACTGCACTAATATTGGTTTTGTATGGCGTTTTGTCTTTACTAAAACGTACATCTCTATTGATTCGATATACACAATCTTTTGGTTCAAGGGACAATACGGCTGGTTCAAACTTTCCAACTTCTGTAATTACTCCTTTTACAAAATCTAACCAATTGGATTTAACTTTTTCATAATCAGACCGATTTGCATCGAACCAATCTTTATTGTTTTTTTTCTGCAGATTTTCGAAAAAAGTAAGAGTAGGCTTGAAGTCCATGATATTAGTTTTATTTATATCTTAAAAATAATATTTACTACATAATTTCTACCAGGTTCAGGCAAATTTAATAATCGGTATCTGCTTAAGTGATTCATATAGCGTTTGTCAAACACATTTTGTACTTGAAAATGAATTGTAAAAAAATCTTTTTTCTTTAATTTAATTGTAAAACCGCTTGCAACATTAAATAAATCGTATCCGGGGGTAGTTCTTTCGTTCCTATCTACCCTCAATTGACTATCATAGAAAGCATATGTGCCTCTGAAATACCAATTATCGAGCCATTTCGACATGGTAGCTATCGTGTATTCTGCTTCCGTTTGCACATTCAGTGGAGGCATAAAGGGCAATGAAAGCCCTGTTTGGATATTATAGGAATACACATACTCGCCTGTGGCCATCAATTTTAGAGATTTAGTAGGCAAATATTCTGCTACCATTTCACCTCCAGTCAACCAAGCGTTGGTTTGAGCAAATACGTATAGTTGCCCACTTTCAATTTCATTCACATAGGTTGCCGAAGCTTTGGAATAAATATAATTATCGAAGTAGTTTAAAAAAGGTGTAAGCCTTGCATTCCATTTTTTTCGTTCATAAAACAATCCTATATCGTAATGATATCCCGACATTGGGCGCAATGACGAATCACCTTTTTCCCAACGAAAGGTGCTATGATGAAATCCGTTAGCACTAAGTTCTTGTGCCGATGGCAACCTAAAGCTTTTACCGAAGTTAAGCTTAACATTTATCTCATTACTAATCAAATATGAAGCACCTAAACCTAATGAATAATTATGAAACGTTCGGTCAAACGCAGTAGTTCTGATTCGAGTTTCTCTCAATGTGGCATCTGTATTGTAGTAATTAACCACACCTCTATTTACATTTGTGTATCCTAAATCGTATCGGGCACCAGCATTAAAATTGAGCCTGTAGTTATACTTGTATTTTTGTAAAGTATATATACCTACTTGCTGGCTTTGATAACTGGCAATAATGTATTCATAACCATTAGTTTGATTACTTTGCACAGTACTTTGGACACCGTATACACCTTCGAGTTTTTCATTGATGTTTTTGATATATCGAATGTTAGCCGAAAATGTATTCAATCTAAGCTCAAGAGCGAGGTTGGCAAATGGAGTAACCCCATTTCTGAAGCTTTCAGGATTTGAACGTTCTTGCCTTAGGTTGTTCTGAAAACCCAAATCCATTTCAATCCAGCTTTGGCCCAACCGAAACGAAGTGTTGGAAATGGCTTTAAAGTGATTGATATATTGATTAGGTATATCTATATTTCTGAAATTACCATCATTGGTGAGTTGATAAGCACGTGGAATACCAGCTGCTCCTGCAAAAATACCTGCATTCTGATTAAAGTTACTGAGAGTGATGTGTGTAAAGCCCCAGTTGCGATTCACACCCAACATAATGCTTGCATGTTGTTCATTACCTGCGGTATTTTTGAGCCGCTGATCGTATAGCTCCAAATTATATCTATTGTATTGGAAATTATTTGCTGGTACTTTGTAGTCGGCATAGCTCAATCCGGTTAGTCGTACTCGATACATATTGCCTTTATAATTTCCGTTGGCACCGGCAGTAAGTCCGTATGTATCATTATTTGTTCGTAGTATACCTTGCACTTTGGCGGTGTGTTTGTTTTGTTCCAATATTTTTGGTTGTCTGATGCTAATAACGCCTCCTATAGCATCCGAACCATACATTAAGGATGATGGACCCTTTATAATTTCAACTTCATCTACACTATATTGATCAATTTCAAGCCCGTGATCGGCTCCCCATTGTTGACCTTCTTGTTTAATTCCATTGTCAGCTACGGCTACATTGCTCATACTCATTCCTCTGATAACGGGTTTAGAAATTCCCACGCCCATATTAATTACACTTATTCCTGGTAGTTTTTCCAAAGAATTCATCAATGTAGTGCTACTGTTTTTTTGGATATATTCTTCGCTTACCTTTTCTACTCTTATAGAGTTTTCAATATTGCTGGTATGAAGTGGGTCGCTTTCAATAACAATTTCATTCAAATTCAATGACGAATATTTCATTTTCAAATGCAAAAAATTGGAGTCCGGAATATCAATATGTTGTTCAATGCTTTCGTACCCAATTAAAGTAATATGCAAATGATAATGACCTTTGCGAAGATTTTTTAATTCAAAAAATCCATTTGAGTCTGACTGAGCTGCTTGCATAGTTTCATGCAAATGAATTATTGCATTAGAAATAGGCATATTATTATTGTCTTTGATTTGCCCCTTTAATGAAGAAAGGCTTTGGGCTGAAATTGAAAAAACAGAAAAAAAAAGAAGCCAAAAAATTTTCTTTTGGCTTCTTAGTGAATTTATCAAAAACATTACCAAAAATAACTTATGTTTTTCAATTAAGTATCAATTCCGTTTCTAATTCTGACATATTGCCATCCGAATCTTTTACTTTTACATGAATGTAGTATTTTCCTTTGGGGGCATTATCGGGTACTTTAAAAGTAATTGGGTCAAGCACCAAATCTTTTTTTCCTTTTAATACATTAGAACCTATATTTTCAACAATTGCTATTTTTTCATCAGCACTTTCGAAATGAACTTCTACAGTACCACCTTCTAAGTTTTGATTATCCGTTATTCTAATTCCTGAAACTGTAATCATTTGTCCGCTGGTGATATTTGTATCTATTACATTAATTCCTGATATGGAGGCTTGTTCTATTATGTTTGTAATAGACAAATCTATTTCTACAAAATCAGCTTCATTGCCTGAAGCATCGATACAATTAATGATTAGATGGTAAGCTCCTGCAACAATATCAGAAGGAACCGTAATTACTGATGTCAGTGATTGTGTGCTACCACTTAAGTTCATTATGTTAGAAAAAGTCCATTTATTAAGCTCTTTTCTTCCATGCGAATGGCCATCAAAAGCATCGTGTATATCAATCTTGGACTGTTTTAGCGAATTGTCATCGGTATATTTTAAGTTTAAATTAATTAAATCTCCGGCATTTGCAGATATCTTAAATTCCGAACCATTACTCTGAAAAGATGGTGTAGTTGAGGTTAGTTCGATTTTTGGTTTTGATGTATCAACAGGCTTTGGATCTTCTTTTTTTATGGTACATCCATAAAATAAAACAAGAATTAGAATAAATAATCTAAATGAAGTTTTCATATTAAAGTAAGCATAAATGCAATTAAGTTGCAAATAAAGAAAGATGAAATTACAAATGCAACAAACTTGCATTGAAAAATTTAATTTCATTTACCTATTACATTTATCACAAATTCCTTCAATCAGAAAATTAATTTTATTGGCTTTGAATCCTTTTGGTAAATTGATAATTGGCACATTTATATCATTCAAGCAAACAAGGTTATGACAGACTTCACATTCGAAATGTACATGATTATCAGCATGATGATGTTCTTTGCAATCGTTGTGGCACAAAGCATAACTTTGAGAACCATTGGTATTAAAGATTTTGTGAACGATACCTGCTTCTTCAAAAGTGGTAAGTGTTCTGTATATCGTTACTTTGTCGTATCCATTACCCAGAAGTGTAGATATTTCAACATATGTAAGCGATTTAGGATTTTTTTCAAACAAGCCCAATATGTCCAATCGGGTAGGGGTGGACTTTAAATGATGTTGATGTAAAAGTTCGTTTGAAGAAACCATTGACATATTCACGCAAATAACATAGGTTTGGATTGCAAAAAAAAATAACTTTGCAATAATTTACTTTGACCTTATTAATATAATTCCTTCAAATCCTTCTCTTACAGAGAAGGATTTAGGATGAGGTTCTAAGAAACAAACTATGTTAACGACTTTACTAATTTACTTAACTGAATTTAATGATTCGCACCAACTGGACCAAAGAAGAAATAAGAGAAATTTATAATTCTCCTGTTTTAGAACTTATATATAAAGCCGCTACTGTACATAGAACTTATAACGAAACCGGTGAAGTACAAGTTTGTACTTTGCTATCAGTAAAAACCGGTGGTTGTCCTGAGGATTGCGCATATTGCCCTCAAGCAGCTCGTTACCACACCAACGTAAAAACACATAAATTAATGGAAGTGGAAGAAGTGCTCAGCAAAGCAAAGGAGGCAAAGGAAAATGGTAGTACTCGATTTTGTATGGGTGCAGCATGGAGAGAAGTTAGAGATAACAAGGACTTCGACCATGTGCTTGAAATGGTAAAAGGGGTAAATAATATTGGGATGGAAGTGTGTTGTACGCTTGGAATGTTAACAGAGGAACAAGCTCAAAAGCTAAAGGATGCTGGTTTGTATGCTTATAATCACAATTTGGATACGAGCGAAGAACATTATGAGCAAATAATCAGTACTCGTACATACGATGATCGTTTGCAGACAATTGCACATGTTCAAAAATCCGGAATATCTGTATGTACGGGTGGAATTATCGGAATGGGAGAGACACACGAAGACCGAATTGGCATGCTTTATACGCTTGCAACTTTGCCGGAACACCCTGAGTCAGTACCTGTTAATGCCTTAGTTGCAGTTGAAGGTACACCACTCGAAAACATGCCTCGCGTATCTGTTTGGGACATGGTTCGAATGATAGCCACAGCGCGAATAACTATGCCTAAAGCAATGGTTCGACTTTCGGCTGGAAGAGTATTGATGAGTAACGAAGAACAAGCCCTATGTTTTTTGGCCGGTGCCAATTCCATATTTGCCGGTGAAAAACTCCTTACTACTCCCAATCCTGAGGTAAATATGGATAAAGAAATGTTTCAATTATTGGGACTTAAACCAAGAGAAGCGTTTAAGGGTGAGGAGGTTATAGCGTAAATTATCTATTTGAAATGACCCCTACCATCATTGTAATTGTTTTAGTGGTCTATTTTGCTGCTTTGCTGATAATAGCACATTACACGTCCAAAGGTGCGGACACAGATGCCTTTTTTACTGGCAATCGATCTTCCCCTTGGTATTTGGTGGCTTTTGGTATGATAGGCACTTCTCTTTCAGGAGTTACTTTTATATCCGTTCCCGGTGCTGTTGGAACTCAGGCATTCTCATATTTTCAGTTTGTATTGGGATATTTATTTGGCTATGCGTTTATCGCTTTGGTACTTATGCCCATTTATTACCGCTTGAATTTGGTATCCATTTACACATATTTGGAGCAAAGATTAGGTTTCTGGAGCTACAAAACCGGCTCATTTTACTTTATTCTTTCCCGTACAATTGGTGCTTCTTTTAGGCTTTATTTAGCAGCCGAGGTCTTACAAATTGGTTTATTCAATCAATTTGGAGTTCCATTTTGGCTAACAGTACTTATAACCATTTCATTAATTTGGATTTACACTTTTAAAGGAGGCATCAAAACCATAGTAGTAACGGATAGTTTTCAAACCATTTTCTTAATTGGTTCTGTATCCATTTGTGTAGTACTTATTACCCAACAATTGGGTCTATCTTTGAGTGGTTTAATGGATAATTTTCAAATCAATCCTAATACCCAAATATTTTTTTGGGATTTTAATGATAACAAGTTCTTTTTCAAGCAATTATTGTCAGGTGCTTTTATTGCAATTGTGATGACTGGATTGGATCAGGATTTGATGCAAAAAAATCTTACTTGTAAAAACATCAAAGAGGCTCAGATTAACATGTTTACATTTTGTATTATATTGGTCATTGTCAATTTTTTATTCCTGACACTGGGTGCACTTTTATATATGTATGTGGATTCATTTCATATTGCCATTCCTACCCGAACCGATCAACTTTTTCCAATGTTAGCTTTAAATAATTTTGGAATATTTGCCGGTATTCTGTTTTTGTTGGGCATTACCGCATCATCTTATGCAAGTGCCGATTCTGCATTGGCTTCTCTGACAACTGCTTTTTGTATTGACTTTTTAAATTTTTCAAATCATTCAGACGAAAAAGCAAAGAAAAAAATAAAATTATGGGTACATATTGGGTTCTCTGTTTTACTTTTTATCGTAATAATTTTATTCCGATTAATTAATAATGAGGCAGTTATTACGATGGTTTTTAAAGTAGCAGGCTATACATATGGTCCATTACTTGGTTTATTCTTTTTTGGATTGTTTACCAAAATGGAGGTAAATGATAAATGGGTACCATTGGTTTGTTTGCTTTCTCCAATTATAACTTATTTAATCAATGTTAATTCCGAATCATTATTGAATGGATATAAATTTGGTTTTGAATTATTAATTTTGAACGGATTAATAACTTTTATAGGTTTGATAATTCTTAGAAAAAAGTAAAAGAAGTCGATTTTACATTAATTTTCTATCCGGGTCAAAACCTTCCAAATAATCGGCAACTTTTCGAGCAAAACTACCACCCAAAGCACCATCAATAATTCTGTGATCATACGTATGTGAAATATACATCATGTGTCGTACACCTATTGTGTCACCATGTTCTGTTTCAATTACGGCTGGTTTTTTCCTGATGGCTCCAAAAGCCATAATAGCAACTTGTGGCTGTACGATAATAGGAGTACCCATCACATTTCCAAAATTTCCAATATTTGAAATCGCATAAGTACCTCCTGAAACATCGTCAGGCGTAAGTTTGTTGTTTCGGGCTTTTTTTACAATTTCGTTTACGCTTTTAGTTAGCCCTACTATATTATATCTGTCAGCATTCCTAATAACGGGCACTATTAAGTTACCATCCTGAAGTGCTACCGCTATTCCAATGTTAATATCTTTTTTAATTATAATTTTATCACCATCTACAGAGGAATTAACCAATGGGAAATCGCGCAAAGCTCTTGATACTGCTTCTACAAACATTGGTGTAAAAGTAATTCCTTCGCCTTCACGATTCATAAATTCATGCTTGATTTTTCCTCTCCAACTAACAATGTTTGTAACATCAACTTCTACAAAGGAGGTCACGTGAGCTGATATTTTTTGTGAATCAATCATCCTTTGCGCAATTATTTTACGCATACGGTCCATCTCAATGATTTCGTCTACCCCTGAATTTACACTTTTAGTGCTTACAATTTCTTTTTTAGGTTCAATAAAAGTTTCCGTTGGAGTAATTACATCAACATTAGGAGTTTGTGCTATTGTTCTGTTTTCTGCCTGATTATCAATAATTTGCTTTTTGGTTTCAGGTGCTTTTTTTCTATTTTCAACATAATTGATTATGTCATATTTCGTTACCCTGTTGTCTTTTCCTGTTCCTTCTATTTTTTCAAGCTCAACCATTGAAATTTGTTCTTCTCTGGCAATGTTTAATACCAATGGTGAGTAAAAGCGATTTATTGAAGAAGATTTTGGATCGGATGAAATTTCACTTGATATTTTCTTTATTTCTGTTTCAATTTGTTGAACAGGTGAGTTAATTACTTTGTTTGCAATTGCTATTTGCTGTCCATTTGTTTCAAGCACAGCAATAGAAGCCCCTATTTTAGCTATTTGGCCTTCATTAATTACAATTTTTTGAAGAATTCCTGATTCCGTGGCAGGTACTTCAGTGTCAACTTTATCGGTTGCTACCTCAAGCAAAGGTTCATCTTTTTCTACACGTTCTCCTTCCTTTTTTAACCAACGGATAATGGTAGCTTCAATTATGCTTTCTCCCATTTTGGGCATTACCATTTCCACTTGCGCCATTTTTTTAATATTCTTTTATGAACTTTGAATCCAATAAACTACAATTGCTAAACTTTGCAAATATAACTCATAACTCTTAACTCCAAACATTTTTGAAATTACCTATTACCGCTATTGTGCTTACTTTTAATGAAGAACGCAACATTAGAGACTGTTTGTTGAGTATTTCTGATCATTTTGAAAAAATATATGTGGTTGATTCAGGTTCTACAGATAACACAATAAATATTGTTAATGAATTTGGAATTGAAGTTATCAATCATCCCTTTGAAAATTACGCCATTCAACGTAACTGGTGTTTTAGTAATTTGAAAATACACACAGATTGGATCATCAATATTGATGCTGATCATAGAGTTACCAATGAATTAATTCAAGAGTTATATTATTTTTTTTCAAACAATTATGATTTGTCATCTATTAATGGCTTCCATGTTTCTCGTAGAACAATATTTATGGGAAAATGGATAAAAAATGGTGGTCACTATCCAGTTTATCATGCAATTATCTTCCGAAAGTCAAAAGGAATTTGTGAAGACAAAAAATATGATCAGCATTTTTTGGTCGAAGGAAAAATGTTAAAGCTTAAAGGGGACATAATCGATATAATTACTGATTCGTTATCTACCTTTACGTTAAGGCATAACAAATGGTCAACTTTAGAAGCTGAGTATATTTTCAATGCACAGTTTTCTGAACAAACTATCAAAGCAAATGCTAAAGGAAATGAAATCGAGAAAAGACGTTTTTTAAGAGAAAAGTATTATTCTTATCCGCTTTTTACCAGAGTATTTATTTATTTTATTTATAGATATTTTATCAAATTTGGATTCCTTGATGGTAAGGAAGGTTTAGTATTTCATTTTTTACAAGGTTTTTGGTTTCGATTCATTGTCGATGCCAAAATATATGAACTAAGAAAAAACGCCAATGCAAAGAGTTGACCTTTCCACATATAATAATAGTTGGTACAACCCAGGAAATGCCATCAAACGACTTCTTTGGTTTTATATCAATGCTTTGATTTTCAAATCAGATTTTATACCAATCAATTTTATTAAAATCGCCACACTTAGAGCTTTTGGTGCAAAAGTTGGAAAAAGTGTCACAATTAAACCTGCGGTCAACATTAAGTACCCATGGCATCTAACCATAGGCAATCATGTTTGGATTGGTGAAAATGTTTGGCTCGATTCTTTAGGGGAAATTATTATAGCAGACAACGTTTGCATTTCTCAAGGTGCATTAATATTAACTGGAAATCATAATTATAAATCTCCTAGTTTTGATTTAATAATAAAACCTGTTGAATTAAAAGAAGGTGTGTGGATTGGTGCCAAATCCATAGTTTGCCCTGGTGTGGTTTGTCATTCTCACGCAGTTCTGACAGTTGGTTCTGTGGCAAATAAAGATATGGATGCATATTATATCTACACTGGTGTTCCTGCATCCAAAGTAAGACAAAGGTAAGAAATCAACAAAAAAGTTACAACTATTGCAAATGCGTTGTTTAAAACGATTCTAAATTAAACATCAACCCACAAATTATGTACATTTCATTGGGTTACATATTTGTTTAATTCAATCCCAATAGTAGATTTGCAACACTTGAAACCCGAATTGTGGTATTTATGTCAATGATATACAATCAATTTACAATCCAAACCAAAAAAATATTAGTTGCGTTCCTG
>JANRJY010000007.1:0-2718 GCA_033763735.1 Bacteroidota bacterium | reverse complement strand
GGAAGTGGAAAAAGTAGTATATCCATTTTTGGATAGTTTCCCTCAAAAGAAATTAGCCCTAAAACAAATGAAAGCCGGTGGAGGTATTGTTACATTCTTGATTAAGGGCGGATTGGACAGAGGACGAAAATTCTTGAATTCCTTAGAAATGTTTAGTCACACCGCTAATTTGGGTGATACGCGCACCATTGTAACGCATTCGGCATCAACCACACACTCCAAGCTTACAGATGCAGAAAGAGAAGCAGTAGGGATTCTTCCGGGCATGATCAGAATTTCTGTAGGTCTGGAGCATATTGATGACATTATTGCAGAAATCAATCAGGCATTTGCAAAGTCCAAATGAGAAATAATGTATTAGGTAAAAAAGGAGAAGAAATTGCTCTGAATTATTTAATATCCAATCATTTTCAAATATTAGCCTGCAATTACCGATACAAGCATTCGGAAATTGATATCATATGTTCAAAAGATCAATTACTTGTATTTGTTGAAGTCAAATATAGAACAAGTATGGTTTTTGGCTTTCCTGAAGAATCTGTTAAATCATTAAAGATTAACAAGATACGAGAAGCAGCTGAAGAATATATTTTTGAAATTGATTGGAAAAAAGATATCAGATTTGATGTAATTGCAATAACCGATATTAACAATCAAATAGATATAGAACATTTGAAAGATGCATTTTGAACTAAATGACATTAATATACTTTTTTATCTCAATTAAAAGGATGCAAGTTTACAATCCCTTTCTTTCGTAAGATTGAAAATAATACAATTTGTGTTGTTTCCAAACCCAATATGTTGAATTAACCAACACATTTTTTATTGTTATAAAGAACGCAGTGAGGTATCTATTTATCGATCTCAATAGAAAGAAAGTGAGATGTAAATTACACATTAATTTTTCAGCCTGCTTAGTTACCTAGCCCAATTAAAGTGTTGGCTATAAGGCAAATCATTCCTACAGCAATATTGAATATTTGAATCAAAAATGTTAAAAGTGACAAAAGAATAAATGCCTTGTTCATAGGTGTTTCTAAAATATTTTGCACCTAATATAATTGTAGTAAATCCTTTAATATTAAACTGCCTTTTTGTGGATAGTTCATAGTTTTGATATTTTTCACTCAACTCTGTCTTAAAGTATAAACTAGTTAGATAAATCCATGAAATTTCTATTGGAATTGTAATTCCAACAAGTGCATTATAATTATGGATGTTATTAATTCCATTTGAGAAGTAACTGACTCCAAAGTCCAGAGGAAATGTCAAACGTTCAATTCTTAAGAACGAAAAAGTTGTAATAACCCTGTAATTTATATAATTATCAATAACATTGTTTATTTTAGTTTGTGCAAACAAAAATTGATTTGGCATATATCGCTTCATACTATGAATTCCTTTTGCAAAAGTTACTTCATATCCATTCTTTTGGTTTGATATATTTCTCCAATATTTGCCAATAAAGTCAAGTTCAATATTTCTAAATCCTTTTAAATCTAATGATCTTAAATTATACAATATTGCACCACCTAAAGGGGTATTTGGAATTTCTCCATATTGACCAACATCGAGTTGATTTTCAATTTTACTGAATACTTTGCCTTCCATTAATACTATTAAAGTATCAACTATATACTCTGTACTGAAATATTGAGTATTATAGCGTTCACAAGAAATCACTAAAATATCGTTTTTATTAATAGTTTTTATTTTAAATCGCCCATCAAAATCTGAAATAGTACTTACCGCACTATTTTGTATAGAAATTGTTGCACCTATTATTGGTTCGCCTTTAAAATATAAGATTGATGACTCTTTAGAAAGAATTAAACCATTTATTTCTTTTTGACAAAAACAATTAAATACAAATCCAAAAAATAAAGTAAGTATTTTATAATTTTGCTTATGAATGAATTCAAAAAAAATGAATATGAGTTTTTTAACTGATAGGCTCACTGATCAAATACAACACTTCAGGGTCAAGGTCAGCTTCATTATTCCATTGGATGGTATCAAAAGAAACTCTAAATGAATAAAATACATTCAATTTTTTCAATTCCTGAAATATACCTTTGTTTAAATATGGCTTCATATCAAGCATCCTAATTTCTCCATTTTCAAATGTGAGTTTTAAAAAGTAGTTTTTTTCAGGAATCACATTTATTACTGATAAATACATAACTAAATTTATCACTACCCCATCTCCAAAAATTCTTCTAATGGCTGAAACACATACTCTTCCCAACCCTTTTCGTGATTTGTGGCTTCAGTTTCATCCGGTAAGTTGGTGTGTGTCAGCTCTATAATTGTGTTTTCTTTGTCAGCAATCAACTTATATGAAACAATCGATTCGTCAGCATCTGCATCCCAATCGTTGGGTTTCCAGGTGTAGGAAAGTAAAGAATTGGGCTGATAAGCTAGTACTTTGCCATTGACCCAACCATCAAACATACTGAACTTACCGCCAAGTTTGGGCTCCAATACCGTTTCACCTGCATATTCGCTTATTATTTGCGGATTGGAAAGGGCTTCAAATACTTTTTGAATAGGTGCTTTGATAATTCGGGTAATTCTGAATTCATTTTCCATTTGTAATCAAAATTAATTCCAAACATTTCCACGAATTGCTTTCACTATCTTGGCAATACCGCTCGAAAGTACCGAAACCAACACTACCGTGCCTGCAAAATACCAAAAATCAGAAAATATAAA
>JANRJY010000123.1:0-103302 GCA_033763735.1 Bacteroidota bacterium | reverse complement strand
TTTATGCATTTATTGTCCTATTTTTAAAAACAGCATTAAAAACCAAGCCCTAATGTCTATAAAAGTTGCCATTAAACATGTTACGCATTATAAATTTGACCGATTGGTTAATCTTTCGCCTCATATTTTCAGATTAAGGCCAGCGGTTCATGTAAGAACACCCATTGAGTCATATAAATTAATCATTCGTCCTGAAAATCATTTTATCAATTGGCAACAAGATCCTTTTGGTAATTACCAGGCAAGGGTTATATTTCAAGACAAGGCAAGTGAATTATATGTAGAAGTTGAAGTCGTTGCAGACCTTAAAGTTTTTAACCCTTTCGATTTTTTTCTGGAAGATTATGCCGAACATTTTCCATTTACATACGATGAACAGCTCAAAAAAGAATTAGCTCCCTTTTTGGAAGTAACCGAAAAAGGCCCTCAATTACTGAAGTGGCTCAAAACGATTGACACACAAAAAATAAGAACCGTAATGTTTTTATCACATGTGAATCAAAAGGCCGCAAAAGACATTAAGTATTCCATTCGAATGGAACCAGGAATACAAACGTGTGAAGACACATTGACTAAGGCATTAGGTTCATGTCGCGATTCCGCTTGGTTATTGGTGCAAGCATTCAGGCATTTCGGTCTTGCAGCTAGATTTGTGTCAGGATATTTAGTTCAGTTAGCCCCTGATATTGAAGCACTTGATGGCCCAAGCGGACCCAAAGAAGATTTTACCGATTTGCATGCATGGGTCGAAGTGTATGTACCGGGTGCCGGCTGGATCGGATTGGATGCTACCTCCGGATTATTTGCAGGAGAAGGTCATATACCCCTTGCTTGCACACCTGACCCAATTAGTGCGGCAGCAATTACCGGATTTACCGATCCTTGCAAAGTTGACTTTTTCTTCGAAAATAAAGTTACTCGTGTGCATGAGGATGCACGTGTAACCAAACCATATTCAAAAGAAGATTGGGCTTCCATTGTGGCTTTGGGTCATTTGGTAGAGCAAGATTTGCAAAACAATGATGTTCGATTGACCATGGGAGGCGAACCTACTTTTGTATCGATTGACGATATGGAATCGGACCAATGGAATACTACAGCCGATGGACCTGAAAAAAGAAAATTGGCTTTAGATTTATCTCACAAGCTTCGAAATTCATTTGGAATTGGTGGTTTACTTCATTTAGGGCAAGGCAAATGGTACCCAGGCGAGCCGGTACCTCGTTGGGCATATTCTATTTATTGGCGAAATGATGGCCGAGCAATGTGGAAAAATGAAGCCCTTTTTGCTGATTTGAATAAAGATTATGGACTTACCCATAAAGATGCTTTGCTTTTTATGTCGCAGGTGGTCAAATACTTACAAATTGATGCTGCCAATATTCATCCCGCATTTGAAGATGTATTTTACTACACGTGGGACGAAGGAACAATTCCGGTTAACGTAGATCCTTTCAAATTTGATTTGAAAAGTCCTATAGAAAGAAGATATCTGGCAGAATTACTGGAAAACGGAATAGACAAACCAACCGGCTTTGTGCTACCCCTCGATTGGGATTATGCAACTAATCATTGGACTTCATGTGCATGGGAAATGAGGAGAAAACGGTTGTTTTTAATACCGGGGAACTCAGCTATGGGACTACGTTTGCCTTTAAAAACCATCCCTCATGTAAAAAATGAAAAGCCTGATTTAGTTCAAGATTTGTTTGATGTGTTACCTCCGTTAGAGGATTATGAATCAAAAATAAAATCAAATTTATTGGCAAACGAAGGTAAGTCGCTTCCAAATTCAACCGAAATAATTAAGAAAGCATTCACCATCGAAAGTCGTGAAGGCAGGATATGTATATTTTTCCCTCCTTTGGAACATTTGGAGCAATATTTGGAACTTCTTGCAGCTGTAGAAGCTACCGCAGAAACTTTAAATATTCCGGTAATAATAGAAGGTTACGAACCTCCAAAAGATTATAGAATTCAAAAAATTGTGGTTTCTCCGGATCCGGGCGTAATTGAAGTGAATGTGCATCCCTCAAAAAATTGGGCAGACTTATTGACCAATTATAAAGTGCTTTATGACCAGGCTCGTTTGAGCAGACTGGGTACCGAAAAATTTATGCTTGATGGCAAACACTCCGGTACTGGAGGAGGAAATCATGTAACTTTAGGTGGAGAAAAACCGGAAAACAGCCCTTTGCTGCGCAGACCGGATTTGCTTCGAAGTTTGATTACATACTGGCAACATCATCCCGGATTATCATATTTCTTTTCAACAGAATTTATTGGTCCTACAAGTCAGGCACCAAGAGTGGACGAAGGGCGTGACGATCGCTTATATGAATTGGAATTGGCTTTCGAACAAGTGCCTCTTGGAAAAGAAGTTCCTTTTTGGCTGGTTGACAGGCTATTTCGCCATTTATTAACAGATATTACCGGTAATACCCATCGTTCAGAGTTTTGTATTGACAAATTATATTCTCCCGATAGTTCGTCCGGCAGATTGGGTATATTAGAATTCAGAGGTTTCGACATGCCTCCACATTATCAAATGTGTATGGTACAACTTTTGTTGGTTCGTTCTTTGGTTAGTTTGTTCTGGAAAAAACCTTATAATCATAAATTAGTTCGATGGGGAAATGAACTGCATGATCGATTCCTTTTACCTCATTATGCTTATGAAGACATGAAACAAGTGGCGGATGATTTGACCCAGGGAGGTTATCCATTTGCAACGCATTGGTTAGAACCGTTTTTTGAGTTCAGGTTTCCGGTTATTGGAGTGTTACAAGTTGGGGTAATCAAACTGGAACTTCGAAAAGCCATTGAACCTTGGCATGTACTTGGGGAAGAAATGACTAGTGGAGGTACCGCAAGATATGTAGATTCATCTTTAGAAAGAGTGCAATTAAAAATGGAAGGCATTATTGATGGAAGACATATTGTAACTTGTAATGGGGTAAAAGTACCATTAAAATATACAGGAATCACGGGTCAATTTGTAGCAGGAGTAAAGTATAGGGCATGGCGCCCACCTTCGGCTTTGCATCCTACCATTGGAATAGACTCGCCTTTGGTATTTAATATCATTGATACTTGGAACGGCAAAACCATCGGCAACTGTACTTATTTTGTGGCACATCCCGGTGGACGTTCCTATGATTCATTTCCTGTTAATAGTTATGAAGCAGAATCCAGAAGAGTCAACAGATTTTGGAATATGGGCTTCCAACAGCAACCAATTGAAGTACCCGCTTATATGCAAGCTTTATCAGGATATTTTGAAGAAGGCAAAATTCCTGATCAAGTAACTGCTTACTCAGAAGAACCGGAAGAAGAATATTATTACACTTTTGATATGCGTAAAGTAAAATCTAAAAAAACTATGTAACTTAACTTTAATAATTGAGTATTTGTAACTAATGATTAATTAATGAATTAAGTTTTAATAAATATATCGTCAAATCGATATTATTGTAATTAAATGCCATTCCGCAACCACGATACCATTCAATCAGGAATCTATTTTCCAAATCCCGGCACTTATGATGAAGTGTTTGCCAAGGATGGTGCTATCAAATCGTTTTGGTTGCCAATACTAAATTCGATTGATAAAACCGGACCCGAACAACTTACTAAGGAAGCGCATGAAATTCAGCACATTATGCGCGAAAATGGCGTAACATATAATGTGTATAACGATCCTACCGGACTTAATCGTACATGGCAACTTGATCCCATTCCGTTTATATTTGAGCAAAGCGATTGGGCAATAATTGAAAAAGGAATCCAACAAAGAGCCCGATTGTTTGATTACATTTTTAATGATATTTATGGGGAAAACGTGCTTATCAAAAAGGGACTTTTGCCTACCGAATTAATATTTGACCACCCCGGGTACTTATTCCCTTGTCATGGAATCAATAAAATTCATCCGCAGCATTTGATTTTGTATGCAGCTGACCTTGCAAGAGGACCTGATGGACGCATGTGGGTTATTAACGATCGTTTGCAAGCTCCTTCCGGGTTGGGTTATGCGTTAGAAAATCGATCCGTAATGCGTAGAGTAGTACCTGATTGGTTCAAAAATTATAATGTAAGTAAACTTTCGTACTTCTTTAATATCTATCGCGATGCATTACAAAGTATTTCGCCCAATCAAAAACCAAATCCAAGAATTGTGGTTCTTACCCCCGGTCCACACAACGAAACTTATTTTGAACATGCATACCTCTCTACACTTTCGGGTTATACTTTAGTTCAAGGTGACGATCTTATAGTTAAAGAAAATCATGTATGGCTTAAAACAATTGGTGGTCTTGAAATTGTAGACGTAATCATTCGTAGAGTAGATGATAGCTATTGCGACCCATTGGAACTTAGACCTGATTCTCGATTGGGTGTACCCGGATTATTAGAAGTGGTGAGAAATGGGAATGTGACCATTGCTAATCCTCTTGGAACAGGAGTGCTTGAAAATCCAGCATTGATGGCATTTATTCCCCGAATCAGTAGATTTCTTTTTGGCGAAGAGCTCATATTTCCGAATGTTGCTACTTGGTGGTGTGGGCAAAAATTAGAAATGGAATATGTGCTTAATAACATTCAGGATTTAATCATCAAATGCATTTATAGAGATGAAAGATACACTTCTTACATCCCTTCTGAAATGTCTCCAGCGGAAGTATCAAAGCTTATTATTGACATTAAAGAAAAACCATTCTACTTTGTTGGTCAAGAAAAAGTGTCTTTTTCCACTGCTCCCTCTTTCTTTAACCAAAAATTGGAGCCCAGCAATGCTGTTATCCGAAGTTTTTGTGTGCAATCGGCTGATAAAGAATATAAAGTAATGCATGGCGGACTCACCCGAAGCTCTGCAAGCAAACGAACATTTATCGTTTCGAATCAATCAGGTGGTATTAGTAAAGATACTTGGGTTTTGGAATTTGAAAATACAAATGGGTCATTGCCACGAACGAATACTATCTTAAATACCAAAAAAGTTTCAAATTCACTTCCCAGTCGAACCGCTGAAAATTTGTATTGGGTAGGACGTTATTCTGAAAGATCAAAAATAACCGCTCGTTTGCTGCGGTTGATAATTAAAAATATTTACCAAAAATCAAAAAATATTCCTTCCTCGGACAAACTAATCCGTCAGAATTTGCTATCTGCTCTTACACACTTAACTATGACCTATCCTGGCTTTGTTGGAGACGGTAGTGCTGCCTTGCTCCGAAAGCCTGAAAATGAACTGCTATCGGTAGTGCTTGATGGCAATAGACAAGGAAGCCTTTCTCATTCCATTCATTGCTTTATCAGAGGAACTCAGTCTATTCGTGACCGCTGGGCAATAGATACTTGGAGGGTCATTGATGAAATAGAGCATAACTGGACTATTTTTCAATCAACTAATAACAAAAACATTCAAAAATATCCACATACACTTGACAATCTGATATCTGACTTAATTGCCTTCATGGGCTTCAATTCCGAAACAATGACACGAGAGCAAGGATGGCTTTTGTTGGATGCCGGACGAAAACTTGAAGCCTCTCTCTCTATTATTTCATTGATGCGTTCACTTTTGGTTTGCAAATACAATGATTCTGTAGATTTTTCGATGATGGAATCTTTTTTAAATGTGAACGAAAACCTGAATAACTATCGCTATCAATACAGGTCATATTTGAATGTGGAGAATATTTTGGAAATGATGTTACTTGACCCAATTAACCCTGGATCATTGGCATTTCATATTTCCCGTTTGCAAAAAGATATCAATAACTTGCCTCAAAGTGCTCCCGACAAACTCAAAGAGGAACAAAAATATATTTTAGATGTGTTTACCAGAATTAGACTTTCTGATTTAAGCCACTTATGTGCTTTGGAAGAAGGCAGTTTTGTAAGAGAAAACTTAGACGATTATCTGGGTGAAATGGCATCGCTGCTTACCGATTGTTCCAATGCATTAACCAAAAGATATTTCAGTCATACATCCTATCGCTCACAAATGAGTGTTACCAACTAACAACCTTCATTGAAATACAAAGTAATACATACTACCAAATACGAATATGGCCGCGAAGTTGATTTGTGCCACAATCAACTTCGGCTATTACCTAGAAATACTTTTGAACAAAATATTCTTCAAAATAAAATTACAGTAATCCCTACCCCCAATATCTATACTAAACGTGTTGATTTCTTTGGGAACAATGTACACTATTTCTCAATTGAACAACCCCATGAAGAATTATTGGTAACCTCACAAAGTGAAGTGGAAAAAACCAATATGTTCAGTAATTCAATCCCATTTCAAAATAGTATTTCGTGGGAAAGCGTAAAAGATGCCATTGCTTCTACTAATCCTGCTTACTTCGATGCACGTATGTACGCCTTCAGCTCACACTTTGCAAATGTTTCAATCCAGTCAAATGAATATGCAAAGCCTTCTTTTGAAAGAGGCAGACCTATATTAGATGCCGTTTCACATTTGACAAACAGAATATACAACGAATTCAAATATGTACCGGGGTACACCACCATTTCTACTCCTGTACAAACCGTAATTATGGAGAAAAAAGGCGTGTGTCAGGATTTTGCGCATGTAGCAATCAGTTGCATTCGTTCAATGGGTTTGGCAGCCCGATATGTAAGCGGTTATCTTGAAACTATTCCCCAACCCGGCAAAACCAAACTAAAGGGTGCAGATGCTTCGCACGCTTGGTTTTCAGTATACGTTCCACAAAGCGGTTGGCACGATTTTGATCCAACAAATAACTTAATCCCCGGTCAGCGACATATAACCATAGGTTGGGGAAGAGATTTTGCAGACGTTACACCACTCAAAGGTGTAGTGCTTAGCAGTAGTTGGCATAGTCTGAAAGTTGAAGTGGATGTAGAAAGAATTGGATAAGGTGTTTAAGTTTAGAAGGTTATTTTAAAGCAACCCAAAAGTATAAGTTAACATATCAAAATTGTCAATGCAATCCTGTTGAAGACCCAAACTTAATAGGCACAATAAGTCTTTGTTTCACTTTTTTACCTTCTTTAAGAGCAGGGATCCATTTTGGACTTTGTTTCATTACATTCAACACCGCTAAGTTACAAGTACTTTCAATACCTCTGTCAATCTTAATTTCTTCAATAGCACCGGTATGAGAAACTAATATTTGCAAGTACACTATTCCATTAATCTTATTCAGAATTGCATATTCCGGATAAATCAAATTTTTTACCACAAATGAATCTAAAGCAGCATTTCCTCCGGGAAACATTGCCGGACTATCAACTTTAAAATAAATCTCGTTCGAATAAAGTTCGGCACCGGTAGTATCCTGTGAAATACTTTTTATTTCACTATGAGCCATAGATGTTGCATTTGTTAAAGAAGCAGTATCTGCTTTTACATCCGATTTTTCAACTTCCGAGGGTTCAGATATTTTTTCTTTTGAAACTTCAGGTGGTAAATTTTTAACTGATTTTTCATTTTTATCAGATATTAACTTACTGCTTTCTGCTTTCGGAACAACAAATTCCGGTATTTTCACTTCTGTTTCCGAATACAAATCCGATTTATATGAAACATATATTTCTTTTGGACTTTGATTATTTTGAAGCAGCACAAAATACAATCCAAACAAACCACCCATCAAAATATTGACAAAAATCAAAGCATGTAACAAATGTTTGCTATATGCTTTTCTGAGTATATAAGCACCATATGCTTTGTTTTTATTTTGAAATATGAGTTCTAATAATCGATCCAGAGCCATCCACCATTTAATGAATTACAAAAATAAGGATATAACAGGTTAGAATCGATATCTTTTGAAAATGCATGTTTATATTACAGATTAAATACGGATATGTACAATGGTAAACATAAATAAATATTGTATTATTTCCATATTTGATTTGCATTTTCATAGATACCTTGTACTTTTGCGTTCTGTTAATAACTTTCCTGTACTGATTCAGTTATGAAAAATATACGCATTGTTGCCGTTTTTATTTTTTTCTTCGTTTGTTCAAGCTTCGCCCAAACAAACCTTTATTTTGCAAACCCATATGGAGGTGTAGTTGGTACGGTTTGTGGAACTAATTCAATTGGAGCCTTTATCAACACAAATAATGTAAGTGTTCCACCATATCAATCGTTGAAATTAGTATCCGGCAATAATATACTATGGGAATCTCAATCAAATTTTTCAACTGGATATAGTGGTTCGGAGTATCCAATTTCTATTCCTGGTTCTGCTATATCAATTGGACCAAATGTCGTAACTGTAATAGGAACTCGAGGAAATAATGCAAATAAAATACCTCTTAATTCTATTACAATCGATGGGCTACTAAATGAGTCATATTGGAATAACTTACCAAATATCGGAGGTTTTATGGTGCCTTGCGGAGCATGTAACACCGCAACTATGGCAAATGCATTTGCCTTTAATGTTTTATATGACAGTTTAAATGTGTATGTAGCAATTAAAGTTATAGATAATACTTTAAGCACTGGATTTGGAGGGGGTGTAAATGATTTCCAAAATGATGGTGTAGAAATTTATATAGATCCTTTAAAATGTAATTGTGGATATCTTGGCGCCTCACCTGCCTCTGTTTCGCAAGTAATGCAGTTAAGAATAGGATTTAATGCCCCTGATAATTCATTTAATGTTTGGCCGAGTGGTCCCCCTGTTCGCACCACAACCGGATTCTTGAGTAAAGTTACTACATTTTCAGGTGGTTCATTATTACAGTGGGAAAGAAACTCAAGTAGTATAAAAAATCCCGTTGTTGTAAGTGGAACCGGTTATATTGTAGAAATGTTAATGCCATTGGAAACTTTTTTCGGAACCTATCAATTACCAACACCTGGACAAAATTTTGGATTTGACATTGCAGTAAACGACAATCAATTTGGATCCGGTAGAACTCAACAACTTCAATGGGGAAATGTTACCGGAGCTGACTTTTTATGGAATAGCGCCGGAGTATTTGGTAATTTTTACTTCGGAAATACAATAGATACCAAATTATCTTCACAACCAGGAGGCTCTTCAAATTATGGAGTTTTAACAATTATTGGTATAAAAACCCCAGCTCCTACCACAAATGTTACTATTACTGGAGATTGTAATTCTACATTATTTCTTCAAGCACCGGCTACCGGCAATGGAACTACTAATTTTTGGCAAACCACCTCAAGTGCTACGCAAACTAATATGCCTGCATCTGCCATTCAAAATTTAGATGCAGGAGTCGTAAATGCTTCTACAAGTTATTATATGTACTTAAACTCTCGAGATAATAACAATCAATGTTGGTCAAATTCCCTTCCAATAGAAATTAAGCCAAAGGTAGATTTTAACTCTACAAATTTAATTTCAACTACTTTCACTCCCACTTGTGCGTCTGGCACTATATCAGCAACCGGTATCGCTAATCAAAATAATATTTTATATTGGCAAACAGAATCAACCACAACCGGAACTTCCAGACCTATAATATCAACTTTAATTAGTACTTCAATTGATACTACATTATTTATACTTTCCAGAAACACAATAACCGGTTGTTGGTCAGACCCTTCAAGTGCATTTTCAAAATCTTTTAATGTTTATAATGTGTTTCCTGAACCTCCCCTAACTGCAACTAACTATAAAAGTGTAACTTGCAGAGGCGCTTCAATAAGCGTTACCGGCATTTTGTCTCCTAATGAAGTGTATTTTATCCAAACTACTTTTACCGGTAAAAGTCAGTCAATAAGAGTGGTTAATAGCGAAGCTTTGGTAACTTTCATAGGCAATTCTTTTGTTGCAAATACACTAAATACATTATCCGGATGTTGGTCTGTAGCTACTACACAGCCAAGTTTTGTAGTAACTGATATTGGAAATCCAAATACACCAAATTCTCCAATTTTCAATGGAAGCACACAAACAGTGGCTTGTAGACCAGGTATAATTACATTAGATGGGAGTAATTTAGGTAATCTTAAACCTTTCGATACTTGGTATTGGCAATTGGATGCTACTTCGCTAGGAACAAATTTAGTTGCAGCAAGAAATATTACTCTAAGTGGTCAAGCCAGTATAACTACCTCTGGAATAAACGTTTCTAGCACCGGCACTTATTTTTTAAGAAACTATTACCAAGGCAATGGCGATGCATGCTGGTCTACTGCCCGTTATATCACCGTTACTATAGTTGGCAACCCACCTGCACCGGCCAAACCCAAAGGCGATACAATGGCTGTATGTAATTTGGCTATCTTAACTTTTTCAGGTGTAAGTGGCAATAACACCATATATATAGTTCCCTCAGCTACAAGTACCATACCTAGCAATATAAATGTATTAACCGGAGTCAAGATGCCATTTTCAGCAAGTGGTTCTTACTTTCTGCGTTCCAGAACCAACTTAGGTAATGGTGATGAATGTTGGTCTGATGCAACACCTTTCAAAGTTACGGTAGCATACACACCACCTGTAGCTGCTGCGCCAATTCTTGTTGCAAGTACATGTGGAGTTCAAACCATTACTTCTACCAATTCAACGGTGCTATCTGTAAAAAATTATTGGCAAACTGCTTCCAATGGCACTTCCAAAACAAATAGTTCAAAGAATCTAATCGTAACCAATTCCGGCACCGCATTCTTACTTGCCGTTGATACAATTGCTAACTGTCCTGCAAGTGGAACTTCACAATTTACTTATAATGTGGGCCCTCAACCCTTTACCAGAGCTCCAATAGCTTATGACACTAGTTATGTGCAAGGTGATGATGCTGCTGTAGTTCCTTTGGCTGCTTTTTCAGTAGGCGGAGGCAATTTGAATTGGTTTAATGATACTGTTACGGGAGTAGCTCCTTTAAATCAACCAGTATTGACACAAACAAAAGAATTAGGTGCATTTAATTTTTGGGTTAACGAAACCAATGGATTGTGTGTAAGTCCTTACAAAATGATTACTGTTACCATAAAAGAAGGTATCGTTGATTTAGCCGCAAATACCGGCATTACACCCAATGAAGATGGCAAAAATGATTTCTTTTATGTGCCTTATATTTATAATTACCCATCAAACAAAGTTACATTGCTTGACAAATGGGGAAATGTGGTATTTGCGAAAGAAAATTATGATAATAATTTTAAAGCAGAAGGTGTATCAGCAGGATCATACTATTATATAGTTGATTTGGGCAATGGTACCAAACCAAAAACCGGTACTTTAACTATAGTTAAATAGATTTTTAAGAAATTTCACAGTATATAAGAATGAAAAAAGTATTATTTACGCTTATCTCAGCTACCATTTGCACAGGCGTGTGGGCACAAGGAGCCAATCAGGGATTGATTCAATCAACACAGTTTCCTGTGAACACTTATATGATTAACCCAGCGTACGCAGGTGCTGAAGATTATACCAGCTTTCAAGCAGCCTTTAAAAGAAATTATATAAGTGCTCCCGTTCAAGGACCACAAACCATGTATTTGAGTGCACATACTCGGTTGCAGAAGGATCAAAAACCAAATATTAAACGTGAATCTTCGCTCGATACTTCCGATAAAGTGAGTGGCAATGTACCTATGGCACGTGGTCGTTCGGCAGATAAATACAAAAAACGCATTCAGGCACGCGATGACTCTGCCAAAATTCAAAAAATGCGTAGTGAAATGGAATATCAAAAGAAATTTAAAGAAGAAAAAGAACGCCTCAAATATCGCCCTTTTCATGGAATTGGTGGACAGGTTATCAACGAATCAGCTGCCGCTTCCACTCGTACTGGATTATCAGCAACCTATGCTTTTCATGCCTACCTTACCAAACAAATTCGCTGGTCTATTGGAGCTAGTTTAGGTTTTTCAAGTTACAGTCTTAATGCTCCCACATTTAGAGAGGCGAATGATCCAGCAGCAGAAAATATAAATGCTAATGTTATTAATCCGGATGTTAATTTTGGAACTTTTTTGTTACATGACAAATTTTATGCCGGAGTAGCAACTAATAGCTTGATCCCTCAAAAACAATTCAATTCTTCATCTGCTAACAACACCACTAAAATGATGATTATGGCTACCGGTGGTTACATTCATCGTTTCAATGATGACTTTTCACTAAGTCCTTCATTATGGCTAAGGTACTCCACTGCAACCGGAGCTCCTATAGGACTTGACTTTAATGCAAGAGCAGTGTATAAAATAGTTTGGGGAGGTGTTACCTACCGTACTTTAGGTGGTGCATCCGGATTAATTGGAATAATGGCCGGAGTAAATATTGCCAATGCTTTTGATATTAGTTTAGCTTATGATTATCCTTTGGCGTCCTATACAAATGTATATTCAGGAGGTGGCATGGAAGTAATATTAGGTTATCGCCTACAACGCAAAAACTTTGGTTATCAATCCCGATTATTCAACTAATAATTTCCAATCTGTTGATTTAAAGAACCTTACTTATTAAAAAATAATTACAATGAAATACATAGTTACCCTACTTTCTTTTTTCTGCACATCTATTATTATAGCTCAAGATGCACAAATGATATTTAGCAAACCTACTAAATTGAGTGACGCTGTTAATTCTTCATGTGACGAGCTTTCTGCAACCATTTCTCAAGATGGAACGGTTTTGTTGTTTTCCAGAGCTATCTGCAAAGATAATATTGGAGGTGAAGTTGCAGGACAAGATGTGTACATGTCTAAGAAAAATGATGATGGCTCATGGGGAACAGCTTTTAACCTTGGATCTGTTATCAATAACAAATTTGAAAATGCTCCGGCAGGACTTTCTGAAGATAAAAACAAAATTTTCTTATTTAATGTATACCGTTCAGGCAATAGAATGTCGCCCGGATTATCATTTTCGACAAAAAAAGGCAGTGATACTTCTTGGCATTTGCCAAAAGCGATTGTTTTGAAAAATTTCAAATTTGCCCAAAAATCTTTTATTTCTGTTAGCGTTACACCAGATAGTAAACACATGGTTATTTCGCGATATCGTAAAGACTCTACAGATGCCGAAGATTTATTTATTTCACATGCTGATGATAAAGGCAATTGGTCGGAACCTGTAAATATGGGTCAGGATGTAAATAGTGTGGGTTTTGAAACTTCCCCATTTTTGGCCAACGATTCTACTTTATATTTTGCAAGTAATGGTTGGGGAGGATATGGAGATGCAGATATTTTTGTTTCAAAAAGACTGGACAAATCATGGATGAAATGGAGCCGTCCACAAAATTTGGGTAATAATATTAACACCAAAGGTTTTGATGGATATTTCTCAGTATCCAAAAATGGGGACGCATATTTTGTGAGCGGAGACAGTCCTGATGCTATGGGTGATATTTACACTTCCAAATTGGTACGCCCATTCAATACTTTGACTGTAAATCTAGTTAATTCTGAAACCAATGCACCCTTGAATGTTGCCACGGTTACATGTTCGTTAAAAGAAGGAAAAGAGTTAGTGGGCAAAACCATTGCTTCAGGAGGAAAAGCTGATTTCAAAGTAAAACCCGATCCTGCTAAAATATATGTAGTCGTACACGCTGAGGGATTTATTTCTGCAGATTATATTGTTGAACAAACACAACCTCGTTACAACAAAGACACCTCAGTTACTGTAGCATTGGCACCAATTAAAATTGGACAAAAAGTTAGCTTGGACCATATATATTTTGAATTTGGCAAAGCCGATTTGTTGGAAGAGTCCAATGATCAATTAGATGTATTAGTTGAGTTATTGCAGGAAAATCCAAATATGGAAATATTAATTGGAGGACATACCGATAATGTCGGAGATAAAGTCAGAAATAAAACTTTGTCTGAAAGTCGCGTGAAATCAGTGGATGATTATTTGATTTCAAAAGGTATAAACACCCAAAGAATAAAATACAAAGGTTATGGTGATACTAAGCCTGTTGCCAAAAACGATACCGAAGAAGGTCGCGCCAAAAACCGTAGGGTTGAGTTTACTATTTTGAAAAAGTAGATAATTATATTCAACTTTTTCATATTCAAATTTCGAATATAATTTTTATTAACTTTGCTATGCTTAGTTAATTCTTATGGATGCCTTATTAATAAAATCAGATTCAATTACAAATAAACTATTACTTTCACTAGCAAAAAAATTAGGGGCTAGTGTACAGGTAGTAAATGAAATTCAATACGAGGATTTTATTTTAGGTTCAACTATGGATAAAGTCAAAACAGGTATTTTAGTTTCAAAATCTGATGTTTTGAAGAAACTAAAAAAATAATGAATATTGAATTTGATAGGTCATTTTTGAAATTTTTATCAAAGCTTCAAGAACCACAAATTAGATCTAAAATAATTACAACAATTACAGAATTTGAAAGTGTAAATTCGATAGCTGAGATTACAAATTGTAAGAAACTGAAAGGCTTTAAAAATTACTATAGAAAGAGAATTGGTGATTATAGAATAGGTTTTGAAAAAGTAAATGAGAGTACGATAAGATTAATCATTGTTTCTCACAGGAAAGATATTTATAATAACTTTCCTTAATTTTAGTAAAAAAATTGTTCAAAACTTAACTACGAATTGTTCAAAACCACAATTCCTTATGTTGTACATTTGAAATGTAATTCCTTCAAATGATTTTCAATCCACTTCACTGCCATACTCAATTTTCGCTACTCGATGGAGCTGCAAATATTGGCGAAATGCTCAAAAAAGCATCTTTTGATGGCATGAAAGCATGTGCCATTACCGACCATGGCAATATGTTTGGTGTTTTTCAATTTGTAAACGAAGCCGAAAAACATAAAATTAAACCTATTGTAGGTTGTGAGTTTTATCTGGTAGCCGACAGGCACAAAAAATCATTTACAAAACCTGATAAAGACATTCGAAATCACCAGATATTACTTGCCAAGAACAAAGAAGGTTATCGTAATTTGTCCAAATTATGTTCCTTAGGTTTTATTGAAGGAAAGTACGGCAACTATCCTCGTATTGACAAAGAACTTATTTTGCAATACCACAAAGGATTAATTGCAACAACTTGCTGCCTGGCTGCCGAAGTACCACGCACCATATTAAAAAAAGGCGAAGAAGAAGCTGAGAAAGTATTTAAGTGGTGGCTCGATTTGTTTGGTGAAGACTATTATATAGAGCTGCAACGACACGATATCAAAGAACAAGATATTGTAAATGAAGTATTACTGAAATTTGCCAAAAAGTATAATGTACCTGTAATAGCCTCAAATGATAGCCATTACATTGACGAATCGGACGCAGGTGCACATGAGATTTTGCTGGCAATAAATACCGGAGCTAAAATGAGTGATCCTGTAGCCCGCGATGCTGAAGAAGGAGAAGAGTCAGGTGCAAAAAAAGGCAGATTTGCGTTTCCTAATAGTCAGTTTTATTTCAAAACATCCGCTGAAATGACAAAGCTGTTTCACGATGTGCCCGAAGCCATTGATAATACCAATTTAATAGCTGACAAGGTTGAAACACTTAAATTAAAAAGCGATATTCTGCTTCCTAATTTCCCTATTCCGGAAGCATTTAAAATTCATCAAAAATCAGAAATAATTAAGGATACCGAACTCAAACCTGACGTACTCAACCAATGGGAGTATTTAAGGCATATCACAATGGAAGGTGCCAAAAAGCGCTATTCAGAAATTACTGCTGACATTCAAGAACGACTTGACTTTGAGTTATTTACCATCAAAACAATGGGGTTTGCCGGATATTTTTTAATAGTTTCTGATTTTATTAAAGCCGGTCGAGATATTGGGGTGTTTGTTGGTCCAGGTCGTGGATCAGCAGCCGGCTCTGCTGTTGCATATTGTATTGGTATTACAAACATTGATCCAATCAAGTACAACTTACTTTTTGAACGTTTCTTAAACCCTGATCGTAAGTCCATGCCTGATATTGATACGGATTTCGATGACGAAGGAAGGCAAAAAGTTATAGACTATGTGGTAGATAAATATGGCAAAAACCAAGTGGCTCAAATTGTTACTTATGGTACCATGGCTGCCAAAATGAGCATCAAAGATGTGGCACGTGTTTTGGATTTACCTTTGGACGAAAGTAACTTCTTAGCAAAATTGGTTCCTGAAAAGCCCGGTATTTCACTTGGTAGAATATTTCATGCGCCATTAACAACTCCAGATGCAGAAAAAAAGAAAAAGGAACTTTTAGAAAGAAAATCAACAGAACAATCACTTAATGCTGAACAAAAAGAAGAGCTAAAGAAAAAAATTGACAAAGAAGTAGTTGCATTGACCGATAAAGAAGGGTTAAGTACCGAAGACCTCGAAATGGTAAAACAACTTCGCGAGATATTTGAATCCGATTCTATCAAAGGAAGAGTTCTTAAGCAAGCCGAAATTCTGGAAGGTTCGGTAAGAGGCACAGGGGTACATGCTGCTGGTATTATTATTGCACCTTCCGACCTTACAACTTTAATGCCCGTAGCAACAGCTAAGGATTCTGATTTGCTCATGACCCAGTTTGAAGGAAAGGTAATTGAAGATTCAGGGGTAATAAAAATGGATTTTTTGGGTCTGAAAACTTTAACCATTATCAAAAACTGCCTGGCATTAATTAAAAAAAATCATGGAGTAGAGTTTGATATCGACAAAGTGGATTTGACCGATAAAAAAACATTTGAATTATTTCAAAAAGGTCAAACCAATGGAGTGTTTCAATTTGAGAATCCGGGTTTGCAAAAGTTCTTAAGGGACCTTAAACCGGACAAATTGGAGGATTTAATAGCCATGACTGCTCTTTATCGTCCCGGCCCACTACAATACGTGCCATCATATATCAAGCGCAAAAATGGACAAGAACCCATTGTGTATGATCTGGAAGATATGAAAGAATACCTTGAGGAAACTTATGGCATTACAGTGTATCAGGAACAGGTGATGTTATTGTCTCAAAAACTGGCTGGTTTTACCAAAGGTGAAGCCGATGTATTGAGGAAGGCAATGGGCAAAAAAGACAAAGCCACTCTTGACAAAATGAAGTCTAAATTTATGGAAGGTGCTATGGCTAAAAACCATAATGCCAAATCCTTAGAGAAAATTTGGACTGATTGGGAATCATTTGCTCAATATGCTTTTAACAAATCGCATGCTACTTGTTATGCTTTTGTTGCATTCCAAATGGCATGGTTAAAAGCCAATTATCCCAGCGAATTTATCGCAGCCAACCTTACCAATGAAAAAGACAATATCGAAAAAGTTACCTTTTTCCTTGACGAATCACGCAAAATGGGATTAAAAGTACTTGGACCGGATATAAATGAAAGTTCTTTGGTGTTTGATGTAAACAAACAAGGCGAAATTCGATTTGGATTAGGTGCTATTAAAGGATCGGGCGAAGCAGCTGTAAATGAAGTTATTCAGGTAAGAGAAAAAGGGGGGCCTTTTAAAGATGTATTTGACTTTGCAACCAGAGTAAATTTAAGAACAGTTAATAAAAAAACATTTGAGTCATTTGCTCAGGCAGGAGCATTTGATTTTAGTAAGGATATGCATAGGGCAATGTATTTTTATACCGACCCTTCCGAAAATATATTGTTCCTTGAAAAAATTATCCGACACGGACAACAAGTACAAGAGCAAAAATTTGCCAATCAAAACTCATTATTTGGATTGGGAGGAATGGATGTAGCCATTTCTAATCCTCGCCTTCCGGTATGTGAGCCCTGGGGCGACATTGAAAAACTTCGATTGGAAAAAGAAGTAGTTGGATTTTATATTTCGGGTCATCCTTTGGACGAATACAAACTGGAGATAGAAGGATTTTGTACATGTACATTAGATAAAATTGAAGAACATAAAGAAAAAGACATCAACGTAGCCGGCATAGTAACTTCTGCTAAAGAACGAACCACCAAAAATGGCGCCTTATTTGGCATATTCACTATTGAAGATTATAATGGCTCCCAAGAAATGGCATTATGGCGTGAGGATTATATGCGTCTCAAACATATGTTAGTTCCAGGACAATTTTTATTTATAAGAGGCAAAGTTGTTCCTAAATACAATATGATTGACAAATATGAAATCAAACCTGCAACCATTGAACTTTTACAAGAAGTACGTCAGAAAAAGGCAAGAAAAGTAGTTTTAAAACTGGAACCCGAGCATTTGACTTCAGCAATGATTGAACGTTTGGAAGAAGCCACTTTAAATTATAAGGGAAACTGCGAACTCAGAGTTGAAATCAAAAGCAATGGAATGAGTATTAAGCTTTTCTCAAGGAAATATAACGTCAATCCAACAAACGATTTTTTTAATGCAATCAAGGAAAGCGGAGAAATTACTTACAGCTTAAGCTAATTTAGAATATAGGTAATTGAAACCTAATCTTCTTCAACTTCACTCCTTTTAGGAAAATTGAAAAGGTAGGAAGTAATCAGTGGAATAAAAAAGAAAGCAGCAGTAATCAATGAAAATACCAAATCCGTTTCGTGACCGTTGACTACTTCTTTCATACGTTCAGTTCCAACATAGTCTATTACGGATGAAACAAATAATTTCAGACCTAATATACCGATAACCATAAAAGCGGTATTTTCTAAAAATGGATATGTTTCCATGAGTTTTACAAAACTTTGTGCAACAAATCGCATGGCTAATATTCCAATAAACACCCCAACTACAATTAATGGAAGGTTTTCAGTCATGGCATTTGCCGCAAAAATATTATCTATTGAAAATGCCAAATCCATAACTTCAACCACTACTATTGTTGACCAAAAAACACCTAAAGCACCCACCGTTTTTCGATAAAACCAATTGCTGTTTTTGTCAATATTTTCTTCTTCGCCATTGTCTTCTGAATTCATTTTTTCAAAATACTTTTTGAAGTGCATGAACGAAATATAAAAAAGGTAAGCACCTCCTAAACCCTTGAGCCACTTGAATTTAATAAGGTAAGATACAAACGCCAAACAAAGACCTCTGAATACATATGCACCGATAATTCCATATTTAAGTGCCTTTCCTCGCTGATTTTTTGGCAAATCCATAACCATTGTTGCCAATACTGCAGCATTGTCAACAGATAGCAGGCTTTCAATCAAAAATAGATTGAGCACTATAAAAGTGGCTGTGATAGGGTCTTCGCCAAAAGTGTTTAAGAAGAATTCGTTCATTAATTGTGCTTCCCGGTGGTGTCTCTAAAACGTTGCAAGATGCTACTTTATACGCTGACTCGCAACAGTTTGATTAAATTTTTGATAATTTTACGCAAAAAAAACTATTGTGCAATTTTTTTTTACCTTTGCAGACCTTTTTTTTACCATAATCGGGATGTAGCGCAGCCTGGTAGCGCACTTGCTTGGGGTGCAAGAGGTCGTGGGTTCAAATCCCGCCATTCCGACTTATTTACACTAAAAATAGCGAGTGAGCAAAGCGAACCTCGATATTCAAATCCCGCCATTCCGACTTAAATTTAGTTTATTCATTTTGTTTTTTGATTTTACTTTTTCATTCCTTCTGTACAATTTGTACATATATTAATTGACTTACGAGATCGTAATATTTGGTTTCTAAAATCATTGTATTTATCTGAAAACCATATTTCTTCAAAACTATTATTATTTAAATTACCCATTGAATGGTGGGCATCTTTATCAAAGCAACAAGGTACCACCTTGCCATCCCAAGTAATCACTGCCGACTGCCACATACGCCAACATTTGTTCAAATGATCGTTTTTAATTTGATATATGTTATTTGCATCTTTTTGATATCGACTTAACTCAACCTTATTAGGTATCCATTCAGAATCTGTTTGATAATCATAAACCTGCGCAGTTTTGATTTCCAGTCTGTCTACCTTAAGTTTTTTAGCTAATTTTTTAATATCTTCAATTTCATTTTCATTGTGATTAAAAACTACAAATTGCATTACTATGATGGGATTACTTTTACGTAATTGTTGTTTTTTACTTACAAGTTGCGCTATACCCTCTTTGACTTTGTCAAAATCTCCACCTATTCTGTATTTGCTATAACTCAAACTATTAGCACCATCTACAGAAATGATTATTTTTTGTAAGCCTGAATTAATTAGTAAAGTACATGCTTCATCGCTTAAATAATGACCATTAGTCGACGTGGAAGTGTAAATATTATTTTCTGAAGCCAAGTTAATCATGTCAAAAATTGACTTATTAAGCATGGGTTCCCCTTGAAAATAAAGCGTATTGTACATTAAATAAGGACTCAGCTGTGTTATGATGCTATTAAATAATTTTAAATCCATTGTACCCGTTGATCGAGTAAAGGCACGCAATCCACTAATGCATTGAGGACATTGCAAATTACAAGCGGTGGTTGGTTCTACGGAGATTGCGATAGGATAGGCGGTCAGTTGTGATTTACCTTGATTTACTGATTTACGATATTGGTAATACAATTTTGTTGCATTACTAATTTTAACTATAGTAAGGTCATCATATAGATACTTATATTCAGATATTTTATTGAGAAATTTCACTTTATAAATTTAAAGATTGAAAGTCAAAATGCCTAATTCTACTTATAGATATACTTTCAATAAATTGATTAATGTTACGATAATGTTAATAACTCATTTTATTAAATAATATATTACTTCAATCAATAACAGGCACTCCAAATAAGCTTTTGCTAATATGGTGATACGAACTATATTGAACATGATATGGCTGAAAAAAGAACTTCAAATGCATTGGCGACTCGTTTATTTACGGTTGTAATTGTATTTTTATTTATCTCTTTTTTACTTGGCTTTTATGTTGCATCAACTATTGTTCGAATTTCTATTTTTAGCCAGCTTAATTCTCAATTGGATAGAGTGTTAATTGAAGCTGGTAAATCAACAATTGAAATTAAAGAATTTTTACTGAATGCCTACACTGATGAAGAATTTGTAAGTAAAGGTACCAACCAAAATTTCAAAGAATTTCAAATTGCAATTGATACCGCTGGAACAATAATAAGTAAACTTTCAAAAGTAGAAATTCTAATTGATAATGATGAAGAACGAAAATCCATAATTGGATTAGAATCAAGTTTATTAAGTTATAAACAAAATTTGCAAGAAATATCAGACCTGTTTCGAAGAAAAGGCTTTAAAGACCTTGGCTTGGAAGGTGAGATGAGAACTGCTATTCATTTTATTGAAAATTATCCCATATCCATTAACAAAGTATTACTATTAACACTCAGGCGACACGAAAAGGATTTCCTGCTTAGAAAAGATGTGAAGTATATCGAAAAATTCAATACTGACATAAGCAAGTTTAAATCTGAAATACAAGCAGATTACAGATATAATAATATACAAAAAGCAGAATTAATTGGAGCCTTGGATAACTATGATAAATTATTTAAGGAAATTGTTGACATAGAAACACGCATCGGACTTACTCCTAAAGATGGCATAAGGCACTCTATAACGCAAAATTATCACAATTTCAAACTTCATTTGAACCAATTGGGTGACGAAGTCAAATCAGAACAATTGGCTCTTAAAGAAAGGGTTAATGTTGTATTGGTAATTATGGGGCTATTATTTGTTATAATATTAGTGGCCGCAATATTGTCGCTTAGATACTATATAAGACAAATATCAGTTCCTCTTCAAAAACTTAACGAATATTCAGATTCAATTGCCAAAGGAAATTTATCGATTGACATGACCAAACTCAAAAGCAGTCAACTAATTAAAGATGTGGTAGATAGCTTTGAGAAACTAATATTAAAACTTAGACTTACCATTAACCAAATCGAAGATATTTCCTCCAGAAAAATTACTAACAAATTAAATTTGAATAGTGAAAATGATGAAATTGGGTTGTCGTTGAATAAGATTATTGAACAAATAACTGAATATGATCTGGCAGAACAAAAACGCAAATGGAGCAACGAAGGTCTTACCATTTTTAGCGAAATCATCAGAAAATCAGAAACCAAAACATCTTTGTGCGATGCTATTGTAACACAATCGGTAAAATATCTTAATGCAAATCAGGCAGGTTTATTTTTAATTGATCAAACCAATAAATGTATAAATCTAACTTCGGCATATGCTTACAACCGAAAAAAATATTTAAAGCGAACCCTGGAGTTAAATGAAGGATTAATTGGTCAATGTTATCTTGAAAAAGATAAAATTTTTATAACCGATATTCCGGATTCATATTTAACGATAACAAGTGGATTGGGACATGCCAATCCTAAATGCATATTAATAGTTCCTTTTATAAATCAAGAAGAAGTAAAAGCCGTGCTCGAAATCGCAGCTTTTGAAGTATTTGAAGACCATCAAATTGAATTCATTGAAAAAATAGGTGAAATGGTAGCCTCAGCAATTGCTTCAACCGAAATGACTGAAAAAACAATAATTCTATTAAATGAAAGCAAAGAAAAGGAACAATTGCTTAGAAATCAGGAAGAAGAAATCAGACAAAACCTTGAAGAAATGATGGCTACTCATGAAGAATTAGAACGTACCATAAAAAGCAAAGATGAAGAAATGCGAATATTAAAAACAACGGTTTCGCAGATAAGTGAAGTCAAAGAAATAGCGAATGAAGCTATGAAATATGAGTCAAAAAACAAGAAAAAGCGCTACGGAAGAAGAATTGAATTTTTCTTAGATAATTGATATGAATTTTAACAAATGGTTCAAAAAACTTAATAGTTTCAGAGCTCGCATAGTTGGTGGATTTTTATTTTTTGTCCTTTTGTTGCTCGGCATTTCTGTACAGATATATTGGGTACGATCGGAAGAACAACATCTAAAACAGCTTGAAAATCAGGTGAGTTATATCAACTCATTGGTATTGCAATTATATAAAGCTGAAAACGATTTTTTTACGTATGAATTAATTAACCCTGATTTTTTTAGAAACAAAAAATCCGATTTTTTGAAAGTACATACACAAGAAGTAAATGAAATTGATAAGAACATAACATCTTTAATACAAAATAATAGAACTACACCAGAAATGGACACAGAATTATACAAAGCGAAATCCATTCTTAATACTCATATTGAAATATTTAATGAAATAATTCAACTGCAACTAAAAAGAGGATTCAAAGATTATGGTTATGAAGGTGAAATGCGCAATAACATACATGCTATAGAACATAATTACCCGGAATTTGACCAAACTATTCTTTTAACATTCAGAAGAATTGAAAAAGACTATTTGCTTCGAAAGGACACTGCCTACCGTGAAAAAATGCGCAAATACTATTTTTTAAATAAAGATAACTTTTATGGGAACAACATAAAAAGGCAAACGAAAATTAGAAAATACCTTAATAGTTACTATTTAGCATTTAACAAAATAGTAGATACGGAAGAAATAATAGGAGTTCAATCGAACAAAGGGTTGAGAAGTAAACTTAGTGCCTCATTTAATCAATTAGAAATATCGCTCAAACGAGTGTCCATATGGTCTGAAAAGTTTTCAACTGATTATAATTATTACCTTTTCAAAGTTCTGCAATTCACCATAATATCAGCCTTAATAATTGCTATTCTATTAACTATTTTTCTTTCCAAAATCATTACCAAACCCATTGAAAAACTTACGATTTATGTGCTAAAAGCATCGAAATATGGAATTAATTCAGTAAATGAACTTAAATCTACATCGGATATTCTTGAAGTAAAGTTGTTAGAGGACAAATTTCATTTGTTAGCAAACGAAATTAAAAAATATGTAGATGATGTTAACGACAAAAATCAAAAACTTGAAAAAATTAATTCTGAATTGATTTCTTTAAATCATTTATTAGAATCAACAAACAAAAAACTTCAACTTTCTGAGGATAATCTTAAAAATTCGATAAGAGTAAAGGAACGTTTTCTCGCATTAATTTCACATGACATACGTGGACCACTTGCTACATTAAAAGGCTTTTTATCAATATTGAGCGATCACCCTGATTTGATTACCGAAAAAGAAAGAAAAAAGATGATTGGAAACATTAAAGATTCAGTTGATCAACAACTAACTTTATTATCAAACCTAATGAACTGGGCTCGCTCCCAAATGGGTGAAATTAGATTTTCTCCGGAAGCTGTTTCTCCTAAGGATGTTGCAGATACAGTAACCCATTTGTATACACCTACTGCTGATGAAAAGGAAATAAGTTTGATAAATCTCATTGACCCCAACGCAGTCGTATGGGCCGATAAAAATATGCTGGAACTGATTATTAGAAATCTGGTTTCTAATTCAATTAAGTTTACTCCGAGGAAAGGCAAAGTAATGATGACTTCAGAAATTGTTGGAAACAAAAGTGAATTATGCATACGAATCATTGATTCCGGTGTAGGAATTTCGCAAGAGAATATTGATAAAATATTAAACGAAATAGAACATGTAACTACTTTAGGAACTAATCAAGAAAAGGGCACCGGATTTGGGTTATCGTTCTGCAAACAATTTGTTGAGTTGAATGGGGGTAGGTTATCGATAATCAGTAATATAAATAAAGGAACCGAAGTGTCCTTTACGATGATTTTGCACAAACACATTACAGATAAAGTGAAAGATTTAGTTTATCAATCGGTAAACTAATTTAACTTTTTTAACAAGTACTTTGTTATTTTTGTGCCCCTAATTCATCATCCATTAATACTTCCATAAAAGCACATTTGATACTTTTGTTAATGACCATTATTGGTGGTGCCAATTATACCATTCTCAAGTTAGCTGTACCTAATTATATCAGTCCGGACGCAATGGTAATGACAAGGTTGATTCTAGGATTTATTTTTTTTTCAATATGCACAATACCTGATGTATCACTCAAATCTATAGAAAAATCAGATTATAAAATATTGTTTCTGTCTGCATTGTTTGGTGTTGCTTCGAATCAATTCTTTTTCTATCACGGAATGGCTTTGACAACCCCTGTAAATGGCTCCATTTTTAACCTTTGTATGCCTATTACTATACTTATTTTAACAATTGTATTGTATAAAACCAAAATTACACCTTATGCACTATTTGGTTTTGGTTTAGCTTTGGTTGGCGCAATATTTTTACTTGATTTTTCATCGTTCAGTATGAATGAGAGCACATTTGTTGGCGATATAATGATTTTGATTAATTCTGTTTCATTTGGTACTTATGTGGTGCTAATAGCCCCATTATCAAGTAAATACAATGCATTCAAAATTTCACAAATAATATTTGGCATCGGAATGTTGTTGTACATTCCTATAGGAATTGATGACCTATTAATGGTAGCTTGGCATGAATTTAATATAACGGTTTGGTTTGTAATAGCTTATGTAATGATATTCACCACATTTATTGTATATTATTTAAATAATCTTGTGCCCAAAATTGCGAGCACTCAAATAATAGGGATGTATGTATATTTACAACCGGTAGTAGCAGCAATTGTTGCTGTGATTGTAAGAAATGACACTATAAGTATTAGAAGTATTATTTGTGGATTACTGATTATTGGGGGCATATATTTAGTACAAAATGAAAAAATAATAACTGATGCATTCAAAATCAGAAGAAAATAATTTAAGTATTAAATCATGGGCCGAGCAAGATCGTCCTCGTGAAAAGTTATTGCAAAAAGGCAAGCTAACACTCACTGATGCTGAATTAATTGCAATACTACTTGGCTCCGGCACTAGGTCAATGAGTGCTGTGGAACTTGCCAAAATTATATTGAAATCATGCAATAACGACCTCAATGCACTATCTCAATTATCTATCAAAGAATTAATGAAGTTTAAAGGCATCGGTGAGGCCAAGGCAATTACTATTGCCGCTGCCTTAGAATTGGCCAGGAGGAAATCTGATACTTTTACAAAAACTACTGATCAGATAAAAACTCCAAAAGATGCATATGAAGCCATTAAACCCGAATTGCTCGACCTAAATCTTGAGCAATTCTGGATTATTTTATTAAGCAGGTCAAATAGAGTAATTAAAAAAATTCAAATTAGTTCAGGAGGCATTTCTGGGACAGTTGTAGATGTGAAAGTAATACTAAAACATGCACTTGAGCACTTGGCATCCGGAGTTGTTTTATATCACAATCATCCTTCAGGCAATTTAGAACCAAGTAATGAGGACAAGCAAATTACTCAAAAAATTAAAGCAGCAGCTAAGTCAATGGATATCAATATTTTTGATCATTTAATCTTTACTAATTCCGGTTTTTATAGTTTTGCGGATGAAGGTATTTTATAAGTAAATTATTATAAAAGCCGTATTTTTTGTATCTTTGCAACCCTTTTCACTGAAAAGATGTTCTTTAAAATATTGGGGCCGACCGGTATTGACGGTATGAGTAGTCAGATGTATAAGCATGCAAGGAGATGAAATGGACTCCTTTGACCAACTGTTTCAAACAATAACAGGCGAAGAAAACTACGCCATCGCTGCTTAATCGGAGATTAAGTGAGCTTTTGTCCTTCCGATACCCTGCTTTGAGGTTCGGGGTGAGGGCATCGAAAATCAAAGCTGCGTTCCACTATGCTACTACACGGAACTAAGACAAGTAGATAAGGGATAGTTTGGCCGCTTTGAGCCTGATTATCCACGAAAATCAACCCAAAGCTAAGCATGTAGAAGGCATTATGTTTGCCTTATCCGGACCAGGGTTCGAATCCCTGCGGCTCCACAAAATAAAAAGCCAGTCATTTAATGACTGGCTTTTTATATTTATCTACAAATGAATTACCTCTCCATAAGCAGCAGCGGCAGCTTCCATGACTGCTTCACTCATCGTTGGGTGAGGATGAACCGCTTTTATAATTTCATGTCCGGTTGTTTCGAGTTTACGAGCAACTACTATTTCAGCAATCATCTCTGTTACGTTTGCACCGATCATGTGGGCGCCTAGTAATTCTCCATATTTTGCATCAAATACCAATTTAACAAAACCTTCTTTTGCACCTGCAGCACTTGCTTTACCTGAAGCCGAAAATGGAAATTTGCCTACTTTAATTTCATAACCTGCATCTTTAGCAGCCTTTTCAGTATATCCCACCGAGGCTATCTCCGGAACACAATAAGTACACCCCGGAATATTGTTATAATTCAATGGCTCAGGATGATGTCCTGCTATTTTTTCAATGCAAATAATTCCTTCAGCTGAAGCCACATGCGCCAATGCGGGGCCTTTAACTATATCTCCAATTGCATATACGCCCACTATATTAGTTTTGTAGTAATCATCTACCAGTACTTTACCCTTATCCGTTTTCACGCCACTTTCCTCAAGTCCAATTCCCTCCAAATTGGTCACTACCCCTGCGGCAGAAAGTACAATATCACAATCAATATTGATATTTCCGGTTGGTGTCTTCACATTAACTTTACAGCCTGCACCTTTTGTGTCCACACTTTCAACACTGGAATTTGTATATATTTCAATACCTTTTTTCTTGTAGATTTTTTCTAGTTCCTTAGAAATCTCCTCATCTTCTACCGGCACAATTCGAGGCATAAATTCCACAATCGTTACCTTAGTACCCATTGTTGCATACACATAAGCGAACTCTACTCCAATTGCCCCTGAACCTATGACAACCATAGACTTAGGTTGTTTTTCCAATGACATAGCTTTACGATATTCGATAATTTTATTGCCATCTATTTTAATATTTGGCAACTCGCGAGCTCTACCTCCGGTGGCAAGTATTATATGCTTTGCCTCATGAATTTGTTTGGTACCATCAGCCGCCGTGACTTCTACTTTTTTGTCTCTTGTGAGTTTACCAAAGCCATAAATAACTTCGATTTTATTTTTTTTCATCAAGAACTGCACCCCTTTGCTCATACCATCGGCGACACCCCTGCTTCTCTTAATTACATCACCAAAATTGGCTTGTGCGTCTTTAACGGTAATTCCATAATCAGCCGCATGACTAATATATTCAAATACTTGAGCTGATTTTAAAAGTGCTTTCGTTGGTATACATCCCCAATTCAAACAAATTCCTCCAAGATTTTCCTTTTCTACTATTCCAACTTTCATTCCCAATTGTGAAGCTCTTATTGCTGCCACATATCCACCGGGACCTGAACCTATAATCAATACATCAAATGAAGCCATAACACTTTAAAATTCTATTTTTTAAGATTGGGCAAAAATAAAATAAAAAGCTAGCAATAAATGATTTGGGGACAATTTTATATTAATTTTGAGCAATATTTAATTTGATATATTCAATAAGCCTAATTTTGAATGTACAAATAGATTAAATACAATCATTTATGAAAATCACACATATAATTGCCATAGTGGTAATTGGGGTTGCAATAGCGGTAATTTTATCTACCGCCGGAGATGCAAGCAGTTATGTAACTTTCAATGAAGCAGCTGAGATGGTTTCTGATGGTGACGATCAAAAAGTACATGTAGTTGGTCGCCTTAAAAAATCAGAAAATGGCGAGATTGTTGGTATGATTTACGCCCCTCAACTCAATCCCAATTATTTCGAATTTGAACTAATCGATCAGAATAATGAATTGCGAAAAGTAATATACTCCAATCCCAAACCACAAGACTTTGAACGTTCGGAGCAAATAGTAGTAATCGGTGCAATGAACGAAAAAGGAGTATTTATTGCCGACAAAATATTGATGAAGTGCCCTTCCAAATATCAGGAAAAGGAAATAAAAGTTTGATTTTAATCGCTCTAACCTAGGTGGACAATATTTTTCAGAAATTCCAAACATATATTGAAAACAGGATTGATTTAGTCAAGCTCGATATTGAGCATAAAATCAAGACTTTAGTGATCAAATTAATGCTCATTATGACCTTAATTTTGGCTGCTCTTTTGTTTTTATTGTTCATCAGTTTGGGACTTGCATTATTCCTTAATCAATTAATGTGTAGCAGCTTTATTGGATTCATATTCGTGGCTGTCTTTTATTTGATGCTTGGAATTATTATTTATATTTACCTACGAAAAAAAGAAATAACCATTTTCAAAGATTTCAAATGATAGCCAACGAATCTGCCACTGAACTCGATTATCTTGAAAAAAGAAAAGAAATTGAACGCAAAAATCTGGTTTTACAATCAGAAATAGCATCTGACTTGAAAGAAATCAAAGACAAAGCTACTCATATTGGCAAATATGCCCTTGTGGTAGGAGGTGCATTTGTAGTGACTTATTTTGTGGTGGGTATTATCTTTAGTTCGGATGACGACGATAAAGATGACAAAAGAATATATTTTGCCCCTGCTCCTTCCGCTTCTCCTGCTCCCGAAAACATGCTTTCAAAAGCAGCATCAAACCCTATATATCAATCAATTATGGGTCATATCGCCACTTTTTTATTAGCAATTGCAAAAGAAAAACTAGCAGATCTTTTAGAACAACTAATCGAAAATGACAAAGGCTCCCGTACTGGATCTGATTCTTAATAACAAAAAAGCAGGTAAAAAGTCGTGGGCAATATTAATTGATCCGGACAAAACCAGTCAAAAGTTGCTTGATGTTATCATTTCCAAATCAGAACAATGTGGTGTTGATTTTTTAATGGTGGGCGGAAGTTTGATTACCACTCAATCTTTGAATGCGACTTTGAACTATTTGAAATCAAACACAAAGTTGCCCATAGTATTATTTCCGGGAAGTAATATGCATATTGACGAACAAGCAGATGCTATATTGTTTTTATCCCTACTATCCGGACGTAATCCGGAGTTTTTGATCGGTCAGCAAGTTGTAGCTGCTCCTAAACTCAAAGACAGCTCCTTAGAAATACTTTCAACCGCATATATATTAATTGATGGGGGCAAACAAACCACCGTTTCGTACATAAGCAATACCACTCCTATACCCAATTACAAACCTGAAATAGCAGCCTCAACCGCACTTGCAGGACAATTGATGGGTATGCGACTCACATATCTTGATAGTGGCAGTGGCGCTGACGAACCCGTACCTGCTCCGTTGATCAAAATGGTGTCGGAATGGGTTAGTACACCCATAATTGTAGGAGGCGGAATCAATTCTTTAGAAAAAGCTAAGGCAACTTGGAATGGTGGTGCAGATGTAATTGTTATTGGCAATGCTGTTGAAACCAATCCGGAGTTGATTGAAGAGATTGCTAATTATTGGATTGTCCTAGCCAAATAGCTAAAGCAGTTCCTCCCTTGATTTCTATGGTTTAAGCAGCTAATCATTGAGTACCAGTTTGGTGGTGACCTTTGCTACTCCTATCGCACAACACCAACAAAGGCGAAAAAGCAACTTCCATTTATAGCATTTTTTTAAGCTCCTCGACATTGGAGGAAAATTTCATTTTGCTTGCTTTGTGTTCTGTTTGAGATTTTTTGTAATTACTTGCAATTTCTTCTCGTCTGGCTTCTGCAATATTATGTTCTAATAGAAACTTTATTTCAAGTCTGTCTTCAAGAGGTAACCCATAAATTGACTTGACTATATTATTAAAATTTAATGATTGAGTTCTCATATTAATGTTTAATAAGTACAAAAGTAGTTAAAATTAATAATTAAGTGAATAGCGCTGTGGGTTGCATTTAAACTTTCTTATTTTCCGCCCTTGTTGGTCTTCTTTTGACCAACAAGCATCTAATCATTGAGTAGCAGTTTGTTGGTGACCCTTGCTACTCCTATCGCACAACACCAAAGGCGAAATATTCTTGATTACGGATTGCGTATTTTCTTGCCAATTAACCTTTTGAACAAATATAGTACTATTTTTGATTGTTTGTAGATGGTCTTAGCGAGACGCTAAGAACAGAAGGCGACTTTATATCCCCTTCCTTCCACATCTCCATCGCCTGTATTTGAGCTTCCGTAGGATTTGCTTTAGGTTGGAATTTATAATTCATAAAATAACTTCCACCATCCTTGATTACAGTTTTGGTTATTGACTTTCCATTTCTAATTATAGAAATCTCAGCCATGGCTACATTATCCAACAATTTGCCCACACTTTCCTTGACTTCATTTCTGTTAATTTTAACGATTTTGTCCCCTATGTCCAATATTTTGTCGGCAGGTGAACCGGGGTGAATATCATATACCACACACTGATTATCAATAGTTTTCACTTTCAATCCAAACTGATGTTCATAGAGTTTGTCAGAAACGCTCACTATTAAGTCAATACCAATCCAACTTGCTGCTCTTGCCAATATCATTTCCAATGGCACAATTCCATAAATACACTGTTCAAAAAAAGTATCAAAAGAGCTATTGCAAACATGTTCAAGCAAGTTTTTAAAGCTACTAATTGTGTATCCTTTATTGGAGTTGGCATTAAATTGCGTATACATTTTTTGCATTACATTATCTAATGACAGCTTATTGTGTGCACTAATCCGGATATTCATATCCAAAATAAACGCAACTAATGCCCCTTTGTCATAAACCGACACTTTTCGACCGGGAGGAGAAGTTTTATATCCATCTACCCACAAATCAATTGATGACTGTGCGAGTGACGCATAATTGCGTCCCTGATTGTTCATATGTTTCTGCAAATTATCGCTCAACTCTACTAAATATGAGTTCAAGTCCCAAACGCCAGAGCGCAATAACATCAAATCTCCATAATAGGTGGTGATGCCTTCCGCTATGAAGCACGAATCAAAATATATTTCTTTGGAAAAATCCTTTGAAACAAGCTCTTGTGGTTTGATCTGGCATATATTCCAGGCATGAAAAAATTCATGTGAGCTGATTCCCATCAAACTTTTATAAAGAGCTTGGTCTATTGCGGCTTCATTATTTCCCAAAACAATCACTGTTGAACTTTGATGTTCCACTCCATGATAATGAGGATAAGGCAAAATAATGATTATAAAGCAATATTCACTTGTTGGAAATGATTTGAAAAGCTTTATTTGACTTTCACAAAATTTTTGAAAATCAATAAATAGTTGGTCAGGAGGTGTGGTATTCAATCCAGAAATGCAAACTTCAACCTTGATATTATTTATTTCAATTGAACGGGAAAGCATATTTTTTGCAGCCAAAAAAGGGCTATCTGATAATGTATAATAATCAGCAGGCTCAAGTGCTAACCACTCATCATTCCTTGTGTTTTTCAAACTACAGGCTATTGAAAATGTATTGCTTGACTTTATCAACACATGATATTTGCTTTTGTCATCCACCTTATCTTTTAATACAAAATTGATAAAGTTCAGGTAAATCATTTCCTCGTCCAACCACGATCCTCCGGCATCCATTTGCTTGGCATAATATTTGTAAGTAACAATCATTTTTTCCTTTCCGTCTGAGGTAATCTGCCAGGTATTTCGGTTGGTTTTTGTTACAAGTAGCAATTGATCTTGTTCATTTTTTGCCTGAAAGTTCAATATATTCTGAGCATAATTTTGCAATTCATATCTGCCGGGGCGCCAGGCGGCCAATTGCAGTTCTCTGATATTGGAACCATTGGGCAAAAAAGTAGCCTCCATCTCTAAAATGTGTTTGTGAGGCTGGCTATATTTAATTTTGTAATTCACCATTTAATCACAAATTTTGTTAAAAATCATTGGTAACGTGTATTCAACAAAGAATTTATTTCAACAGACACAGCAAAAATTAGAAAATTTCTACGATAAAGATGAATCAAAAGAGCTTTCAATGCTGATTGTAAGCTACTTATCAGGTTGTAATAGATCTGAAATTCTGGCTGACAAGCAAATCAAAAACTTCGATGAAGACAAATTAAATGACTACATAATTCGACTTCAAAGATTTGAACCCATTCAGTACATCATTGGTTTCACTTACTTTTATGGTTACCGATTTGAGGTCAACAAATCCGTGTTTATACCACGCCCTGAAACTGAGGAATTAGTTCAATTGATACTACATGAAAATAAATCAAAATCCACCACAACAATACTTGATATAGGCACAGGAAGTGGTTGTATACCCATATCATTGGCTTTGGAAAACCCTAATTTCAAAGTATATGCTTTGGAGGTTTCGAAAGCGGCATTAAAAACAGCCAAACAAAATGCTGAAAACAATCATGCTGCCGTTGAATTCATTCATCATGATATCAATAACATCAAGGTTGAATACGACTTGCCACTTTTGGATATTATAGTAAGTAATCCGCCTTACATTACGGTTGAAGAAAAATCAACTTTGCAATCCAATGTGGTTGATTATGAACCACATATAGCATTATTTAGCACCGAACAAGATCCCATACATTTCTATAAGAAAATAGTAGAATTTGCTACCGGACATTTAAAATCCGGAGGAAAGCTTTACTTTGAAATCAATCAAGAATTAGGTGAAAATGTAAAGGATCATATGATAGCTTCTCATTTTGTCGATACTATCATTACTAAGGATATCAATAATAACAATAGATTTGTATCCGGTACTTATCAGTCATAATGCTAAAATTATTCAAATACACAGGTCCGGTTCAGTTAATCAGTATTTTAGTATTGATTTATATTATTCGTCTGCCTTTGTTTTTTATGACTCCACCACTTTTGTTAGAAGACATGTACCATATGTTGGTTGGCGAAAAATTGGCAAACGGTTTTTTGCTTTATAGAGATATTTTGACATCAACACCACCAATACCTGCATTTATTTATTGGCTGATAAATCTACTCTTTGGCAAAAGTCATACAGCTTTTTTTGTGTTTTCGAGTTTCTTTGCCATTTCTCAAGTACTGATATTCAGATATTTAAGTAATAATAATGAACTTTTTTCGGCCAAAAGCGATATTCCCACCCTTATATATGCAGTATCTACTATAGTGTGTTACGATTTTATGTCACTTTCACCAGCCATGATTTCAGTTACATTTATATTGATGGCATTTAACAATATATTTCGGCATATTAAAGCAGAAAATAATGAAGGTGAAATATTTGCTACCGGATTTTATATTGGATTGGCATATTTGTGTTTTGCACCTGCATTTATATTTTTACTAATGGCATTTATGTCATTTATCTTATTTACTCGTACGGTTTTTAGATATTACATGTTGCTTTTAATGGGCTTTTGCTTCCCTATTATCACACTTATGGTATTCTTTTATTGGAACGATGGCTTGTCATCATTCATTAATTGTTATTTATTTAATTTCCCTCAAATGGCTCTTTTTTCAGGAAAATTCAACTTGTCAATTGTTTCAGTAATTATTTTTCCTTCATTGATAATGGTCCTTTTGGGTATATCCAAAGCATTTACCTATACAAGATTCATCAATTTTCAAATGTTGTGCAACCAAATTTTGTTTGCCTGGATGAGTATTACTTTGTTTGTAATCATTCTTTTTTTCAGCAAAACAGTGTCAAGTTTTTATTTAATCACTCCATTTGCAGCTTATTATATTTCACATTACATCCTTCTTTCCAAGCGTAAGTGGATATCTGAAGTACTTTTTGTTATCATGTTTATTATTGCACTTCAATTTTGTTATTCTATTTTAAAAATTGGCAAAATCAACCAACAAAATTTGGCATTCAACAATCAAATAATATGGCCGGAAATGGATTTGCCCTTACTAAAAAATAAAAGAATATTGGTATTAGGAGATAGCATTGAACTTTACAAGCAATCATCACTTGCAACGCCATTTTTGGATTGGAGTTTATCAAAAAAAGTGTTGGTATCAATGGACAAATTTAGTTGTGTCGAAACCACATATGACTCATTTATCAATGAAAAACCAGAATTAGTGATAGATTTAAACAACCTAATGCCAAAAATTCAATCAAGAATAGTTCCAATCGGCAATATGTATCAAAAAATAGGCAATTCAAATATGTACAAACTGGTGAATGAAAGGTAAATTATATTTAATACCTACTTTTTTGCACGAACTTTCAACCGTTGAACAATTACCTCCATTCAATTTGGAGATTATCAAATCCATCAAACATTATTTGGTTGAGAATGAACGCTCTGCGCGCAGATTCATTAGCTCACTTCAATTGGGAATTGATATTTCAACATTAGAACTATTTCTATTGGATAAAAATACGCCTAAAGAATCCATCAAACCTTTTATTGATATGCTAATCAAAGGAAACAATGTTGGCGTAATGTCTGAAGCCGGATGCCCCGGAATTGCTGATCCCGGAAGTATGGCAGTTGAATTGGCTCATATATATGAAATTGAAGTGGTGCCTTTGGTTGGGCCTTCATCTATCACCTTAGCACTTATGGCATCAGGATTTAATGGACAAAGTTTTGCTTTTCATGGTTATCTTCCGATTCAAAAAAACGACCGAATTATCAAACTAAAACAGTTAGAATCAGAAAGTAGCAAGAAAAATCAAACTCAAATTTTCATAGAAACACCATTTCGTAATGACTCCTTGTTTTCAGATATTCTCAATAATTGCCACCCAAATACTTTCATTTGCGTGGCAGTTGATTTGCAATCGCCTCACCAATTGATTAAATCAAAAACAGTAATTCAGTGGAAACAAACCCATATTCAACTTAACAAAAAGCCGGCTATATACCTTTTGAATGCTGTTTAAATTCTAAATTTATTATTTTAAATTGTTTTCATTTTGCTTTTTTTTCTCATATTAATTTGGCAATTTGTTTCATATTTTAACACAGGATTAATTCATTCTTATGGAAGTCAAAAATAAGTTTTTCACCTTTACAGATAAAAACAAACCCATATTGGAATTCATTTTTACTGGAAATGAACCCGTTGAAAATGAAGTAGATGAAATGATTAAATGCCAAAATTTTGCCATTTCTCAAGATTACAAATCTATAGTTATTTACAGAGCTGAAAAAGTAAAATACTTAAGTGCGGACACCCGAATTAAACTTGGCAAATGGAACAAAGAAAACAAAGAATTGATTCAGTCAAAAATCACTTTCGTTATTCTTCATATGCATGGTATGTTCGGCAAAATGATATTAAACGCCATATTTTTAATCCAAAAACCATTATATCCTTATGCTATCGTCACTTCAGCCGAAGAAGTGGATGCCTTGCTTGAAAAACATACATCAGTGGCTTAAAATGAATAAAAATTAACCCTTTTTTGACTCCGCTTCAAGGTGTTTGCCCAGACGTTCGCATAATGCATTTATTTCTTCAACCATATATTGATCACCAGTGGCGTTTTTAAGACTTTCGGCAAGCCCCCCTATGGTTTCAATGTAAAAACGCTTCATATCATCTACAGGCATTGATTTTGACCAAAGATCAATTTTTAATGTGCTGTTATTGAGTGGTTCCCACAGTGAAAAGCAAAATGCATTTGTTTCCTCTCTGCCTTTGGGTTGCTTTTCGGTGGCGTCCCAATATATTTTTTCCGGAATATTATTCCCATCCAGTTCTATTTCAATTTTAATTTCTGATTTTTTCACAAATACCTAATTTACTAATGTTCATCAAAACTCGGTTTCAATACTTCAAATTCCACCCTTCTATTAATTCTCTTATCTTCATTGGTTACTTCTGCACGCAATGGTTTTGTGCTTCCATAACCTACAGCTTCAATTCTTCGTTTCTCAATTCCACCTTTGTCGGTCAGATAATCTTTAATTGCAACTGCACGTTTCTCTGATAATACTCTGTTATTTTGAGCATTGCCATCGGAATTGGTATGACCCGAAATTTTAAGTTTATAAGTAGGATTATCTAGCAGAAACTTCATCACCAAATCGAGTGATTTGTACATTTCGGGCTTGATTTCCCAGCTATCATGTTCAAATTCTATTCGATCAAATATCATAGGTTTTTTGTAATCTATCATTTTGGTTACCAGTCGAATAAGTGTGTCATTTTTAATCATTAATTCTTCTTCAACGCTAAAAAAATCATCTCCCTGAATAATAATCATGTACCGGTTGTTATTAATGAGCTCAAACTCAAATGTACCATCCGGTCTTAAAAACTTAGGTGCAACTTCAATACCATGGTCAAGATCGATAATTGAAACCATTCCTTTGTTTGGAATATAAGCTTGAGGTTCTTCACTTGTGCTAGACTCAGGTGCAGTTTCAGTTTGTTGTACTACCGAAGATATGGAAGTGGTGTCCCCTTCTTTGGTCATGACCAAGCTACCTACCAATCTGGTATAAGCAAGTGGCTGCGCCTCCATAGGAAGCGGAAACGAATACAAATCCAGATTTTTTATATCATCTTCTTCCGATTTTGCATAAAACAAATCTTTGGCTTTGGAGTCAATAGTAAAATAGTATTCGCTGCCTTTACCATTAATAAGTGGGCCAATATTTCGAGGTTCATCCCAATTTCCGTTGACTTTTCTTACTTTATAAATATCAAAATCGCCAAACGATACCGGAAATCCGTTGGAACTATAATACAATACATCATAAGTAGGATGATAAAACGGACTTACTTCGCTTCCTCTGGTATTGATAATGGGTCCCAAATTTTGAGGAATTGCCCAATCTCCTTCTTTCGTTTTGAAAGTAAACCAAATATCGGACATACCAAATCCGCCCAATCTGTCAGATGCAAAAAACAAAGTATCTTCCGTATGAGAGAGTGAAGGTTGTGAATCCCAAGCTCTACTGTTGATGTGCGGACCCAAATTTTTTACATTACCCCATATAAGTTCACCTGAATATTCGTCCAATATTTTGTCCGAAGAATATATATCACAATTACCATAACCATCCTTGCCATTGCACCTGACAAAATAGAGCTTATTTCCATCTTTTGATAAGCAGGGTGACCCTTCGTTCAAATCTGTATTTATAGTAGAAAATGGTTGTGCAGGTTGCCAATACCCATCTTCACCTACACAGAAAAACAAATCCTCATTAGGTATTTTTTCCATTCGGGAACGATTTCTTTTAGATGTAAAAAGCAACATGGTTCGTTCAGGATTTAATGCTGGTCCATAGTCAGCATCTTTGCTATTCACCTCAGGCCCCATATTAATTAGTACACTTTTAGGAGGATGAAGCGTGTCTACATCTTTACGAAAATCCACCATTCGGTAGTAATAATCAATTGGAACCCAATAATCGCGATCCATTCGAGTAAGCGAATCATAATAATTATATATTTTTTTAAGCTCTCCTCTATGATGCTTTAGTACCAGTTTGTATAATGATTTGGCTTTGGATTGATTGCCGAACTTTTCATACAACTGAGCCAAACGCCACAAATAATAAGTGTCAACATAAAAATTGCGAATACCAAACCCACTTACATAAAGCTCTGTATATCTGAGGGAAAGCTGTAGATTGTTTTCCTTATCGGCTTTGGTAATAAATGATCTAAGCTTGGGATCATCATAAAAATCATATTCATTAATGTGTTTGAAATACAATTGATACTCACCTGATGGCACTCTGTGGGTGATATTTGAATCAGCAAGCTTTACTTGTTCGGTTTTAACTCTTTTTTTTTGAGCAAAAGATTTTTGTATCGAAAAGAGCGATATAAAAAAAATACAGATGAATAAAAATTTAATTTGAGTTCTCAGGTATTGATCCATTCAGAATAATTCGAAAGGAGTTAATATACAAATATAGAGCTATTTAATGTATATTATTACATCGTTGCATTTAAATTAACGCAAAAACAAATCCCTTCGAGTAAGCCAAATCAACATAAAGAGGTAAAAAACAAATCTTATGCAATGTGAAATAGGCATCGAATCTATTTTGAAAATAGGAATAAGTAAATAAATAGATGCACAATAAAAGAGTGCTGAAAGAAAATGAACAATCATGTATTCTTTTGTTTTTAAACGACTTAACAATAAAAACGACAATAACCAAGAAGGGAACTTTATAAAATCACCTATCAATTGGAAAGGCAAAAAGCGCTCAGCAGGCATGAAATTATTGTTATAAAAGATAGGAATTAACCACGAACGAAGCAACCAAATCATTGTAAGTCCAATAAAAGAAAGAATAGAAATAAATACAAGACCTTGAATGAGAGTTCTTTGAAGCTTTAAATGATCGTGGATATTGGCCGATATACGTACAAAAAACAAACTACCGAATGCCATGATAAAAACTGAAGAATATCCATCCGACATTTTTACAACAGATTGCCAAAGACCTGTTTCGGTTTCTGTAAAATGAAAAATGGCATAACTTCGAACGAAGAAATCGACAAATCTGCCAAAAATGACTCCGGACAAAGCAATGATTACAAATGAAAATATTTGTTTGATTGCACTTATTTCAAAATGAAATATAAATTGTTTCCATTTATCGCGATGGATTACTAAATGAGTCGGTGCTATGATAAAAATTGCACTAGCTGGTACAAATGATATAAAAATAAGTGCAAATTCTAAATTAAATCGAGAACTAAAGTAAACCAAAACTAACCCTAATATATTGTTGATGATACTTAATATGGAATACACTTTGGCATTACCTTCAGATAAAAACATATTAACAAAAAATATTGCTGAAAGATGTAAAATGGTCGAAATCAATATTAATCCTATATTATTAAAAGTAAAAAGTGCTGATGGAAAACCAGATGATGTTAATGAAAAGCTAATGAACAAACCAAGAGTTACAACTGTATAACACAATAAATTGATAATAATGGTAGCCGATACATACTTGTTCCAGTAATTAGATGAAATATTGTTATCTGACAAGTGACGTTGTACACCTCTATTCACACCATCAGTAATTACCGTTGTATATAAAGCTATAATATTTTGAAAATGAGCTAGTAACGTCACACCTGCCGGACCAAAATAAACAGAAAATAATTTATTTGTAATTAGGCTCTGACATGCAAAAGCTAATGAAGCTAATGTAGTCCAAAATGATTTTTTGATAAAATCCAAGGTGCAAAGTATTGTTGAGTTACAATCTTACTTATTAGTTTATATTAATCCTATTGACACAAATATTAACTTGGTGCTGATTTTAATGAAATATAAAAAGTTGTTCCTATTCCCAATTGCGTTTCAAACCAAATTTTGCCACCCATCTGTTCTATACCTTTTTTAGCAACCGCAAGTCCAATACCCGATCCGTAAGTTTTGGTGCTAAAATTGGGTTGAAACACTTGATTATGATTTTCTGCCGGAATACCTCCTCCATTATCAGTGATTGAACAAATTATTTGATTGGAAGTATCCAAATACAAATTTATTTCAATAATAGGAGTTTTGCCATATTCAATGGATTCAAAAGCATTGATAAGCAAATTAATACCTATTCTGCTTAACAATTTTTCATCAGCATAACCCATTATATTTGGAGTAATATTTTTTGTATCAATTTGCATATTATGTTCATTTTCAAACAAAGCAGCGCAATTGCGAATTACACTCGAAATATTTGTAGCCTTTACCTCAATATCAGGCATTTGAGTAAATGTAGAAAATGAAGTAGCTATGTCACTTAATGTATCAATATGTGTAAGCATTGAAGATACTTGTTGATCAAGTTCTATTGATTCTCCTCTTCTTAATTTGTTTTGCATATTTTGCAGAATCAATTTCATTGGCGTAAGAGGGTTTTTAATCTCATGAGCTAATTGGCGTGCCATATCTTTCCAGGCAGTTTCTTTCTCCCTATCTGCTAAAAATTTTCGACTTTCCTCAAGCTTAATTATCATTTTATTGTATTCGTTTACCAGTAATCCTATTTCATCCTTTGCTTTGTAATTCAAAGGTTCATTGTGATTTCCAAGAGTAAGCGTTTTTATTTTTTTTGTTAGCAACATTAATGGCTTAGTAAGCGCCTGTGAAGCAAAAAACGATAGTATTAAAAAAAGGACAAAAACAGTAGTAAAAATAGATAGCATAATGGAAAATACCCAAATAATACGATTTTCAATTTCGTTGTAAGAATCAAAAAAAGGCAAGGCAATTACACCTACTACTTGACCATCTTTAGGTGAAAATACGGTATGATATGCAGTTTTATAAGAAAAAAGCCCAAATCGCTCTGGCAAAATGCAGCTAATATCCTTATTTTCAAACAGTTGCTCATATGCTTTTGGGTTCAGATAAGAAGAGAAAAGATGATAAGAAGGGTTTTCATCTGCATTGTAATTGACTAATATACCCTGAATGTTATAAAACAAAACGTCACTGATACCCAGGTTCTTAATCACAGATTCAAGTTGGGATGATTCTTTTGAATAACCATTCGAAACCTGCAAAGCAACTTCTGTAGATTTTTTTTCAAAAGTTTCTTCAACTTCATGGGTATAAACGTTTGATAAAACCCAAAAAGAAACAATTGAAACTATAACTAAGGGAATGAAAAAAGCAGCATTGATAAACACCTGAATTTTAGTTGTATAGGAGGTAGACGCCTGATTAATTTTGACATAAAAAGTGTTTGCAAATATTACAAAGCCAAGCATAAAAGCAAAACACACAAATATTAGTGAGAAATTAGCATACAGACTTAATGGCGATGGGAGCAAACAGCTGACAATCACTCCTTTGTTTCCAGTATACGAATAATATTTGTGCCAAAAATTAAATTTATAAATTCCGGTTTTTAGCGAATTCAAAACTGTAGAATCAATAAAATTGAAATATTTATTGTAATTAAATGCACCTGAAGAAGCAAGCAACCTTTGGTTTTCGTACGTTGCATAATTCAAATATTGAGTATTTGTATGTTCTTCGGATTCGCGAAAAAGTTCTGGAATAACACTATTTGCTACCTTCTTTTTGAGTTTGTTCTCAATCAAAATGTAAGCAAGTTTTTGTGATTTTTCAACAACTTCGATATTGATATAAAAAACCGATTGTTGTCCAATTTGTCGGTAAATATTTCTGTAATTGGTTTTGAAAGCTGGTGCTTTTAAATTATTTGTAATTGCAAAATAATTTCTGGCCATATCGCTTAATGGTTGACCTTTACTATCAAAAATATATACATTTGTCTCATAATCAGCCAAAAAATCTCTTAAATAAAACTTTTTGATTTTAGTTTTTACCATTTCAAATTCCATAAATGGTCCGGATAACTTATAAACAAAATATTTGTCAACACTGATTTTACGAGAAATATCAAATAAAATATCAACATCGGTTTTGCCCCATTTCGAAATTACCTTTTGAGCCAAAAGTGTGGAGTTTTCATTCAATTTTTTCACTCTGGATTCATATAAAGCCGCAGTAACAGCTATTGAAACGAATGCGATACATATAAAAAAATACAAGTATGTGATGTATCGGATTCTGTTGAGTGTGTTATTAAGACGGGTTTCTTTTATTATAATTAAATACACCCCTGTGGCAATCGATACTATTGCAAATTGAATTCCAAATAATAGATATAAAACAACAGCAGAAGTAATTATTATAACCAACAAAAGCACATATAGTCTTTGTTTATTTTTACTTTCCAAAAAATCCCAAAAACGGATAGACACAGCAGACAAAATAAAAAATAACACCGAAAAAAGAATAATTGAAAAGAGAGATAATATTTTGAAATAGTTAAAGTTTATAAATGTTTCAATTGAAATATTTGCAATTTCTGAATTATTTATGGTTAGCAGAAAGTGATAAAAAACAATTGAAGTTGATAAAGGCGTTAAAATAAGTAAAGGGAAAATCGCATGAACATATTTTATTCCTTTTTTAAAATAGCTTTGAATTTCATGATAAAATGCTCTTTGTGTTGAAATAAAAATAATTATAGCAATGGCAGCTAATTGAATAAACAACCAATGAACTAAAAACTTGATATCTGAAATTTCAGTTGAAAAGGACTTTTGATTAGAAGCCCATTTTTCAATTAAAAAATACAAAATTTCTATCAAAATAATTGTAGATAGTGCAATGGAAAATATTGATGTAGGTGTCTTTAAATCAGATAATTGAAAAACAAAATATATAAATAATATACAACCAATTATCAAAAATAACCAACCTATATTTTCTTTGATCTGTGCAAATGTGGCATCTTCGAAGTACTCAAGCGAAAAAAGAAAATAGTTGTCGGGCGTGTAAATATTATATTGCCCTGGATAAAGATTAACAGCTCTACAAGCAGGATTGAAAAAAGCCGGATTCGGACCAGATTTCAAATATTTATTTTCGACCTCAAAATTATTGGTAATACAAATCAAAAAAGCAACATCGTATTTGTCGTTGTTATTTAAAAATGAATACTTTACAGTTAAAAATCGCCCTTCCGGTGAACGAATAATTTTGTATTTATAGTCCTGTTTAATTGAATTATAAGGAGGGATATAGCGTGAATAGGGCCAATAAATAATTTCTTGATTTTTATATACCGTAAATGGAATTGAGGAAATTGAATTGAGAATCGAAAATGTCGGCTTTTCATTGCACAATAAGTCCGAAATTTTACCTAAAACAATATCACATTCCTTAATACTTTTTTTGATTAGTTCATTAGTTTTTGCAGTCTCGCTATCTTCAAAATTGACTTTCTGAGGATAAAACCCTGAAAAATTCAAATATGCAATAGAAAAAAATACAATACTTAAAAATGCTAATACAAGCGTCTTTCTAAACATACAAAACAACTATCAATATTATGGCTAAAGTAATAATAATTTGGGTGTATGTAGTAATTGTATCACTTCGGTAATAGATTAATTATTTCCCGAAAGTTGGGAAAAATGGTTGATTGTAAAATCGTCAAATATTCGTATTTTTGATAGTACAAATATTTTGCATCATGCAACATCTATTAGTTTCTGTATCTGATTCAGCGAATTTGGCTGCAATTAAATTGTCCTTGTTAAAAACCAAAGGAATCGAAAGGGTTGATACCATTGAGGAAAAATCTACAGAAGCGGCTGCTGACGATTGGAAAAACAGGCTTCATTTGCCGGGACCACCACTTACTGATGCTCAGTTAGAAGAACTCGCAGAAGATATGGAAAAGGAAACTGTGTTCTATACCATGGAGGAAGCGAAAATTATTGGAGAGAAATTGATTGATAAGTGGTACAAAAAATCAAGGTAATAAATAGTGATAGAGCTATCACTGAAATGGCTAACATTGCCTATTACATTACCAATCAAGGTTATCCGGAAACAGCTAAAAAATATTACAACAGACTTTTAGAATTTGGCAATACTCTTGGATTGTTGCCTGACAAATTTGCAATATGTAGAAAGTCCGCTTTTAAAAGATGGAAATACAGATGTGCGGTTTTTGAAGATACCTGTATTTTTGTTTATAAGATTAAAAATGATGAAGTGATTATATTAAGAGTAATACATGGCAAATTAATAAAGTAAAAACATAAATAATTTTGTTTTCACTCTTCCGGACATGGCTTGCCATTAAACTCTTCACATTTGCCTTTGTCATTAATGTAAATAAATACATCATCATTGGGGTTGCGAAAAACAGATGCATACATTTTGCCATCATACACCTGATAGTCAGATATTTTTCCAAATAATTCAGGAATTAATTTAGCACCTTTTTTGTCGTATAATCCAAACTTACCTTCATTATTTTTTACTAATATCAAAGTACTATCAGGACCGAATCTTTTAACTTCGCTGTAAACCAGTGGTATAAATTCTTTGCCCATTTTGTCAATGCAACCATATTTTTGCTTTTTCATCACTAAGGTAAATCCATTTTTATAACCCGATTCCTGCGTCCAATCATAAGTTGGTTTTATAATTTCGTCTCCATTTTTGTTGATAAAACCCACTTTCCCCTTAAATTCTACCCAAGCCAATCCTTCGTTAAATGAGCCTGCATTGTCGAAGTAAAAACGGCTCGACATTACGCCTTTAGTATTGATAAAACCTGTTCTGCCAAATTCTTCAAGCGAAGCTGTGGCGAATCCTTCTTGAAAATTGCGTAATCTAATAAATTTTAAATCACAAATCTCTTTTCCGGTACTATCAATAAATCCCTTTCCTTCTCCAACCTGAACTTTAGCAAAACCATTAATGAAATCCTCTGCAACATCGTATTTGAATGGTGTTATTTCTTTGCCCTTTCTGTTTAAATAACCAAGTTTACCCCCTTTCTTTGCTACCGCAAAGTTACCTTTGAAGTCATAGGCAATATCGTACAAAGCCTTGGTGGTCTTCTCACCTGTTTCCATGTTTTTGTAACCCCATTTTTCGCCTTCCATGGTGGTACGTTTTTCTGGAACAATCATTTGTGCTTGAATTTGGCTTAATGCAAATGCAAAAAGTAAACAACTTTTAATTGCTGATTGGAGCTTCATTTTGATAAGGTTTGTTTTGAAACAAATTAAAGAAATTCTGATTTGATTTCAAAAAAAAGGTTTTAATCTTCTGATTTATTCATTTCAGATTGAATGTAATAAGCTCCTTTAGTAACGATTGTATCAATTAAGATTGTTTTTATTTCCGCATAACCATTAGCAATCGTGCCAATTTGGACAGGAATTTGCCTGAAACGTATACTGTCAAAACGTATTCTTTTTGAAAGATAAATATAATTTTTGCCATCCTGACGAATTAATGCATCTTCAGGAATCACTTTGGTTTGGTAATTACTGGTTTCTATTTTGGCAGTTACATACATGCCCGGAAACAATTTTTTCTTGTCTTCATTATCCATGTGTCCGTGTACTAAAATGGTCCGACTAATGGGGTCAAAAGTTTTACCAACTAAATACACTTTACCTGTAAATTCTTCCTCACTCACCGCTGGTACCTTAAAACGAATAAGTTCATTTTTTTCTATTTTTAAAATATCTTTTTCAAACACACTCAGCTCCAAATGCATATGCGAATTATCTACAATATCGAATAAAGGATCAGAGTTATTAATGTATTTACCTAAAGTTATGTGAACTTTTTTGACATCCCCAGTAATGGGGGATTTTATTATAACCCGAGGAGCAATGTTACCTTGTATTAAATCAATAATATTAATGCCTAATATTTTTAGTTTTTGTTCTAAAGCATTCACGGATGCCTTATTTATATTGTATTCAGAAGTAGAAATCTGAAGTTCTCGTCTGGAATTTACATTGACCTGAGCAAGTTCACTTTGTCTTTTGAGCTCCAACTCAGCGAGTTCCAGTTTATTTTTAGCAATTAAATAATCTTGTTGCATTTGAATGAAATCCAAATTTTCAAGCTCACACAAAACTTCTCCCTTATGCACATGAGTGCCCGGCAGAATATTAGACTTTTTCACGTATCCACCCATGGCTGTGCTTACACTCGCAAGGTTTTGAGGTGGCACATCTATAATGCCATTGGCAAGCACTTCACTAGTAACCTTTTTGATTTGAACCAACCCCAATTCAATCCCGGAATTTGAAATTTGTTCTGTACTTAATACTATTTCATCTTTATCCTTGTTTATTGAATTATCAACTACTTCTTGTTTAGTATTACACGAAACAATTATGATTATTGAAAAAATTAGAAATAAATTACTGTTTTTTAGCATATGCCAAGTTGTATAAAATCGGTAATACAATGAGTGTAAGCAATGTAGCAGAAACCAAACCACCTATTACCACGGTTGCCAGAGGTTTTTGAACTTCTGCCCCTGCAGAGTGTGATATTGCCATTGGCAAAAAACCTAAAGATGCGACCATTGCAGTCATAATTACAGGTCGGAAACGCACTTTTGTAGCTTCAAATATTCTTTCATTTATATCCATAACTCCTTCTTTTTCAAGAGATTTTAAATAACTAATTAAAACAATGCCATTTAGTACGCATACCCCAAATAGTGCAATAAAACCAATGCCTGCTGAAATACTAAAGGGCATATCTCTCCACCATAATGCAATGATGCCTCCAATGGCCGAAAGGGGTATGGATGAATAAATAAGCAACGCATCTTTGGCAGAATGGAAAGTAAAAAATAATAATAAAAATATTAAAGCTAAAGCCACCGGAACTGCAATCACAAGACGTTGTTTTGCTTCAATCAAATTTTCAAACTGGCCGCCAAATGTAAAAAAGTACCCGGGAGGCAACTGAATTTTTTGCTTCATTAATTGCTCTGTTTCTATTACCGTTGATTCTACATCTCTGCCACGCACATTGAAAGTAATTGATACTCTACGTTTGGTGTTTTCGCGCGAAACCTGCATAGGTGCATCGGCATATTTGATAGTTGCTACTTCTGAAAATGGAATTTTGTTTCCATTAGGCAAATCAATATAAATGCCACTCAAATCAGTAATATCATTACGGCTTTTTTCACTTAATCTTACAATCAAACTGAATCGTTTTTCTCCTTCAAACACATATCCAGCTCGCTCACCGGCAAAGCTAGTTCGAAGCAAGGTATTCAAGTCCTTAATATTCAGTCCATATCGAGCAATTCGCTCTCTATTATAGGTCACTAATATTTGCGGCACTTCTTCAATTGGTTCTACTTTCAAATCTTTGATTCCTTCAACATTGCTAATTAAAGAGGCTGTTTTTTGTGCCACAGTCAGCAACTCATTTAAGTCATCTCCAAATATTTTTATACCCACATCAGCTCTTACACCAGATATAAGTTCATTAGTTCGCATTTCTATAGGTTGTAAAAACGAGAGTTGCAATCCGGGGATAGCCTTAAGTTTATCATTCATTTTTTCAGCTAGTTCAGGCATGGTTTTTGCACTTGTCCACTCTGATTTATTTTTAAGAATTATCATTAAGTCGCCATTTTCCATAGGCATGGGATCCGTAGGAATTTCAGGAGCTCCTATCCTACTTACTACTTGCTTTACTTCGGGAAATTGTAATAAAATTTGTTCGGCTTTGGTACAAGTTTCCACCATATCAGTAAGCGAACTTCCGGTGCCAATTTTAGTTTCAACTGCAAAGTTACCTTCTTCTAATCGGGGTAAAAATTCGCCACCTAATTTAGTAAACAACCATAAACTAAAAACCAAAAATAGTAGTGCCAGTCCTACAATTTGCAATTTGATTTTCATACAAAACATAAGCACGGGTTTGTACCAAGAGTACAATTTGTCAATTACTTTTTCAGAAATGTCAGGGTTGGTTCTGATTTTTTTACTTAAAAAAACAGATGCCGCCATAGGCACATATGTCATTGATAATATTAACGAACCTAATATTGCAAATGAAACGGTTTGTGCCATGGGTTTGAACATTTTACCTTCAATGCCTGCCAGTGCCCATATTGGAAGATACACAATTAATATAATAATTTCTCCAAAAGCAGCTGATTGCCTGATTTTTGAAGCAGATTCAAAAACGGTATTATCCATTTCGTTTCTATCTATTTTCAAAACACCGGACTGACGAGCATTAATTACCAAATGATGCATAATAGCTTCCACAACTATAACTGCACCATCTACAACTAAGCCAAAGTCAATAGCACCCAAGCTCATCAAATTAGCCGAAACACCAAACATGTGCATTAAGGCAAATGCAAATAATAAGGATAATGGAATAACTGAAGCTACCAAAATGCCTGCCCGTAAATTTCCCAATAGCAAAACGAGTACAAATATTACAATGAGTCCTCCCTCAATCAGGTTGTTTTTAACTGTGCCAATGGCCCGTTCAATTAATTCAGAGCGATTAATAAATGGAATTATGACCAATCCCTCCGGAAGTATTTCATTGATTTTAGCTATTTTATTCTCTACTGCTTCAATAACCTTTTGGGAATTAGCTCCCTTGAGCATGAGCACAACGCCCCCTACAACTTCACCTTTGCCGTTCTTTGTCATAGCACCATATCGAACTTCGTAGTTGAAATTCACTTCTGCAACATCATTAATATATATTGGAATACCATTTCTTTCTATAATTACAATATTTTTAATATCTCCAAGGGATGTAATTAAACCTTCTCCTCTTATAAAAAGTGCTCTATGATTTTTTTCGATATAACTTCCCCCAGTATTATCATTATTAGTCTCTAATGCCTTAAATATTTGAATCAAGCTAATATCCATCGCCCTGAGTTTTTCAGGATCAACAGCTATTTCATATGATTTTAATTTGCCACCAAACGAACTAACTTCTGTTACACCGGGTGTGCCTGCAAGTTTGCGTTTTACAATCCAATCTTGAACGGTACGTATGTCTTCCAAAGTGTATTTCCCTTCATATCCGGGTTTTACATCCACTACATATTGATATATTTCGCCCAAACCTGTAGTAATTGGAGCCAATTCCGGAACACCAATATTTGGAGGAATTACTTGCTGTGCAACTTTTATTTGCTCGGAGACTAACTGCCTTGCACGATATAAATCAGCTTCATCTTCAAATACAACTGTAATCACAGATAACCCGGAACGTGAAATGGATCGGATTTCTATTTGTTGGGGTACATTGGCAAACGCTATTTCTAAAGGAGCAGTTATGAACCGTTCAACCTCTTGTGCGCTTAGTGCCGGTGCATGGGTAATAATCTGAACTTGATTATTTGTAACATCAGGAACAGCATCAATAGGTAATTGGGTAAGCGAATATCCACCCCAAATTGCCATTGCTAAAGTCAAAATCGCAACAATTAATTTGTTGCCAATGCTAAATTTAATTATTCTATCAAACATCTCAATTCAATCTTAAAATTACCTAACCTAAATTAAATACTTCAATATCTTTTGCTATTTATACTTTTTATAAACAAGTTACTTAACTTTACAAGCTGATATATTACTTTTAGGAACAATATGTTAGCCAAATCATTCGGAGGTGCTGTATATGGTGTAAATGCCCACCTGGTTACAGTAGAAGTAAGTGTAGGACAAGGTCAAAACTTGTATATGGTAGGATTGCCGGATAACGCTGTGAAAGAAAGCGCACAGCGAGTGGAAAGTGCCATTAAAGAAATGGGCATGCGCATGCCTCGACAAAAAGTAGTGGTGAATCTTGCACCTGCTGATGTCCGTAAAGAAGGCTCTTCATTTGATTTACCTATCGCTTTAGCTATTTTAAGTGCATCCGAACAGATGCTGACAGAAGCGCTTGAGAAATATATCATTATGGGCGAATTGGCCTTAGATGGCTCATTAAGAAGTGTGAAAGGCGTTTTACCCATTGCTATTGAAGCTCGTAAACTCGGATTTAAAGGATTTATTTTACCCAAAGACAATGCATCAGAAGCTGCGATTGTAAATAATTTGGATGTAATAGGCATAAATTCTTTGCAAGAAGCGGTTGATTTTTTGGAAGGAAAATTGCCGATTAGTCCATTAAAAATGGATACCAGAGATATTTTTATTAATACTCAAAATGTATATGATGCTGACTTTAGTCAGGTACAAGGACAAGAAAACATCAAACGAGGGATGGAAGTAGCTGCTGCAGGAGGTCACAATGTGATTATGATTGGGCCTCCCGGAGCAGGCAAAACGATGTTAGCCAAGCGATTGCCGGGTATTTTGCCTCCACTTTCGTTGATAGAGGCATTGGAAACAACCAAAATTCATTCCGTAGCGGGCAAGTTAGGTCATGCTGCTTCTCTTATTGCTCAACGCCCTTTTCGCAGTCCACACCATACTATAAGTGATGTGGCTTTGGTAGGTGGAGGTGGCAACCCGCAGCCTGGTGAAATATCCTTAGCACATAATGGGGTGCTTTTTTTGGATGAATTACCTGAGTTTAAAAGAACCGTTCTCGAAGTGCTTCGTCAACCTTTGGAAGAACGAAGAGTTACTATTTCAAGGGCAAAATTAGCAGTGGATTACCCTGCCAACTTTATGCTCATTGCCAGCATGAACCCTTGTCCGTGTGGATATTACAATCATCCTGAAAAAGAATGTGTATGTGCTCCGGGAGTGGTTCAAAAATATTTGAATAAAGTAAGCGGTCCATTATTAGATAGGATTGATTTGCACATCGAAGTTACGCCCGTTTCGTTCGATAAAATATCATCCGATCGTAAAGCAGAAACAAGTGAAAAAATAAGAGATCGGGTTATAAAAGCTCGTGAAATGCAGACCGTTCGCTTCAAAGAAACACCAACAGTTTTCTCGAATGCGATGATGCCAACCCAAATGGTGAAAGAAATATGTACCATCAATGAAGTTGGAAAGTTACTTTTGCAAAAAGCAATGGAAAAATTAGGTCTATCAGCTCGTGCTTACGACCGTATACTAAAAGTATCACGAACAATTGCCGACCTTGCAGGCTCTGATGACATTAAAGTGGAACATTTGGCAGAAGCCATTCAATACAGAAGTTTAGACAGAGAAGGATGGGCGGGATAGTTCGTAGTAAATAGTTGTTAGTCATCAGTTTATAGTATATCGAAAATTGTTTCATTCTAATATTTACTCATTTAATCATTCAAAACTCAATCATTCACTAACTCAATCATTCAAAAATCAAGCATGCACATATATTTAATAGGACTTACCGGTAGTGGTAAAACAACTTTAGGCAAACAAATTGCTCAAATGTTAAAGCTTAGCTTTATTGATTTGGACGAATACGTTTGTCGTAAAGAGAACAAAACAGTGAGTCAAATTTTTGCAGACCATGGAGAAACTTATTTCCGAAACAAAGAAACAGAAGCCATCAAAGAATTATCCAAAGAAAAGAATTTACTGATTGCCACAGGAGGAGGAGCCGCTTGTTTCAATGATAATATGACAATAATGAATGTGTCGGGCATTACCGTCTTTTTGTATGTGCCGGTACAGGAAATTACGGATCGACTTTGGAGCAGCCCTCAACGCGACAAAAGACCCATGATTGAAGGCAAAAACAAAGAGCAATTGCTTGCCTACATGACCGAATTATACGAACAACGATTGCCTTTTTACAACCAAGCTAAACTAATCATCAAAGGCAATAGCATTAGTGCCAACGACATAGTACTTTCGCTGAATGAAATGGATTGAAGGATTAATGCGTAATGATTAATATTTTTTATCCCTCAATTCTTTGCGATAATCTTTGCGCACTTTGCGGTTAAAAATAAAGGCAAACTTTAACCAGAGAGAATTTGAAGTTTATCGTAAAGGATGCAAAGAATTTTAAAATTTTGAAATTGTAGTAAAATCAGTTTGATAGACCTAAATAGACTTTATACATCTACTCTGCAATTTTTATAATGTTTTAATTCAGATAAGCTTAAGGGAGTTGGTTGTAGCTTCCCTTTTTCATAAGCTTCGATGCTTTGAAGAATAGCAGGATTTGTAATTTCATTTGATGGCACTGTTTTTACCCTTTTTATAAAAGATACCGATTTAAAAAATTTCTCTGCAAAAGAGATGTCATTATCTTATATTTCAATATCCAATATGTATTTCATATTTGGGATTTTTTGTTGAGTAAATTTAAGGCAATATTGAAGTATCTCCTATTATTGATTGAAAATTATTTTCACTCCACCATTATTTTTTTGATGATTACATCATTTTGCAAATAAATATAAACCAACCTAAGCCCTGTATTTTTATTGTTAAGGGTGATAGAAACTTCTTTAGCATTTATATTTTCAATTTCTACTTCTTTGATGCCGAGGAGGTTGAAGATTTGGACTTTTATTAAATTATTTTCAGCTGAAGTGATTTGAAATTCACCGGAAGCATAGATTGGATTGGGTCTGATATTTATTGATATTTGATTGCTTATTAATTCATTTATATTTTCTAGCGCTCTACAATTACTATTATTTAATTGCTTTACTAAAAAATTAATTGAAGAGTCTGTATTCTTTTTGTCATAATAATTTATTAATACATATTCTTGACTATATTGTGTTGAAACATATTCTGCTCCAACACCTTCAATAAGAGTATACGTTTCTTTGTTTTTTGTTCCTATATAAGTTTTATAATTTGTTTTACCAATATTAATTGTATTTATTGAATTGATTGTTAGTTTATTGCCATCACTCAAGTAGATATAATTTCCTGTTTTTTCGATATACAAATTAAAATCATATAGCACATATTCACTACTATCAACTTGATATCGGTTAACTGCAAAAACTTTCTTATTAATACTATCATTCCTAATATAATACTTAGTGCTAATATTGTTGTAATGAAAGTTGTTTAGCCATCCGTAATAATATGTTTTATATTTTTTTCCTTTAATTAATCTATTTTCAGCAAGATAATAAAAATCACATACATAGGTTTTATTGTATCTATCGTAGTAATAACCCCATTTCCAAATTGCCGTATCTTCTGAAAAAGGTGTATAAGATGGACATTGTAAACTGGTATTCATCCTTGTAAAAAGTGAGTCTTTCCATTTTCCAACCAACACTTTTTTTACATTTATAGGGTATTTTGAACTGCTTAGGTCTTGTATAGGAGAAGGCGTTACTGCCATTTCTAAAGGTTGCAATAAACCTGCTCCATTGCCAATACCTTCCATAATATAGCCCGAAATGCTATTCACATTGATAAATGTGTATCTTTTGTGGTATTTACCATCTATCAATAAACTGTCAATTCCACTTACCGTCAATTGGTTGGGTAAAGTATTGCTCATTCCATGGTTATATCTGTATATATATGTATGCGGCAATGTATCACCTACGTTAAGTTTAAAGTCATACAACAATATTTCGCTACTAGTGGTAAAGTTCGCTCCTAATAGTGAATTAGGCACATAATATGCTTTTCGGTTAATGCTGTCGTTTCGAAGTAATCCATTGAATAAAAAAACTTTGTTAGTGTCTGCTTTTGCTTCACTTAATGAATAAAAATAGGTTTTTGAATAATATATTTTTTTGTATTTCATACCAAGTACATTGGTATCTCCAAACAAATAAATAAACTGTCTTGTACATCCGCTACCTTCAGATATTTTGTTTTTATATTCCACCCACCAAATAGTAGTATCGGCAAAAGGCCTATAAGTTCCTGCATTTGCATAAATGAGTTTTGGAAAAATAGGAATAAAATAACAAAAATGCGCATATCAGAATATGAAATTAGTAAGCAAAAAACTTATTTCCTATTACCAACAGTAGTTTTATTAAATCAAAAATTGTTCCCGAAACAAATCCGGGACAGGTAATCTTCAATTCTAAATCAAGTTAACCCCAAAGAATTTGAAGTTTTTTGCAAAGGATGCAAAGGTTTGATTAGAATGTTATAATCGTTTCTTAATTTTTTTAGGGTTACGTGAGGTATGCCAAATGGCAATTATAATTATACATTGTACATTTTCATCAATAAAGTAAACCACTACGAAAGGAAATCTATTTGCAGGAGCTTTCCTGATTTGTAAGCCCTTGCGCTTATATTTTACTTGATACGCATACGGATTTTGATTAATAAATTGAATGGTTTTTCTGGTGTCAGTTAATAAATCGGCTTCGAGCCCGGGTTGGCGAAGAGCATACCAATCCACACTTTCCTGTAAATCAATTTCAGCAAAAGGTAAAATCTTATAAGGCATTATTTTGCATTGCGAGCCAAAAGCCTTTTTTCAACTTCCTCCCAATCTAGCAAGTCGTTGGGATTCTTTAAATAATGGTCAATTCTGTCATTTAGTTCCTTTTTTTGAGTAGGGTTAAATTCAAAATCATCTTCGGGTAAGTTGTAGTTTTCTTTGAGCATATTCCATTCTTGTATTGGGATAAATACGCCAGTGGTAATGCCTTTGTTATCCGAAATGTATTGAAGATTCATAGCACTTAATTTGACAGAGAATAACAAAAATAATGTAAAATATAATGAAATAAAAGAAGTTATTCTTTGTTCTTATTTTAATTAAAGAATGTTTGAGTGCTTCCTTATGAACGCAATGACGCGAAAAGGTATTCGTCATAGCGATCCCGCTAAGACAGGAGAAGCAAACTAATACAATCCATAATTACCTTTTAATATTTCTGATCGCCAAGCAAATATTGGAGCGTAATCAATGAATTATTATAGCTTACCAACGCGTCTAAAGCATTAATTTGAATTTGAAATGCCTGATTAAGGTTTTGCAAATATATATAATAACCTATACTCCCAAGTCGGTATCCTTCACGTGCTGATTTTAGGATTTCATTGGCAAGTGCATTACCTGTTGTTTCAAAGTATGTGACTGAGTTGCTATAATTACGCAAATTGGCAAGCTCCTTAGAGTATTCGCCTTTCAACTGGTAATTGGTATATCTGGCTTGTGTTTTTACAATTTCAAAGTCTTTTTTGGCCGCATTTATTTTAGCACCATAAGTCCAATACCAAATTGGTAGTGTTATACCTGCATTGAATCGATACAAAAATGGTTGCTCTGCACTTTTGCCATCGGTTACTTGATCATAATACCCTACTATAAACCCAGGAAGTTGTCTGCTCTTTTCAATTTTAAGTGCTCTGGTAAATGAAATTTGCTGTTGATTATAATAATTGGTAAGAGGGTTGGTTTCAAAAGTAGTGTCGGGAATCTGATTTACTTCGTAGTCAATTATTTTCTTCAAATTTCCATTCACCCATAAAGTTGTATCTTCTGGTCGTCCCAACAATATCCCCAATTGTATTTTGGCATTAAGCAAATCTGCCATTGTTTTCATCAAATTAAATTGTATTTGTTTATAATAAGCTTCCCCATTTATTTTTTCCAAATTAGATATTTGCCCAACCCTATAGCGCGTTTCGTTAATGCCAATGATATCACTGAAAATGGAATCTTGGCGTTTAAGTGTTTTGTATTTTTCTATTAAATAGGTGAGCTGGTTAAAAGTAGTTCGAACATTATAAATGAGTTGATTCGTTGTTATACTCTTTTCGGCAGCAGCCACATTAATGTTTGCTTTTTGGAATTTGTACTGTTGTGCATATACAGTAGGGAACTGAAAAGGTTGATATACTGATATAGTAAATCTCTTTTCAACCGGAGCGTCCATCAACACTTGCAAATTATCAAGGTTTACCCCAGCATTTTTGAGGCTTTTCTGTTTGTCTATTTTCAAATCTGCTATTTTCATTTGCAAATTATTTTGCAGTGCTTGTTCAACAGCCACTTTTTCTGTTAATATTTGACGTTGTCCTATCGAGATTAAAGTAGAAATGAAGACTAAAAAAAATGATTTTTGAATGCTATACATGAATAATAAATTAGGTTTGGCAAGTTCGAACTTTAAATTTGTAAAAAAATAAACAGTTTCGAAAAGGTTTTGTTTAATTTTGAAGCAATTATTTAATATGAAACGATCATTAAAGGCATTTTGGGTCTGTTTTTTGCTCTTACCCTTTTTAACGTTTGCTCAGGAAGATAATTATTACGAAGAAGATCCAACTTACAAAGGTTCTCCAATGGCCGGTTTAAAAGTGGGTGTAAATGCGCAATTAGTCATTCCGGTAAATGCAATTGTCCGGCAATATTTCAGTGGCGGTACAGGCGTGGGAGTTTTTGCCAAATATATATTTGCCGGCAAAGTAGGGCTTGGAGGATTATTTAACTATAATTTTTTAAGTAATAGAGCTCCAACAGTGGGTGTTACTAATTCACTTATGGTATATGGCGCCAGTTTGGAATATTATTTGAACAAAGCAAAAATCACTCCATACTTTGGATTAGATGCTTGTCGTTATCAATTTAGTGGATCTTACAACATTAATGCCAATGGTAGTTCTGTTCAAGCTTCGTTTGACTACGTAACTTTAAACGGATGGGGAATTGCGCCCAATATTGGATTTGTTTATGATTTTTCAAGCAGAGTTTCAACCTATTTGAATTTCAAATACAATCATATTTTCCCAACTGCAATTGAAGGATTTAATGCCCAACTGTTAATTATTTCCGGAGGGATTTTTTATAATATTGGAGAATTATGAAAATGGCTGATATTCGGATTCTTAATTCTCAATTATCTGAATTACCTGATACTTCAAAAAACATAATTCGACTCGGTGAGGGTTACAATATATGGATTTTCAACGGACCGATGGGTGTTGGAAAAACTACATTAATCAAAGAAATTTGCAAACAAAAAGGCGTGATTGATAATGTCACCAGTCCTACTTACTCAATTGTAAATGAGTATCTTACTTCTGAAAATCAAACTATTTTTCATTTTGATTTTTTCAGAATCAAACATGAAACCGAAGCACTTGACATTGGCACCGATGAATACTTGGTTTCCGGAAATTTATGCTTAATTGAATGGGTCGAAAAAATACCTTCCTTGATTCCTCAAAAAAGAATGGAATTATTTATTGAAGTTCTTAATGATAACAATCGAAAAATTTATGTTTCACATGTTGGTTAATTTTGTAAATTAGTGCTGCTTTTTTTACTTAACTATATGTATACCATCGAATTTAGAATCACTTTTTACAAATCAATCATTTTGAGTTGCCTTATTTACCCAATTTCCTAATTATATGCAGATAAAAACAAGTTTTTCTGAATTAGCCAAAGAGCATGCTCATTATCCTGAAGAGCATATGCTTAAAGTGAAGCCTGCGCAACGTATGCTTAATATAGGAATTCCACGTGAAATTGAGGAATACGAAAATCGAGTGATTTTAACTCCTGAAGGAGTTGCCGTGTTGGTTAATAATGGACATGAAGTAAGCATTGAATCAAAGGCGGGACAATATGCAAAGTTTACCGATAAAGATTATAGCGAAGCCGGAGCAAAAATTGTGTATTCAGCCAAAGAAGCATATCAGGCTGATGTTATTCTTAAAGTGATGCCTCCAACACTTGACGAAATTTCGTACATGAAACCGGGACAAACCATTTTTTCTGCACTTCAACTCGCCAAAGTAACGCAGGAATATATTGAAGCAATGATGAAGCAACGTGTTACAGGCATTGCTCTTGAGTATATAGAAGATAAAGTGGGAGGCAAACCCGTTGTCCGTGCCATGAGTGAAATATCTGGTAGTACGGTTATGCTTATTGCAGCCGAATACTTAAGCAGTGCCAGCGATGGCAAAGGAATGATATTGGGAGGAATTACTGGAGTTCCACCTACAAAAGTAGTTATATTGGGTGCCGGAACAGTGGCTGAATTTGCTGCACGAACGGCTATGGGCCTTGGTGCTGAAGTAAAAATATTTGACAATCACATATACAAACTTCGAAGGCTCAAACAAAACTTAGGAGCCCATATATATACTTCTACATTAGACACCGTTACTTTATCTAAGGCACTTGCCGAAGCCGATGTAGTGATTGGGGCACTTCGAGCTGAAGAAGACAGAAGTCCTTGTATCGTTACCGAAGAAATGATTTCGAACATGCAACCCAATTCTGTAATTATTGATGTAAGTATTGACCAAGGTGGATGTTTTGAAACTTCTCATATTACTTCATTAAAGAAGCCAGTATACAAAAAGTACGAAGTAATTCACTATTGTGTGCCAAATATTGCATCGAGAGTGGCTCGCACTGCTACAACGGCATTTAGCAATATTTTCACCCCTCTTTTGGTACAAATTGCTAATAATGGCGGATTAGAAGAAATTATTTTTACAAAGGAATGGCTCATGAAAGGTGTGTACACCTATAAAGGCAGTCTTACCAATCAGGCATTGGCCAAACGATTTGAAATGAAATATAAAGACATGAAGTTGTTTTTAATATCTCGATTTTAAATATTGATATGTAATTTCAAATTTTCTTTGCAAATCGATACCCATTTAATATCTTCACCACCTATAAAACTAAATCTATACTTATAGATTTTTATTTTATTAAGATATTCAAAAACCCAAAATGACCCAAATACTTCACCTTCATAACATTATGAAAAAATTCTACTTATTCCTTCTCATTATTACATATACTTTTGGTGCAAGTGCACAAACTTCATCTGATTTGTTGCCTGTCAAAATTGATTACAAATGGGGCTTTATTGACAAAGAAGGCAACACTGTAATCCAGCCTCAATACGACTTCACTACCAACTTTATATGCGATCACGCCAAAGTGAAAGATAAAGGAAAATGGGGAGTTATTGACCAAACCGGCAAAGTGTTAGTTCCTATTGAATACAACGATATTATAATTTTCTGCCCAAAGTATATAGCCTTTAAAAAAGACTCACTCTGGGGTGTAGACGACCCGACTGGATACACAATTTTGCCTGCCAACTATCAGTCAATTACTGCATTAGATGCAAATAACTTGATGTTGAAAAAAGGAGGGCTTTTTGGTGTGTATAACCATACTATTGATAAATCTATAGAACCTAATTACAATGGAATTACTATAGTAGGTGGCGATTTTTATATAGTGAATCAAAACCAAAAATTGGGATTACTTGATTCAAACTTGAACACTATTTTAAACCCCGAATATGCTGATATTCAAATTCCTGCATCAAATCTGTTTTTATTTAAAACCAAAGATCTTTGGGGATTGGCCAATCAAAAAGGAGAAATACTAGTGAAACCGGAGTACACTTCTTATAAGAAAAACTCTAACGCATTCATAAGTTTCAAAACTAAAAAAGGAGGTTGGTTAATGTTTTCGGCTTTTTCAGGCAAAATGATTAACTCTGAAGAACAAGAGTCGTTTACCATTCTTAATAACGAATTGGTAGTAACCCAAAAGGCACACAAATACGGTGTGTATGACAAAATGGGCGTCTCGGTGTTAGGCCAAAACTACACAAACATACACTTGAATGAAAACTTGTTACTGATAGAACTTAATGGTAAATGGGGACTTGCCGAAAAAACAGGTAAAATAATTATTCCAACCATTCATGAAACCATTTTCCCGTTTCGCAAAAGCGTGGCTGTATTTGAAACGGAAACTGGTCAAGGCCTAATTGACAATAAAGGTAAAATACTCGCACAACCCATATACAAAAATATTGATATTACTTCAGCGAGTGCCAAATGTTTCAAAGCTGACGGCAAAATGGATATTGTTAAAATTGGTACTCCTCCTCCCCCAACTAAATCAACAAAAGGAAAAACTTCTCCATCAGCCGCTCCCCTTATACAAACAGATGAATCACTTCACGGACATGCTTGGTTAAAGGGAAGCAATAAAAAATATGGATTGGTGGGTCATGATACGATTCTTATTCCATTCAAATATGATGAAGTCACAGAAGTAGATCAATCTTCATCAATTATTGCACAAAAAATGGACTATCGAACCAATCAGAAAATGTATGGCTATATCAATGCAAATAAATTGGTTGATCTTGCATCACAAAAAATTGGATTTGTAAATAAAGCGACCGGACAAATTGTGTGTCAACCTACCTATTGGTACATTAGAATGGAAGATTTCAAATCCGGTGAATATGCCAAAGTAATACTTGAAGGTGGCCAGCAAGCACTCATAAGCAAAACAGGAAAACTGATAACCGAAATCTCTGTAACTGTAGATAAAAAACCTATCAAATTCAAAATTGATTATGTGGGTAGATTTATTAATGGAATTGCCCGGTTTAACTCCGGCTGCAATATCAACTACCAAGGCGACTGGGAAACCAACAACAGAATAGATGGCGGCAAATGGGGATATATTAAACAAGATGGTCAAATATTACAACAACCACAGTTTGATGACGCTTCTGACTATATTAATGACCGAGCAATTGTTAAAGTTAAAGGTTTATATGGGTTGTTAAATGTATCCGGTACTTATGTGCTAAAAGCTGAATATCAGAATCTTGCATTCATTACAGAATCTGATAATAAATATTTGAAAGTAGAAAACAAAAAAGAGCGTTTTGGAATAATCAACTCCGAAGGAAAAGCACTTTGTAATATCGCTTATGATAAGATATTCTTGTTTAAAGACGGAATGGCACGAGTGATGGTCAATGGAAAATATGGATTCATTAATCAAGATAGCAAATTGGTAATAGAAGCTAAATATGACAATGCACTTGATTTTTCTGAAGGAATGGCAGCAGTAATGGTGAATAAAAAATGGGGATTTATTAACAAAAAAGGAGAACTCGCTATTTTGAATACATATCAACAAACAGGAAGTTTTAAGTCCGGTTTGGCTCCGGTGCTTAAAGATGGCAAAATCGGATATATCAATCAAAGTGAAAAAATGGTGATACAACCGGTTTTCTCAAAAGGTTCTGAATTCAATAATGGTATGGCAATTGCAACCAACATAAATGGAAAACAAATTCTGTTAGATACTGCAGGCAAATATGTTATAGAGGACGAATTTGATGAAATAAAATTTGCTGCAAATCCTCGATACGCAAAGGTTAGAGAAGGCAAAGAATGGAAACTTTTTGATAAAAAAGTATTGAAAGTAATTACCAAAAAATCATATACTGATATTGGAGAATTTAAAAATGGATATGCATGGGTAAAAAATGATGAATATTTCAATTACATCGACACCTTGGGCAAAGTTGTTATTAATAAAAAATTCACCGCAGCATCTGATTTTTCTGCTGAAAAGCTTGCCAAAGTTCAATATGAAGGCAAATATGGCTATATAGGTACCAATGGCAAACCCATAGTAGACTTTTTGTTCACCAATGCTACTGATTTTAATTCGGGTAGAGCATTTACTGAAGGACTTAACAAAATGTACAGCATCATTGACTATAATGGCAAACACATTACTTATGACAAATACATCAACCCCAAACCTTTTTCCAAAGGATTTGCTTTAGTTAGCACCGCCAATAAAGAATATTATTTTGTTGATACAGAGGGGTATAACACATTTGACACCCAACAATTTGAATCCGCATTTCCTTTTGAAGAACCGGGAATTGCCAGAGTGAAAATGAAAAAATGGGGCTTATTGAATACTTCAGGCTTTCACAGCCTTGATTACAAATACGAAACTATGACAGAATTTGTGGATGGCCAGTCCATTGTATCGTTGCAAAGTGCTACCGGAGTAATGGATTTGGATGGCAAAATGATAGCTGAACCTGTATTTGATGGTTATGCATACCTAGGAAACAATACGTTCCGTTTGGAAAAATGGGACGCTGTTGGCTACTTCTCTATGGACAAAAACTGGATTTGGCCGTTGAAAAAATAGGTGAACTTGATCTAGTTTATTACCCCAACTTATTCCCTTCTACAGGAAATATCAAAGTGGGTTTCCAAGTTTTGGCTTCTTCAAAATCCATCGAGGCATAGGAAATTACTATTACTATGTCCCCAACTTGTGCCTTGCGCGCTGCTGGTCCGTTAAGGCAAATAACTCCCGTATTGCGGGCACCTTTGATTACATAGGTCTCTAGTCTTTCGCCATTGTTCACATTTACCACTTGTACTTTTTCGTTTTCAATAATGTTAGCGGCCTCCATCAATGCTTCGTCAATGGTAATGCTTCCGACATAGTGCAGTTCGGCTTGGGTTACCTTTACTCTGTGAATTTTTGACTTTAGAATCTGGATTTGCATATGATATATTTGAAAAACGCTGCGAATTTAGGTATTAAATATGATATTATCTATCAGCCGGACTTCGTCAAAATATCCTGCTACACAAATGGCGTAAGATGATTTTTTCTTTATTTTTTTTGAAATTTTAAAAGTGGACAAATCCACAAATTCAAAGTATTCCAATTTGAATTTTTCATGTTCAAGTTTTTTAATGACTACATTTTTTACTTCATCTATTTTTCGCAACAATACAAGTGCTTTGGCCATCAACATTGTTTCATACAAAATTGGTGCTTTTTTACGTTCCGATTCACTCAATCGTACATTTCTTGATGACATTGCCAATCCATCACTTTCTCTTAAAGTTTCAATCATATAAAAGTCAATGTTATATGAAAGTTCCTTTATAAGTTGCTGAATCAAAAAACATTGCTGTAAATCTTTTTGTCCGAAAAAAACTTTATTTGGTTGAATAATATTAAACAACTTAAGTACCACCAGAGCCACGCCTTTCAAATGTCCGGGTCTGAACTTTCCTTCAAGTATTTTGTCAAGAGGTCCAATTTGAATTTCCAATTGCGTTTTGAAAGGATACATTTCTTCAGAAGTGGGACAAAATAGTATGTCGCAACCTGCATTTTCGAGCAAGAGAATATCTTTTTCTAGTGTACGTGGGTATTTTTGAAGGTCATTTGAATTGTTGAACTGCTTAGGGTTCACAAATATGCTACATACTGTAATGTCAGAATTAATTCTACATTCTTGAATTAATGATAAATGCCCTTTATGTAGTGCACCCATTGTTGGAACAAATCCAACAACGTGCCCATTAGCTGCATGTTCATGTAGTTTTAACTGAATTTCGGCAATGGTATTAAATATGACCAAAGGATTATTTGAAAAACAAGGTTCCGTTAAGTACTTTGATAGCTTCTTTGAATTTTTCGCGTTCAATCACAAACTGAATATTCACTTGTCTGATAGAGTGACTTATTAATAGGATGTTAATGTCATTTTCTCCTAGCGATACAGCTGCTCTGCCTAAAACTCCGGGTTGATCTATATTAGTTCCAATTAAACAAACAATGGCTGTTTTTTTAACAGTAATGGTTTGATATTTGCTTTTCAAAAGTTCAATCAATCCTTCTTTGTGGTCTTTTTCCCAAATAACTACTGATATGCTATTGGCACTGGTTGCTTTGCAAATATAGCTAATGCCAAATTTTGCAAAATCTTCCATCAAGTGTAGGTCAAAACCCACTGAGCCTACCATCAAGGGTTCGTGAATATCAATCACAAGTACCTTATCTGTTCCGGTAATTACTTCCACTCGTTTCTTTTCACCAACAAAATCTTTGGTAATTAATGTACCTGGATGATCGGGTTCAAAAGTGTTTTTGATACGCAAGTTAATATTATTCAATTCCAATGGCTTTGCTGCTTTGGGGTGAATGGCTTCCATGCCTACATCAGCCAACTGGTCTGCTACATCATAATTGGTAAATCCCACAGGAACACATTTGTCTATACCCACTATATTTGGGTCGGCTGACGAAAGATGGTATTCTTTATGGATGATGGCTTCATTTGCCTTCACTGCTACCGCTACTTTACTAAAAGTTACTTCCGAATATCCTCTGTCAAACTCTCGCATAATACCTTCTATACCTTTGGTGTAGCCTGTAACAATGGTAATATTGTTGGCAAAGTCTATTCCTTTCAATGAATGGGCAATTCTTTGGTCAATGGTATATGCTTCGTAATCGTTAAATCCACTCAAATCAACCAATATGGCATTATAGCCTTTGTTTTTAAGGATGTTTACAGAGTTGAATGCCGAATGTGACTCACCTATGGAGGCTAATATCTCACGTGCTGCTTGAAATATGTTTTCTTTGTTAATGTAGCCGGAAGCTAATACTTCGGCCAAAGCATCCAGATATTTTTGAGCATCATTGATGCGTGAATCAATAAATGCATCTGCTTCGTTAATATTTAAACCAATGGATTCATACTTTTTATTCATTTCTTTCAACTTAATTGAAAGATTGGCAATTGAAGCATGAAAATCTTTAAAGTTAATAAAGTCGTGGTAAATTCCGGGGGCACCAGTTTTTTTGTCTTCCAGCAACCAGTTGGTTACTCCTGAGTAAGCTGAAACAATGTAGATTCGGTTGTTTATTTCATTTATAGTTTTTGGATACAAAATTATATTTTGTAACACATCGGCAAAGGCGGTCATTGAAGTGCCTCCTATCTTTTCAACTGTAAGCATTTAATAATTGGATATAATTAACAAAATCCCTTATTTTTAAAATAGAGGGTGCAAAAATATAAAAAGCAATGGCTTTACAACAAAAAATTATCTTCTTTTAGTGGTAATAACAACTACACCATTCGCACCCCTTGACCCATATATGGCACAAGCTGATGCATCTTTAAGTACATCGATCGATGAAACGTCACTTGGATTAATATATTGCAAATTATCTGCTGATACCACCATTCCGTCTACCACATAAAGCGGGTCTGTACTTCCATATATTGTCCCTATTCCTCTAATTTGTAATTTGCTCAATATACCATTGTTAGCATTTGGAAGCACTCTGACCCCTGCTGCTCTACCTTGTATTGTTTCGGTTATGGATCTATTGATATTTACATATATATCATCAATATCAATTTTGCTAATGGATTCTATATTTCTTTCCTTTAAGATATTATAATACCCTAAATTATAGGATATTGTAGTGGTATCTTTTATTGATTGTGCTAAAGAATCTTTACCGATTTCAACTTTATTTTTTTGTGAAAAAGCGTTAAAGCTCAATACCATCATTGCAGTTATGATTAAAAATGTCGTTTTCATTTGTGTAAATATTAAAATGAATGGAATGAATGTTATTTAAATATAAGAACTTATTTACAATTATGCAATTAATAATGCCAAATATCATTGTTTTAAGCCTTAATTAATCAAATATTTGTATACAACCCTAATCCTACAAATATGAGTTTTGCCTGGCAAGAAATTATTAATCTGCTTATTCAGCAGCCACTGCTTTTATTATTTGTAATTATTATAGTAGGTTATCCTATTGGCAAAATCAATTTTGGCGGATTTAGTTTAGGTGTAGCTGCAATTTTGTTTTCAGGATTAGCCATTGGGTCATTACATCCCGACCTCAAATTACCTGAATTTGTCTACTTGTTTGGTTTAGTGCTATTTGTCTATACAATTGGAATTAGTACCGGAGAAACATTTTTCAGTTCATTTCGCAAAAATGGCTTGAAAGAAAATCTTCTTGCTTTGAGTGTTATTTTTGGTGCATTTCTATTTTTTATTTTTCTGGACAAACAAACCGATATCAAAAGTACTTTGCTTGCCGGTATGTTTGCAGGAAGCCTTACTAATACACCTGCCCTTGCTCAACTACTCGATTATCTGAAAATGATTACTTCCGTTGATTACGGACATAATGCGCTATCAGAACCTGTCATTGCATATTCAATATGTTATCCACTGGGTGTATTGGCTATGATTTTGGCAATATTGCTATGTCAAAAAATATGGAAAATCAACTATCAAAATGAATACAATGAAAATACTACCTTAGAACATTCAAAAGTATTGCTAAACGTAAGCATTGAAGTTACCGGAGAAAATAATTGGGTAAAGGCAAACGATTTAATTAAAATAAACAATTGGAATGTTGCATTTGGTCGATTATTGCGTGATGGCAAATATCAAATAGTTCAACCAACCACTTCCATAATGAAAGGGGATATTATATCGGTGGTAGGAGCAAAAGAAGAACTTGAAGAAGTAATATCCCTATTAGGCAAAAAAAGTGATTGGAATATAGCAAACGACCACACTCAACTCGATTTTAGAAGAGTATTTGTGTCAAACCCTGAAGTTATTGGCAAAAAAATTGGCGAACTACGTTTATTATATAGCATGGGTGCAACTATCACTCGAATAAGAAGAGGCGATGTTGACATTGTACCTACTGCAGATACGCTTTTGTTGCCCGGCGACAGAGTACGTGTGCTATGCAACCCTACAGACATGGCTAAGGTAAGTAAATACATTGGGGACTCTTACAAAGAAATAAGCGAAATAGATGTGCTTACCTTCAGTTTAGGAATTGGTTTAGGCTTATTAGTCGGTATGATTCCTATTTATCAATCAAATACAATGACAATTAAATTAGGTGTAGCCGGAGGACCATTATTAGTTTCTTTAATATTGGGATACTTTGGAAGAACCGGAAAAATTAATTGGTCATTACCTTATAGTGCCAACTTAACACTTAGGCAAATAGGCATTTTGTTGTTCCTTGCAGGGGTTGGTAGCAAAGCCGGATATACCTTTTATGATACATTTGTGCATGGAGGATCGGGGTGGATACTATTTGGGATTGGAGGAATGGTAACTTTTGTGTCCGCAATTGTTTTTTTATTTGTAGGTTATAAAATCATGAAAATACCTATGGGACGATTGGTAGGAATGCTTGCAGGTATGCAAACCCAACCGGCACTTTTGAGTTTTGCCAATGAACAAGCCAAAAACGAACTTCCCAACTCGGGATATGCCTCAGTGTATCCTTTATCAACGATTTTAAAAATTGTATTGGCACAAATCCTTTTAACAATGGTAATATAAATGCTACAATTTAATGCCTCTTTGCATGGGCACTTCCACAAATATTAATTCTGCATTTTGTAGGGCCAGTATTGAAATCGCTGAAGTTTCATATATACCAATGGCATCTCCTTCATGTATCAAATTATCTTCAATATTTACCGTACCTTTTGCACAATGAATATATACACCATTATTTGACATGTTCATTGTATAATTCACCTTCATGTCTTTTTCCAATTCACTCAAACTAAAAAAAGCATCTTGATTTATCTTTGCTGTATTGTTTCGTCCATCAGGTGAAAGCGCTAACAATACCCTATTTTTTTTATCTTTTGGATCAAAAACGAATTTTTCGTGTCGAGGCAACACGTTTAATTCTTTTGGGTACACCCATATTTGAAAACTGTGAAATGATTCTGTAGCAGAAGCATTGTATTCACTATGCATGATGCCCGTGCCGGCACTCATTGTTTGCACACATTTGGCGTCTACAATTCCTTCACTTCCGGTATCGTCTTTGTGTGATTGGGCCCCATCTATTACAATAGTGCTGATTTCCATGTTTTTATGTGGATGCATTCCAAATCCTTTTCCGGGTTGAACGATATCATCTGCGAAACCACAAAGTTCACCAAAGTTGGTTTGAAAAGGCACAAATGCATAGGCACTGGTTTTCCATTCATCTTTTTTGTGAATGCGATCTTCGCTTTTTCTTAAAATGTATTTCATAAAAACTTTATAATTACAGATCAGAACCTATGATTTAGAATTTTGGTTCAAAATATTTGTATCATCAACAATTTGTAATTAATGGAAAAACCGCTTGTTCAAAATAAATACCTTCTTGAAAAATTCGAAGTGAAAGGTGGGTGGACTTTTGCGCGAATTCCTGAAATATTGCAAGACAAACACACACACTTTGGTTGGGTTAAAGTAAGAGGAACGATAGATGGTGTTGAAATAAGAAAATATCATTTAATGCCCATGGGGGATGGCACTTTATTTTTACCTGTTAGAGCCGAAATCCGAAAAAAAATAAAAAAAGAAGCAGGCGATTATGTAGAAGTGATTTTATATCCTGACAATGAACCACTGGAAATTCCAGAAGAAATGCTGATATGCCTTCAAGATGAACCAGAGGCACTTACATTCTTCAATTCGCTTTCTGAAAGCGAACAAAAGTATTACATACAATGGGTTTATTCAGCCAAAAAAGAGGAAACCAAAGTGGAAAGAATGTCAAAAACTATCGATCGACTTGCACGAAGATTAAAGCTTTATGATAAAGAAAATTAGACTCCTAAATCCCTTGTTCTCTTGAGTATAAAATTAATATAACTGCATCCTGAGATTGCAAACAGGGTGCAGTTTTATTTTGGAATCCTTAAGCACAGACTAAGGATAGCTTTATTTATTGCTTCGCAAACTAAGGAAAGCTGGGTAAATCAATCGTTTTTTTCCGTTCTTGATATTCCCATTTTGCCCTTTTTGTGTCTTTTTTGACCAACAAGCAGATAAGTTTGTTTGTTGGTGACCGCCAATAGCGCTAGCATTAGTGAGGAACGAACGGTGCTTGTGCTATATTATTTAAGCACAAGCACCGCTTTGCTAATGCTTGCGCGAGTTGGAGCAAATGTCCCTGTTGCAAAACGGGTAATTTGGTAACGATAGAAATCTTTGGAAGTAGAGGTCCACCTGTAGTGTACATGGGCGATTGCCAAACTGATACTTCCTGTCCCGTTGGCTAACGGGATGGGTAAGGGAAGGTATGCTCAAAGTAGAGTAGAATCGCTTTTTTTGACACTAAAGAGGGATATTTTTAAAAAATTGAACTAAAATCGCTTCGATTATACACCAAGCTCAACACGAGAAACCCATAATAAATAAGTACTCACCTCAAGCCCCGCAACCGAAGGTTCTGTTCAACATCGTCTTCATGGCTTGGCTTGCAGCCACCACGAAGACTTAGTTTTTGGCGGTAGTTTTTATTTTTTAATCTTCGAAGCATAAAGTAGTTCTTCAATAGTCATTCTATATTGAAGTTTTATATTATCAATATCTTTCCTTTTAGCATTGTACTGTATTCGATGGGCAGAAAAGTTGCCAATTTGTCTAAAACTATCAAGCACTTCTAAGCTGTCTTTGGACAATTTAAAAGGTTTGGTACTACAAGTGTGATTAATTATAAAACTCAAATTACGGAAGCCGCCATTTTCAATTATTTGGGACTCTAAGTTTACAGCTTCGTAAGAATGTATGAGAAGGATTTCTAGTAATCTTCTCATAAGTACCGCACATCCGTCAAAAACATTATGGTTGTATGATGCGTTTATTTGTTTTGATAGATTTTCAATATATCCACGAGTTTGTATCATAAGAGACTCGGGCAAAATTGTATCGTCTGTCAGAACATCTTCGCTTTTCTTTATTACAAAAGGAAACCTTTCATTCATCTCTTGAGAATATTTACTAACAGATTTATAGGTATTAGGCAGACTGCCCTTAGTTACATTTTTAGATGCTCGTAAATCTTTTTTTAAATATGTAGGGTTGTATTTAGGTAAATCACAATCAACAAAGCAGTTATTCACTTCATTCAAAGACAACTCTTTTTGATTTGAAACATAATGAAACCAAATAAAAGCTGTTGCCAAGCTCTTCTTGGCTGCATTTTCATTTATCAGCTGTTGAGCAACCTGTTTAATCTTCGTCATTTACTTCGTCTATTTCTTGAATATTGTTTGATTCTTGATTTGACGTTCTTGTTTTTTTTACTCTTGGCTTTCTTTTCTTTGTTGTTGAATTGCCATTTAGAATATTTATTGAAGCTTCTCGTCCAATTTCAGTAATCATTAATTCATCATCGGTTAAACTAGAAATATATAATTTCTTAGTCAAACTATTTAAACTTACAGTTAGTGCCTTTCTTCTAGAATCACTATAAACTTTATGGTCCCTGAGTGTGTCAAGTATGGATTGTCTGGTAAATGAATCTTTCCCATAATTAGAATTGATATAGCACACAATCAAAATCACTTCAGGTTCTGATTTTGTAAGCCCTTTTATCAATACATCTTTCATTTGAATCGCTTGAAAATTTCCTGACAATAATCCAACACTGCTATTGACACCATTAGGCAAATCCTTAGGTTCTGCTAAAACCAAATTGTTTTGTTGATTATGAATTATTGTATTTGCAACTTCTTGCTTTTGAGATTCAGTTGCAGCCAAGAGTCCATATTTATCGAGCATATATCTAATAACTCTGATTTTGGCTCTGTCATCAAGTCTTGATAAAGCTCTAGAACATTTTTCTATAGCTTCAGTTTCGTAGTCGTCTTCGAAATGTCTCATTTTATTATTTATTACATTGTTTCTTGTGTCGTAAAATTACCGCCAACGTTTGGCGGCTTGGCGTAGTGGCGGATTTTTAGCACAAAAGTTCAATCGAAGAACTGCACTTGAACCTACCACAAAACTGTCATACGAAGCACTGAACCCGCCATTACGCCAAACCGCTGTTAGCTGCTGGGCTTCTGTCGTATATTTTGTCGATAATGAAGTCGTCATAGAATAATATTTTTTCAATGTCAGTGTCCGAAAAAGTCAGTCCGTTGATTTTAGATTCAAGAAATTCCAACATTTCTTTTCCCCTTTGAGCTATTTTATCTTTTGACCAAGTGTCGTGTTGGCTTATGTCTATTTCGTTATAAGAACCTGTTCTAAAACGTTCTTTCTTATCCGTCCAACTTTTATTACCCAAAGAGGAATTTTTTCCGTTTTTAAGAATTGTCAAGTTGCCGAGCGAATTTATCAAGACCTTTCTTGCTTGTTCAAGGTCTTCCTCTTCCAAACCTTCTGTAAACCCATTCACGGTGTCTTGCCAATTGTCCCAAAATTGCTGAGGAATTACGTGTTCTATTGTCGTTTCTAAATAATCATCAATAGTTACTTTGTCGTAAGTTTCTTGTGCTTTATGTTTCAAGTGTTCTTCGTATTCGAATAAGAAATATTTTAATGCCCCCCAGCGATGAAAACCTTTATTTCCTCTTTCGTAAGTGAATAAAGATTTGAACGATTGAAGGATGTTAGGAACAGCAACAGCTGTTCCTAACAAAGTCGTTTGCTTTTGATTGATACCTTCAATTGTATCTTCAGCATTGTAAATATCTCTCGCCCAATTTGCCGTTGTTCTTTCGTCCATAATACCAATTCCCGGAACACGATTTCGGAATAGAATCTTTTCTAAATTCCCAAAAGTGTTTGTGAGAATTGAAGGGTCATTCGTTTGCTTCAAAATCGCAGCAAGGAATATTTTTATGTCCTTACGGCTTTCAAGAGTTAAAATACGTTTTATCAGTTTGGAATTGGAATTGTGAATTTGATACCAAATTGGTGCTAACTCGGAAAGTTTTAAAATGTAGTCGTCTATTTTTTTGTAAGAAATCGGCTCTTCTTTTTTACCACTTTCGTCTAAGTCATATTTCTCGGGCTTATTGCAAAACATCTGAAAAACCTTTTCTTCTGCAACTTTCTCCGAAAATGTAGATTCAACGGGTTTTCTATACAAAGACAAGTGAGCCGATAAAAACACATCCTCGTCAAGAATGTGTTCTGGGTTTTGTGCCAAACAAGTGTAGATTTTTCCCCAAGCATCGTTGATTTTTTTTCGTAACGTCTGTTTGTCTTCGTCTGGATTTGTAAGTTTTTCTGTTAGATAAATAAGTCTGTTTTTAAGTTTTTCAAGTGTTGAAAGCGGTTTTCCTCTATTATTCATAGTTTCAAACACGGCTTGAACGTCCAAGTCTTTTTCTATAGTTCGAATGTCAAACTGAAGTGAGGTTGTAATTTTTTTGAATAGAATGTTTTTTTGAGAATCCTCAAGTGTTGCTATTTTATCTTGAAAGAATTTTTTCGCAAATGCTAAATTTTTAGTGTAATGGTTTAATTGTCCTTGATTAAGAACTACTTTATTGTCCTCAAAAATTGAATGGAGCAAAAAGTTGAAATTTTTGTCAGTAGAAGCGTAGCTAAATTTATATACTTTACTTTCTCCTGACATATTCGATTCATAAACAAAAGTTTCTATTAGTTTCTCCTTTTTCTTTTCAGTATATCCAATTTCAGTTGCTTTAAGTAATTCAAAAAGTAGAATACTTATAGAAGTTAGCCTTTGTTGTCCGTCAACTACATTGTAAAATTTAACACCTGAGAGCCACTTTTCAGCTTCTGTAGGATTTGTTTCTTCAAGGTAAATTGTTCCTGTGTAGTGTTTTTTTAATTCGTCATTTACAGCAGGGATTTCGTCTAAATCGTCCCAAAGTTCACTTAGTTGTTTATCCTCCCAAGCATAGCCTCTTTGGTAGTCGGGAATGCGAAATATTCTTGTGTTAAATAAGTCTGTTAAATTTATTGCTGACATAGTTTAATGTTAAAATTTCTTTTTGTTGGTTGTCGTCATAGCCTTGCAGCTAACAATTCTGTTTACGCATATTGCGTATACATATTATTATTTACATGTTATTGTATTGCGTATATATCTTGAATTTAGGAAATATACGAACTTTTATTTTTTTCAATAATAACCATTATTTTTTACAATTTACATACACTTATATCTTTATTGCTATCCATAACATCTATATAAACAACAAAAAAACCGCGAGCTTCGCCTCGCGGTTTTAAATGGGAGGGTGCTATATCTCAAATTTCGCTTCATCTGATACTTTGTCTGCAGTTGGTAAATAATAGGTTTTTGCCATGGTATTAAATAATTGGTTTATAAGTAAATTGAAATAAATAAAGAAGTAAAAAATTCGGGATTGCTTCAGTCGCTGAAAAAGCGACTTCGCAATGACGGCCTTTATAAAGCCCTGAGGGCATTTTTAATGCATTTTTTATGTTTTGATGGCTTGTAGCAACGATTCCTTGGGCTGAATAAATGATTCCTTGGGCTGAAGCAACAAATGTTTGGGCTGAAATATTAAATGTTTGGGCTGAAAAACTTAACCTTTGGGCTGAAATAATGAACCTTTGGGCTGAAAAACTTAATCTTTGGGCTATAGCAACAAATATTTGGGCTGAAATATTGAACCTTTGGGCTGTAGCAACAAATGTTTGGGCTGAAATATTCAAGCTTTGGGTTGATATATGGAATCCTTGGGCTGAAATAATCAAGCTATCAAGCCAAATAATCCTTTCGACAGCTGCATCAAACAACCATTCAGCCCACGTCAACCGTTTGTACCCTCGAGCAGCCAATATTATACGTATAGCTATGAATATATTACATAATATTTTTCCTGTGCAGTCTGGTCTTTCGACCTGGCATTTTTATTTCTCCCTTATTGGGCTTCCCCATTCCTCGCTCTGTCCTCACAGAGCAATGAATGGGAATTTATTATGTCTGGAGGAACGCCCAACAGCACGGGAATACTATCAAAAAATAATAATCAATTCCCAATTTTACTTAATGAAGAGAATATGATTTGCAAATCGGTCGAAGAAGTATAGTCTTTGGCGTATAACATATTTAATCTTTTGATGGTCGTTTCATCAATTGGCGGTTGTGCATATTCAGATATGGTGTTGAGTATGCCCTTTTTGATACTTGGCAAATTTTCAAAGTTCCTTCCTGCATAGCCAACAAAGGTCCGAGTCCCAAAAAGTACCAGCAGCAAATTATAGACATATTTCTTTTTATTGAATTGCCCCCATATTAGCACAGGCGTAAGAATTAAAAACAATAAACTCAAAACTAAGTCCAACACGCGCTTATTTCTGATATTGTGTCGGTCCTTGATTGACAAATGTACATCCATCGTATAAAATTGACCATTTGTGTCTCTTGAATTGCTTCCAATTATGAAATTACCCTCATCGGGTACCATTTTGAAATCAATTGAAGGCGTATCAATGAGTGCCATAAGTTCAATAATTTGACCTGCCGGCACATTTTTGCTACAAAAAATAACTTCATCCGGCTTATATAATAGCATCAACTCTTTCACTTTACTTATATTACCCAACAAGTGATCGTGCATAGGGGTATTCATTTCAAATCCTATAAACCCAATTACATCTGATTTAGTGTTTGACTTCGAAACCAAATCACTAACTCTTATAAATTCAATTTCGGAACCTATTATTATAATTTTTCTGTTTGAAGGTCCTTCAAATTTAAAGTTTCTATTTTGCAAGTAATGAAACAGATATCTTAATATAATAATTGAAATCACTGACCAAATGGCCCCTAAAATGATGAGTGCTTTTGAAAATCTTAGGTCATCCACAAAATTGGAAAAAGCTGAAATCAATAATGTTCCCCAAAACACCCCTCTTACTATTTTGTATGACTTAAACGGGTGATCAAATCCCCCACTATAATACACAGATGTCAACCAAATAACGATATACATTGGCACTACAAACATCAGATATTCAGCAGGATACAAACCGGGGAGATGTTTGTAATTGACCTCCCAAAAATTTTTTAAATATACAAACCCCGCAAAAATCATTGTAAAGCAAACCGCAGGAAACAGGATTGCTTTCAAAGCCCTTGTCAAAATGGATAAAAAAGCTCTGGCATAAATAGCCACATGAATTAATAATGAAAATAAGCCGGCATGAGTCATTGTAAAATGCTTACGCGCAAATATTACCATGGCTCTGTAAAACACAAAAACATAATTGATACTTGATTTTTTGGTGCTTTCGCCTTTGTAATGAATTATTTGAGTTTCCGGAAAATATATGTTTTTGTAACCTGCTTTGGTTATCCTGTATGACAAATCAATATCTTCACCATACATAAAGAAATCTTCATCCAACAAGCCTATTTTATCAAGAACCGACTTGCGCAAAAACATAAAAGCACCTGAAAGCACATCAACTTCATGAATTTGATTTTTATCCAAATACCCCAAATGATATTTGCCAAATAACTTATGTTTTTTGAACAAAAAAGATAATCCTATTACTTTATACAATGCCACCCAAGGCGTAGGCAACCCACGTTTTGATTCAGGCAAATAATTACCAGATCCATCAACCATATATACGCCCAATCCTCCTGCTTCTGGATGCGCATTTAAGTAATCAACGCATTTAATAAGTGTATCATCTTGTATGACAGTGTCAGGATTTAACAACAAAATATAAGCGCCCGTTGATTGCCTAATAGCTTGATTGTTGGCACGTGAAAAACCAACATTTTCAGTATTGGCGATTAATGTGCAAAACGGAAATTTGTTTTTAACCATTTCCACCGAGTTGTCGGCACTATTATTATCGACAACAAATACTTCTGCATCAATACTTTTAATAGCCTTTTGAACGGAACGCAAAGTTTGCTCCAAAAAATAGCTGACATTATAACTTACAATTACAATTGATAAAGTCATTCGTTAAATATAAAAAAACAAGGCATATGTCACAAAAACGATGAACCCTGCAAAAAATGATACAATATGAAATATTTCATTTTTAATGGTTAAATATAATAAGCCAAAAATAAGACCTGAGTAACAGTATACATTATCAAAACTAAGAAGCCCTTGATTGCGAAGAAATACATTATTAAAGAAATATGTGATCATCAGCAAACAAAACATGCCAAAAATATTTTTTAAGTTTTTGTAATAATACGCCTTGAAATCCAATGTTTTATCATTTTTGATATTGGGGAAAATAAACACTGAAATGAAATAAAAAACCATAGGTGACACCAGCGTATAAAAAAAGTATAGAATATTTTCGGTCAATTTTATCCTGTTTCCCCAAAGCCACCACCAGTTTACCATTAGTTGTGTGAAAAAATTAATGGTCCAACCCAAATGCAACCAATAAATTTTTACATTTTCTCTGTTTCGAATCAAATTACCCCATCCGGCAAAAAACTCCGTAACAATGTAACCCACTATAATAGATATAAATACCAACAAATAATCGGCAAATGGAAACTCTACAAACTTATGGTCTATTACTTCATTCATAAATATTAATCCATTTCATAGTTTATTCTTCTTTGAATACTTCTTCCAAGAGTGATTTCATCCATATATTCAAGTTCACTTCCTACCGGAATACCTCTTGCAATGGTAGTAATTTTCAAATTATAAGGTTTTAATTTTTTTGAGATATAAAATGAAGTAGTGTCTCCATCAATGGTAGGACTCAAGGCTAAAATCACTTCCTTAATATGCGTTGAAGGAAATTTTTGAAACAACATGTCCATTTTCAATTCCGAAGGACCTATGCCATCCATAGGTGATATTACACCTCCCAATACAAAGTATATACCATTATAGTGTGAAGTGTTTTCCAATGCAAGCACATCTCGTGTATCTTCAACAATACAAAGTATAGATTTATCCCTTTTAAAACTCTGACAAATGGAACACACTTTTTCATCTGAAATATTATTGCATTCTTCGCAGTAGTGCGTATTAAATCTTACGTTCAAAATAGACTCAGCTAATTTGTTTGAGATATGTTCATCTTGCTTCAATAAAAATAAAACCAAACGAAGTGCTGTTTTTTTGCCTATTCCGGGCAATCGTGATATTTCGTTTACAGCTTCTTCTATTAATCGGGAGGGGAATTGCATACGAACAAAATTGGTGAAATATTTAAAAAAAAGCAGAAAAATAATTAAGAAAGATATCTGTGTATATACTTAATATTATATTTTTATGATTCAACTTAATATTATGAAACCTAAAATCACAATTGAATATTGCACCAAATGCGGATGGTTGCTACGTGCCGCTTGGATGGCCCAGGAACTTTTAACAACTTTTACTGATGACTTGCAAGAAGTAGCTATAAAGCCAGGTGAAGTAGGTGGAATATTTGAAATTCGCCTTAATGAGGAAGTGATATTTTCCAGAAAAGAAGAAGGACATTTTCCTGACGCCAAAGAACTCAAACAATTGGTCCGCAATTACATCGATCCTGAAAGGGATTTAGGTCATATTGACAAAAAATAATTTACATGAAAAATAAATATCTAATTCCCCTGATTTTATCATCATTCATTTTAAAGGCTCAGGATTCACATTATTGGTCTAATCAATTTGGAGCGAAATCTTCATTACTTTGTGGTGCGGTAGTCGGTGGAGTACGCGATATAAGTGCTGCATATTACAATCCCGGAGCTTTGGGTTTTGTCGATTCCATTACCGTATCAGTAAATTCCGATTTATATAAAGTTGAAAATCTGAAAGTTAAAAATGCGCTTGGCGATGGCAATGATATGTCGTACTACGATTATGGAATTTCACCTCAAATGATTAGTGGATTGTTTAAAATAGATAAAAGAAATAAATTCAAATTTGGATTAATTCTGTTAACAAAAACTAATAGCAATATTAATTTCAATGAACGTGTTACCGGTGAGAATGAAATATTTGCTCCCAATGAAAAAATTCCTTTCGTAAGTGCTTTTGAATATCAAAACAATGTTTTGGACCAATGGGGTGGTGCATCACTATCTTACAAAATCAACAAACATATTTCAATCGGAACGACACTATTTTTAAGTTATAAAAATGTCAATTACCGATATTTTCGTTATTCCAGAGCTATTGCAGTATTCCCTGATTCAGTTGTTTCATCTCAAACCGATTATCAAGCCGTTAGTTTCAGAACATGTCGATTTATATCCAAAACCGGAATTGCATTCGATTTTCATCCTTTAAAGTTTGGAGTTTCGTTTACTTCACAATCCTTTGGCGATTTTCTGCCCGGTGATTTGCTGGGAGGAAGTTCAGTTCAAAGAGAATTATCAGGAGTCAATTTCGAAGACTTTGCTGATGAATTATACATTGAAAAACAAGATAAATTACCAGTAAAACAGATTCAACCTTGGTCTATTGCCGCAGGAATTTCATATTCTTTTGCAAAGTTTCACCTCTTTGCAACTGCAGAATACTTTGGTGCAATACCTACTTACATTAACATTACTCCTGAATCAAAAGAAGTTAGTCTTAAACCCCAATTTTCAAAAGATAGCAAAGATTTCTTGACTGTGTACTCTAAATCAAATGCCATATTAAATTATGCAATTGGAGCTGAATGGGAAGCCACAAAAAAAGTACATATTTTGAGTGGTTTCAGTAGAGATAATAGCTTTAGTTCTGACTTTCTTTCACAAACTTCCGAAAGTTATAATGAGCCTATTTATATGCCATTTAGTTATTGGAATTTGAATAATCTTTCTTTAGGACTTAATTTTAAACGCAAAAACAATCAATTCACTTTAGGAGGGGTGTATACTTTTTCTGATAATACACAACACCGAAACTGGATTAATTATAATGATCCAAATGGAATATTGCTTTCAAGCCCAGTACAAAACAATGCCTCTACAAATTATCAGGCAATAAACATAGTAGTAGGCTATATACAATATATCGAATAATTAATTATTCCAAATTTCCCAAGCCTTTTCGGCTTGATAATAAAGCATATCCAGTCCATTCTTTACTTTAGCACCATAAATCAATCCTTTTTGCATAAAAAGTGTATTTTCGGGATTGTAAACCAGGTCAAATAATAAATTATTTTCAGTAAGATATTGATATGGAATATCGGGACATTTTTCAATATCAGGGTACATTCCTACCGGTGAAGTATTGATTATCAAACGTTTATTTTGAATAATATCTTCTGATATGGTTTCATAATCCATGTCAGCTTTGCTTTTTTCTCTCGAAACTGTTTTAAAAGAAATGCCCATTTCAATTAATGCTGCATATACGGCTCTCGCTGCACCTCCCGTACCCAATACAAGTGCCTTTGAGATATCTTGCATATTATTTTCAACTAAGGTTTCTTCGAGCGATTTTTTAAATCCATAAAAATCAGTGTTATAACCAATGCCGTTGCCTTCTTTATCAAATTTAATCACATTTACCGCTCCTACTTTTTGTGCTGACAAATCCAAGCTTTTTAAGTATTTGACAACATCTTGTTTATATGGAATGGTAACGTTCATTCCTTTTAATGCAGGAAGTTTATCGTGAACCAATTCAGGAAACATTTCTATTTTAGGAATTTCAAATAATTCAAATACATGGTCGTTAAGCGCTAGTTTTTCAAATTTTTCTGTAAAGTATCTCTTCGAAAATGAGTGCCCAAGAGTTTTGCCCAACAATCCATATAATTCCATATTCAAACTTGATTTTTAAATTAAAATGCCAAATTAAATAAAATCAGAAACTAATAAAGGTAAAAAATATTTGTTAACCTCTATGCCAAACTGTCACTTTTAATACTTGGAACAATCTTTGATTTGCAGACAAAGAACATAAACCGTTTTAAAACTATGCAGGAAAAAGGCTCACTATCCATCCATACCGAGAACATATTTCCCATTATCAAAAAATTTTTATACTCTGATCATGAAATATTCCTAAGAGAATTAGTTTCCAATGCTGTAGATGCAACTCAGAAAATCAAAAAACTTGCTTTAATGGGCGAGTTCAAGGGTGAACTCAACGACCTTAAAATTAAAGTATCCATTGACGAAGCAGCCAAAACATTAACAATTTCTGACGCAGGAATAGGACTAACTGCTGATGAAATGAAAAAGTATATCAACCAAATCGCTTTTTCAGGAGCAACTGAATTTTTGGATAAGTTCAAAGACAAACTTGACAACACTCAAGATATCATTGGCAAGTTCGGACTTGGTTTCTATTCGGCCTTTATGGTAGCCGAAAAAGTTGATATCGTTAGTTTATCGTATCAGGAAGGCGCCAAATCAGCCAAATGGAGTTGTACAGGTACCACCGATTACGAAATCACGGATGGTGACCGCAAGGAAAGAGGTTCGGATATTATTTTGCATATTAATGAAGATTCTAAAGAATTTTTGGACAAATTCCGAATCAAAGGCATTCTTGAAAAATATGGCAAATTCCTACCTATCGAAATCGAATTTGATGGCAATGTAATCAACAATCCAAATCCACTTTGGACCAAATCGCCTTCCGATTTGACGGATGAGGATTATCTCAAATTTTACAAAGAACTGTACCCTTTCAGTGAAGATCCACTTTTCTGGATTCATTTGAATGTTGACTATCCTTTCAACTTAACCGGAATACTTTATTTCCCAAAAGTGAAACAGGAAATGGAGCTTCAAAAAAACAAAATTCAGCTGTATTCACGCCAAGTGTTTATTACTGATGAAGTTAAGGATGTTGTTCCTGACTTTTTGATGCTGCTTCACGGAATTATCGACTCACCTGACATTCCATTAAACGTATCGCGTAGTTACTTGCAATCGGATGGAAATGTAAAAAAAATAAATGCACATATCAGCAAAAAAGTAGCAGACAAACTATCGGAGCTATTTAACGCCAATCGTACTTCATTTGAAGAAAAATGGGACAATATTGGATTGTTTGTAAAATACGGAATGATTACTGATGACAAGTTTTATGATCGTGCGCAATCATTCGCCTTATTCAAAAATACCGAAAACAAATATTTCACTTTTGATGAGTATCGCGAAAAGATTCAAGCTGTTCAAGAAGATAAAGACAAAAACATAGTCTATTTGTACACCACTGACAAAGCCAAACAAGATGCTTATATCCAATCAGCACAAAAGAAATCCTATGATGTATTGTTGTTTGAAACCCCAATCGATAGCCATTTCATAGGTCATATAGAACGTAAATTTGAAAAATCAAGTTTCAAACGTGTAGATTCTGATATTGCTGATAAACTCATTGACAAAGGAATTACTCTTGACAGCGTTCTTTCTGATACCGAAAAAGAAAGCTTAAAAGCCATATTCGAGAAGGCAATTGATAACAAAAACTTTGCAGTTCAGATTGAATCACTTTCTACTGATGAATTGCCTGTATCAGTTACTATTCCTGAGTTTATGCGCAGAATGAAAGATATGATGGCCAATGGCGGTGGAGGAGGAATGGGCTTTATGGGCAGCATGCCTGATAGTTACTCAGTGGCTGTTAATGCTAACCATTCCTTGATTCAAAAAATATTGAAGGCCGAAAGCGAAGAAAACAAAGTATTACTTGCAAAATATGCTTTTGACTTGGGTATGCTTTCCCAAAACTTGCTGAGTGGTTCTAACCTTACAGCATTTATAAACCAAAGTGTAGAAATGGTTAAGTAATGTGATTAAATGAAATTAGCTGGAAATATTTCAATGTACTTTCAGCTAATTTTTTTCTATCAAAGTGCTCTTCTGCAACTTTTCGGGCATTTTCACCCATTATTTGACATTTTATTCTGTCGAGATATAAGTCAATAATTATTGTTGCAAACAACTCATAATTAGTATTATCAGTTGAAAAACCAGAACTATATTTCTCCATAAATTCAGCTTCCCATCCTTTATAATTTGTAATTACAGGTAAGCCACAAGACAAATAATCATACCACTTGTTGGCACTGTTAGTTTCCAAAACTTTGTATGGGGCAAAAGTAACAATCCCGATATTGGCAGCATTAAAAAATTTAATCACTTCATTTTTTGAAACCGCATCTACAAAAAAACAATTTACAAGACCCTGATCTACAACTAATTTTGAAACATTTTTTTTCTCATTTCCATCGCCAACAAATAAAAATTTGACTTTATTAAACCCTTTATTTTGAATTAATTTAGCAACTTTTACTATAAATGAGCATCCGTTGGCTTTTCCAATGGTTCCGGCATACAAAACGACAAAATCATCTTTATCAATGTTCAATATGTATTTAGCTTGGTTTTTTTCAAAACATGGTCTAAAATAATCGATATTAGTTCCGTTGACAATTGTCTTCACTTTTGAACTATTAATGCCTTTCTTAATAATCGATTGACTAATACCTTCTGATAACCCAATAATTAAATCCGCTTTGTTATAGATAATCTTTTCAAAATGATATAAAACACTTTTTACAAACCTGTTTTGGATACCCAAAAGCACAATTGGAACTTCGGGCCATAAATCAAATACTTCAAATACGAAAGGCACTTTTTTAATTTTCTTAAGCAAAATTCCTATTAATCCAACCGTTGGAGGAGTGGATATGCAATAAGTTAAATCAGGTGATTTGATAAACAAACTATAAATTGAGGCCCATAACAAAAATTGAACAAAAGAAATGGCTCTTCTAAAAAAATGCATGTGATGCGAATATGCAACAGGTAATACATGAACTATAATAGATTGATATTCAATAGTTTTAATCCAAAAACTTTTCCTCAGAAAATCCTTTGGAAAATAAGCGGAAGTTGTAATAATTGAAACTTTATGTCCTGAATCAACGAAATATTTGGCAAATTCAAACGACCTATTATTCCCTACTCCACCCGGCAAATAAAAATATGGGTGAATAATCAGTATTTTCATTGAAAATAGAAAAACATCAAATCAGTGCTTCAATCGCTAAAGGCTTTGAAATTGAATTATCCCTAATCCTAATTTTCTCTTGTAATTGTAATATGCCTCCAATCAATGCTTCAGGTCTGGGTGGACATCCGGGCACATATATATCTACAGGAATAATTCTATCCACACCTTTTAATACATGATACCCGTGCTCCCAATATGGACCACCACAATTGGAGCACGAACCCATACTTATTACATAACGAGGTTCAGGCATTTGCTCATACAATCGTTTTACCCTATCTGCCATTTTAAATGTAACGGTGCCTGCCACCAACATCACATCTGATTGCCTAGGAGACGGACGCGGTATAACTCCAAACCTATCCAAATCATACCCTGAGGCATAGGAAGCCATCATTTCAATAGCACAACATGCCAATCCAAATCCCATTGGCCACATGGAAGAAAGTCGTGCCCAATTCATCAAATCATCAACCTTTGTTAAAAGTACACCACCTTTATTAATATCAGTTCTATCATTCATCTAAGTATATTTTTTATTCAAATTGGCATACATTTCACTTGGTACAGGAGATTCAAAATCAGATGGCTTAACATTTGGTTTTACCCAATCGATATATCCTTTTTTCCAGACATAGGCTAATCCTAAAACCAATATTCCAACAAAAACAAATACCTCAACTAACGAAAACCAAATCCAAAGGCCTTTTGAATCTGTAATCAAAATTTCATTAGAATAAATAAGTGCCCATGGAAACAAAAAAATCAATTCCACTTCAAATAAAATAAAAATCAAAGCTATAGTATAGTATTTAATTGTAAACTTATTCCATGCAGAACCAATAGGCTCCTCACCTGACTCATAAGTAGTTAACTTTTCGTAATTAGGTTTATGAGGTCTGAAAATTGAAGCCAAAAACAGTCCAAAACCGACAAATAAAATAGCAGTAATAAAAAATAAAAGTATCGTACCAAATTCTGAAATGGTGGAATTCATGCCCGAAATTAAATATTTCGGGCATATCTTCGAATAAATATTTTGATTATCGAATTAACTGAACACCTGAACGGTACTCATATTTCTTGTTGGTATATATACTTTCATACTCAACCACAACCGGATAAACACCCATTGGCATTTTAGCACCGGATTTTTGATGTTTACCATCCCAAGGGATTGCCGGGTCATCAGAAGCAAATATTACAACCCCCCAACGGTCATATACCCTAATTCGGAAATTCTTATAGTATTTACCAAATATTAACAAGTTTTTGTCTCTTTCATCATCACCATCCGGTATAAATGCACCAGGTACAAACAATTTGGGATCACATCCTGCAGTTACTTTTATACTATCAAGTACATTACAACCTCCTGCATTAAATATTTTAAAATAATACATCAGGGTATCGTAAACAATTTCTTTTTGTTTAGTATTTCCGGATGCTAACCATAAATAAGTTAAGTTTTGACCTTCAACAGTTCCGGCATCCAAAACAATACCTTTGTTATCGTCAGAACAATATTTCAGAAGTGATTCATTTGTAACAGTTGGTATGGCGTTGAACACCACATTTGATGTTGCAGTTGCAATACACTCCCCTATTTGGAACTTAGCCATATACAAACCAGGTGTAGTAATCAAAATAATATGATTTGTATCCCTCGGAGACTTAATTGTACCTGGAGTAACCGTCCATTTGTAAGTAGCATTAAACACTTCAGCCGGTCTATTTACAGGAAAATAAGTAACAGTCAAAGGTGTTCGTAAGTTTATGGGTCGTGCATCCAAACTTACAATATCCCCTATACAAGCCGGATTATCTTTGACTTGCATCAATGGTTTAGGATGTGTTCCAACTCTAATGGTATCATAAATGGTACAACCAAAATCCTTGTCTCTTACTGAAAACGGAAACTTAACCGACTCTTTACTAATGGTAATATTATGACCTGGTAAAGTATACCTTTCAGGATTATTAGGGAAATAAATTCCTAAAACAGTATTCTCGGGATTGAACCAGTTGGTAATATAAGTGGTAGTATCCACACCTGTGGCAGTCAAGAATGTAGGCTTAATATATATCTGATCTTCACGACAAACCAACCTACCTTTTGTAAACACATTTGGACTTGGTCTTACAAATGCACCTGCAGAAGTTGTACAACCAAACTTAGTATATTCAAGTTGATATACGCCTGTTGATACCACTTTTATATGACTAGGATTCGTCTGTCCATTTTCAAATACGCTATCCTTATACCATTGGAATTTGCCTCCACTTCCTGTTATAGATAAGTCCAACAAAATTACTGGCAACGACAATGTATCATTATAACAAACATTTTGAGGCAACAATTGATATACCGGAGGCAAAATTGTTTTAACAATTACACTATCATAATTTATACAACCCAATACATTATCGATAGCTTGCAATATGTATAACGAATCTTTTGTACTGGCAAAAACTGTAGCCTTAGTTTGATTAGCACCAGCTATAGTAAGTAAACTTGGCACAGAAGTAACTGCAAACCATTGATAAGAATAGTTGCTAACTAAGCCTTTCGCGTTCAATTCATAATTTGAATTTTGACATATAATTGCATCAGGTCCTGCATTCACCACAGGCAAAGGATTTTTCTTCAATTGTAGTTTATAAGGCACAGAAACAGGGCTACATCCTGCAAGTGGAGTCAAATTAATGGTTAAAGTAATATTTTGCTCATTGCTTAGCTCAGTCGCTGAAGGGTAATATTTAATTCCTGTACTATCCCATGTAGGAGTAGGCGCATTTGTTGGTGCAAATGAACCGGTTCCGGAAGTTGACCATGTACCAAACAACGCATTTCGAATAGTCCCGGACAATGGAATTCCATTGATGGTACAAATGGAAATAGAAGCGATATTTCCTGTTGGAGGTTGGTTAATAAATACATTCAATGGAGCAGATGTTTGCACTGGACATTTGCTTGTCAAACTATTGGACGACATTGTAAATACTAGTTTCTTTTGACTTCTGTCGTTGGCAGATAGTGCGTAACTTGTTACTGTTGTATTTGCACTTGGTGAAAACGAACCTGAACCAGGAGTAGAAACCGTCCAAATTACCGCTGAAGAATTTTGAACCGAACCACTGAGTGATATGACATTAGTACTCGAACAAATACTTTGGTCCAATCCTGCATTTACTATTGGCAATTTGTCAAAATTTAATGCAATTCGCTGCGTATCAGGAGGACATCCATTTGCTTGCTGAGTTGACCATAAAAATAAGTTAACTTTTCCAGCTGATTTATCCAAAGCAGATGGCGTATAATTGTCATCAACCGTACGAAGTGATGAACCAGAAGTTGTTCCTTTTGACAAACCTGGTATTGTACTTGAAGAACCAAACCTGCCACTTCCTGAGCTGTACCACTGACCTTGTCTTACGTCAATAGTGCTACCACTTAATGAAACTAAACTTTGTGTTTCGCAAATAGTAAGATCAGGACCCGGTGAAACCACAGGTTTTGGATACACAACAAATGGTGCCTCTTTTCTATTGGGTTGACAAGAGCCATTGCCTTGGGTTATCAAACTTAGTGTAACAATGCTTGGTGTTCTACCAATGGTTGATTTATCAGTAGCACTAGGTCTGTAGAATGCGGTAGTAGCATAAGCATACAAACCTGAACCCAACACAGAATTAAGGACCGTTGGACCGGGTTTAAACTGACCGGAACCGGATGTTTGCCATATGGCTCCACCGGCCACTGAATTAATAAATGTACCTGTGAGTGTAATTTCTTTTGTATCATTAGTACATATTGAAGATGGAATTACAGAAGCTACTATTTTTGGCGTAGATGTAAAAGTCACCCTCATATTACTTGTATAAATTTTGTTTCTACAAGCAGCCACTCCATATGCCGACAATTGTACTCTTACTACCTGATTACGAGGGGTTAAATTTGGAGCGACTATTCCTGATGCACCTAAAGTATCTTCACTAAAATATATTCCGGCAGCTGTATTGGGCCAAGATGGTCGATAAGTCGTATTTAAGTCATTAATATTATCAAATTTCCCTCTACTCTGACGTGGATCGCCACCTCCATAGAAAGAGTTTCCAGGAACAGTAACATCCTTGAATGCAGTCCAGAAATAGTTTTGTCCATTTACTACAACTCCATTTAAGTTGACGATATTATTATCAGCACAGACAATTTGATCTAATCCGGCACTTACGATCACATTTGGCGTTCTATCAAAAGATACCGTTACATAATCTTTAGTAGCTCCAATTCCGCAAGGGTTAGGCCCTCCATTTGAAAACTCAAAAATAACTGACCCACCTGCACTATCCGCTGCAGACCTTACATATACATCATTATAAACATTACCAACAATTGTAGTGGTATTTGTATTAGTTCCAACGAAAGTACCGGTACCAAAACTTCTAACCACCACACCAGCGCCTCCGGGTATAGTAGAATTTGGGTTGTTAATTCCTGCGGCAGTTAGAGGCACAGTTATGTCATCAGAACAAATGCTTCTATCATCCCCGGCAAATACATAAGGTCTTCCTGTAATGGTAATTACTGTAGTGCTTGTTTTGGTTTTACAAGAACCAGAACCTGAGGTTGAAAGCACTAAATTAACCATTTGAGTTACAGGAGTAGCCAATTCTGATGCGGACAACACATATCGAACGGTATTTGGAAAAGGAGCAGATACAAATCTGGAAGATGAAAATGAACCATCGCCAGATGATGACCATTGTCCTCCAAGTGCCACTGTGATATTTCCTGTCAAATCAACAAAACCCGTTGTAGCACAAATGTTACTAAATAATGAGGTTGTAGAAATGGTTGGTGCAGGCGTCAATTTAACATAGGTGGTAACCGTAACATCATTACACGAAGGAGATGTTGCAAACGAACTTCCTGTTGTACTTGCAATAAACATTAAAGAGTCCACAGCAGCTCCTCTATCCAAAACTGCGCCCAACAAATAAGCAGCATTGGCACCATTTGAAGCGTATAATCCATCACCCAATGTTGTGCAAACACCTCCTATACAAAGTCGTGGCTGCAACCATGTTACCCCACTCGCATTTGTAGGAGTTGTGCTTAATCGTATGGTATCATTAATTGGATCTTTACATAATTCCTGACGGAATGGTTGTGTTAAAATTGGTTTAGGTCTGATAGTTACATTCATCGATTGAACAATTGGTCTACAAGTATTTGGTCCTGATGTACTTAAAGTAAACTGAATATTACCAAAATTAATATCACTTGCAGTAATACCATAAACTCCCGGCAGTGAAGTGCTAGGCAAGGCAGCTAATCCAGAAATTGAACCTGTACCATTGGTAAACCACCTATAATTAGTAACACCTGCAAATGTATTGTTATTAGTACCGGATAAGGTTAGAGAGGATAAATCTGAACAAACAATTTGATCACTGCCAATACTTACATTTGGACGAGGCAATATAGTAACTGTTACAACCGGTGAAACCGTAGGAAAACAACTGAAATTGTTAGTTGTTTTCAAATTGAAAAGGATATTTCTGGGTGATGTAATTGCCAAATCTGAGGCTGATAAATTATAAGTCAACGGAACTGAACTACGAAATACACTATCTGGTGATAAAGATCCTGTTCCTGACGTTGACCACACCCCTCCTAAAGCAACAGATACTCTGCCATCCAACTGAATTTGAGTCTGATCATTACATAATCCTGCAAAAGTTGAAGTAATCTGAGCACCGGGGGCTTTGCTAAAATTGACATTAACTGTGTCAATATCATTGTTACACTGAATAAAATTACTCAAAGAACCTACATAAAGTGTTTGCAAAATTATTCTAACCGGTTGATTTGCAGTAATAGTATCCGTTGGATCTGCGATAAAGACATCGTTAATTCCTATAGTAGTATTCAAAGCAAAACCGCCAACCGAAACTATGGTACTTGACTTGGTACCCGTACTTAGGAAAGTACCACTTCCCCCAATAATAGACCAAACTGCAGCATTAATTGGAGTTGCAAAAGGATCAGGACTATTTGGAGAAGGCAAGAATGCAGTACCTGCAAAACTAACTCCACCACCCGGAGCTGTAGTAATGGCCACATTTGCACATACATTTTTATTCCCTCCTGACGAAACTGATGGTGGAGGTGTAAAAAATATAGAAAGGGTATCCACAGCTACATTCTGACAAGAACCCGGTCCGGTAACGGACGGTATTGCAGTTAACCTTAACACAACTCTACCTGCATTTTTATCAGATTGTGATGGAATATACGTTTCATTCATTTGATAAATTGTTTGACCGGTAGATGTATTAATACCTATTGCTATACCGTTTACAGTCGTTACATTTGAACCTGAAGTGGATGTACTAGAAAAATAACCTGTACCTAATATCTCCCAACGCGCCAAAGAGGTTCCTGTAACAGTACCGGATAAAGCAGGGCTTACATTTGCACAAACAGAAATAACTTGACGCTGCGCAGCTTTTATAACAAGACCCGAAGTTAAAGTTATGGTTACTGCTGCATTTGCTGGAGTGCCGCAAGAAGTTGGAACACCTAATAACGTAAAATTAATTGGACCAAATTCTCCTAAGGCCGGATTGTAGACATCATCCATTTTAGAAGTTGTTTTTGTGCCAGTAGAGGCGAATGAGCCTAATCCAGTAGTTGTCCAATTACCTGCACTGCTGGTTGCACCCGGAGCCAATACAATGGGATCAGAATTACAAATAGGTCCATAAGTACCGGGATCTAACACAGGTGTTGTTGTGAAATCATAAGTAACAAATCCGCTAACAGGTGCGCAAGAAGGTTCAGTGGCGGTTAACCTCAAAGTAACTGAAGTACCAACACCACTATTTATTGTAATAACATTTTTAGAAGTTAATATCGTACTTGGGGTAGTTACAATTGAATATACATCATTAGCATTTAATAAACTTGCTGACCCTCCGGCTACACTTACGATTGACCATAAAGTACCTGGTGTACCTGTGTTAACATTAGAAAGTTTAGGGGCAATAGTGCCCGATATTGATATTGGGGCAAGTGCGCAAACTTGACTAGAAACTCCTGCATTTACTGTAGGCGCTTGTTTTATAGTTACATTAAGAGGCTGAGAAACATCAGCACATCCTGGTCGAGAAGCTGTTAATATTAATATAGTGGCTCCATCACTTACTTCATTCGTTGACGGAATATAAGTACCTGATGTACCGCTGAATGTACTCAAATTAAGTGGTTGAAAAATTCCTGGGGATGCGGATGAACTTCTCCAAATATTTGAAGTAGCATTCGAAACTGTTGCACTAAAATTGACATTTTGATTGTTAGAACAAACCGTTATCCCCGACATAGTATTAATTGTAGGAGCTTGATAAATTGGCAGGGTGGCAGATTTTATGTCAGCAGGACATAATCCATTACCGGTTGTTGTATAGGAAAATGTTACCCCAGTTGTAGTTTTATCTTGTTGAGATAAGGTGAAATCGATATTGGTTGCAAAAACACTAGGATTGTATTGACTAAAATTTGCTTGCTTACCGCTATTATTGATCACAGACCAAACGATTCCGTTACCTCTTGTTGGACTAAAAGTAGAATCACTGGCAAATCCTGTTTTATTATCATTAACACTTATATTAAATGAAGCTACATCGGAACAAACGGATGTAACAGGTAAAATAATTGATAAGTCAATTCTCTTCTGGAATGAAACCTGAAAAGTATCTGTATAATCTCTTGAGTTACAAACATTATTACCAATTACACTAAAGATAAAATTTATACTAGGATTCTCTTGAGGACCAGTAGTATAAGTATCAGTGCCTGGCAAAGCAGGATTTGACATTAATTGTTGTAACCCATATTGAGCACCTCCACTTGATAGGAAAGAACCTGGAGAGGTAGATAATAAATCTTTTCGATACCAGATGTAATTATAAGATTCTGTTCCTACAACTGCACCTGAAAGGGAAATGGTTAATCCTGCTCCTTGGTAACAAAGAGCCCTATTGTTTCCTGCATTCAATACCGGTGCACTTGTAATGGTAACTGTAACATTATCATTAACTGATTTACAAAGACCTTGATCCAAAGATCTAACATTTAATGTAAAACGTTTGTTGGCAATATCCTGAGCACCTAGATTATATACTGCAGTATCTTGCATTCTTGGGGTATTAAAACAACTAGGAGCACAGAAATTTCCATCACCAGAAGAAGTCCACTGACCGGTAGTAAATCCAATACCTGCAAAAGTTAATTTTACTTGATTTCCAAAATCTGAACACACACTTCTATCGGCTCCACCGGTAATGGTAGGTACTGATAAAATATTTATATACAATGTATCAGAAGTAGGTCTACAAGAACCTATGCTGGTTCCTTGTACCAATAGCGCTACTTTGCCATTAGCAATATCTGATGGTCGAAGCCTGAAAGTAGGTCTTAAAGTAGTATTATTAGGGAAGAAATTGGTACCTGTGTTGGTAGGATTAGTTACATTACTCCAAATAACACCTGAAGTAGTAAGGTTAATAGTAGTATTTGATAATATTACCCCTGCAGTATCGGCACAAATAGTTAAATCCGTTCCGGCATTTACAACTGGGTAAGGATTGATTCTTAGTCTGAAACTTTGGAAAACAGGTCTACAAAGATTATTTCCAATTACAGAAGCTGTTATGGTAATTACCCCACCAAATCCACAAACAATGCTATCCTGTGGAGTTGGGAAATAGGTAGTATTGAATGAATTCGGATCTAAGAAGCTACCATTTCCTGATGAAATCCATCTGATTCCATTGGCATTTGTAGTAACTGCATTGCAAGGGGCATTTTGTGCTTGAAAACAAATAGTTTGATCTGCTAATGAATTAATTGTAGGCGCATTTACGAACGATACAATTCTGCTATCAAATACATTGTTACAACCAGCAGGGCTACCTGTGGATGCAGCAGTAAACATCAATGGACCTGCAGCTGCTAAAGCAACAGAGCTAGGATTGAATAATGCTGTGTTAATATTACTAATTAATGGGTTTGCAGAAATGTTGGTGACCGTTCCGGTTAAAGTAGCAGCATTTGAACCGGTAAAAGTGCCTGAAGCAACAGGTGAACTCCAGGTCATACCTGATGAAACGGTAAGCATACCACCGGATAATGGAATTTGAGTTACATCGGTACAAACGGTAGTATCACTTCCAGCATATATGGCTGGGGGACGTATAATTGTAACTTGTGCAACAACAGCCCTAGAAGCACATATACCATTTAAGTCACTGGAAAGTGTGATTAGAATTGGAGTATTATTGGTATAGGCATTTAGCTTATCTGTAGCATTTAATGAAAATTGTACCGTAGGTAAATTTGAATTATTAGGGGCAAAAGCACCTGTTGCTGTAGTTGACCATTTACCAAAACCATTAGCTGCTTGACCGTTCAAAGTAACGAACAAAGCGTCACCGCAAACGGTAGGATTTACTCCCGTCAAACTAACCCCTGGAACTGAGGTAAATATTATAGTTTTATTAGCTGTTACCGGCAAACAACCTGCCACAGTAACTGTATACAAAAAGTCTACATTATTATTAATGTTTCTATTCATCGCTGCAGGAGGCGAATAAGTAGCAGTTAGGCAATTTACACCAATACATGTTGGTTGACCAAATAATGGCGTGGTAATTGACCAAGCACCGGAAGTGGCGTTTGTCAAAGTTGCAGTTACAGTAACTAAAGAAATATCACCACAATATGATTGCGTAGCAGCACCTACATCAATGGTAGGTGGATCAGTAAATGTTAATTGACGAGAAGCAACTTGTGATTTACAAGAACCCAATCCCCCTACAGTTACAAAAACCGTAACTAATTTATCAAGAGTTCTTTCTTTAGTTGATGGGGTATAGGTAGGTGTAGTGCCACTTGCAACGCCATTAATTATGGAAGATATGCTATTGCTTGGCACAATGGTTCCTATGGGAGCAATTGTATTTGAAAGACCCCAAGCAACTGTAGGGTTTGGAAAAGAAGTATTTATTACAATTAATTGTGAACCAGACAATAGTACAGAAGGGTTATTACCACAAATCGTCATATTGCCTCCTCCGGTAAGTGTAGGCTTAGCTGTAATATCTACAGAACGTACTCCTGAAGATACGGCAGTACACAATCCGGTTCCCGTGGTTAATATCGCAAATCTTACTATTCCGGCACTTCTATCAGAAGCAGATGGTATATATTTTGGATTGCTCACGTTAACACTAGGAGAAAATGAACCACCTGTGCCTGAAGTAACCCATACCATTCCGGCAGCTCCTGTAACTGTTCCAGTTAATTGAATATAAGCGGTATCGGAACATACTTCTATTGGTGCACTTGTAATGGTGGCTGTTGGAGCAGCAACAAATGTCAAGAAAACATTTGCCGCTCTTGACGGGCATCCATTGAAACTATTTGGAGTTAAAGTAAAAGGAACAGTACCAGAAAATTGAGGGTCAGTTGGCGTTTTAGTAAAACTTGCATTATAACTATTATTAGAATTATTTATAATTCCAACACCCGGAATTGAAGAAAGCCAACCAAATGTTAATCCGGGAATTGTCGCGGGAACTCCATTTCTCAATATTTCTGTAAAAAGCGGTACAGTACCGTTCTCTGAACAAATTAATCTGTTTGGACCTGCATTTGCTTGAATGACAGGTTCAATTGAGATTGTTTGACTAACTATTACTGCATTACAAATTGGATTACCCACTGCCGATGCAGATATAGTTACTACCCCACTAAGAATATCCGCAGCGGACATAATATACACATCTTCAAACAAAGCTCCTGTAACTGTAGGTAATAAAGAAAAAGATGCACCAGTACTTTGGAATCGTCCTGAACCAGATGTAGTTAATGTAGCAGAACTAATTGATCCGCCACTAATTAATCCAACTCTAAATGAACCGTTGCTTCCACATACTGGACTGGAAGTAGTGATAGTCATTACAGGAGCTGAAAGCACAGTTACATTTACAAAATCAGAAACAGAGGCACAAACACCCAGTGGATTAGTTTTCCATTCAAAAGTCAGAACTGTTTTGTCCGGCAATGAAAGTGGAGGATTGTAATTCTCTGTATAAATAGTACTGGTAGTATTATTTCCAGCATTAACAAATGTCCCTGCTGTATACAAAGCACTTACAGTTGTTCGAACGGTCCAAGCACCTGCATTACCACCCGCACTTAGTTGGATAGGCAAATTGTTTAAACAAACCGTTTGATCTAATCCGGCACTTGCTACCGGTGATTTGCCAAAACTTAAATTGATTCGATCAAATACAGCCGTACAATTACCATTTTGACCGGATGTCAATGTCAAATATGTTGGAGTTGGGGAAGCGGTATCAGCTAATGATGCATTATATACTCTGGTGACAAAACCTGCAGCGCCAGGGATTGTTCTATTGGAAAATGATCCCGTACCTGAAGTCGACCACACACCTATACCTGCATTTTGTACACTTCCTGTTATAGTTACAGCCAGATTAGTACCACATACACTTATACTTCCGCTTGTTTGTACAATAGGAGCAGGAGTTATAGTTACCAAAACACTGTCCGTAACATTACTACAATTATTTGCAACACCCTGGGTTGTAAAAAACAATTTGACACTTCCGTTATTTATTTCTGTAGAAGAAGGTATATAAGTTGCAGAAAAACCTGCTCCAGAAGTATTAACTGGATTCATCCCTCCTGACCAAGTTCCACCTGTAGCACCAGTTACAGTTGCAGATAAATTGAATGATGCATTATTGCCACAAACAGTGATGTTTTTTGTCAATATGGTAGCAGTTGGTCTAGGTGCTATACCAATTGTAGTACTTAATTGAATATCTGCACAGGCACCCAGTCCGGTTGTTGAAATAGTTAGTGGAACAGATAGTGAACTAATTTCAGGAATTGTAGGTGTATATGATGTAGCGCCTGCGGATACTAATCCTTGGCTTGTATTTACCACACTAAAGTTATTTGGAGATGGATTATAGGTTCCTAATCCTCCACTCCAATAACTTCTGGTCGCAAGAGAAATATTTGGTCCAATAACGGAAGCATTTAAGTTTAAAGTAGGGTTGTTTTGACAAATAATCGGTACGTTTCCAAGGAAAATTTGTGGTATACCCGTAAATGAAATCATCATTGTGGAAGCCACAGGAGAACACTGTCCCGGATTCGTACCAATTGCAGGTCCCGTTGCTGATAAGGTAAGCATTACGAAACCATTAGCAAGTTCAGTAGCAGTTGGGAAATAAAAATCCGATAATATCGTACTGGTAGTTCCACCTGTGATTGTCGAGGTAAACTTACCGGACGAACCTTGATTATTCCAAATACCTCCCGTAGCTGGTGCAGTTACACTACCATTTAATTGCGCCTTTAAATTATTTTCACAAACCAACACTGTATTTCCTCCGCTAACAGTAGGAGGATTAGTAAAATTTAAGGTGAGTGTATCACCAACTGCTAAGCAATTATCCAGAGTACGTGTGTAGTATACAAAAATATTAACAGTACCAGAAGCAGCGTCAGCAGCAGTATAATTGTAAATTGGAGTAGCATTACTCGATGATGGCGTAAAAGTACCTGTTCCACTACGTTGCCAACTAATGGTGTTTATACCTGCAAAAGTATTTGTAGCACTGAAACTTAATGGAAAAGGTGGGCCGTTTTTGCAAACAAATGCATTAGGTGCACCAGCAATGGTTACTTGAGGAGCTGCTAATGGAAAAACATTTGAAGATCGGGAAGTAATTGAATTACAACCATTTAAATTACCTGTAGTAGTAATTTCAAATGTTTTAGAAATACCTGTTATAGAAGTAGTTAAGTCAAGGGTCGACAATGTATATGTTACAGATGATCTAAACCTGTTAAGTCCCGGCAATGTAACAAGATTAGGCGAAACAGAAGTAGGGCTATAAGTACCGGTTCCATAAGTTCCAGGTATCACATTTATCATGCTCCAAACCAAACCTGTAGCACCTGTAATAGTTGCAAATGCGGTTACAACCGGATTATTTGCACAAATTGTTGGCGAAGATAAATTCAATTGAACTACAGCACTTGGAGGAGGCAAAACGGTTACAATCATTGTATCTGTCACATTATTACAAGATCCATTTGACACCGGAATGGTAGTACTCAACAATAATCTTACAGAACCAGCAGCGGCATCGGCAGCTGAAGGTGTGTAAAATGCGTTTGTTCCGGATAGTGTTGATGAATTTGAAGTATTTCCTGACCCAAATCCACCACTTCCTATTCTAGTCCAAATTCCACCGGGACTATTCTGAACCGAGCCACTTAGATTAACTCTTGAATTGTTGGAACAAACAGATTGGTCCAGGCCCGCCAATGCCTTCGGAAGTGCGGATGCCGGCAAAACACTAATGGTGATACTATCTGAAACCAATGAACAAATTCCATTATTCTGAGAAACTAAAACTAAAGTTACTGAACCATTCAAACTATCATTTTTAGAGAATAAATAAGAGTCTGATAAATTGTTACTAGTTACAGTATTACTGCTTTGAAATTTACCAGGACTGGCCCATCCATGTCGGGTTGACCTTCTCCAAAATGCGGTGAAAGCTCCAGCAGTCCCAGTGCCTGTAACTACGCCATTCAAAGTATAAATCAAATTATTTCCACAAACAGTACCTGCAGGGCCTGCCTCCACATAAGGACTAGGATTAATTAAAACTGGAATTCCCGTAAAAGTACCATTTGGACAAACATATAAACCACGCGTTTCCAAATTAAAAAACACAGTATTACCTGGTACATTTTCAGCTGCTGATGGTCGGTACGTGAGTGATAAATTTGAACCCAAATTTGACATGTTAGCAAATGGCAAATAAGTTCCTGCTCCACCCGACCATATACCTCCGGATATTCCTGCAGGTCCTGAAAGAGTGCCTGTAATAGTTACTATAGGATTATTAACGCAAACATTTCCTCCAATCCCTGTTGCCGTAGGTCTGTTTTGAACGACCACAGAAGTTGTCGTATATGTTCCAATACATCCGAATTGATTTTGAATTGTTAATTTGATGTTATATGTACCAGGGTTTGGAAATGTATACAATACCCTTGGCCATCCTAAATTTCCTGCAAGGGCATTAGGACCAAGAATTGTAACATTTGGCTGTACTCCACCTGCAGGACCAAAGGTGTGTATGCCTGTAATAGAATTGAAACTTGTCAACGTTAAATTTTGAATGGTTCCGTCTCCAAAATCCCATTGCATGGAAACTACTTTAGAACGCTCAGCGGGACCAGGTGGAATGGTATCCTGTGGTAACGGCAACTGACGACCTGTTGAAGCCAAAGGCATCCATTTATAGTTTAGAATACTAGTTACAGAAGTAACTCCATTAAAGGAAGTTACCACCATTTTTGGAATTGGATTTGTAGCTGGGTTAGTCCATAAACTTGTACCCGAAATAGTTATGAAACCTGCTACAGAAGCCGTATTATATGGATCATATGTTATTTGATTTCTTACACAAATGGATCCATTAGGAACTTGAGTGAATCCGGCACGAAGTGAAGAAACATTTACAACTTGGTAAACGGAATCGGAACATTTTGTTCCTCTATCCATAATCACCAATTTAGTATAATAGCTACCCGGTTGTTGATAATTGAACAATGGCGTAGCCAAAGTAGTGGTGTTTGCAGCTTGAGGACCTGACAATATAACATTAGTAGGACTTAGTCTTTGTTGCAGATTTCCGCCGGTAATGGTATATCTGTCCCTGCCAAAATCCCAGTAAAATAAGTTGGCAACGAAAGCAGCCGGTGTGCTATTATTTGGAACATTCACATTAAGTGTATTACAAGCATTAACTGAACCTAAAGAAATACCAATTGCAGCTCTGGCAGGTAATGGGCATGAGAGTACTCTAAATTGATAATCCCGCGCTATTTCGCCCAAAAACTCTCCAGTGCCTCTTCTAAACTCGCGTGTTCTAATATTTACAACATAAAGTCCAACCGGAATATTTAAATTCCATGGTCTCATATCCAAAGCACCTGTAACAGAATTCAATTGTAAAGCGGGGCCAAATCCGGGTGTGGTACTCATTGGTGTGCTAAAAGTTTTTCCTGCAGTGAACACAGCTTGATTAAATGTAGCCAAATTGACACTTCGTGGATATGGCGGAGCCCCGGCAAGCGTAGTTGCAAATAAAGCATCTCCGGGATTAAATACAGAACCATTGATGTTAACTATTCCTCCATTCCATGTACCGGTGAAGGGTGCAGTTGTCACATTGCTAAAATCATCAGCATCAAAAGGAGTTGACATTTGATACACCAATGAATCACCATCCGGATCTACTGCGCTGTGATCAAAAACCGCATTTTGATTAATGCCAAGTGCTTGAACTGCACTATTATATTGACAAATAAATAACGGTGGATTACCTTTATAACGAGGGGCAGAATTTGAAACTTTGTTAATTATGCCAACTGGTGGACCAGTGGTAGTACTTATTGGAACACTTGTAGTTGTATAATTGGATACTCCAGTGGTAGTTAAATTAACCGTATAACTAAGTCCTGCTGTTGTTGAAAGCGTTCGATAAACTTCACGCAAACTTGATGGAGCATTGGCAACTGCAGAAGTTGTAGTTATAATACCTGTAAGTGTAATATTGATAGATGTAATAGTAGTTCTATTGGTAGTGATAAACTTAGATGTACCTGTAATTGTACGCACAAATCCTACTACACTTATTACGGAACTTGTAACTGTGGTAATGGAACTTGTTATGGTTCGAAGCGTACTTGTAATTGTGGATACCGATCCCGCTTGATTGACCAAAGCACTTGTTGTTGTAAATGAATTACTGGTGGTTGTCAATACCGGACCTGTGGATGTTACAACAGGACTAGTAAGTGTAGTTGCAGGACCAGTTGTTACTCTCACCGGGCCGGTAGTAGTAGTTACCGTACTTGTAGTAGTGGTTGTGGGGATGGTATTAGTGCTGAAAAATCCGGTGATTGTTGGTACCGCACCTGTGTATTGAGAATTATCCAGTTGCGCAATATCAGGAATTCGACCATAAACCGCAAAAGCCGTTCCATTTGGATCAACAACATTTAATAAAGCTAGATTTCTACAACATAGACGGTACCAAAGGTGATATCCTCCGGGAATATTTGGCAACTCAATTACCCTGGTATAGCTTGCATATTGGATAATTACGGTTGGCACAATGGTACAACTATCTACCACATTGGGCTGAATACATTGCCTACCACCAATACAGGCTTCTGTATAACTAGGGAATTTACTAGCATTTGCTCCTAATGAAGCCCCTGCAGCATTACATACTCCTGTTGTATACCCAAATCCGTTAGCATTGTATTGAGCTGCCGGATAATTTCTTCTTGTCCAATCATAACCCGGATTTTCATAAGTAGGAAGTTGAGATGAAGGTAAAATTCGAGTATTATTATTGCTATTTGTTGAAGATAACGCCCCGGGACGAATGGTCATGGTATCCAAAGGACTTCCGCATGCTATTCGAAAATCACGAATAAATTGTGGCAATGCTCTTCCAACCCAACCACCTTGTCCTCTATCAACCATTCTGCCTATTCCTGCGTTGGTGGTAAACGGGTTAATACCCATTGCTACTGATGAGTAAGGATCAAATCCGGCAGAAGTGTAACCTAATGTATCTCCTCTACACTCGATCATAGGATTGATTGGAAACCAAGGGTTACCATCTGCATCACGCCATAACCTTAAAGTAACTTTATATCTTGATGAATTGGGGAGTGTTCCAGGTCCTAACCTTGTATATTCCAAAACCCCACCAACAACGTGAGTTGCTTTTACTTCAGAAAAAATTAAAACAAGTAATAGAAAAGGTAAGAGTAGTTTGTGTTTCATATTCTTTTCTTTGGATAATTTGCATCTATATTTCCCATAGATTCAAAAACTTTTAGAGTAAATTGTGGTAAATATATCAATATTTTCAGCAGCCTTCCAAATTTTTAGTTAATACAATTATCTTATACGAAAGTAACTAAAAGGTGTTAAAATGGTAAAAAATTTCTTATTATTGCCCTCTGTAATATAAATGAGTAAACTCAACAAGTGGTTTTCATTAGTTTTTGGCATACTAATGTTTGCTTTTTTTAATACTTTTGGCCAACAAGATCCTATTTTTTCGCAGCTTTACGCATCATCTATTTATCTGAATCCTGCATTATCAGGATTGGAACATAGGTTTTCTGTCAATGCCATTCACAGAGAACAATGGACTTCTACTACCCCATTTCAAACCACCTCATTATCAATCATATTACCCTACCATGACAAAGGAGAAGATGCCTATCACAAAGGCGGATTTGGGTTAAATATTTATCAGGAAAATGCAGGTTCAGGTGCTCGCAATACCTTAGGAGCAACACTCAATGGCGCTTACAACATCAAAATCAATTCAACTATCGCACAAAATTTAACTTTTGGAGCATCTTTAGGAATTATCCAATATACTTACGGACCTCGTAAGTGGGGCTCAGGGTATGACATATATTCTGATAACTTATATAATTCTGCTACTTCCAATGATGGTGCTTTTCAAACGGTGGCTCCTAAAATTATTCCTGCAGTAAGTGCCGGATTTTTGTATTATTACAATGCAGGTAGAAATATATATGCACCCGGAATCAGTTTTTATTTGGGAAGTGCTTTTTCCCATTTAACCTCCCCTAATGAAGCATTTGCGGAAGGTAAAACCTCAAATTTGCCTGTATTAATTAAAGTTCATTCTGGGTTAGAAATTCATGTTGCCAAAATGCTCAATTTATCCCCAAACTTTGTATGGTGGAGCCAGGGTAAGACAAATTTCGTTTCAACCGGAGCAAATTTCACCTACCTGTTACCGGATCATGATGAATATTTAAAACCTACACGACTGGTTTTTGGTGCATCTTATAGAATTGGAGATGCCATCATTCCACAATTTGGGTTTGGAAGTAAATACTATGGTATAGGTTTAAGTTATGATATTTATACTACTGCAATGTCACAATCGCAGCTTGGACCGGGTACCAATGCTTTTGAAGTTTCGGCCAAAACAACCTTATCATTTAGTAAAAGATCGAAGAAAACAACCAAGTTCCATACACCTCTCATGTAAAATTGCGTATGATAGATTGTATAGTTTCAAAATTTATGTCTTAATTTGGTAGTAAATTTATGTTGAAAAAAATACTTAAGACACTTCTACTATTTTTTGTTTGTACGCTTGGGCTATTTGCTCAGGATGTTCAGTTCTCGATGTTTTATAATGTACCGCTTTATCTTAATCCTGCATTTGCAGGTAGCCGCCACGGGAACAGAGCCATTGCACATGCTCGTTGGCAATGGGTAGGACAAAATGCGAGGTACGATACTTATTTAGTTTCATTTGATACTTATTCCATGAAATACAATAGTGGCGTAGGTGGATACATCATGCAAGATTATCAATCATTAAATAAAATTGTAAATACAAGTGTAATGCTCCAGTATGCATATGAACTCAAGATTGATAGCAGACAGACCGTACGTTTTGGATTACAGGGTGGTTTTACACAGCCAGCAATTTCTGTACAAGACGGTTTACCAAGTCAATACAATAATGATGGTCGATTTGACAATTCCGCTAAAAATTTTCAAGCAGCAATAGTTCCTGATATCAGTAGTGGAGTAATTTATTATGCTAAGAGCTTATATGTTTCCTTATCTGCACATCATATGAATATTCCGAAATATTCCGTTTTGAATAGCAATTCAAGCGTGCTGCCATTGAAAATGACATTGACTGCCGGATACAAAATTCCAATTGTAATAAACAGGGATAATGAAGGCTTACATACTGGCAATTTTATAATGATGGCCTTAACGCCAACCATGACATATAAAAGACAAGCAGACCATTTTTTACTTAAAGCAAGCGATCAGGTGGATTTGGGTTTGTATTGGACATACAAATGGTCGATAGCAGGTATTTGGTATAGAGGAATTCCTTTTGAAGGCGTTTCTACAATTGCTCCAAGCAATAATTCAGCCAATACAGGCACTAATACTACTCAAACTTCTTCAAACACAACTTACAGAAACAATGAATCCATAGTATTTTTAGTAGGAACTAGTTTGTTTGGAATTGGATTTGGCTATAGTTACGACTTAACCATTTCATCTCAAGGACTTTCAACAGGTGGTGCACATGAAATTCATTTATCATACGTATTCAGGACCAAACACACAAAAAAACCTATGCGATCGCTTCCTTGCCCTGATTTTGAATATGATATACTTCAAAGAGGTAGTGCAGGTAGGGTGAAGTAGAGTTTAGAGTTTAGAGTTTAGAGTTTAGAGTTTAGAGTTTAGAGTTTAGAAAAATAATTTTTGACTTTTTTGAGAGATTTGTAAATAATAATTGATGTAATTTTTGCTTTATTTTACAATTAAAACAAGGATTATACTTTTTTAACATTTAAAATATAATATAATTAGATTAATGAAAATAAGTGTGGTTGTAAAACCTAATTCAAAAATTGATAAAGCAGAATGGAAAGAAAATGTGTTATATGTCAAAATAAAAGCAAAACCTATTCAAGGAGAAGCTAATGAATATCTGGTTAAATTTTTGGCAAATTATTTTAAAGTATCTAATGCTGAGGTGCAAGTTCTGGTAGGCAAAACAAATACCAGAAAAATAATTCAAATTGGAAATGCATAATTATTCCAACAAAGTTTATAAATTTACCAATATTTCATTTACAAAATACCTGTTTTTGTAATAAAGTCATTATTAAATAAACAACTAAAATCCATGAAAAAGAATATTACGGCCTTATTGACTATAATTACGATAATTATTGGTTGTCAAACCAAAAAAACAGATCCCAATCCATCCACTCCAAGTAGTTCATTAGCTGTACCTACTACATTCCGGATTCCAATTCCTAGTTCGCTAAACGGAACCCCTAAAACCACTTCTCGAATGGAAAATGGAAGGATTGAGGCTGCTGATCCAGCATTAAGTGGTAATGTAATCTATGAAGGTTTAAGAGGATATATAAAATTAGGAGATGATGCCGCTTCATTAGTTACTTCGATTATGGGTTTTATCAAAACATATAATTTAACTACTGAAATGAATGTGACCTTTAAAGATGACAAAGACAATAAATTCAAAACAATAATAGTAGTAAAAAATGCAAAATTTGAAAATTCAATTTATGAATATCGATTACTAATTAGAGATTCTTCGTTACGACTTTCAGCTATAGAAGTATTTTTTAATTCGGCTCCAATTAAAGGTACTGCAATAATAAGTTATAATGCGGTGGAGCCTAACAATACAGTGGCTGGTTCAAATCCCATGTATCGAATTGATTATGATGAAAACCCGGGAGGTGGTGCTGAAAAAAGAATGCAAATATACATAAGTGGGGTTTCGTCCACAGTTGGCCTAACAGCTTTGCGTATGAATGTAACCAAAACAGGTGACATTCTTGATATCGTGGGTAATTCAAACCATCCAAACGTAATGGCAGGTGATTTGGCTCTTGGTACCATAAATTATGCTTTTAGAGCAAAAGTAAACATAGCTCTTAATACAGGTGTTGCCGAAATTGCTTTGCCACTTTCTTCTATCACCACAATCAATAATACATTGATGGATACCTACAGTATAAAAAATGTATTGAAAAATGCAGCTGTTGCTAAATGGGGCAGTGCCAATGAGTCTTTAATTAATGATTACTTAAAAAATGCCAACCCTCCTGGGTTCTTTGACCAAACGGGATTCCTTTACGCTGGTTCCGCTCCAAGTTCTGTAACCGGTTTTAACGGATTATCAACTTTAACAGGATTGATGCCTTTTGTACCAAATGATATTCAAACTTTAAATGTTCAATTTTCGAAATAAATAAAAATTATCTTACCTAAGCAGCAGCAACTTTTTTATTTGCTGCTGCTTATTTTTTGACACTTT
>JANRJY010000115.1:0-99294 GCA_033763735.1 Bacteroidota bacterium | reverse complement strand
CATTTTGACGGGAGACGAAGTTAAAATTGTTGATGACTTGAATACTGAAATGAATGATTGTCCAGGATTGATCAAAAACATGTTTGATTTTAACCCGAAAGAAGACAAAAAAAACGCTATAAATGTGATGTTACAGTTGGCTGTATCCATCAGATCACATAAAAAGGGGGGTACATTGCTGGTGGTTCCTTCTAACGACTCAAATTGGCGCAATTCCATAAGACATCCATTGCATTACTCCATACATCCTACCTTCAAAGGTCTTACTCAATTGGTAAAAGATAATGTTACTGAAGATGACTTTGCCGCCTGGCAATTAGCATTGAACAGAGAAATTGATCTGATTGCCGGGCTCACTGCTATTGATGGGGCCATTATCATGAATGATGAATATGAATTGCTATCCTTTGGAGAAAAAATCAAAAGACCTGAAGGTAATTCAATGGTGGAGTTTGTTTATTTGACAGAACCCATATATAGCGGAGAAGCTAAAATCATCAATCCGGCACATTCCGGTGGTACAAGACACTTATCAGCCGCGCAATTTGTTCATGATCAACGCAATTCATTAGCACTGGTTGCTTCACAAGATGGGAAATTTACAGTCTTTTCATGGTCAAACAAAAGACAAATGGTACAAGCTCACAGAATAGACTCTCTTTTGCTATAATTTATATAAAAGGGCAAAAAAAAAGCCCCATGAAAGGGGCTTAAAATTTTTAATTTGCGGTTATGTTCTAACTAGTTAGCCAATTTTACGTTAACTGCATTTAATCCTTTTTTACCTTCTTGAATGTCGAAAGTCACTACATCACTTTCTCTGATATCGTCTTTTAATCCCGATACGTGAACGAAATACTCTTTGTTTGTTGATTCTTCTTTAATAAATCCAAATCCTTTTGTTTCATTAAAAAACTTTACTGTTCCTTGACTCATGTTAATTGTTAATTATAATTCCGTAAATGTAAGTTTTATATTGACACATTACTAATATTTAATAAAAAAAATTGATTAATTAACATTCGATTGGTGATGTTAATATTATTCTTTAATGAACTAAAACATTAATATACAGTTTGTTATAAAAATTATTTAACTTATTAAATATTAACCAGAAATTCGCAAAAAAGTAATCTCGTTTTCAGATAATGATGCTTTATAAATGTATTGTAAATATTACAATAAAGTAAAAAAACTTAAAAGGGATTATTTACACAAATTATTAAAATGCCTTTCCATGGGTTAGTGAAATGAGCCCGGATACAACTTTTGGAAATGGCTTAATAGATGAAATAACCAAATCAGTAAGCTGGGGTTTTCCAAATAAATATTGTATCATTCTTCCTACATTTATTCGGGTGGTAAACTCTTTTTTCCAAGCTTCATTATATTTTTGAAATATCTCTTGTTTGGATATTTTGCCGTTAAAATAATTTAAAAGGACTCCGGAAGCTATTTTAGAGGCATGCATGGCCATACTCATACCATTTCCACATAAAGGTGCAATCATTCCTGCAGCATCACCCAAATAAATTAAATTGATATCATTCTGGGATTTATTTGAAAAGTTAATTTGTGAAATTGACAAAGGAGAATCAAACAAAAATTCTGCGTTCGTAAAAATATTTCTCAAATGAGGATTTTTAAATAAAATTGCTTCTTGTAGTTTTTTTATCGTACCAAATTTCTGCAAATATTCGGCTGTGGTAAGGTAACACAAACAACAAATATCATTATCAACTTTTGATATCCCACAATAACCATTTTCAAAATTGTGTAATTGTATGATGTTATTTGCCAAAGGAAACTTAACATGATACTTAACCCCCACATAATTCCTATGAACCGGTTGATGTTTTTGAATAAATTTTCTATTCAATTTCACATCCATATTCGACCGTTTCCCCCAGGAACCTATTACAGTATTTGTAGTATATAATTGATTTTCAGTAACAACTGAATAGTTTCCATTTTCAGTTATTACGTCAATAACTTTATTTCCATCCATTACAATCACTCCCAATTCCCTAGCTTTTTGTGCCAATAAATCATCTAACACATATCTGCTAATTCCGAAACCTCCAGGATTGAGTTTTGAAGTAATCATTTTGCCAGATGGTGCGCTTACATTAAGTTCTGTAATTCTTGGAACATGCATTTGCGAAAGTGGCACACCACACTTCTCCACAAAATCAAAACTCTCCATTGAAATATATTCTCCACATACTTTATGAAATGGATATTTTTCTTTTTCAAACACTATAGTTTTGATACCTTTTTGAGCCAATTGGATTGACAAAGTTAAACCTGCCAATCCACCACCAACTATTGCACAATCATAATCATATATCATTGTAGAATACAGAAATTGTTTATTTTATCTCAATTTTGGCTTAAGTTCATTAAAATTTCAACCCTTTTTACAAATATTTTGTTTTTTATTTACCTATAATGTAATTTTCCAAAGCCCTAATACAATTCTTTCAAATCAAATCGTATAAACCTATGAAAAATACCACATTATTAGACTCGCCGGGAAAAGAAGAATGTCTGGAACTTGTAAAAGAAAAACTAGGCAAGCCTTATATCGATTTTGAATTCTTGCTTGAATGTTTGAGGGAAGTTTTGGTTGAAAATGATGAAAAAGAATTATCCACTCAAATTCCCTATTTGAATAAAATTGCAGCCTATTCAGCAGAAAAGTTTACCGAAAAACACATTCAACTTTTTTCAATTGTATTCCAATTGATGAATATGTGTGAGGAAAATGGAGCTGTGCAGGCACGCAGACGCAGAGAAAACGAAAAAACGATGGCTAGCGTGAATGGACTTTGGGCGCAAAATTTATTAATGCTTAAAAATAACGGAATAAAAGATACAGAAATAGCATCTCTTTTATCCGAAATCAGAGTTGAACCGGTGCTTACTGCTCACCCTACAGAAGCCAAACGGGCTACAGTACTCGAACATCATAGAGCATTGTATCTGCTTCTAGTAAAGCGAGAAAACAATATGTGGACGGAAGCTGAGCAAAATGAAATTACCAGAGAAATCAAACTTGAATTGTACCGACTTTGGAAAACGGGTGAAATATTTCTTGAAAAACCGGATGTAACTACCGAATTGCGCAATGTTTTGCATTATTTGAGTAATGTATTCCCCGAAGTAATTCAGATTCACGATCGTAGACTTGTGCAGGCATGGGATTCGGTAGGATTTGACCCTGAGTTAATTAGAGATGCGAGTAACCTCCCAAAAATATGTTTTGGCGATTGGGTGGGAGGCGATAGAGACGGGCATCCATTTGTCACTGATTCAGTGACCAAATTTACGTTAGAAACGTTACGCTTGAATTCATTTGTTATTATCAAACGAACTTTAACCGATTTAATCAAAAAATTGAGTTTTAGTCAGAGTTTGGCTGATTGCGATGAAACTTTACGCAACAGAGTTGAAGAAATTCAGAATGTATTTGGCGAACAAGGTATAAAAGCCGTAAATAGAAATAAGGGCGAGGCATTCCGACAGTTTTTAAACTTGATGCTTTTAAAATTACCAATAGATATTGAAAGAGACCATATTACTCATATCAATCAGGACGTGAATGATTATGTATTTGCACATGAATTGGTGTCGGACTTACGAATTTTACAAAGCTCATTAATAAGTTATGGAGCAAAAGCGATTGCCTATTCTGATGTAAATGAAGCTATTAGATTGGTCGAAACCTTTGGGTTTCACATGGCTGTTTTAGATATCCGTCAAAATAGTGCTTTTCACGACAAAGCCATTACGCAGTTGTTGAAAGCCGCGGGATTTAAAAACTACAAATTTGCAGATTGGACTGAAGATGAACGAGTTGCTTTTTTAAGTAAGGAATTGGAGTCGGCCAGACCATTCACGCATCCTCGTATGACATTGGAACCGGAAGCAGATGCAGTTATCAAATGCTATAGAGTAGTGGCCGACCATGTTGACAAATTCGGTGTGTTCCCTATGGGCTCCTTAATTGTAAGTATGACTCGCAGTGTATCCGATCTTTTATCGGTTTATATTTTAGCAAGAGAAGGAGGATTAACCGATCACACGGCTGATGGTTTGGTATGTAAATTACCGGTAGTTCCACTATTTGAAACCATTGAAGACTTGCAACAGAGTCCGGATATATTAAAAAACTTCTTAGAGCACCCAATTACAAGAAAAAGTCTTGAATACCAAAAACAACTCAAAGGCGAAAAATCATTGGTACAACAAGTTATGATTGGTTATAGCGATAGTAACAAAGATGGTGGCATTCTGGCTAGTGTATGGAATCTGTACATGGCACAAGAACAACTTTCAGAAATCGGTAAAAACTTTGGGATTAAGATAAGATTTTTCCATGGGAAAGGAGGAACAATATCCAGAGGAGCCGGTCCAACCAATTGGTTTATCAGAACCCTTCCACATTCTTCTATTAACGGTGACTTCCGATTGACGGAACAAGGAGAAACCATTTCACAGAAATATGCTAACAAAATGAATGCTGCCAACAATATTGAATTATTGGTTGCAGGTACTGCAGGGAACTCCATTTTGCATAAATATACTGAAAAGAAACCCCATGAATTTGCTGAAACTCTCACTTGGATGGCAGCCGAAAGTCGAAAAATATATCTAGATTTAATCTCAAACCCTAATTTCATAGTGTTTTTTGGCGAGGCAACTCCAATTGATGCGATTGAGTCTAGCAGAATTGGATCAAGACCATCCAGAAGAACCGGCACTCGTACTCTAAAAGACTTAAGAGCAATTCCATGGGTATTTAGCTGGAGCCAATCTCGCTCAAATATTACAAGCTGGTATGGTGTAGGTTCTACATTAGAAAAGCTACAAAAAGAATTCCCTGATAAGTTTACAAAAATACAAGAGGCAATAAAAACTAATGCGCTAATTACCTATATATTCACCAATGTAGATACCAGTTTGGCTGCCACCGATGAGCATATTATGAAAGCCTATGCCGACTTGGTGGAAGATGATAAAGTCAAAAAAGAAATATTGGATCTAATATTAGGAGAGTTAAGCAAAACAAGAAAAATGTTGGAGATTCTATTCCCAACCCCATTTGCTACAAGACGTTCACAACATTATTATTCCAATTTGATACGTTCTAAAGGAATGGAAATCTTGCATAAAAATCAAATATATCAATTAAAGAAATGGCGACAGTTAAAAGCAATAGGTACTGAAGGTGCCGAAACTGAAAAGATACTGCTTTCTTTATTAATGTCGATTAATGCAATTGCAAGTGCCATGCGCAATACCGGTTGATTTATAATGCTAAATATTAATTGTGTATAATTGATGATTTGATACCATCACTATATCATTATATTTGCCTCGAAAGAATATACATTGAAAGCAAAGCCTTTAATACTCGTAACTAACGATGACGGAATTACAGCCAAAGGCATTCATACTTTGGTTGCCTTAATGGATCAAATTGGCAAAGTAATAGTTGTTGCTCCTGATAGCCCTCAATCAGGAATGGGACATGCAATTACAGTAAAAGATCCACTTCGTCTTGAAAAATCAGAAGAATTTGGAGAAGGAATTGAGGCCTATACTTGCTCAGGCACACCTGCTGATTGTGTTAAACTTGCCAAACACATGGTGCTAAAAGACCGCGGTCCGGATATAGTTGTAAGTGGAATAAATCATGGAAGCAATTCATCTATAAGTGTAATATACTCAGGTACCATGTCAGCTGCAATTGAAGCAGCAATTGAAGGAATCCCATCCATTGGTTTTTCACTTTGTGATTATGGTCACAATGCAGATTTTTCGCATGTAGGCGAATTTGTGAAAATGATTGTAAAAGAGGCTTTGGAACAAGGTATTCCAAAATATGTTGCATTGAATGTTAACTTCCCTGAAAAAAAGTCTGAACCCATCAAAGGAATAAAAGTATGCAGACAATCTAATGCCAAATGGCAGGAAGAGTTTGAAGAACGCAAAGATCCTAGTAATAAATCATATTATTGGATGACGGGTGAATTCATAAATATGGACAAAGGTGAAGATACTGATGAATGGGCCATTGCAAATAATTTTATATCGGTAGTACCCTGCCAATTTGACCTTACGGCACATCATGCCATTTCGATATTGAATAGTGAATGGAGGATTTGAAAAAGTGTTGAATGTTAAATGATAAATGTTAAATTATTAATTTGACAAAAACTTAATAAAAGACAATTTTCACTATTTAATCATTTACTCATATATTCATTTAATCAATCTGTAATTCAATCATTCAAAACTCACTAACTCAGTCACTCAATAACACACTAACTCAATTATTGACAACATCATGAACATACTCGTAACCGGTGGTGCCGGATTTATTGGTTCACATTTGTGCGAACAATTGCTTAAAGAAAATCACAAAGTTATTTGTTTGGATAATTTTGATGAGTTCTATTCAAAAGTGATCAAACAAGAAAATATAAAGGAACTTAAAGAAAATCCTAAGTTTCATTTGATTACCGGTGATGTACGAAATACTGACGATTTGATTGATATTATGACCTCCAAAAAAATTGAAGCCGTATTTCATTTGGCAGGAAGAAGTGGCGGTGCAAATTCAATAAAAAATCCTACAGAATTTATTTCAACTAATGTGCAAGGCACTATTTCGTTGTTGGAAGCAATGCGAGAAGCTGAGATTGATAAATTGGTATTTACTTCATCTTCAAGTGTATATGGCAATGTAAGTACAGCACCTTTTACCGAAACCACTGTACTAGGCACACCTACAACTACTTATGCAGCTACTAAGCAATCGGCGGAGTCATTGATTAGAATGTATCATGAATTGTATCAATTTTCGGCCATAGTATTGCGGATATTTTCAGTATATGGACCCAAACAACGTCCTGATAGTGGTATATATCAATTTGTAAAATCTAATTTGAAAAACGCACCCTTAAATATTTACACAGAAGGAAAAATAATGCGTGACTATACTTTTATAAGTGATATAATTCCTGGATTAGTTTCATCACTAAAATATTTGGTAAAAAATGAAGAAACACCAATTCATGACACATTTAACTTAGGTAGTGGTTCGCCTATTGATGTAAATGGCGTACTTGATATCATTGAAAATACAACAGGGACACCATTTGTTAAAAACTTTAAAAAAGCCCCGGTGGGAAACATGCATGCTTCTTATGCAGAAATCAGCAAAGCAAAAAAAACACTCAATTATGCTCCTAAAGTTTCGTTAACTGATGGTATTAAGGAAGTAATTTCTTGGATGAAGCCTTTAGTTTAAGCATTTATAATTTCTTTTATTTAATTTTTATATACTTTAAATATTTATACCTTAAATATAACCTATTGTATTAATAATAAGCCATTTAAGTTTTTTATTATCCATGAAAAATGACAAATTGATTTGCCATTTTTCATGGATAAACATTAATATTATTCATGAATTTTATTAACTATATTTTGTATTTTTCAGTGCAAAATGTATTTTTGTACCATGATAAATAGAGAAGACGTATATGATTTGGTAGAATATTTATCGTTTTTCCCCGCAATAATGCTTACCGGACCAAGGCAAGTAGGAAAAACTACCCTTGCTCATAATTTGGCGGACAAACTTGATAAGCCAGTGTTATTTTTAGACCTGGAAAATGAAGATCATCGAAAAATATTGGCTTCAAATGCATATGATTTTCTGATGAGCCACAAAGACCATTGTGTGGTCATAGACGAAGCTCAAGTTCTTCCTGAACTATTTACCTACTTACGTCCTATCATTGATGCACATAGAGTTCCTGCACGATTTATACTATTGGGATCAGCCAATCCAACAATTGTAAAGGGTATTTCAGAAACTTTAGCCGGAAGAATTTACTACTTAGAAATAGGTCAAATTAACTTGATTGAAGCTTCATCTGCGGAAATTTCGCTTGACGATCATTGGTTTAAGGGGGGATTCCCAGAACCTCTTTTGGTCAAAAACAACAAGTTATGGATGGCATGGATGGATAGCTTTGTCAAAAGCTACATTTATCGTGATCTTAATTTCCTGTTTGGCATTGACTTATCACCCAGCATAATTGACAAAATTTGGAATTTGCTTGCACACTTGAATGGTGGTATTGAAAATCTGGAAAATTTCAGTCGTTCGCTAGGCGTAAGTAGTGCTACCGTACGAAAATACATTGATTTCCTCGAAGGTGCATATCTTATACACAAACTACCAGCTTTACACATCAACAATGGAAAACGGTTGGTAAAGTCGCCAAAGATATACCTACGTACTTCAGGAATATTGCATTATTTACTCAAAATCAAAGATAAAGATAGCTTAAAAACCAGTCCCCATGTAGGCGCATCATGGGAAGGATATGTGGTGGAGCAACTATATTTGAACCGACCTAGCATTGCCAATTGGTACTTTTACCGTACTCACAATGGTGCGGAAGTGGATTTAGTATTATTACAAGGAAATACACCAATTGCTAGTGTTGAAATCAAATATTCAAACGCACCGGACCTTACTAAAGGCTATTACGAATGCATAGCTGATTTGAAAACCTCTTTAAATTATGTAATTACGCCAAATTCGCCTACTTGGAAAACCAAGGACAACATAACTATCTGTTCTATAGGCAATTTCCTTAAAAATGAAATCAATAAGTTTGGCAAAAAGTCAGATTAAGGCTGTGTTTCATCCATGAAAAATGACAAATCGATTTGCCATTTTTCATGGATGACGTAATTTATAAGTTACACAAATTATTACCTATCCCTCCTGAATGGACGAGAATCTGAATTCCTTTTACCACTTGGCGGACCTCCTTTGGAAAAAGAACTTTTAGGGCGTGAGCTGCGTCCGCCACCACCGCCACCTTGCGGAGGAGGAGGAGGAATAGGTCCTGAAAATACTACAGTAAATGGATTGATATTACCCTTCGGTACGGGTTTGCCGATTAATTTTTCAATATCTCTCAAATAGGCTTGCTCTTCTCTCTCACAAAAGGAATATGCAATACCACTAGCCCCTGCTCTACCGGTTCGCCCGATTCGATGAACATACGTTTCGGGGATATTGGGCAATTCATAATTTATAACATGGCTCAAGTCATCAATATCAATTCCACGAGCAGCGATATCAGTAGCCACCAACACTCTCGTTTCGCCATCTTTAAAATTATTCAATGCTCTTTGACGCGCATTTTGGGATTTGTTTCCATGAATGGCTTCAGCGGTGACACCAATTCGTAATAAGTCTTTGACAACTTTATCCGCTCCATGTTTTGTTCTGGTAAAAACAAGTGCGCTTTTAATGTTTTTCTCTTTTAACAAATGAGCGAGTAAAGGTCGCTTGTTGGCCGATTCCACACAGAATACCATTTGCTCAATAATTTCTACTGTTGATGAAACAGGGGAAACTTCTACTTTTTCAGGATTGCGAAGTATTGAATTTGCTAAAGCCATTATTTCTTTAGGCATTGTAGCAGAGAAAAATAATGTTTGTCTTTGAGGAGGTATTTTAGCAATGATTTTTTTTACATCATTTACAAAACCCATATCAAGCATACGATCTGCTTCATCAAGAACTAATATTTGCAATTCATTGAGTCTGATCCAATTTTGATTCATCAGATCCAATAATCGACCGGGGGTGGCCACTAGTATATCTACGCCTTTTTTAAGTTTATCCACTTGGGGCACTTGCGATACGCCTCCGAATATCACCAAGTGCTTAAGGCCGGTAAATTGACCATATGTCTCAATATTTTCCTGAATCTGAATCGCGAGTTCTCTGGTTGGAGTCAAAATTAAGGCTTTTATTCCTCTGGTTGGATTTACAGCAGTATGTAATTTTTGAATTATTGGAATAGCAAAAGCTGCTGTTTTGCCTGTACCTGTTTGAGCACAACCAAGCAAATCTTTTCCTTTCAAAATAATTGGAATGGCTTGTTCTTGTATAGGGGTTGGATTTTTGTAACCTGTTTTTTGTAATGCTTTGAGTATAGGCTCAATTAGGTTAAGGTCTTGAAATAACAAATTTTTTGGAGTTTTTGATGTGAATTTCTCACAAAAGTAACCCTTTTAATTGGATTATTTCAATTTGAACAACTATCGGACTCTTTAATGAGTGAAGCAATTGCAAAATTATGCGACTCAATTTGACAAATAATTTTCAAATACCTCATAAACCGGATATGCATTTTCGTTCATTATGCCTCTTAGTCCAACTGTTTCAAAATATGTAACGGATGAAGCTCCCGCTTCTCTGATTGATTTCAAGCTAATTGCAGTCCATTTGGCGCAAAATTCTGTAGTTTGCCTTTCATCAGTTAAGGGTATTTGTATGGCGTTTGGGTCTTTTGCAACGGCATTAAATCGTGGCTTTAATGTAATAGCAGAAATGTGAATGGGTTTCCCTTTGGATAAAACCAATGCCGATTGAACCGCTTCCTTTTGTGCATATGCATTTTCCAAAACAGACCGATCGTCAAATAAATGGACCTGGGGATTGATTCCAAATGTCAAAAAATCAAATGGATTAGGGTCTATATTTGATCTATTTAATTCAGCAAAATTGGCGTCCGTACCTGTACCTATTTTTATACCGTAAAAATGATTTCTCAACAATGGCAAAGCTTTACTAATGATATCATTTGATAATCCTGCTTTACGAAATTCGAAAAGAATGATTGTGTCAATTATTTCTTTGTCGATGTTTTCAGAAATCAAGTTCTGAATTTCTATTTCCCAATATTGACTAACATGGATTACTAATTCAATTTTTATTGGAATAAGTTTAATCTGTTCCAAGGATTTATGAAATTGTATTTTCCAATCTTTTCTAAACAAATTAACATCTATTCTGATGTGATTGAGATTGAGTTTATTTAACAATTTCGCCTGAAATTGTGTCAATTTATCAGTAGAGGTAGACAAACCCAATCCAACTTTTGGCTTTATTATATTAGATTTTACAATTGTAGTTGCAGCTTTTATGCCTTCATTATTAACTTTTGAAACATGCAAAGTAAGCTGTTGCACTACTTTATCACCCTTATTGACTCGTACTGGAAAAGGAATATCAAGGGGTGTAGAATATGTTTTGAAGGAAGCGTCTGTCCAATTGCGTTGATCTTCCATTTCAAATATATCACCTTCAAATTTCAAATGAGCATGATAGCCCGACTCATCACCCCATTCAATTTCAGAAATATTTTTAAATGGTTGATGTGGCATGACATTTTGAGGAAATTGACCCAATGAAATAGAACCATCTGAATGAATTATTTTACATTCATTTCCTACACATTCTTTCAAAGGATGATGAACGCATAATCCAATTCTATTCCTTTCAAAAGTTTCAAGAGCCTCTCCTTCAAAATTGAAATATAAGGTACTATTGACATTGCCAAGTATGGTAATTCTGGCTTTGTACATTGGTTGATTGGTCGTAAAAATTGCATCAAATGAAATATTAAACTCACTTTCTTCAATTTTTTCCTTAAAATTTTCTATTCGAAATGGAATTGTACCCCAATTACCATCTCTCACAGCAAAATATATCATTTGAAGCACTTCCGCCTCGTTCAATTGGATATACCTAATAAATCCATTATCGATCTCTGCGGTTAAAAAACCTGCCTTTAACTCTTTCATAAAGGTTTTATTTTAAAATATACTAAAATCCAAATAGTGGCTTGCCCAACATTGCTTGGACAAAAGTAAAACAAGATATGCAAAAGTAAATAAATCCAAATCCCAAAGTATATCCAAAATGGCCTCCTAATATCATTACAATATAACCCACTAAAGGCACGATTTGTAACGCATGAATACCAATAAAATGAGCCACCCTTAAATCACCGGCATTGATACTCCAATTCAGAAAAGGAATTCCTTTGCCTCCATCAGCTGCTCCAATTGTATGTTTAAGCAAGGCACCCATTACAAATCCTTCTAAACTGAACAAAACAAACATTACTAATCCCAATCGAATTCCCCACAAATAGGAGTCGGGCAAATCTACTGATTCCTTAAAAAACAAATAAGTAAGATAGGTAATTGCAAATGTATGGATGGTTATTGCAAATCCCATAACTTGAAATATAGCTCCATTATACCAACCGGATTGAACATTAAAATGAGACATCACTCCCCTTCCCGCCTGTGAAAAAATACATAATTGCTCTATCGTCATAGTAATCAACACAATCCATTGTATAATCAATACACTTTTGCTTTGAGGCAAGTAATACATAATCCAGGCCAGTGTCCATGTCAATATCCATAATGCCAAGGCAAATTTCATAGGTTTAACCCAAACATTTACGCCATTAAGTATTCGATTATCAACTATATATGCAACCCATGCCAACACAAATAATATCAAATTGGCTAATCCAAACCAGGCTAGTGATTCATTTCGATAAAATAGCTCGGAAATAATTTTCATAGTTTTTTTTCTTCAAAACTATTTTGTTGCCTCTAATAGACAATATGGAAACAGATTGAAACATTCAAAATTGAAGCCGAAACAACAATTATGCAATCTGAACTTTAAACAATAAATCTAGTTAAAACTAAAAAAAATGGATCACATTATTAAAACTGAATGCCCATCAATATCATATCGTCCGTTTGATCGAATTCTCCTTTCCAATCTGATATCAATTTCTCTATTAAGCTTTCTTGCTCATTTATTGGATACTTGCAAATAGTTTCAATATAAGACCGGAATTGACCATATTTTAGTTTTTCATCACCTGATTTACCGCCAAATTGCCCGGGTATGCCATCCGAAAACAAGTAAAGCAAATCACCTTTAGCAATATCTATTTCCTTATCCTCAAATAGAGGCATTCGTTGATTTGGCAAAATTCCCACGGCATATTTATTTCCTTCAATTTGAGTTAACTCTCCATTTCTAATATGATAAGTTTTTAATCCGGCTCCAGCATACAATACTTTACCTTTATTTTTTGAAATTCTAATAAGTGATGCGTCCATTCCATCCTTTGTTATTGCATCATCTGTTTTTTGTTTCAATGCATCAATTAATAAAATGGTTAATTGATTTAAAATTTCGGCCGGAGTAGGGTTTTGCAGTTGTAACAATACCTGATTCAGCAAATTATAAGCCATTAATGTCATGAAAGCACCCGAAACACCATGTCCGGTACAATCGACTATAGCAACATAATTGTAAGTATCTGTTTCATAGAACCAATAAAAATCGCCACTAACAATATCCTTTGGTTTGTAATACAGCAAAATTGAACCTACATTACTTTCAATGTTTTTGCGTAAAGGCAATATGGATTGTTGTATTCTTTGCGAAACCTGAATGTTATCAGTTTGCTCTGTATACAAATGAGTAATATGAATATTTTGTTGTGCAATTTGCTCCAGATTTTGTTGGATTTCCTCAGATTGCGCGACTAATTCTTCATTTGCCAATTGAACTTCCATGGTCTTTTTTTGCAAATCTTCTGTTCTCTCGGCCACTTGTAATTCCAGCATTTTCTTTCTTTTTACTAAATATTTTGTCCTTGCTCTAAAAAACAATACAATTGAAATTATAGAAATCAGAATAGCACAAAGTATAAACCACCAAGTCTTCCAGAATGGGGGATCTATATATATAACAAGTAATGTTTTCTCAGGAGTAAGGATGCCATCCGGATTATAAGCTCTTAATTTGAATTTATATGTTCCACCACTCAAATTAGTAAAGGTTGCTTTAGAATGTTCAATATCTGTTTCAATCCAATCGGAATTATCCAATCCATCCAACATGTATTCGTATTTGATTTTATCATGTTCTCTAAAATGTAAAGCAGCAAAGTCAATAGTAAATAATGAATGCTTATAGGAAAGCCTAATTTCTTTAGTTTCATTAATGTTTTTACTCAATGGAATATATCCTAAAATAGTGTCTCCGATATTTACACTTTTATTAAAAATTGAAAAGTTTGTAATAACCAATGGCATTATCGTACTATCCTTTTTAATGCTTTCAGGATTAAAGAAAATAAAACCGTTTTTGCCTCCAAAAAACAACGTTCCATCCTTGGCTTTACAACCTGAATTGAAACCGTATTCATTATCCAATAAGCCATCGCTGATAAAGTAGTTAGTGAAAATCCCTGTTGATTTATTAAACTTACTCAGTCCATGATCTGTACTAATCCAAAGATTATTATTGTCGTCTTCCAGAATAGAATAAATTACGTTATTTGAAAGCCCTTCATCGGTAGTGAATTGTGTAAATTTTTTTGTGGCAGTATCCAAGCTTATCAGCCCTTCTCCTCCAGTACCCATCCAAACTTTTCCCTTGTTGTCAATATATGCACATTTTACATGACTGGCTGGAAATCCATGAATATGATACTTGTCCCCTGAATATCTTTTCAATGTATTTTTTTGATAATTATAAATAAATAATCCAAAAAAATTGGATCCAATGTATAAATTATGGCTATTATCTTCGATGGTACACCAAGCATAATTGCGACGAGGTATTTCTGAAGTGTCATTAACTTTTTGAACACCAGAAACTTCTTTTGTTTTAAAATTTAATTTTGTCAATTTACTGTCATTAGTTACTATCCATAGCTCATCAGTTTCCTTCTTGTACCACATATCCCTGCCACTCCAATTTAAGCTTTTATTAGTTACATTCAATTCATCATACACTTTCGATATTTTCCACTTGACTTTTGATTTAATTGGCATTTTTTTGATTCGCCACAATCCATTAATCCAGTTTAACCCAAGTATATCTCCGGATTTCAATTCAACAAATCGACAAAGAGCCGAATGCCATTCCATACCCTCCTGGTTTGGACCATAAGGTTTAACATGTTCAAATGTATTGTTCCTGCGGTTAAAAACGGCGAATCCTTCTACCCAGGATCCCAACCAAATTCTTTGTTTACTATCTTCAAATATGCCGATAACAGATTTAAAGGGCAATGTATTAGCCTTACCTTCAACATGAAATCTTTTATGAAATACTTTTTCTTTCAAATCGAGGTAAAAAACACCACCATCACCTGAACCATACCAAAGTACCCCATTCGGATCAAAATATGAACAAATTATCTGGTTGGAGGGAATCGAATTCAAATTCGACTTTTCATACACAAAATTATAGATTGAATCATTGTTAAGGCTCACTTTAAAAATTCCATTATCTGATGTTCCAATCCATAAATTGGAATTAAAAACATGAAAACTATTAGCAATATTGTAATTATAATTTGATAAGTCTATTATTCTATCAATCACTTTTGTCTTCAGATTTAATATGGCAACCCCCACATTTCTTACAGACAAATAAAGTGAATCCCCAAATATTTCAGGATTACCAACCTCATAGCTTCCTATTTTTGAATTGTTTTCAATTTTGTAAAACAAGGACTCCTCTTTTGTAATTGGATTAACTTTATAGATACTTTGATATCGAGCAACGAAATAGAAACCTTTTTCTAATGATTTACAAAAATTTGTTATTTGTTGTACTTCCTCTCCCGGTTTCTGATTCAAAACAGAATCAATATGATGTGTATAGAAATTATAAGTAAAAGCTTTATTTAATACTGTTATGCATAAAACAGAATCTGAAAGCACTTCAATTTTGTTATAGACATGATTTGATAGTTTTTTCTTGAATTCATCAGAATCAGTAAGATCAATAAAAGCATCGTTTGAATAAGAATATCTGTATATTTTGCTAAAAGATGACAACATTAAATCACCATTATTGCACAATTTAATATTCACGATGTTGTAATCTTTCAAACCAATTCTAGTGTTCTTTCTGGAAGGCAGGTAAACTTTCGTACTTTTCCCATCGAACTTGCACAATCCGTTGCCGGTTGCAAACCACATAAATCCATATTTATCTTTTTGAATGGAATTGATAACTGAATGACTTATTCCATGTTCGACTCCAATCCGGTGAAAGGATTCCTCTTGGGCAATACTTACATTTGTAAATCCAAAAAATAAAAATCCAAAAAAAACGAAAAAAAATCGTTTAAAAGGAAACATAAAGTCTGATACGAATACTTCAAATTAATGTTAGAATGTATTCATAAAAGATTTTTTAACCCATTGCAATTCAGACTAATAATCGCTAGACTGAATTTGAAAAAAGTTCATTATTAATTAGAGCTAATAAATTTTATATCGAATTTGGAAATAATAAAAACTAAGAAGTTAAATGGTTTTATTTCAACTTTAAAGTACCGTAATTTAGAGTAATATTCCAGTTATCCATTCCACCTTTCCAAACTTTCAAATGCTGACGTTTACCTCCGGTGTCATCATCGGAATTGGCTAAATCAAACCCCAAGTACCTACCTGATTTTGGAACTATTTTAAGGGCATCAAACGAAATAGCCATTTCTAAAGTATAACCATTTGCAGTTTTGTTTAAAGCAGACTTAACTCCTTTAAGTCTACTATTTTGTTCCGACAATTCATCTTCAAGACCAATGATAAATTGTCTGTCAGAGATAGCTCCAAGTCCATTTCTATGATCATAATTCCCATCTACAAATACTTCAATTCCATCATTATCATAAGGCATTCCGCCATCGTTAATTAGTTGTTTGTCTGTTACTTCAATTGCAACTAACAAATACTTATCGTTATAAGCTAATCCAAAACGAACCGTATTGTCTGATTTGCCAAAAGCATCCTTAGTTAATGATTTATCGAGCTTCCAAAAAGACTCGTTTAATTCTCCGTCAATAATAAATCTGGCATCAATTTTATCTACCAACAAAAATTCTGCTGGGGCTTCTACTTTTACAGAAATTGTAGACTCTAATTTTTCAGGCAATTTAGTGGCCTTAAGAATTACCGAACCCGGTTTTTTGCTTTTTATAATTCCGAGAGATAAAAATTCGGCTACGGAAGTATCGGAACTTTCAAATTTCAACTGACTTTTGATTGAAATGGCTTCTGGTATGGTTTTGAAAGTGATTACTTCTTCCATTCCGGTTTTCATAACCAATTCTTTTCGTGAGGCAATTAGAGCGGTTGCTATTACCTCTTTTTGTGTATTAATGTTCATATCGATTGCATTATTGCTTGCATTCCCTTCATGAAAGCTTCTTACACTAATTTTGTAATTACTTCCCGGTTTCAAATCTTGAATCAGATAACTTGAATCCGCTGTGGCTCCATAAAATTGATCATTGACATATATTTTAAAAGCACATTTAATTAACGGGCTCTTCCATTGCAGCAAACAGCTAACATCCTTAACCTTTATAGCTTTTAATTCGGTAGGAGGCAATAAACTGGTCAAATTTTTGATTGGTTTAGCAGGATACGGATAGGACTTAGTAATATCATCAACTATAAGAACCCAATCGTTTCCTAAACCATTTGTGGGAGGGACAAATTTAATTTCAGGTGCACTCTCCACAATTTGTGCTATTTCAGTATTTCCGGTTCTGGGATTAAACCAATAAGTTTTGAAAGACTTAGCACTTAATTTATTCAAATTCAACGAAAAAGGCCTGCCTTGTTCGGAATACACGAAAGCATAAGTGCCATTAGCATCGCGGGTGGCGGTAATTCGGTCATTATTAGTTCCAACATCTGAAACTATCAAACTCTGATCAGGAATGCGGCTAAAATATGGCCTAGACTCAACCAATCTGCGTGCATATTCCATTTGAAATGAACCGGGCAGATTCAATGATTCGATCCAATTTCTTCTAGGGTTGTTTAATGGGCTTCTGGGCTCTAGGTACATTTGCCAAATGGCATGACAACCATATGTGTGCCCCGCGGCTCCAGCAAATAAATCGTGATAAATAAATCTTCTGATATGGTAATCAGTAGAAAAGCCATATTTGGATGCATCAAAACAAATCGGATGCTCTTCATATAATGGTTCACCATCAATAACGGGTTTTTGAGGCGTTTTGGAGTAATCACTAAATATTTTGTCATATGTGGGTATGGCATAACAATGCCCTGTTTGCCATGTGTTAAAGTCCAACCATTTATCATTATGAAACAATTGAGATGAAGTAGTACCTCCATATGAGTGCAAAGTCATTGTGGTTTTGGAATAATCCTCACTTCCGGCTACACCAATGGTAATTCCTTTAGCCATCGCTCTCCATATGGCTTCATAGCCTTCCCATTGACGATCGCCTCCAAGCATCCAAATGATATTTTTTTTATCCTTATACCTTTTGCCTAAAAATTCTCCATAGGCTTGCGCAACTTCCGGCTTAGAGAATATTACAGGTCCGACACCAATGTTCGGGGTAATTTTATCTCCCCAAGTGGGGAGTAATGCAATTTGAAGTCCGTACGCATCCGCCAAATTGATAATGTAATCCACATGGTTGAAATAGGCTTCATTGGGCGTTAATGGATTGTTGTTGAGAAGCGGTAAATCTCCATATACATTTGGATCATTTACCCCATTCAATTCTGCTAAAACAACCGCTTGCAACACCGTAAATCCCTTTTCTGCCCTATTTTTAATCAGCAAATGGGCTTCTTCTCTACTACATCGATGAAAAAGCTCCCAATCGGTATCTCCCAGATAAAAAAAAGGCGAACCGTCTTCATATTGAAAATAACGGTTACCGGGATGGACGACAACTCTTCCGTGTTGGTAAGATTGTGCTGAAATAGCAACTGAAATAAATAAATTCAATACAAGTAGAGAAGTTTTCATGTTTTTAATTTTAAAAACCATTTTAGCTATTTTTATTTAATTGATAATTTTTTTTTACCTTTTATTAATTAGCTCCAACAGCTTTAAATCCTTTCGAAGCATCATCGATAATCAAAACCCAATCATTTCCTTTGCCTAATGTTGCAGGCGTAAAATCTTGTACTGCTTTTTTAGAGATATCAGATGCAATAGTCACTGTTCCATCCTTTGGGTTATACCAGAATACTTTTAATGTGGATCCACTTAGTTTACTCAAATCAATACTTACTTTTTTACCTACAGGAATGTACACCATGGCGTAACTACCTCTTTGATCACGGGTAGCTACCACATATTCAGGTCCCGTTTTATTTTCACCAACCACCATCGACTGATCCGGAATACGACTCAGAAAAGGACGAGAAAGGATCAGATTTTTCAAATGCTTCATTTGATTGGCACCTATCATGTCCAAGGCATCATACCATGGTCTACGTGGGTTATTCACCGGTAATTTATCTGGTGAAAACATCTGCCATACATCATGACAGCCATAGGTATGTCCATGACCTCCGGCAAAAACACCCCAATAAGCTGACTTTCTCAAATCGGTATCGGTGCTATAGCCATGCGTTTTGGCATCGAAACATACCGGATGGTCTTCATAGATAGGTTCAGCATCCATCGTAGGTTTGGTGGGAATTAAATTATAGTCTTTTGCAATACGTGTATAAACATCCACATCGCGGCAATGTCCTGTTTGTAACATATTGAAATCCAGCCACTCCTCTTTGTGTAACCAATTGGACGAACCTGTTCCACCCGGAGGGTGAAACGATATTAGCGCTTTGTCCTTATTCCCAACTCCTTCAATAATTCCTTCAGCCAATGCCCTCCAAATGAATATATGGGCAGGTTTGGGCTCCCTGTCACCGCCATTTACCCAGATGATATTTGTTTTGTCCTTGTACCTGTTCCCAATCCATTTTCCATAGCTACGGATGTTTTCATGATTGAAAATTTCCGGTCCTTGCCCCCACTGCATTTTATCTACTTTGTCGCCCCAAGTAGGTAGTAAAGCAATGAAAATTCCATATTTAGCTGCCAAATCAATGATATAATCTACATGTTGAAAATACTTTTCATTAGGTTTGGTGGGATCCAAATCGATCAATGGAACTTCACCGTATGGATTGGGATCTTTTAAACCATTTTCTTCTGCAATAGCCACCGCTTGTATTACCGTAAACCCTTGCTCAGAGCGTTTTTTAAGGTATCTTTCAGCTTGCTCTCTGTCTAATCGATGAAACAATTCCCAACCAGTATCACCCAAATAAAAGAAAGGTGTACCATCCTCATAAACGAGGAAACGTTTGTTGTCAGAAACTTTTAATCGTTGGCTCTTAAACTGTGCCTGAATTGTAAAACTCAAAAGGGATAGAATAATCAATAAATATTTCATATTGCTATTAATTTTAGACTTGAAAATATAAAATTCTTAAAGATCACGTACCACAGGCACATTTGGATCTGTCATAATCCCAATCTGATATTTAACATGCTCAGGATCAAGCACTTTTTTCCAGTCTTCTTTGAAAATAAGTGGTTTACCTATTTTGATAGCTTTATAGCAAGCATCTGAGAATACGCCACCTGGTATCTGATCAAAGCACAATGCCAGGTCGATATTAATATGTCCCATAAAGAAGTCAAAAGCGGCCTCTCTAGGCACTCCTTTTTTGATGATTTCTTCCATTGCTTCGCGCATGGTAAACATCACTGCACCAAGAAAAGTCTCTGCCAATCCAGGTTCTAATAATGCCATATGTTCCGCTGTTATTCTGTGTGCTCTGCTTACCGGTTGATAAAATATCTTAGCCATGTCCTCACCTATTTGATAATGCTCTTCCGGTCCTTGAAAAAGCGCACATACAATGGATTGTGTAGCAGTTATCCCACCAAAATAATCAAAATGTTTTTGTTTATCGGCCTCCCAATTGAACACAGAAGGATGAGCAGGATGTGCAACAAAATAGGTAATATCGTCTCTTTTCGGTAAATGCCCCCCTACTGCAGCAGCGGGATCAAGTGTGATAACGATACAACCTTTTTTAAAAGTCTGCAAATAATGAGTTGCCACTTTTCCAATGTAAATGTCCGGAACAGCTAATATGACAGCATCAGCGTCTGCTATAACAGCGTCACTGGAAACGGTCACCCCACGCTGTGCTAGTCGCTCCTTACCGGCATCACTCACTTCTATAAATGAAACATCATATTTTTTAGATTTCAAGAAGTTGTCTGTGAGCCTGCATCCCATTTTGCCTCCGGCTCCTACTAATGCTACTTTCATATTAGAATTTAAAATGATTGAATTATTAAATGATTGAATGATTGAATTTTAGCTTTTATTTATTAATTTTTTCAAGAACGAAATACTTTCATCTGCCCATTTCTGTTCCAATGCAATTGTTTCTTCAATTGAATTGACAAATGGTGTCCACAATTCCAAAATTGCCGACACACATTTACCATTAGAAGATGCTCTAGCAATGATCTCATTGACATTTATCATACCTTGTCCTGCTGGTGCCCCCAAAATATCAAATCCCATCATATGTGACACTCGCGTTATGTTGAAATCTTTTAAATGAAGATTAACCGTAAAAGGTAAAAGAGTCTCTGAAACTTCTCGAAATCCTTCCCCAGCCCCCATCGAATTCACTGAATCCAGACAAATTCCTAGATATTTAGACCCGACAGATTCAATGATATATTTGAATTCAGCAGCGAGAAATCTATCATGATTTTCAATGGCAAGTACAATGTTGTGATTTTCAAAAGATGGCATCAACTCTTTCAATAGACTGATGATCTCTTCCAATGAGGGATGAAATTCATTCTCATCAATTACAATTCGTAAGAAAGATGAATTAAACAAACGAGCTATTTCCAGGTATTGGAGTACTTTTGGAATTTTCAAGCCCCTCATCCCTACTTCAATATTAATATTTTCTTTATCAGCATGATTTTTAAGTAAAATTAGATCATCATTCGTAAACGTATCCAATGGCAAATTATCTGCAATTTGAACACAATCAACATCATATTTGGCAGCTTTTTCCACTAATTGAAATGCTGTCAAAGGATGAGCCGGAATATGTCCGGGTACACCAATTGCCCAAGTAAAAGTATATGTGCTGATGCCGAGTTTCAAGGGAATGACTGAATTAGTGAGTTAGTGAATTTTGAATGAGTAAGTGAATATATGATTGAGTTTTGAATGATTGAATAACTGAATTAGTGAATTTGAAAATCGTAAATCAACAATCGTAAATCGTAATTCAAAAATCGTAAATCGTAAATCATAAATCATAATTTCAATGCTTTTCCTGTTTTGGCTGATTCATACGCAGCAAAAACCAACTTAACCGTTTTGATATTGTCCTCTCCGGTTGTTTCGGCTGTTTTTCCCATTAGTCCTTGCAAAATATTCCTATTGGTATCTACCGCACTGGAATGCGCAACCGCATATGCTGGATCCAACCAAGAATACATTACAGGTTTTATATGTTCAACAGTAGTTCCTTGCTTAGTGGTTATTCTGATTTCTCCATCAGGTCCCAAATACATCGATCCTTTCTCCGCCTCAATCAATACAAAGGTTTGAGGAAACCGCTCATTTTCAAGAATGGAAGCATAGGACAACTCAACATAACATTGTACGCCATTTTCCATTTGCAACATGATATTTGCTACGTCTTCCCCATTGATCGATTGATTTACCTTTTGTGTTCTGCAATAAAGTGTATCCACTTCACCAAAATACATCCTGGCTACATCCAACACATGCACACCTAAGTCAGCGATAATAAATTGATGTAATTCCTTCAATATCGGTTGGTTATCAAACACCGGAAAACTACAGCAAAAACGAAGATTTGCTTTGAAAGGTCGGCCAATCACATTAGCATTCAATAATTCCTTTACTCTACGAATAGGTGCTTGCCAGCGAAAGTTTTCATGCACATAAAATTGGATACCTGCTTTGCGAATAGTTTCCATCATCTTCAACGCATCTGGCAAATTATCCGCCATTGGCTTTTGACAAATGGCATTCACTTTATATTGAGCTGCTTTTTCAACAAATAAGCGATGCGTGTCTACACTCGAGATAATATCTACAAAATCTAATTTCTCATTTTTGAACATGGTATCTGCATCGGTGTATACCTTAGGAATACCGAATTTTGCAGCCAATGCTTCAGCCTTATTTGCATCTTTATCACATACTGCCACTAATTCTACCCCATGCAATTCAAACCACGCAGCCACTTGAAAATGCGACCAAAATCCACAACCTATTACTGCAAACTTTAATTTCATCTATATTGATTTACGAATTACGAATTTTGATTTACGAATTATGAATTACGATTCTTGATGTATGATTTACTAACTTAATATTCACAACTAATAGCTTATAGCTCATAACTAAAACTACTTACTACTCACTATCAATGCTAACCCTATTAGATAAAACAAAAACATACTTGCCAAGAGTATATTCACACTTTTGGGAGCTGTTTTGAATTCTTTCCAAACAAATATCCCCCAAATGGCAGCTACTACAGGAGCCGCATTGCTAACCGCATATGATATGGCAAACCCTGCAGCATTGGAAGCCATAAAACTAAATATCATACCGATGCACCAAAGCATGCCACCAAAAATACCAATGATATGATTTTTGATAGGAGCAGCGAAATACATACTAATACTCACCGGAGTTCCCTGAAATGGTTTTCTCATTACAATTGGATTCAAGATAAAAGTGCTTAAGAAAGCTCCTAAACAAAAGAAAAATACACCTGTCAGCGGTGTTAACTTTCCCACTTCAGGATTATTAAAATCAGAAACTAACGAAAAGGCTACAAACCGATAAAAAAAGGCAATTAGCACTCCTGCTATTGCGGCCAAATAAATACCTTTGAATGAAGTATTAGTTACATTTTGAGGCAATTTCTTGTAAGATAATGCACAAAAAACTATGGCAGCTGCAATACAAATGCATCCAGATAAAATCAATATTGGATTCCCTTTAGGATCACCTAAATAATTGACCAAAATACCTAATAACCAGGCAATTCCACCCCCCACGGGGAATGCAGTTGCCATTCCTGAGATAGATATACCTGCAACCAAAAGCAAGGTACCAATGTTCCATAATAAACCACCTGTCATTGCCGATCCAATCGAATTCCAATCAGCCTGCGAAGCACTTTGCCAAAATGTTTGTCCCACCGAACCCATACTTCCTACTGTGATGGCTGCTAAAAACGATATAATAAGTACGCCTGAAATGAAGTCCCAATAAAATAGCTCAAAACGCCAATCAGCGCTGATCAAATTACGAGAATTTTGCCACGACCCCCAGAAGATCATTGCCAGCACACAAAAAAACACTGCTAAAGAATATTCTTGTATGATTATCATAATTTTAATGTTTATCTGTACTATACTGTACTATTATACCACAAATGTAAATATTGTTTTTCTATTTCCAATAATATTTTAACATTTTTTGCACTAACTTGCGTATCAGACTGAATATTAGGATGAAAGAGATAAAGACGATTATTCAAATAGACAATACACTTAAAACTCCGATTTACAAGCAAATAATAGATTCTGTAAAATCAGGTATAGAAAGCAAACTATTAAAAAAAGGAGATCTTTTACCCTCAATAAATGAAATTTGCGATGAATACAACTTAGCCAAAGGCACTGTTGTAACTGCATATAATTCCTTACGAGCCAGTGGAATAATATCCTCAACTCATGGAAAGGGATTTTATGTAAGCAAATCCAATGTTGATATTGATTTTAATATCTTCATGATTTTTGATCAAATTAATCCATTTAAGCAAATAATTTACGATTCTTTTGTTAATGAATTGGGTGTACCTTCAAGTTCGGTAACTATTTTTTATCATCACTACAATTTCAAATTATTCGAAAATCTGATCAATGAAAATATAGGTAATTTCAACTATTATGTCATTATGCCGCACATCAAGGAAGATGTCTCAAAAGTGGTCAAAAAATTACCAAAAGATCGAACCTTAATTATAGATAACGAAGTAAAATCTCTCAGTGACCATTACCCTACTATTTGTCAGGCATTTGAAAAAGACATTTTTGATAGTCTGGTAAAAGCTCTGGATAAAATTAAAAAATACCAATCCATTACATTTATACTGAGCAAAAAAAGCTTTCAATTTATTCCGGAAGACAATATTATTGGCTTCAATAAGTTCTGTGATCAATACAATATCAAATATTCTTTTGAGAATGACTTAAAACCCGATTTGGTCCAAAAAGGTAAATGTTTTATTATTTATAATGATAATGATCTTATTGAACTAATCAAAACATGCCGTTCAAAACAATTGGAATTAGGTAAGGATATCGGATTAATTTCTTATGACGACACGCCCATGAAAGAAATATTAGAAGGTGGCATTTCAGTCATTTCTACTGACTTTGCTTTATTGGGCAAAAATGCAGCATTAATGATAAAGAATAAGACTAAAGGCAGAATTGAAAACCCAGGAAGTTTAATATTGAGGAAGTCGTTGTAAAAACAAAAAGACAAAGGCTTAAATCTTAGCCAATATCATTTCAACCAATTTCAAAAAAGTAACCACAAAAGCCACCAACCCAACACTCCATTTGATGTTGCTATTAAGTGCTTTTTGAATTTTTAAATCCAAATTGGTTTCTAGTTTGTCAAATTTTAACTCGAGATTTTTAAAATCAGCCTTTAGTTCTGCAAATACAGTTTTCAATGAAGCCACATCAGCAGTTACTTCATTTAGCTTGGCATCTAAATGATTAATATGATTGTATTGAGATTTTAGTAAAAGAGTATTGATATCTTCATTAGTCAAACCTTCGCCTTTAGAAAATCGCTCTTGAATTTCCCTAACCTTAGGTTCAATCATTAAAATCAACATGTCATCCACTTTCATAATTATTAATTAATAATTATTAACTGTTTAACATTCAAAATTACTTCTTAGCTTCTCTTTTTTTCTTGAACTCTTCTATATCTATAGAGATATCTTTCAATTTTACTTTTCCCGAAATGGTCTCAATTACTTTGTCTGAATAAATTTCCTCAAACATTTTTCTGTACTCTTTACCATTATCACGTTTTAGCAAATTATCCGCCCATTGGTCCACAATTTTTTGCATTTCTTCTTCTAATTGACCTTGCAAACCAAATTGTGACTGAACCATTGCGCGAGCTCTGTCCATTACTTCATTATGTTCAACCTTGATCTCAAAATCTTTGGCTACCTTGTTTTTGATCAAATCCCAACGTAAGCTGGTTTCAAATGAAGGATATTGTTCTTCGATTTGGTCTTTGGTTAATTTACCTTCATTAGCCACATATAACCAATCCTTCAAAAATTCAGTTGGAAACTCAATTTTGGTGTTTTTGGTATAATAATCAAATATATCATTTGCCAAGGCATTTTTACCTTCCATTTGATAATTCTGAGCTATGTTTTCCTTTAATTTAGCTTCAAATGTGGCATAATCAGTGATGTTTTCTGTGCGAAAAACTTTTTTGAAGAAAGTCTCATCCAATTCCGCTCCTTGTGGACTGCTGATGCGCTCAATTGTAAATTCAAAACTTCCTGAAAGTGTCTCTGCTTCTTTTTTATCAATTCCCAATGCATAAGCAATAGAAGCTGATTCAGGATAAACTACGTTTAGATCCTCTACATACTTATCACCTACTTTTTTTGTTTTCAGTACTTTCAAAGAAGCTTCCGAAACTCTATTCATTGGTGTTATTGATTTGTAAACTTTACCTGTTGCCAAATCTTTAGCATCGGCATATAAAATATCATCAATGCTAATTGTATCAACATCCGAATAGGTACCGAATTGTTTTCTGAGATTTTCGATGGTCTCTTTTACAATTTTATCTCCATAATTTATTTTATAATTGTCAAATACAATTTTGTCTGAAATCTCCATCTGAAATTCAGGAGTAAGTCCCAAATTATAAGTAAAATTGAAATCTTTCTGATTATCCCAATCAATGCGTTCTGCATCTTCTTTCTGAGGCATTGGTTCACCAAGAATATCAATTTGATTGGTTTTGATATAATCCATAATGGAAGTTGACAAAAGGCTATTAATTTCATCAACCAATATACTTTTACCATACATTTTTTCAATTAATGAAGGAGGTACATGACCGGGACGGAAACCTTTTAATTGCGCTTTTTTTCCGTATTCTTTAAGTTTGGAAGTATATTTTTCTTTATAATCAGCTTCTTTCAAATTTATTTTGATGAATGCATTAACTTTGTCTTTCTTTTCTAAAGTGATATCCATAAACTGCTTTTGAGTCGTTTTTTGAAAAAGGAGTGCAAAAATAGCCAAAACGAATTGATTATCTAATAAATTTTACTATTTTAACAACCCATAATAATATCTGATGCATCGGGTACTTGCCTTTGGTGAAATATTGTTTGATAGTTTTCCTGATCATGAGGTTTTGGGTGGAGCACCTTTTAATTTCATATCACATATTCACCAATTCAGTACTATTTTTAACTTACCTATTGAACCAATTTTTGTGAGTCGAATTGGGATAGATGAACGCGGACAATTGATAAAAAACTACTTCAAAAAAATCAATTTCCCTTGTACATATTTACAAGAATCAGAAAAACAATATACAGGCGTGGTACTAGTTTCTGTAGACAGTAAAGGTCAGGCTCAGTATGAAATTTTAGAAAATGCTGCTTGGGATTTTATTGATTTATCCAAAAATCTGAAGACTTTACTATCTAAAGGTGTAAGTATGTTTTATTTTGGCAGCCTAATTCAAAGGACCTCCCACAATAGAAATATCTTAAATAAGTGTCTTCCAGATGATGATGTAGTGGCTGAAAAGGTATTATTTGATATCAATATAAGGCAAGGATACCATTCGTGGGATGTTATAGAAAGTAGTTTGATATCATGTGATATACTTAAAGTCAATCATGAAGAACTTGAATTACTGAGAAATAAGTATTTCAAAAACGAGAAATTTACAGACGAATTTGATTTCATTTTTTACTTAATGTCTAATTATCATTTAGATCAAGTAGTTATGACTATGGCAGAAAAAGGAGCCAGAATCATTACATCAAAACATGAAGTATATGAACAAAAAGCAAAACCACTTGATAATAAAATAGATACTGTTGGTGCCGGTGATGCATTTGCAGCGGTATATGCCATCGGTAATATACTTGGATGGCCTCCCAGAACTATATTGGAGCGTTCTTTATCTTTTTCAGCTAACATTTGCCAAATTAATGGAGCTATTCCAAAAGACAATTCCATTTATAGAGAATATAAAATGTGGTTTGAATAATGTCGTAAATACTATATTTGCAGCCCAATTTAATAATAAGTTAATTAATGAAATACGATATCATTATAATAGGAGGAGGAATTGTGGGAGTGGCCACCGCATTCAAATTAAAAGAACAAAAACCCAGCCTTAAAATTGCACTTCTTGAAAAGGAATCAAAACTAAGCCAACACCAAACTGGAAACAATAGTGGGGTTATTCATTCTGGCATCTATTACAAACCGGGAAGCTTAAAAGCAACCAACTGCATTAATGGCTACAATATGCTTCTTGATTTTGCCAACAAAAACGATATTAAGTACAATCTATGCGGCAAAGTAATTGTGGCGACACAAACTTCAGAATTGGAAGCACTTAACAATGTTTACAAAAGAGGAATAGATAATGGTCTTGATAAAATTAAAAAAATAAATCAATCGGAACTTAAAGAAATCGAACCTCATTGTAGTGGTATAGAAGCAATAAAAGTGCCTTATACCGGTATAATTGACTATACCGAAATCGTTAACAAACTTGCTTATCTATTTCAAAATCAGGGAGGAGAAATATTTAACAATGAAAAAGTAATTTCTGTAAAAAATAAAACACAAGGCTCTGAAGTAATCACACCAAATAATACTTTCGAAGCAAAAATAGTAATTAATTGTGCCGGACTCTATAGTGATAGTATTGCACGTTTGGTAAATAAAGATTTGAATGTGAGAATCATTCCTTTCAGAGGCGAATACTACATGCTTAAGCCTGAAAAACAATATTTGGTCAAAACATTAATATATCCCGTACCTGACCCAAATTTCCCTTTCCTAGGTGTACACTTCACCAATATGGTTCATGGAGGTGTTGAAGCAGGTCCAAATGCCGTATTTGCCTTTAAAAAAGAAGGCTATCGTAAACTGGATTTTGATTTTAAAGAATTCACCGACTCCATTACCTGGCCGGGTTTTCAAAAAGTAGCAATCAAATATTGGAAAACAGGATTGGGAGAGTATTACAGATCATTTTCAAAAAGTGCGTTTACTAAAGCACTACAAAGATTGGTTCCTGAAGTACAAAAGGATGACTTGATTCCTGCCAACTCAGGTGTTAGAGCACAAGCTTGCGATAGAGAGGGAGGCTTGCTCGATGATTTTAGCATTATTGAAAATGAACACATGATTCAGGTGTGTAATGCACCCTCACCTGCTGCAACATCTTCATTGTCAATCGGCAAAACAGTATCCGAACTTGCTTTGAAAAGACTTTATAACTAAAAAAACTGAACAAAAAGTCCATTTTCCTTTACAAACTTGCTCAACTCATTTTGGGATGAAATAGGCACTATGGACAAATAATATATTTTTGGGTCAGAATCAAAATCACATATTGCCCATCCTTGCTTTCTGAAAGTTTTAGCGGCTATCCCTAACATGCCATCAGCTCCTTCGTTTTCATTGAAATCATTTGCAATTGTATCTACATTAATATGATTATCAATTATGAGCGTGCGCAAATTATAATTCAATTCTTCCAACGAAACTTTATCATCAAAATATACAGCAACTTTATTTTCTAATATTTGTTCCAAAAACACATTATAGAATTCTTCATTCGATTTTTCTCTTGCCTTATCTAATATTGGACTCATTTTTGCCAAAACAGTTCCACATATTTTAGGTGCTATTAATTCAATAATTCGTTTCATTTAATCCCATTTTAATGTACAAGATTACAAATTTTATTGAAAATTGAAATAAAATGGTACTAATCTTATAAATAAACATGAATTATCCAATAAACGTATTTATTAGTTTTGTACAATTCAATGAATCCGATATAAACAATTCAAGAACTTTTTAATTAATTGTATTATTCCAATATAATAGTATTCATTTACAATGAATTAATAAATTCATCATTGCATTATATTATTATAACTGCGACATTTGTATTGTAATTAACCAAATTACTAAAATGAAAAAAGTAATATTATCAGCAGCCATACTAATGATTGGTATGACTGTTGCTTCCGGCCAAAGTAAAGAGGCTAATGCGCGCGCAAACACTGAATTTCGTCAATATATTTCAAAACAAATAAACCGTAACATTGACTTTATTGACGAACATGTTCAAGGGACTTTCCGGTTTAAACTCAATGTATCTTCTAGTGGATTTGATTCCGTATATGTAGTAAATGGTGTAAACGAACAAATTGACAATCAACTAATTAAGATTATCAAAAATACACCCAACAAAATATCTTCATCTTTATACAAAGGTGAAAATAAAGTTGTGGAATTACCTATATCATTTATTATTAAAGAAAATTGACCTTATTTCAGTTAGAAGTTAAAAAGTCATCTGATAATGTCAGATGGCTTTTTTTATTTAATAACATTCTTAATGTACTTTTGAAAAATGTAAAAACATAAAGTATCAAAAAATTGAGATTGCTTCACTAAGTTCAAAATGACGTAAATAGAAACACGTCATTGCGAGTGAAAAGAAGCAATCTTTTAAAAAAAATACAATTTATAAAAGAAATTAAATCCAATTAAATTGCAACAACTTCGTATCATATACATGGGTACTCCGGAATTTGCGGTGCCCGGTCTTGAAATTTTGGTCAAAAATGGCTTTAATGTGGTAGCTGTGATTACCACTCCTGACAAACCACAAGGAAGAGGTCTACAACTTGGTGAATCCGCAGTTAAACTTGCAGCTTTAAAATTAAACATACCTGTCCTTCAACCTGTCAAACTGAAAGACGAATCATTTATCAACGAACTCAAGTCCTATAAAGCTGACTTACAAATAGTAGTTGCATTCCGGATGTTACCCGAAATGGTTTGGAACATGCCACGTTTGGGCACTTTTAATCTACACGCAAGTCTTTTGCCTCAATATAGAGGTGCCGCACCAATCAATTGGGCGATAATCAATGGAGAAACTCAAACAGGCATCACAACTTTCTTTTTAAAACACGAAATTGATACGGGTGATTTAATTTTACAAGAATCAGAACCCATACATTATAACGATACTGCAGGTACTTTGTATGAACGATTGATGCACAAAGGAGCTGATTTGATTTTACGAACGGTTCAGTTAATTGATCATAACAGTAAGTTTAATCCTATTCCCCAAAATTCGAATCAAATTTTAAAAACTGCGCCCAAAATATTCAAAGAGCATTGTCAAATTAATTTTAATCAATCGGCTAAGCATGTGTATGACTTTGTGCGGGGTTTAAACCCATTTCCCTCCGCTTATTGCTATTTAAACAATACTTATACAAAAGTGCACGAAGTACAGATAATTGAAAGTACCATACAATCCCCATTTGAAACCGATGGAAAATCATTTGTATTAATCAAATGCAACGAAGGCTCTATTTCATTAATCAATATTCAGCCTGAAGGTAAAAGGAAGATGAATATAAAGGAATACTTGGCTGGAAATAAAGTTGAAGGTATAAGATAATAGCAATGACTGAAAATGAACTATCTAGTAAAATAATTGGCGTAGGCATAGAAATCCATACTGCATTAGGTCCTGGCTTACTTGAAAATGCATACAAGGAATGTTTATATTACAAAATGGTACAGTCAGGTTTGTTTGTTGAAAAAGAAAAACCTATGCCATTAACATATGAAGGAGTTAAATTGGAATGTGGATATAGAATAGATTTGCTGGTTGAAAATAAAGTAGTTATTGAAATAAAAAGCGTGGAAACTTTAAATGATGTCCATTTGGCACAAACCTTGACTTATATGAAACTAGGAAATTATAAATTAGGGTTACTTATAAACTTTAATGTTTTTAAGTTGAAAGATGGCATAAAAAGAGTAGTTAATAAATTATAATTTTATGGTTTAATAACCGCAAAGGTCGCTAAGTGTAACGCAAAGAAATTAAAGAAAAAAAACTTTGCGTTTTCTTTGCGAAAATCTTCTAATTCTTTGCTGTTAATGTACCTCTAGAATGATTTTTGTCAGTTAGAGAACCAAATATTTAATTTAATTGTATATTTGTTATATGAAACGCAGGTTTTTAGGCTTATTCATATTTTTATATCTATACTCCGTAACAGGCTTTTCAATCAGTCTTCACTATTGTTCGGACAGGATTATTGCATTTTCAATCAATGCTGAAGCAAAAGGATGTGCATGTGGCAATGAGTCAAAAAAAAGCAATTGTTGCTCCTCAAAGGTAATAGTTAAGCATTCTGCAAATGAACATCAATCATTTGAATACAATTTTTCATTCGCACCCTATGTTTCTAGTTTTTATTTGTCTGTTTTAGATAAAATCGAATCTTTTCACAAACTTTCTATTATTCAAAAACACTTTGTTCTATACAAAGTACCCATTCATATTTTTATCAGGATTATCCAAATTTGATTTGTAATTTTTAATTTAAAGAAAGTTGACATTTTTCGTCTCGAAAGATGAGCTATGTCATTTACAATCAATTATTTACTATTTAAATTGGACTATCAAAAAGGTCGAATCGTGTACCTGTAAACACGTTATTTTAAATCAATCAATATTAATAAAATGAAAAAGTTAGTAAAAATCGCTGCTATTATAGCAGCAACAATGTTAAGTGTATCTGTGGCCTTCTCTCAAAACTACAAAGCAGTCAAAATTGACGCCAGTGGCAAAGTGACGGATGAAAAAGGAATTGTAGTAGCTAGCGTATCGAGTGATGGTACAATTACGGATGCAAAGGGTGCTGTATTGGGCAAAATCGAAGGCAACTCATTGAAAGACAAAATGGGAATGAAAATGGGTGAAATCATGGATAACGGATCATTTAAAGATGGATCCGGCACCGTTATTTATACCGTATCAGCAGCGGACAAAGATGGAAAATGCAGTATTATGGATAAGTCCGGTACTTTATTAGGAACTGTTGACAAAGCACAACTAAAAGCAGCTGCATGTGTGATGCATTGTCTGAAAAAATAGTTCAAATCAAATCAACAGTCGGTTTTACAACCGACTGTTTAAACCAAATAAATTTATATAAAAATGAAAAATATAATTGTTTCGATTGCCCTAATAATATGTGGGTTAGCTATTTCGTGCAACTCCAATAAAGAAACCACAACAAGTAAATGTTGTGGCAAATCTTGTTGCAAAATGGACTCATGCAAAGCTATGAGTAGCGCAGATGCAACTTGCGGTAAAGAATGTTGCAATACTGACTCATGTACTAAAAGCAACAATAGTTGTTGTTCAATGGACAAAAAGTCGGCTTCTATGGGTTGCTGCGAAAAATCATGTACTGATATGGATAAATGTATGTCCATGAAAGACGACACCACAGCCATGGGCAAAACTTGTTGTTCAACAGATATGTGCAAAAAAGAAGACAAAAATTGTTGTTCAAAAATGTAAAATATCTTTAATCATCTTAATCAATTAAAAATGAAATCTATATTAATTTCTCTCGCTTTATTAATCAGTATTTCTTCATTTAGCCAAACAAAAGAAACCGAAACAATCAAGTTTAAGGTTTATGGCAATTGCGAAATGTGTAAGAAAACCATTGAAGGATCATTGGATACAAAAGGTGTAAAATCAGCCAATTGGAACAAGGAAACCAAAATCATTGAAATTGTTTATTTGCCTGCAAAAATCAATCAGGATAAACTTCATGAATTAATTGCATCATCAGGTTACGATACTGAATTGAAAAAAGCAGATGACGCTGCCTATAATGCTCTTCCGGAGTGTTGTCAATACACAAGGAAGAAATAATCATGCATGTGGTTAATATTAAAAATATGGTTTGTAGCCGTTGTGTGATGGTTGTTGAACAAACATTACAACGGCTTTCAATCCCATATGATATGGTAAAAATAGGCTCAGCAATTCTCGTTAATAACCCAGAGAAACAACAATTGTTAAATCTCAATACAGAATTAGAGAAATTTGGATTTAGTATTTTAGAAGATAAAAAAACAGCACTTATCGAAAAAATCAAGTACAATCTCATTGAACTAATTATTAACCATGAGAATAATATTCATTCCAATTACTCCACCTATCTAAGCCAAAAATTAGGCATGGATTATTCTTATCTAAGCAATTTATTTTCATCAATTGAAAATGTTACCATTGAAAAGTATATCATTCAATTAAAAATTGACAAGGTTAAAGAATTAATCAAATACAAGGAATTAACCATCAGCGAAATTGCTTTTCGACTGAATTATAGTAGCAGCCAAGCACTTTCCAATCAATTTAAAAAATATACAGGTATGACACCCAGCCAGTTCATTAAACTGCACGCATATAGTTGAAACTAAAACAAAAATTTTATACATTTTTTCTAAAATATTGCACTAAACATCTCATTTTCAGTTTGTTACTTTGTATCATTAAATTTTAACAAAATGAAACATACATATAAAGTAACCGGAATGACATGTGCGGGATGTCAAGTAAAAGTTAAAAAAATTCTGTCTACAGTTGAGGGCGTCACTCAAGTTAATATTAATGACTTTGAGCATGTAACAGTTGATATGAATAGTCATATTGATGCCAGTCAACTTAATAAAGCCTTAGAATCAAATTCAAAATATAGAGTGTATGAAAACGAAGTTCCTGATAATTCATTCTGGAATGATACATTTACTTGGAAAAGAGCTGCCAAAAACACCTTAAGTTGTCTCATTGGATGCTCGATAGGCGATTTTGGTGTTATTATTTATTTTCAGTCCAATCACATACATATCAACATGTATTTGATGATGATGATTGCTATGATTTCCGGACTAACCACGTCAATAATTCTAGAAACGGTTGTTCTCAAAATCAACGAAAAATTTGACTGGATTACCGCTTTAAAAACGGCATTCGGTATGTCTTTTTTATCCATGGTCACGATGGAAATTACTGAAAATGCAACCGATTTACTTCTTACTGGGGGACAAGTTGATCCATCTCAGCCTTTCTATTGGATGGCAATCGCTATATCATTAATTATGGGATTTATTGCCCCACTACCATATAATTATTATCAACTTAAAAAACATGGGATTTCATGTCACTAAGAGCATTAGTAATAAAAATATGGCAATTGATTAAATACACTTTGAAGTTATTATTCACTCAAAAAAAATCGTGTTGCAAATGAAAACTATAAGAAGCTTAATACTGGTCTTATTTGTAATAATTGCCTCTGTTACCCATGCTCAAAAATATGTGCGTGGGGTGGTGTTAGAAGAAACAAAAAAAGGACAGTTTGTTCCATTGGTTGGGGCTCCTGTTATTTGGTTAGGTACAAATGAAGGAACCGTAACGGATACTTCCGGGGCTTTCAAAATACAAGTTCCCCTCTCCATTGGGGAGGGGTTAGGGGTGGGGCAACTTGTAATCAGTTATATAGGTTTTAAAAGCGACACGATTGATGTAAAAGGCACCTCACAAGCACGAGTAATATTAGCTCAAGAAGGAAGTAAGGAACTGAATGAAGTCGAAATTACGGAACGCATTTCATCATCATCTATTAATGCATTGGAGCCTTTGAACACCAAAAATATGTCTGAAAAAGAATTATTCAAGGCCGCATGTTGCAACCTTTCCGAAAGCTTTGAAACCAATCCTTCGGTGGATGTGTCGTACCCCGATGCGGCTACTGGCGCAAAGCAAATTCAAATGCTCGGACTATCAGGCATTTACACCCAGATGACAACTGAAAACATGCCCGGTATACGCGGATTGGCCGCCAACTATGGCATGAGCTATATTCCCGGCCCATGGATTGAAAGCATTCAAGTAACCAAAGGTGTAGGTTCAGTGGTCAATGGCTACGAAAGCATGACCGGTCAAATCAATGTAGAACTTAAGAAAACCGAAGTAACCCCCAAAGTAGGCGAAAGAGTATATGCTAATGCTTATGTGAATATGATGGGACGAACCGAAGGCAACCTGAACATTACCAATAAGTTAAGTAAAAAATGGAGCACTACTACCCTACTCCATGCCAACGGAATCAACAACCGAGTTGATATGAATGATGATAAGTTTTTGGACATTCCTCTTGGATATCAATTCAATGGGGTAAATCGTTGGAAGTTTGAACATAACAACTGGATCGTACAGTTTGGAGTGAAAGCTTTGGTAGATGAAAGAACGGGTGGTCAGTATGAACAAACTAATTTATCAAATAGCGGAATTCGCGTAGCTCCAAATGAGAATATTGAAGGGCTTAAAGCACCATTATATAATGTCAATTTAAATACACAGCGATTAGAAGGATTTAGTAAATTAGGTTATGTTTTTCCAGAAAAAAAATACAAAAGCATTGGATTAATAATCAATCAATTATTTCATGTTCAATCCAATAATTTTGGATTGTTTCCTTACGATGGCTTTCAAAATAGTTCATATGCAAATCTTATTTATCAATCCATTATTGGTAATACCAATCACAAATTCAGAACTGGATTGAGTCTCGTTCGGGATGAACTTTCAGAATCATATCCAATACCTGAAAGTGCCTTTAAATTCAAGAGAACAGAAATAGTCCCAGGTGCTTTTTTTGAATATACTTGGCAAATTTCTCAAAGAATAACAATTATACCTTCATTAAGAGCTGATTATAACAATTTATTTGGAGCTTACATTACTCCCAGGTTACACGGGAAAATAGATATTACAGAAAAAACATCCATAAGGTTTTCCGGAGGAAGAGGACAACGAACTCCAACAGTATTTTCTGATAATATGAATTATTTAGTTAGTAACAGATCAATAATTATAAATAATAAATTTTATTTGTCAAGTAAAGACATTGCATTCAGTAATGGAGAATATTTTGGAGGAATTAATTACAATGATTTCACCCAAAATATTACTTATTTCAATTTAAAACCTGAAGTTTCGTGGAACTATGGAGCCAGTCTATCACAAGATTTTAAACTAGATTACCGCAAGGGAAATATTACAGTCGATTATTACCGAACCGACTTTGTGAATCAAGTGGTTGTAGATTTGGACCAATCGCCTCAGCAACTGAATATTTACAACCTTAATGGTCAATCATATGCCAATAGCTTTCAAGCTGAAGTGGATTATGAACTGCTCAAAAGGCTCGACATTCGACTTGCATATAGAATGTATGATGTAAAAACTACGTATCATGGCGAACTTTTGGAGCGACCATTCATATCCAAGCATCGTGCATTTGCAAACATTGCCTATGAAACCAAAAGCAAATGGAAGTTTGACTACACCATCAACTGGAACGGACCTAAACGATTGCCCAATACTTCCTCTAACCCAACTGAATATCAGCGACCCAGTTACAGCCCCGACTTTTTTTTAATGAATGCCCAAATATCCAAAAGCTTTGGCAACCCAATGAAAACCTGGTGGGATGTATATTTGGGTTGCGAAAACCTTCTCGATTTCCGCCAACAAGACCTAATTATTGCTGCCAATGCACCCTATAGCCAATATTTCGATGCTTCTTTAGTATGGGGCCCCATCATAGGCCGAATGTTTTATGCGGGTGCGAGATTTAAGTTGAAGTAGATTTCAATAATTTGGTAATAAGTTAAAAAAGGTGCAAATTATGAAATTTACACCTTTTCGATATAATTTACTCTATAACTATTCTTTTAAATACATCACCTTTTGATGTTGATATTTTCGCAAAATATATACCAGGGTTATAACTCTCATTTATAACTAAGCTAATACTTCTCGAAGTGAAGGTATCTACCAATTGTCCAAAACAATTAATCAAAGTCACAGAAGTCAAGCTGTTCTCTTCGTCTGACAAACTAATGGTAAACGATCCATTATTTGGATTTGGTACAATGGTCAATTTGGATTCAAATTCTTTAGAAAAACCAGTAATTGTTCCGGTTGTAGCAGAATTACATGAATATATTACCGAATTTGCAGCTAATGAGTTTGCTCCCGCAACAGTTGAATAACCTGGTAGTTCGCCTGTACCATTTGAATAAACTCCATTAGTAGGCACTACAACATTTATCCTATCAGAAGCATTAGCAGCAGTGAACGAAATTTCCTTAACAATACCCCAATCAGGTATCCATAGATTGGTTGGTTCTTCCCAAGTAGTTCCATTGTCAGGACTGGCAGTTACACCTCCTTTGAAACCTGCTACAATCCATTTGCCTCCCGACCCCATTGAAGTAATGTTTTGCGATGGAATGGTGGCAGTTAAGGCTGACCAAGAAGGACATGTCAACACACTGGTCTTCCAAATGCCATTTCCAGAAGTTCCCACATACACATTTGTACCATTTACAGCAATAGAGCTTATAATAGCCGATGTAGGCAATCCGGTTTTGAAAGGTGTCCAATTGAGCCCTCCATTGGTACTTACATACACACCATCACTTATGTAACTTACAAAAGCATTGACACTATCCGTTGCAATTCCGGTTGGAAAAAACAATCCGGTTCCGGTTCCTGCCGTCCATGAAATTGTTCCTAAAGGGCTACTATATGTTGCTCCAGAAGTTAAGACAGCTATTATTCTAGTTTTTGTTGCTGCAATTTCATTTACTGCAATTCCTGAAGGTAATCCTGTATTTGCAGCAGTCCAAGTGAATCCGTTATCCGATGATTCGAATATGCCATCAAATTTGGTGCCTGCATATAATTTTGTACCGGCTTTAGCAAAGGTGTTCACAGTCGTTGCATTCGTAAATCCTGAAGCAGCTACATAACTCGTTACAGGAGAGCCACTTGTTGTGCTTACATATACACCGTTTTCATTAGCAACTATCGACAAAGTACCCGAGTTATACAAAGCATAGGTGTTTACATTATAAATTCCTGTATTAAAACTAGTTCCTGTTGTAGAAATGGCTAATTTTCTGAACACACCTGTAGGTACGCCCACATATAAATTATTGTTGTGAATAGCCAATGTTTGAACGGCACCTGTATATCCAATATCTTCCACTGTCCAATTCACACCTGAATCTGTTGACGAAAACACCCCGGCTCTTGTTCCTGCATACCAGATATTCCCGTTGCTGGCAATACTAGTTACAGTAGTATTAGTTATACCTGTAATTGCCAAAGCCCAGTTGGCAGTAAGCTGATTGACAGCAACATATACACCTTCATTGGTTCCTGCCACTAGTGAATTATTAGCAACGGCCAATGAATTAATTCCTGATGCAGAAATCACAGTATTGTTTGCATCTGTCCAAGTGATTCCATTATCAGAGCTTCTGAACACTCCTTTGCTTGAGGTTCCGGCATACAATAATCCACCATCATTTGCAAAAGAAGTGATATTCAAATCCGTAGGTTGAGTAGCGGCTGCTGTAAATGATGCACCGTTATTTGTACTTACAAATATACCTCCTTTGGTGCCCGCCAATACAACTGAACCTACTGTATATAAGGCATTTATGTTCTGATTAGTCAATCCCGAAGTAGTAGATGTCCATGTTACGCCTCTATCCGAAGAAACAAAAACCCCTGCATCTGATGTTCCTGCAATGATGTACAGACCGGTAGTTGTATTGCCTATAGTTGTAATGGAGGTAATATTACCACTTTTCAACCCTGCAGTATTTCTGCGTGACCAACCGGTGGCGGTAGGAGTAGCCATATAATATGTACCCCCGCTTTTAGTTCCAAGATATAATACATTATAATTGGGTTCCACCACTAGCACTGTTACACTTCCTCCTGTGGGACTTCTTTCCCCAAAGTGGGCAAAGGTTTCATTAATATCAAATAAAGTGGCAATCAATGCCAAAAAAATATATTGAGTGGTTTTTTTTAGATTTTTCATTTTTAAAGTTTTTAAATATTTAGATAAAGCTTTTGATAGCTTAATCGTTTTGTTATTTGATTATGATTTAAATGTCAATAGACTCATGAATTTTGTATAATTGATAACAAAATGTAGGATACATCTTTTTATATAGCCAGGTTAAGTTTGCTTCGTACGTCACATTGACGTGTTGAGAATGTCATTGCGAATTCGTTTTTTAAATGAAATGAAGCAATCTGTCAATGGTGATTAGAAATATTCATAATAATACTTATCCTTCCAAAGTATACCTATACAATTAATTAAAGCGGAGGTGGGTGAAAAATGGTAAAAATTCTATTTGTATATTGAAGAATTAAATAAGGATAATATAATATTTTATGAAAAACAACCCCAAAAACTGTCTCTTTTTGGTAGGAAAACATAAACCAATCTTCCACCATATTTTTCAAATATTTTGGCAAATGTTTTTCTGTATCATTTTGCTTTAATTTTTTTTGCAAATGACATTTACCTTTGCAATGCATTTCTGGTTTAGACTTATTCACACAATATTTCTCCGTTATTTCAGAGATATGCAATTGATAATTTGCCACAATTGCCAATCGCAACGTATTGTGATACAGGACATTAAAAATAAGTACTAAAGGTAGAATTGCTTTCAAATAGTTTAGTAATTAATTATTCTTTGCGCCTTGTTTCATCCATTTTTCAAATAATGCCAAAGTACAATCATCCAATTTGCCTGAAGGAGGCATTGGACTTATCGTTGAAGTTAAAGATGCATACAATACGGTATTTTTCGGTTCAAGTGTGTCTATATAACCCCTACTTTTCCTCGACAATTGGACATAAGCCTTATCAGATTCCAAATTCAAATTGCTTTGAGGTGAATTTCCGGAATGGCATCCTGGATTGATACAATGCGTATTGAATATTGGCACGATATCGTTTTTAAATGATATCGTTATTTTGTTGCAAATGTCATTGATTTTAGGCTTGATATCTTCTTTATTATCATTGGTGCAAGTAAAGATCACGATTCCGAAAATGAAATAAATTACTAGAAATATCAGATGAAATCTATTCTTCATAGCTAAACATACTTGGAATATTATCAATTATTGTTTTTGCCAATTGCGTTGTATTATCTGCGGGAGTTAACACTTTCAGATTAGCACTTTTATTAATCTGAATGCCATTGAATAAAGCCAAGTAATTACAATACATATGAACATACATTTTTTGGTCTTCAACAACAGTATAGTTTTTTTCTCCCATTTGTACTTTTTTATATGCCCCTAAAGTGCCAATATTATATTCAAAAGGCTGCATATTGGCTTCAATTCCAGCCATTGTAGATGTGGTATCAATAGTTCCGGCAAATTTCAAATATATATATCCTTTTGCTTGGGCAGTAGTTCCATACCACATCGTTGATACATTCAAATTTTCATTTATTGAAGGATTTGAAGCATTGGTAAGGCTATCCAAACCCACATAAAAGCTAATAGACTTATAGTTTCCTACAGGCACTTTTGCAATAGTAATTGTAATTTTTTCTATTGTTTTTAGTATTATTATTCCTGCTACTGAATAAATGCTTCCATCGGATTTGGTCAATTGAATATTTGAAATAAAAAATTCACCATTTGTAAATTTGTATTTTCTGCCAGCGGATGATTGATATACGGTATTGTATTCATCAAACTCCTGATCATCCATTGTATTATGCAAATGGAAAGCTAAAGTGCCTAATCCAGATGAAGTATAGGTACCAGTTGTGGTGTTTCCTGAAGTTGAATTATTAGTGCCTGAAATGGTTATAATATTATTTCCAGTAATGGTAGTCCCACCTTTATTATTATTTGGGGCAGGGTCATTGGGCCTGCAAGAAAGCAGACAACAAATACAACAGGTAAAAAATAAAATAATGCGAATTTTAAAAAATGCTTTCATTAATAAATATGATAAATTATTTAAAATATACTTATCTGAGGAATAAGTCCTTAGTTAAATTGACTGAATAACAAAAAATCAGGCAGGAGGTTGTAGAATTTCTAAAAAAGGTGATTTGTATATTTTGAAAAAATAAGGATTTGTTGATTGTGATTCATTGCAAAGAAAAATCTTTTGTTCAAATCCCACGTTCGATTCCATAAAAAAAACTAATTCATCAACCACTTTTAATTGAATCGGTAATTTACGTTCAAAATCATTTTGAGCCTTCAAACTTTTGTTTACAAAACATTTGCCTTTGCAGCACGATGTTGGATTTGATTTATTAACACAAAAATTAGTAGCAATAAAAGTTTTGTTCATTTCGCAAGCCAAAATGAAAGCAGATTTGAAATTCATCTGGAGCATTAGTATAAAAATGAGAAAAACACTTGCAAATATTTTCATTCAATCACAAAAGTACTATCATTTATAACTTTTTCAAAAGCTTAATATCAAATAGTTCAATATAATCCAGTCCTCAGGGAAGGCAAAAAAAATACTTGAGGACTGAATTTAGGGGGGCTAAGTTACTTGTTCATAAAATCTGGATAGGCTTCCATGCCATGTTCACCGCCATCCAAACCATATATTTCTTCGTCTTTAGATACTCTTATTCCAATAGTAGATTTAATGATAAAAAATATTGCAAAAGCGGCAACAAATGCGGCTAATCCTATACTTACTATCCCAATCAATTGAATTACAACTTGCTGCAATCCTGCTTTAGATCCAAATAAACCTACAGCTAAGGTACCCCAAATTCCACAAACCAAATGTACAGATAGTGCGCCTACAGGATCATCAAGTTTTAATCGATCAAACGTAATTACCGACAACACTACTATTATACCTGCAACTAAGCCTATAATTAATGAATCTAAAACGCCTGTTACATCAGCCCCGGCTGTAATACCTACCAAACCAGCCAATATGCCATTTAAGGTCATGGATAAATCAAAATTTCTGCTGATTGAAAATATAGTGAAAGTAGCTGCAATACAACCCGCTGATGCTGCAATACAGGTAGTTACCAGCACCTTTGATACCAGTCCGGCATCGGCTGATAATACGGAACCACCATTAAAACCAAACCATCCTAGCCACAACATAAAAGTACCTATTACAGCAGAGGTCATATTATGCCCGGGAATTGGATAGGTTCTTCCTTTTTCAAACTTACCCAGACGTGGCCCTAGTAAAATAACACCTGCCAAAGCACCCCAACCGCCAATAGAATGCACTATTGTAGAGCCTGCAAAATCATGAAAACCAATTACATTCAGCCATCCGCCTCCCCATTTCCACATACCTAAAATTGGATAAACCAGTGCCACAAAAAACATTGAAAACAGCATAAAACTGATTAACTTAATACGTTCAGCAACTGCCCCCGATACTATAGTAGCACATGTGGCAGCAAACATGCCCTGAAACAGAAAATCAGTCCAATAAGTATATGAAGGGCTATAAGCACTTGTTTCCCCTCCATCCGGCAAGTTCAATCCAAAGCCTTTGAAACCAAAAAATGCACCTGTAAACTCCGCACCCGGGTACATAAGACCAAATCCGCATAAAGCAAATGTAAGTAACCCAATGGCAGGAATCACCGTGTTTTTGAACAATACGTTGGTAGTATTTTTGGCTCTTGTCAAACCTGATTCCAAAGTAGCAAAACCAAGGTGCATTATAAAAACCAATGCAGAAGCTATCATCATCCAAAGGTTATCAAGTTTGAATGCATTCAAGTTAATGGAGGTACTGTTGCTGGTTATCTCGGTTTTTGCTTGCAAATAAGCTGCCTTTGATGCAGTTATCGAATCCATTACCGATTTTAGATAAAAGGTGGAATCGGTACTTACCAGGCTTACGGAATCAGATATTATGTTTTCCATGTTTAATTAGGGTTTAATTAGATTTTCAAATGTTATCCAAGGCTTATTCGGTGTGTTTCTTCAATTGATGATACAAATATTTTGCCATCACCGGTTTCACCGGTATAAGCTGATTTTTTGATTACATTTATTGCTTCCTTTGCATCCGACTCAGGCACTACTACTTCTAGCACTCTCCTTGGTATGGAACCCGCAGAGTCATAAATGGACAATCCTCTATACGAACCTTTTTGTTCGGTTTGAAAGGTTACTCCCTTAACTTCATAAAATATAAAAAACTCCACGCCTATCTTATGAAGGGCATCACGTACATCTTCAAATTTTGAAGCTCTGATTATGGCTTGGATTTTTTTCATTTTAGGTTCAAGAGTAGCCAAAAATTAATGTATGCTAATTAAGTTTTAATTTTGGACTTTTTATATGAATTTAGATTTAATTAGGAGTCATAAATTTAAAGATATTTTTTAATAAAAAACAATATTTTTTAAAATATCAGTTTAAATTTTAATTACATGAACGTAAAAGTGAATATTATTTTGTAATACATACTTAATTTTTGCACCTATATTACAATTTACTTATAAATTAAAAATACAGTGAATTTGTACAAAAAGAATAAACAAACACATTTTTGTAGGTTAAGTTATTGTTAAATAGTTAATTTCGCATTCGAAAATTGATTAAGTGAGAAATACTCGGCACCATTCTATTATAGTAACTACCAATGATAAAGCAGCATTGGCAAAACTCCGCTTGGAGATTATTGCTATTTATCAATCCAAGATGGAAGCAAAAAATGGTGCTCAATTGATAAGTCCAATTGTCGAAAGCTTAATTAACAACCATTGTTCATTTTTTATCGCTCCTGATGGAAGCAAAGAAGGTTATGATGCGTCAGAAGATGGCGATAACGTACGCAAACATGTAGTTTCTCTGATTGAATCAAAAAAAGACAAAGACGGGAATAATGTATTTTATTATGTTGAAGTATATTATGGTGATGATAATGGTAAAGCCGAAATTTTAAATCATAATTAATTTATGAATGATTCATTTGTTTAAATATATTTCCAAATCCGAGATATATGTCCTCGCAATTCAAAAAGCATGGTGGTATAAATGTAAATTACAATTGGACATTAATTAAATAATGGTTTTATTAAAGTTAATAATTTTGCCATTGATTGCAATGCATGACGGAACTCGAACATTATATCAATTCATACTTTGGAATCGTTAACACTGACGACTTAAATACCATCAGTTCATTTTTCAAATTACATAAATTAGAAAAAGGTGATTTTTTATTAAAAACAAATAACAGATGTGATAAATTAAGTTTTATTCAATCCGGATTGTTACGAATATTTGTCAATAACGATGAAAAGGAAATAACCCAGTGGATTTCAACGAAAGGTTATTTTGCAACGGACTTATCAAGTTTTATATTTAATGCTCCCGCAAGGTGGAACATTCAAGCATTGGTCGAAACAGAATTGTACACAATTAACAAAGAAGATTATAAAAAAATCGAGGACCTGGTTCCTAAATGGGCTGAAATTGAAAAGTTGTTTTTGGTACGATGCTTCACTATATTGGAAGATAGAATTTTTAGCCATTTATCAATGACAGCTGAAGAAAGATACCATTTTTTCTTTCAAAACAATAGAGAATTATTTAATCAAGTACCTCTGCAATACATTGCTTCCATGCTTGGAATGACTCCTGAAACATTCAGTAGAATCAGAAAAAAACAGCTTCTATAGCCTTATTCAATTTCCTTTATTTAGAATTTCCAAATGGATTGCATTTCTTGATATATGTCAAGAGCAAAGTTATTTATTGACCAGACCTTTGCTACATAATTTAACATTTAAACAAATGAAATATTTAACAACAATTATCCTAACAGGACTCTTAAACGTAAATACCATGGCAAAGGAAATCAAAACCGAAATTTTAATTAATGCATCTCCCGATAAAGTTTGGTCTATTCTTACAAACTTTGAAAATTACCCCAATTGGAATCCTTTCATTAAATCTATTAAAGGTCAAGTACAAGTGGGAAATAAAATCACCGCCAGAATTGAACCACCGGATGCTCAAGGAATGACATTCAAACCCAAAATGCTCACTTATGTAACCAATAAAGAATTCAGCTGGCTAGGTCACTTAATGTTTGCCGGTTTATTCGATGGTCAACATAAATTCGAACTCATTGATAATGGCAACGGCACTACAACCTTTGTTCACAGTGAAAAATTTAATGGAATATTGGTTCCAATGTTCAAAAAAATGCTGGATCATAATACTGTGAACGGATTTAATAATATGAACAGGAAATTAAAAGAATTGGCAGAACAAAAGTAGCAGCAAATATAATTGCCAAGCTATAATTATTACTTACCATCGAAAGCAATACTACCGATTCTGCTTAAATCACAGAATCGGTTTTTGTCTATATGACAATGTGAATTTGAATTTATTTATATTAACGTGAGTTCGGGATAGTTTTTAAAATTTTATTAACTGAAAAAGAATTAAATGACTCATTTTTAGCGAATTATATTTATTGAAAATTTTAATCTTAATTTTTTACTTTTTGTTTGGTCAAAAAGTAAACAAAAACCCCACCACGAAAACCAAATCCAAGTTTTTTTTTGCCGCACAAATCCACCTTACCATGCCAAAAAAATTCCTTCACACATTCACGCTACATGCATTCGCATGTCCGTGCTCTTTTCGTGGACAACCCACCGCGCATAGTTTGTTAATCAAGCATTATTTTATCCCGACTCACGTTATATTAATACCCTTTAATTGATTTCAAACAATTTGAACAATTAATATTCGTTTATGGTTTATGAAATAACAATTATGAAAACTAACTCATTTCTGCTTCTGCTCATTTCATTCATTGCCATGGAAACCAGTGCCCAAACACTTCAATTGATTAAAGACCCAACCAAATACAATAAACTTACACCTGAAGAAGAAAGGGTGATTGTACATAAAGGAACAGAAAGACCATTTACCGGAAAGTATGTGGATAATCATGACAAAGGGGTGTATGTATGCAGGCGTTGCAATGCATCGTTGTATAGGTCGACCGACAAATTTGATTCACATTGCGGATGGCCAAGCTTTGATGACGAAATCAAAGGTGCCATTTTAAAATATACCGATGCCGATGGCGAACGAACTGAAATTGTATGCGCCAACTGCAAGGCACACTTAGGTCATGTATTTGTAGGAGAGGGTTTAACTAAAAAAAATACTCGCCATTGTGTCAATTCTGTATCGATAGTATTAGTTCCTGACGATAGGAAATAACACGTTAGGTGCAATATTTTCGTACACCGTTTTTATCATAAAGCATCATATAAGATATTTTTCTCTTAACACCTGTACATGATGGAGTTCATGTCCGATGGTTGCCTTAAGGAATTCCTCCACCGTAAGTTCATACTTCCATGCTTTGCCGGTTAATTGCATTTGTACGTTTGACAACATTTTGATAAAGCTCAAAGATGACTGGCGAACATTATTGAAATCGGTTAACAAATCAGCAACAGATATTTCATCAAATCTGCTGTTATCAACCATTACATTTTGGTCATAACCGGGCAAAGGTGTGGTATCTTTACGGCTAAATCGCAAAATTCGATACATCATAATTCGTTCATGATCAGTTACATGCCCGAGTACTTGCTTTATGCTCCATTTGCCGGAAGCATATCGGTAGTTTGCCTTTGATTCGGAGATTGGTTGGAGCAGGTCATACAATGTTTTTGATTCAAACAAATGCTTGTAATCCTCTTTTCCAACCAATTCGATATAGTAAGGAAAACCGTCATCAATGGTGTAATTCATAATTTGTCAATTTTTGTTATTGGTCTTAATTTCTGAAAAGAATGCCAAAATTTTATATTGTCTGTTGATTACATCTTTTCTAGTTGTATTTAGCCATTTGCTAATGCCATTTAAAAATATTAAGGATTTTCTTTAAATTTCTTTCCCATATTTAACTATTTCATAAACTAATGGATTGGATAACTCAAAATCGCTCTTTTTAAAAACATGAGGTTCTATTCTGCTATCCACTTTTCGGGTCATTCGCATTAATTCAAGTTGCATATCTATTTCATCATTATAATCTTGCATAACCACTGCTATATCAATATCACTATATTCCGAAAAGTTTCCTTTTATATAAGAACCAAATAGATAAAATTTATCACATTTGAATTTCAACCTTACCACATCTGTGAAACTTAAAGCAACTTTTAAAGCATCTTTTTGATCCATAATCTTACAGTTTTAATTTTTTCAATCCATTCTAAAGTAAATTCTTTAGTGCATTTCAAATGAAACTTATTTTTATAGTCGTCATATTTGGTATTAATATTAAAAGTTGTAATCTGAAATAACATATCCGCTTGTTCATTAGACATTTCTATTTCATTTAACTCAGCCAATCTATACAAATTATGAATTAAAGGGGCATGCTTCTTATGTTTTTTGACGAAAACTGCTTTCAGCAGCTTTTCGATTACAATATGCCCAACAAATAATGACCAGCTATATGATTTTGAATCAAATAATTTGATCATGGTAGAATAATCATCATCCGAACTTTCAATCCAATGACTTATTATTTTATCTAATTCCAATAATGAACTGTTATCATCCATTTCAAACTAATTTTTCAAAGTTACACAATTATTAAATATCGTAGATTTATAACTGCTTATTATAAATTCGGTATTAATATCTAACCTTCATTTTCTTTTTTAGGACGAGACATGAATTTTTTGTAAGGAGGAAACTCCCGACAGCACGGGAAATAATGGAATATTATTTGAGTGAATAATTCGGAGATTCTTTAAGATTACAATTATATAAAAGAAAATAATTGAAACTCACATTTAAAAAATTTACTTCGAAACTTACAAATTAGAAACACTTTTTTTTCGAAATTTCCTATTTTGTAATAATAAGCAGTTGCCATTTCTAATTCCAGTTTTTCTCAGCAGTTTTTTCTTTGTGATTGTAAATGAGGCTTGTCATTTCACTAACAAACACATCTAGCAAATTTGCTGACTTTTTCATATAACCTACAATGGTTTTCAATTCCTCCTTTTTCATCAAATTGTAATCAAGAAGCATAGATATTCCCAATATATTGGAGACCGGTTGCCGCACCTTATGTGAGAGGGTAAATAACATTTCTTCAAGATGATTAATGTTGAGTTGCCAATAAGTAATGTCAGTCACCGATGCAATCATTTTAGCTGGTTTTCCCTTTCTGTCTCGTATCATAAATGCCCTCTCGGCAAAATAATAGAGTTGATTATTTTTTCCTATAAACCTATATTCGTTTGACCAATAATTCTTGTCTTGATGGAGAAAATCATCCAAACTATTTTGAACTTTCGCAACATCTTCCGGGTGAATATGCGTTGTCCAGTTGCTTCGGGATAATGGATTGGTTTTGTTTTCAAGTGCCATTAACTCAAAATATGAATCATTGAACATTACAGAATCGTTATTGAGGTTCCATTCATAAATAATTTCTTTTGAAGCATTAGTAGCATATTTGAATCTTTCTGTCAATTCTACCAAATCCGTAATATCTTTAACCAATAGCCCCAATCCGTCCCCCACTTTGAAAGCCCTAATTCGAAAATGATAGTTCCCGATAGTAGGATGCGGCTGCATATGGTCAATTTCAATGACATTCCCTGTTCTGATCACTTCTTTGTATAGGTCGTAGCGTCCATTGATCTTGAGGTCGGGTGAAATTTCACATAAATTTTTTCCCAAAAGGTCCTTTCGTTCACATTGAAATACACTTAAAAAGGCATCGTTAAAATCCAGACAGTTTAAATCTTTGTCATAAATAGAGAGGTATAAGTCTGACTCTTGAAAAAAAAGAGATCTTAATTTGTCGGATTGCTCCATTCTGATTTTTTATTTGTTAAACAATACTTAAAAATTTATTTAGATCCTTGGCAATACCTCCAATATTATGCTTTTCTCATTAGACTAAAAGATAACTCCCTTGGTTAAAACCACTTTGGGGATCAATTTCAAATGCAAAAAACACAATGTGCAACTATGAAACCATTAAAATCAACAAATATTTACACCAGTTTTTTGGTTTTGACTGATATTTAATATTTTAGGATTACTGTCCTTGAATTAGACCATTTCTTTTCAAATCGTGGATGTATATGTGCTTTTATCATTTTTCAATTGCTTGTGTTGTTTTTAAGCGCCTTAAATAAGTCATAAATAGAAGTTTAGCTCTGCCGGTGCAAACTTTTTGTATATTCTTTTCACATTTTAACACTAACTGTTATAAAACAAATCTAATAATTTATTTTATAACACACATTATATACGTGTAATAGCTTTTAATTTATTACTTCAGGAGTGTTTGTGGGAACCGGAAATATTTTGTTTTTATTTTCCATACGGATTTGTATTACAGAACACTAGGTGTTACACAAGCTAGGGTTGGTGCAGAAAACCTAGATTGGAAGCTGTTCTACGTTATACTATGATTTATTTGAAATAGATCTCCAAATTTGGAACAGTTAAGGGTATTAATATCTAACCTTCATTTTCATTTTTTAGTCTTTGGTTCTTATGTACTATCTTGCAACAAAATTCAATGCAATATGTTACAGGCAAGTGAAGCCATCAAAATATTTATTCAATCCATAACTGATTGGCACAAAAACCTATCTCCCGCTTCCAATCCTTTTCCTGAGCATTCGGCAGCTTATTTATTGTATAAGAAAAACCATATTGACACCATTCAGTGGCATGAGGAAGACGAAATCAGACGTCCTGACCTTCCGGACCAAGATTTGGTACGAATAAAACGCAATATCGACAAACTCAATCAAGAACGAACTGACACTGTGGAACTACTGGATGATTTGGTACATTCTGAATTTAAAGATGTTAAGCAAAGTTCCAATGCCCGAATGAACTCCGAAACGCCTGCATGGTTGCTTGACCGTATGAGTATATTGGAATTGAAAATATACCATATGGAGGAACAAACCTTGCGTACCAATGTAGATCAAGCACACATTGATAAATGCAAAAACAAACTTGCCATATTACTGGAACAACGCACAGATATGAGTACCTGTTTTGATCAGCTTATTGATGAAATAAGCAAAGGCACCCGATATTTTCGGGTGTACCGCCAAATGAAAATGTATAATAGTCAGGAGCTAAACCCATCCTTGTATTCAAACGCAAATTCATAATTCCAAAGGCAAACTTTTAGTAATTCGTCTTTCAGCAATGGGTGATGTGGCCATACTTTGGCCGGTATTACGCAATTTTGCAGAGGCATTTCCGGATAAAGAAGTTGTATTTGTTTCCCGAAAAAACTTTGCTCCCCTATTCCAAAATATTCCTAATCTAATATTTATAGGATTAGATATGAAGGATTATAAAGGCATCATTGGCCTTTGGAAATTGTTCATATTTCTATCAAAATCAGGGCCGTTTGAAGCTATTTTAGATATGCACGATGTATTGCGCACCCAAATCGTAAGAACTTTCTTATGGTTTACCGGAAACAAAATCGCAATCATTGACAAAGGGAGGACCGAAAAAAAAGCCTTAACCAGAAGAAATAACAAAAAACTACTACTTGTCAAAAGTACTTCGGATAGGTATTTGGAAGTATTTGCAAAAGCAGGTTATTCTTTTTCAATATCCGAGCATGCAATGTATTTTGAACCTGAGCCATCAGCTACAAAAGCAGCCTTAGAACTCTTGAAATCGAAACCCAATGGAAAATACCATATTGGATTTGCTCCTTTTGCGGCACATTTTCTTAAAATACTTCCGGATAGGCATTCAAAAAAAATCATTGAAATTTTAGTTCATGATGGCAAATCAAATATCTATCTGTTTGGCAGTAAAGCCGAAAAAACAAAAATGGAAGCCCTTGCTCAAGGATTGAATGGGGTGTTTATTATGACAGATTTGACTAATGGATTAACGTCAGAAATGGGTGTCATTTCCAAATTAGACTTGATGATAACTATGGACTCAGCCAATATGCACTTGGCCGCTCTCTGTGGCACACCACTTTTGAGCATATGGGGGCCCACACATTCTTACACAGGATTTACGCCTTATCAACAATCAGAAACAGGTGTGTATGGGTTGGGTAATTTGTCTTGTCGACCTTGTTCTGTGTATGGCAATAAAGCATGTTACCGGAAAGACCATGCTTGTATGGAGCAAATTGAACCTCAAGAAATTGTGGATTTGGTATATAAAAGGATTTCCAAAAACCTTTTGAGGGTTCAAAACCCACAATAAGTCAATTATTCATAGCCCTTTGTAGGTGGCACACCAAATAATATCCCTCCCTTTGATTGGACTGTTTATAACTGCCAATTGGTTCAGTATTTCATTCCAATGAATCATTTCTTCAGCTCACAGAATCATTTTTTCAGCCCAAGGAATCATTTCTTCAGCCCACGGAATCATTCCTTCAGCCCAAGGAATCATTTTTTCAGTCCAAGGAATCATTCTTTCAGTCCAAGGAATCATTGCTTCAGCCCAAGGAATCATTGCTTCAGCCCAAGGAATCATTGCTTCAGCCCACGGAATCATTTCTTCAGCCCACGGAATCATTCCTTCAGCCCAAAGAATCATTGCTTCAGCCCAAGGAATCATTCCTTCAGCCCACGGAATCATTTCTTCAGCCCACGGAATCATTTTTTCAGCCCACGGAATCGTTGCTACAAGTCAACAAAATATACAAAATGCATTAAAAATGCCTTCAGGGCTTTATAAAGGTCGTCATTGCGAAGTCGCTTTTTCAGCGACTGAAGCAATCTTTCATTTTTTACTTTTTAATCAATTTCATTTCACCAATAAACCAATTATTTAAAACCATTGCAAAAACCTATTACTTACCAACCTCGGTCAAAGTATCAAGTGAAGTAAAATTTGAGATATAACATGTTCAATTCAAAACCGAAAGCCTCACCTCGTGGTTTTTATATTGTTACATATAGGTGTTGTAAATAGCAATAAAGATATAAGTGTAGGTAAATTGTAAAAAATAATGGTTATTATTGAAAAAAATAAAAGTTCGTATATTTCCTAAATACAAGATATATACGCAATACAAAAACATGTAAATAATAGTATGTATACGCAATATGCGTATACAAGGATGTTACCGGTAATTATAAAGACGACACAAACGCATGAGTAAAAACATAGAACTTATTCAGGACTTAATAAACCAAGCAGAACAAATTGCCTATCGAAATGGACAACGTGATGCAGTTGAGAAAAGAGCAGAAATGCTGTTGCGAAAAATATTTGGTGACAGCACTCATTATTTAAAGTCTTTAAAAGCAATTAGATATTCACCTAGTATTTGGACATCTGGAACCCCTGACAGTGCGTTTGAAAGTAGTTTTAACAGTGGTAAAAAGCAACTTCTAAATCTATTAAATGTCATAGCAGAAGACCTGCAATTGGACACAGTTATTAATGAACCTAAAAAACTAGCGGACAAATCTTCACCGAATTCAAATAATGTTTTTATTGTGCATGGACACAATGAAGAAATGAAATTAGCTGTTGCAAGGACAATTGAGAAATTGAAACTTAATCCAATAATATTACACGAGCAACCAAGCAAGGGAAAGACAATCATTGAAAAATTCACGGACAATTCTGAAGTTTCTTTTGCTGTTGTCCTACTTTCAGCAGACGACATTTCATACAACAAAAGCGAGAAGCCTGAAACTGCGAAATATAGGGCAAGACAAAATGTTATTTTTGAACTAGGGTATTTCATTGGCAAATTGGGACGGGACAGGGTTTTAGCTTTACATGAACAAGAGAACGATTTTGAAATTCCTTCTGACTACAGTGGCGTATTGTTTGTTCCTTTTGACAAGTCAGGTAAGTGGCAATTCGACTTGGTCAAGGAATTAAAAGCACTAGGGATTTCTGTTGACGCAAATGACATACTATGACAGAGAGAATAACTACCGGTAACAGGCGTTTGGCAAAAAAGCGGGTTCAGTGGTTAAATGAACATTCTGCCTCGTATCAACTTTTGTGCTGGGTTGACAGTTTAGTGCTTCGAAATCCGCTTCTTCGCCAAGCGCCAAAACGTTAGCGGCAATAATTAAACATAACGACAAAGAAAATGTAAAATGGCAATATTTGGAGCAGGCTCAAACTGGGACGGAGACGAACTTAAAGACGACTTCATAGCGAACGAATACTTTGTTGTTGGTTGGGATTATCAACACGCAAAAGATTTGTTTGACACGGTTGCACTTTTGAAGGCTGGCGATATTATTTATCTAAAAGCAAACCGAGGTGGTTCACGTACAATTAGAGTAAAAGCAATAGGCGTTGTGAAGACTTCGTTTGTGCATAGCTTGATTGAGGACAAACTTTCATTTGACAAACTTTCTGACTGGAATGGATTTTTCATTAATGTTAAATGGATTGTTACTGAAGAATTTCAAGTCGTAATTCCAGACATAGAAGGAAAGTTAACCAATATTCGTTCTGCAACGATTTACGAAGAACATTTACCCTTTGTTCAAAAGGAAATTTTACAAAAATTATTCAAACAAAATTTTAAAAATAAAAAAACTATGGATTACGGTTTAGGACAATTTGTAACTGGGGTAATCTCAGTTGGACTTCAAGTTTTACAACTTTGGCGTGAAACTAAGAATGTTGATGCAGTAAAATCGAAAGTTAATCAGTTTGACGAAATAACCAGTTCTCAATCTGTAATCTCTGAAGGACTACTATTGCAACAATTAATTCCAACTCCTGTATTAAACACGCTTAAAGGAAGAGTTGACATTTGTTGGACTGACTTCCAAGATGCTGTCGGTAATCCTAACATAACTCCACGACAACTAGACAGATATACAGAAGGATTGAGAGAATGTATTTGCAGAGAACTAAAAGTTATAAAAAGGTTGAATGGTAAACTACCCACCCCAAAAATGAACGACTATTGGAATGAATATCAATGCGACAACTAAAAGTATTACAACCGCTAACAGCGCCTACCCACAATGCGGGCAGCTTGCCTTTCGTTCGAGCAAATTACAGGAAATTTAATTTGCTCGAACTCGCTGAACTGCTTACTTTTATACGCCCGCACTGCGGGTAGCCGCGGACCGTTGGCGGTCATGCTACAACACTCCTCAACTAATCAGAGACTTATAAGATGAAGATTGACCTTGCTCAAAAATCTAAAGAACTAAAAGACTTTGTTAGCCAATTTGAAACGCCAATGTTTCTTGGCGACATCTCAAGTTTGATGCAGTTTATCCGCTTTGACAGCCCAATGAAATCACTGAATGGCTTGTCGTCACCACAGCGACAACTGCTGTATTTGGCGGCATTGAATGTTACTTCTGCTAAAAGCGAAACAGAGCCGCTTAAGGCTCAATATTCAGACGAAGACTTTGAACACATGAAGTCGTTGTTGAATGAGATAGAAACAGGCTATGAACAATTCTTTTATCCTAAACCAGATGATGTAGTTGATGAAGATTGGAAGATGAGAAGAATGGTTGCAATGCCTACATTCCTTAGTTACTTCAATCAAGGGTTATTAAACTACGAAGAGCAAATCATTGAAAGAGTTGAAGAATACTTTAAACCATTTGACAAAGAAATAAGTAGTCAATTAGGTTTATCTGTGGCAGATTTTATTGACATCTACAATTATATTGACCAAGTTCCTAACAACTTTTTAAATGAAAATATAAATAAGAAAGAGGGACAGCAAACGTGGGAAGAATTTGGTGACGAAATGCAAGCTAAAAGTATTCCACCTTGGGAATGGCAGCCACATTTACCGCAACACTTTCAAAACATGTTTGAATGGATGTATGATAAGGGGAAAATGCAACGGTATTCAAAGCAATCCTTAATTGAAAAGTTTGGGGAGCAAAAAGCAAATGCATTCTTAAATACGTTCACCTGTAAAAGACAGCAAACAAATTTTTTGTATTACACAGAGAAGAACCCGCTTCATTCAAAGCCAATATTTAATATTAATGACGAAGAATTTCAGTTAATTGAGACGCATCAAATCATCCAAGCGGTTTATAATGTATTGTTTCAGTTCTGCATTTCCCAACCAGCACTGAATGAAAAATATTACGCAGTGAGAGGGAAGAAACTTGAGGATAAAATAGAAAGTATTTTCCAAAGATTTTTTAAGAACAAAGCCTTTGTATATAAGAGCTTTTTCACGCAAGACAAACACGAACAGGATTTATTGTTTCTGTACGAGGGATTGGCTTTAATTATAGAAGCCAAGGCATCAAAACGTGACGAACCGCGTAGAGAACCCGATATGGCGTATCCATTAATCGTATCGAATTTTGAGGAGACAATTCAGAAGGGCTATGACCAAGCATATAGAGTCAAATCAAAGTTCATTAATCGTGAACCTCTTAAAATCTTCAAAGATGAGGCGTTAAAAAACCATGTAATTGATATAAGAACGAAAAATTATCACAAGGCTGTCTCAATAGTTGTCACCCTTGAAAGATTTGGACAAATCCAAACTGACCTAAGCTATATGCTTGAAATTTATGATGATGATGATTATCCTTGGAGCATTTGCATTGACGACTTGGAAATCTTTCTACTTCAGATGGAAAAATTAGGAAAAAAGAAATCTGACCTAACAGATTTTCTTATCTTAAGAGAACAATTACATGGCAAGCTTATAACCAGTGACGAATTAGAGGTCTGTGGTGCCTTTCTTAATAATAAATTAGACAGAAAGCAAATTGCATCTGAGGACAACGTGTTTGCTTTGACCCCTGACCTAACAGATATTTTTGACGAGACATACCAAACAAAAGGATTGGGCTTTAGCAACGAGAAAAACTTGGAGATGAAAACAAGCGGCAAGTATCTACCAATGGGTGGTTTTTAGAATATAGCTGCTGCACCATGACAAGCACGAACCGCCAACATGGTATTGCCAAAAGCGGGGCTTGACAATATCTATTTGGCTGACAGAAATAGTTAAACATTTGCATTTCCATTGAGCGATAGTGCTGAAATTCCCCGCCTTCGGCAATACCCAAACCGTTGGGCAAAATTTTACAAACGCGCACGATTTATTCGCTAACTCATTTATGTATATGCTACTTGGAATACCTGCTACATTTAACCTAAGCTTTGGCCTGCCAAGCAGCATATACAACATTCGTTTCTCAACTCAATATCCGAATAAATCGTTCCCTTCGCACTCGGATGCTTCATGCTCGTGCCTCGCATTCCCGCATCCTAAATTTTGCCCAATGGCTCGGTTGATGCAAATGCCCGTTTTCTGCTTCGTTCTTTTTCTTACCTTTGTACCAAGAGAAAACTTCGACACAACACCTTTGTTGCCGAAATTGAAAACGGGCTTTGCAGCCTTCATGTCGAAACTTTATGCTGGTGTGCCACCAGCCCGTTTCAACATTCGGCAACAACCGAGCCATTGGTGGAAATACAAAAAATGAAGACGACAACCAGAATCACTATCTCAAGAATAAAAGAAGCTGTTAATAGAATTGACCCTCTATTTTTGGATTCTCCACAATATAAATCTGATTCTCTTTCAGATGTACTTCAGTGCGAAATCTTTTTAAAAGATGAAACCCAAAATTCTATAGGTTCTTTTAAAGGAAGAGGAACAGAGTTGTTAACTTCAAATTTAGGTGATATTCCTGAATTAGTTTGTGCAAGCGCAGGTAATTTTGGTCAGGCTTTAACTTACTCATGTAATAAGAGGGGTATAAAAACAACGATATACGCAAGTCAAAATGCTAATTGCTTAAAAGTTGAAAAGATGAGGTCTTTAGGAGCAAATGTGGTTTTATATGGAAATGATTTTGATGAGGCTAAATCAGAAGCTAAATTATTTTCAAAAAAAGCACAAATTAGATTTGTTGAAGATAGCTTAGATATTGAAACTGTAGAAGGGGCGGCAACGATAGGATTAGAATTGTTGAACTTGCCAAAAAAATTAGATTATTTGCTAATTGCACTTGGGAATGGTGCATTAGCAACAGGAATTGCTAAAGTTTTTAAAGAATATTCTCCGGAAACAAAAATAATAGCGGTTCAAGCAAAAGGCGCCCCAGCGATGATTGAATCGTGGAAAAAAAATGATGTGATTAATTTTTTAGTGGCTAACACAATTGCTGACGGTATAGCAGTTCGATTGCCTATCCCAGAGGTTATAAAGGATATGATGGAATTAATAGACGAGGGAATTTTAGTAAGCGACCAGAGTATTGTCGAAGGAATTAAGCTTATAAATAGTCATGAGGGATTAATTGTAGAACCATCTGCTGCGGTTGGTATAGCTGCCATTTTAGAAAATCAACAAAAATTTAAAAATAAAAAGCTATGCAGCATAATATGTGGACGTAATTTGACTGAACAGCAGATTAAAGAATGGCTATAAAAAATGTACTTCCACCAACACCCTCCCCGTTGCAGGTGTCCTCACCTGACTCTCTGTCTCGTCCTGAAAAAAGTTTAAATAAATCTCAGCTTGGTTTTCAATATGGGTTAATATTCAATTTAAAATATAGTGAGGTATGAAAACTATAAAATAGATTGTTTAGAAAAAAAAACACCTGATAATTGTATATAATGTTATAAATTTGATTTTAAATTACCCAAAAGGATATTCAAAAATAGATTTCTCATACATTTTGATACGTGTAGTTGTTGTTTTTCTTCTTATTTTTTTATGCCAAACGATTTTGGTGGGGCAGACTAAATCCAAAAAAAACTACCCTTTCAAAATTGACAGTTTATTTAAAGAAATAAAAAAATCAATAGAATCAGACCAGTCAGCCAAGGCAAGTGCTTCTTTGGAATATGCTCTACAGCTCATACAGGAATCCAAAGATGATATCCGTAAGCAAACCGCATATTATTTGTACGGCAATTTGTATTATCACAATAAGGATTATAAGTCGGCCGAAGGGTATTATTCATCTTCCCTTAGTCTTGCAATTAAATACAAAGATTATGAAAATCAGATAGTTGCATTAGAAAAAATTGTAGAATGCAAAATTAAACTAAAGGAATTTGAAGAAGCAGAACAAAAATGTATGCAATTAATCGAAACGTACAAACAAGCATCAAATCCCTATGGACAAGCCAATACCTATTCAAAGCTCGGTAGTATATACTTTGAACTTAAAGAAATGGAAAAGGCTCAAAAAGCGCTAGAAAACGCTTCTATAATATTTAAACAAATTAAAAAGAACGATTTGAAAAAAATTGAAGAAGAACCCGTTACCGAAATAAGCAGAGAAAGCGAAAGAGAAGAAAAAGAGTCAAATGCGAATCAGCTTCAACAAGATAAAAATGCGGGAAAAAATATACAATCATCATCCATCAAAAACAAGAAAACAAAATCAAATAAAGCAGCACAGGCTTTGAAACAAATTGCGGTGGTATACAAACAAATGGGTAATTTTATTGAAGCGAAAAACAACTTTAATTACTCAATAGAGCTATACAAAAAAGAAGAGAATTATCATGAAATGGCTGCTTGTTTGGTATCATTGGGCGATATTGAACTGAATACTAAAAACTATAAAGGTGCCATTATCAAATATAAAGAAGTTCTGGAGCTTTCAAAAGAGCAAAATTTGAAAATATCCAAAATGGAATCCTATAAGGGCATATCGCTATGTTTGAGCTTAATGCAAGACTACAAAAATGCCTTTAATTATTATCAAAAATATGTGGCTGAGCGCGATTTGATTTATGCTGAAGAAAAAGAAGATGAATTGCAAAAGCTGCGTGCTCAAATGGAAATTGAAAAGAAACAAATTCAGATTCGATTGTTAAAAAAAGAAAAGGAGATAGACAAACTGGAACTTGAAAAAAGTGCCATTTGGTTGTATACCTTATCTGCTTTGTCAGTATTGCTATTGTTCCTGGCACTCCTGATATACAATAGGTATTTGTTAAAAAAGCGGTTGAATGCCATACTTTACAAACAAAACAAAGATCTGGAACATATCATATACGAACTTAAGGAATCGGAAACTGAACTCAGTACACTTAACTCAACCAAGGATAAGTTTTTCTCAATTATTTCACACGATATAAAGGCTCCATTAAATTCATTGAAAGGATATCTGAACATCGCCAAAGAATTTCCTGAAAATATATCGAGCAAAGAAATTAAAGATTTTGCGCATATCATGGATGTATCGCTTTCAAATCTTTCCGGATTGCTTAATAATTTGCTGGAATGGGCCATGGTCCAATCCGGTGCTATTCAGGTAAGCATTGTACATGTTAATTTGGTTCAATTGATTAAAAAACAGGCTGAATTGTTTTTGCCTCAGTTTTTGGACAAACATATATCATTTGTACTTCAAGCCAACGAAGAAATAGAGGTAATGGGCGACAAAAACATGCTCGAGTTTATATTCCGGAATATTATTCACAATGCGATCAAGTTTACCAACACCGGAGGGGAAGTAAAAGTGGAGATATTGGAGGAAAATAAAAGTGTAGTAATCAAAATTATTGACAACGGCATAGGTATGGACAAAAGCATGTTAGATAACTTATTTAATCCCGATACAAGAAACACTTTGCCTGGAACTAAAAAGGAAAAAGGAAGTGGCTTGGGACTTATGCTTTGCAAAGATTTTGTCCAAATGAATAGAGGCGATATTACTGCAGAAAGCAAACCTAACGAAGGAAGCACTTTCACAATAAAACTGCCCATGGGCTATTGATGCATCAGCAATTATCTATTACCACTCCGGCTTTACTTTTTCCAACAGTTTCGCTATTGTTATTATCTTATGGAAATAGATACGTAGCCATCAGTAACAGAATCAGGTTATTGTATGCACAATACAAAAACGAAAACACAGAAATAATCCGCAAACAAATTCATATTTTAAGAAGGAGAATTCATTTGATTCGTAATATGCAATTGCTCGGTATTGCATCCGTGTTTTTTGCTGCAGCAACTATGTTTTTGATATATCAAGATTATACAGAAGTAGCGGGATATATGTTCGGTATTAGCCAGGTACTATTATTAATCTCACTTTTGGTTTGTTCCATGGAAATTATTCTTTCAACCAAAGCGTTAGATATTCAAATTGAAGATTTAGAAAAAAACAATTGATGTATGCTTCGTAGACCCAGACGTAATCGTAAAAGCCCGGTAATACGTAATTTAGTTCAGGAAAACCAAGTACAAGTTTCTGATTTAATTTTTCCCTTATTCTTAACCGCAGGTAATCATTTAAAAGTTGAGATTAAAAGTATGCCCGGCATATACCGTTGGTCCTTGGATAATTTATTAAAAGAAATAGAATCGTGTATGAAGTTAAATATCCATGCTTTTGCGCTTTTCCCTCATTATACTGACGAATTTAAAGACAAAACGGCCTCAGAAAGCATTAATGAAAAGGGTATGTACATACAAGCGATACAGAAAATCAAATCCACTTTTCCCGATTTGGTTTTAATGACCGATGTGGCCATGGACCCATATAGTTCCGATGGGCATGATGGATTGGTTAAAGATGGAAAAATATTGAATGATGAAACATTGGAAATATTGGGGAAAATGGCCATGGTACAAGCACAAGCAGGTGCTGATATTCTTGGGCCATCCGATATGATGGACGGCAGAATCGGATACATCCGAAAAGAATTAGATAAAAATGGATATTCAGAAACTTCAATAATGTCATATACTGCAAAATATGCAAGTGCATTTTACGGTCCTTTCAGAGATGCTTTGGATAGCGCACCAAAAATGGGAGATAAAAAAACCTATCAAATGAATCCTGCAAATAGTAGAGAAGCATTGATAGAAGCCGAACTTGATGTACTTGAAGGAGCCGATTATTTAATGGTAAAACCGGCACTTCCTTATTTGGATATAATTAAATCGTTGCACGATAATTATAATTTGCCAATTGCCGCTTATCAGGTAAGTGGCGAATATGCTCAAATCAAAGCCGCAGCAATCAACGGTTGGATTGATGAAAATAAGATAATAAATGAAACATTGTTATCCATCAAGCGAGCGGGTGCAGATGTGATATTAACCTATTTTGCAAAACAATTTGCTAATAAATTGTAATTTTAGTTAATTTACTAAAACACATATTTTTTATACTTTGTTGAATGAACTATAAAGAAAAGTTAGTTAGGTTACTTTTAACACGTTTATTAATCATTAGTTTAATTAATATTCTCATTTATTTATTGTACGATATCAGTGTCGGCAATTCTCAAAGCTATTTATCAGAATTTGTAACATTGTCAATTTACCTCACCATTTTTATATTCCATATAAGAGGTGCTAACCCTAACATAATTAAGAATATTGTAGTTTTTTTTAGCTATCAGGCGGTTTTACTTGCATTCTTCTTAATTGGTGGACTTTCACAAATAGCCATTCTTGATTTTTATAGTCTGGCAATTATGATTGTAATGTTTTATTCCGGAAATGTCAGAGGGGTGCTTTTGGGTTTATTTTTTACAATTATTGGGTTCCTTTTTGTGGTTCAATTCACCCATCCGGAATGGATTTTAAATTCCCGTACCAACGATCCTTCCTACATTCAATTTTTGACATTTTTATGTAGAATATTTACAGGATTAATTGTTACTGACATTGTCAAACGAGAATTTGAACTAAAATCAGAATTGCTTGAAAAAAACTACAAAGAATTAGATGAGCTGAATTTGCAAATTAGTTCGCAGTACTTTGAACTGGAAGAGAAAAACCATGAAATTTCAACCATCAACGAGCAACTTGAAATTAAAGTCAATGAACGTACAGCGCAATTAAAATCAAGAAACAAGCAAATATCAGCACTACTTTATATGAACTCTCACTTACTCAGAGCACCCATTGCCCGGTTGCTTGGAATTCACCAATTTTCAGAAATGGAAAAAGATGTAGAAAATGCGAGTATTATCCTTGAATCATACAAAAGCTCTGTGGTTGAATTGGATGAAATTACCAAAAAAATAAATCTTTCAATAGAAGAAAATATGGATTATTCAATTGAGGAAATCAATGAAGCATGGGAGGAATTTCAGACTTTGATGAAGAATGATAAAAAGTAAGCAATTCGATTTTTTATGCGTCAGAGACGAATTACAATTGGCAGACGTTATTATTGGTTTTGGACATTTTGACCCAAAAATTCCTCAAACTTGTGCAGAGTTATTTCAAAAAGGATTTGCTACCTATATTATATTTACCGGAGGAGTTGGTGCAGGCAGCACGGGTATATCCCAACCGGAGGCTTTGTTTTTTAAAGATAAACTTTTACAAAAAATACCTGGTTTTCCTATTGAAAAATTAATTTTAGAGACGGATTCAACTAATACAGGTGAAAATATACGAAATACAAAAGAGGTATTAAACAATATAAAACCTCCATTATCCTTTGGCAAGGATTTCAAAAAAGTAATATTAGTCGCCAATGCTTACCGGCAGCTAAGAGTTTGCTATACTTTTAAAATGTATTATCCGGATATTCAAATAATTAATTATCCTCCTCAAACATCTTATAATCAAGAAAAACAGTTATTTGAATCTGTTAATGAAAGTTTGGATGATCATATCAACGGGGAATTGCTTCGTATCCAAACCTATCCTTCTAAAGGATTTATGGCAGCATGTGAAATTCCATTGGAACTAATAAGTTCAAACTAAACTGCCTTCAGGCTAATATCCATACTCTTAAAGGAGTGGGTTATTTTGCCAACAGAAATAAAATCAACTCCTGTTTCGGCAATTGATTTTATCGTGTTAATATTTACACCGCCCGATGCTTCTGTTTCATATTGGCGGTTTACCATTTTTATTGCTTCAGCCATTACGGATAACAACATATTGTCCAACAGTATTCGATTGACCTTTCCGGTATCTATCACTTGTTTTAGCTCCTCCAGGTTACGGACTTCAATTTCAATTTTTAAGTCTAAATGATTGTCATGAAGATATTTGACTGTATTTAAAATAGCTTTTCTTACGCCACCGGCATAGTCAATATGATTGTCTTTCAAAAGGATCATGTCATATAATCCAAACCGATGATTTTGTCCGCCACCTATGCGCACTGCCCATTTTTCAAATATTCTGAAATTTGGGGTAGTTTTCCTTGTATCGAGCAACTTGGCCCTTGTATGGCTAATTTGGCGTACATATTCGCGAGTAAGAGTTGCAATACCACACATACGTTGCATGCAATTCAACACCAATCGTTCTGCTCTTAAAATAGATTGAGCCGGTCCTGTTACTATGAATCCTACATCACCTTTCTTTACTTCATCTCCATCAATTTTGTGAAATTCTACTTTTAGGGTTTTGTCAACTTGTTTAAAAATGAAGCCCGCAAGTTCCAAACCTGCCGCTATTCCTTCTTCTTTGAATAATAACTTTGCTGATCGGACTGCATTTGATGGCACTGAAGATAAGGAAGTATAATCGCCTGGCCCTATATCTTCTGCGAGTGCATCTTTGATGGCTTTTCGCAATCGGGCGTCAGTTACATAGTCTGGATACATGTCACAAAATTAAGGTTCATTTGATTTAATACAAATAATAGTTAAAATTGACAGGCCATTTTGAATAAATACTTTTATTTTCAATCAAGTATATATAATTTTGCGAGTACAGTACCAATAATTACTTATTTAATACCATCATAATGAGAGAATTACAATTCAGAGAAGCCCTAAGAGAAGCAATGAATGAAGAAATGAGATTGGATAAATCTATTTTTTTGATGGGAGAAGAAGTAGCAGAGTATAATGGTGCTTATAAAGTAAGTCAAGGTATGTTGGATGAATTTGGTCCTTCAAGAGTGATTGATACCCCGATAGCGGAATTAGGATTCGCTGGAATAGGTGTAGGTGCAGCAATGAATGGCTTACGACCAATCATTGAATTTATGACTTTTAATTTTTCGTTAGTAGCTATTGATCAGGTTATTAACAGTGCTGCTAAAATGATGTCCATGACTGGTGGGCAATATAATGTTCCTATAGTATTTCGTGGACCAACCGGAAATGCAGGTATGTTAAGCTCTCAACATTCACAAGCTTTCGACAATTGGTTTGCCAATACTCCAGGACTTAAAGTGGTAGTGCCAGCAACACCTGCGGATGCAAAAGGACTTTTAAAAACCTCCATTAGAGACAATGATCCTGTGATTTTTATGGAGTCGGAAGTAATGTATGGCGACAAAGGCATGGTTCCTGATGGCGAATACACTTTGCCAATTGGTAAAGCAAATATCATTAAAGAAGGCTCAGATGTAACCATAGTGAGTTTTGGCAAAATGATATCAAGAGTGGTACTTCCTGCTATCGAAGAATTGGAAAAAGATGGAATCAGTGTCGAATTAATTGATTTACGCACAATTAGACCAATTGACTATCAAACGGTAGTAGATTCCGTAAAGAAAACCAACAGATGTGTTGTTGTGGAAGAAGCTTGGCCTTTGGGTTGCATTGCTACCGAAATCACTTATCACCTACAACGATATGCATTTGATTATTTGGATGCCCCGGTAATTAGAGTTACCTGCAAAGATCTTCCTTTGCCATATGCACCTACGCTCATCGATGAAATACTGCCTACACCTCCAAAAGTAGTTAAAGCGGTAAAACAAGTGCTTTACAAAGCATAAGCAATAAGTGTTACGAGAAACCGTTTATCCGTTTATGCCCATGAAATGGATACTTTCTAGGTTTTTTTATTCTTTGATAATAATGTATGTTTTTGTTACCCATTCTTCCTTTGGGCAGGTACTTATTAAAACATATTATGACAAAGAGAAGTATTTGATCAAAGAAATATACCAGGTCAATAACAAAAAAGACAAGGTTCTCAATGGCCACTATGCGCGATTTTATCCGAAAGGCGATTTTGAGTTTGTTGGCAAATATGTTAAAGGAAAAAGAGATAGCACATTCACTGAATATTGGGAAAATGGTGTTGTCAAAAGCAAAATCAATTACATAAAAGGAAGGAAAGAAGGACCATTTGAGATATATTCTTTTACCGGAACCATTTACCAAAAAGGTATCTTCAAAAATGATTCCATATCCGATACCCTTTATTCCTACTATCAATCGGGGAAATTGCGAAACAAAGGCATGTTCAAAAGCGATAAAATTAATGGGAAACTTTATACATATTTTGAATCAGGAGTATTAAAACAAGATGCAGATTATGCAAATAACAAACCTAACGGCACTGTACTGAATTATTATGAAGATGTAATTGGGTTAAGCTCATTGGAAACCTTTGCTGATGGTAAACTGGATGGCCCTTTTAAAACCTATTTTAAAACTCAAACACTTGAAAGCGAAGGTCAAAATAAAAATGGAGTCCGAAATGGAATTTGTAAAACGTATTTTGAATCGGGCAAACTTGCTTTGGAAGCAAATTATAACATTGGCGAATTAGATGGCAAGGCCATTTCCTACTACGAAACCGGTGAAAAGAAAGGGGAATTCAACTACTTGAAAGGCACAAAAACAGGTAATTACACTTTGTACTACTTGAATGGAAACAAAATGGAAGAAAACGAAGTGGATAACTTATTGCAAACCGAACAAAAGAAATTGTATTACCCAACCGGAAAATTATATAGTATTCAATTATTCAAAGGGCCTTATAAAATGGGTTTATGGAAATATTATAATACAGCAGGGATTGATTCCGTTCATGAAAATTATGCTGACAGTAAATTGAATGGTATTCGTTTGCTTTTTGATAAAGAAGGCAATAAAATTGAATCGCAAACATGGGCAAATGGCAATCGGAATGGATTGAGTACTTTTTATTCCAAATCCGGAAATCTGATTGCAGAAAAAATATATCGCAATAATGACCTTTCCGGACTATGTCGTAATTATCATCCGAATGGTAAACTTGAGTCAGAAGGAAACTTGGTGTTGGGACATAAAACCGGTCCATGGAATTATTATGATGAAAAAGGCAGATTGATCAGAATAGAAACATTAAGAGCAGATAAAGTACTCAGGGCACAAAAAGTAGATCCGGTTAAAAACAAAACAGTAAAACCAGCTGAAATTATTCCATACGACCCAAGTCAAAATACCAATCAAACCCTTCAGAAAAAACAACTGACTGTGAAAGAGAAAAAAAGTGCAGAAACAGAAAAAAAACTATATCAGTACACACCAAGTAAACCTAAAAGGAAATAGTTGGCTAATTTTTTAATTTATAGTAAATTTGAAAATGATTATTGCCTCAAATATTACCCGTCAGGAATCAGAGTTGCAAATCCTTGATTTTAACAGAAATCTTTCAGCAATAGAGAGGCTGGATTATTTAACTTTTATTCAAAAAAACAGCTTTTATTTTTCAAAAAATGCAAGAGTTATGAATCCTTCAGAAGAGAATTTTTATTTTGATTTTATTGAAAAATTAACTGAATATAAAGTAGCACATTTGATTATCGGAGGTTACGCTGTCAATTATTATGGATATGTCAGAAATACAGGTGATTTTGATATTTGGGTAAAACCAGGATGGGATAATCTTCAAAATCTTGTAAAATCAATTGAGTCAATGAAAATTAATATACGAGGTAATGTGGATTTTATGCAGAAAACCGGAACCATTGATGGAATATTAACCTTAAGTAAAGGATTTTATAGAATTGAAATTCAAACAGAGATTGATGGATTAAAAAGTTTTGATTTTAGTTTGAAAAATGCACAGAAATCAAAATATAAAAATGTAGAACTGAATTTTATTTCTTATGAAGATTTGATAGACAATAAAAACGCTACAACCAGAGAAAAGGATAAAATTGATGTGTTAGAATTAAGAAAAATTAACAAGAAATAAGCGATTGACAGGACTCAAAGAAACCAATTTTCGTTTGCCGGGACAAACGAATTTTTATCGTGGTAAAGTACGTGATGTGTATTCGGTTGGAGATAAGCTCATTATAGTTGCTTCAGATCGCATATCAGCATTTGATGTAGTAATGCCAAAACCTATTCCATACAAAGGTCAAGTCTTGAATCAATTGGCCGTGCAAATGTTGGAAAAAACAAAAGATATATGTCCAAATTGGCTCATCAGTTCCCCAGACCCTAATGTGGCTATTGGTTATAATTGTGAACCATTTAAAGTAGAAATGGTGGTACGCGGATATTTGTCAGGACATGCATGGAGGCAATATAAAGAAGGCAAACGTGAACTTTGTGGTGTGCCAATGACGGATGGATTGAAAGAAAGCGATGCTTTCCCTACTCCAATTATCACACCTACAACAAAGGCCTCGGAAGGACATGATGAAGATATTTCCAAAGAGCAAATACTTAAAAAAGGAATCGTATCGGAGAAAGACTATACTGAATTGGAACGACTTACATTGGCATTATACAAAAGGGGTCAAGAAATAGCTTCCAAACAAGGACTGATATTGGTGGATACTAAATATGAGTTCGGCAAGAAGGATGGCGTTATTTATTTGATTGATGAAATTCACACTCCGGATTCATCCCGATATTTTCATAAAGAAGGTTACGAAGAACGCCAAAAAACAGGAGAAGCACAAAAACAATTGTCTAAAGAATTTGTGCGTCAATGGTTAATTGATCATAATTTCATGGGAAAAGAAGGCCAAACGGTGCCAATAATGCCGGATCAATTTATTGAAAATGTAACTGAAAGATATATAGAGCTTTACGAAAAACTTACGGGTGAAAATTTTGTGAAAGATATCTACTTAAATATTGAAAAAAGAATAGAAAATAATATACTTTTAGCATTAAATTAAGATTATTTAGTAATTTTGGAATATGAAATTTACATTAGATAAAACCGAACAATACACACTCATTCAAGTTCACGTTGATAAATTGGATGCACTAAAAACACCAGTTTTGAAAACGGAACTTACAAACCTAAATGCTGAAGGTGTTAAAAACATGATTCTCGATCTTACAGAGGTGAAATATGTGGATTCTTCTGGTTTGAGTTCCATACTATTTGCCAACAGAGTTTGTGAAGGTGAAGGTGGTATTTTTGTTATTTACGGTTTAAGCGATTCTGTAAAAAAACTCATTACAATTGCACAACTTGATAAAGTGCTTAATATTTTGCCTACTAAAGAAGAATCTATAGATCGCGTTTTTTTACATGCAATAGAAGCTGATTTGAATAACGGGAAAGAATAATTACTGAAATGGCTCTATGTGTATAAGCACATGGCCTAATGATGGAATCGTGCTTCTTAATATATTTTTTAAATGATGCGCAATTTCATGACCATCTTTTACGCTTATATTTGCTTCAACTTGCGCATGTAGGTCCACGTGATACTTCATACCTGATTTACGAATAAAGCATTTTTCAGTATCTTTAATACCTGGAACATTTTTAGAAATTTCTCTAATTTCATTTTCCAGATCAGCGTATACGTGCTCATCCATAACTTCGCCTAATGCAGGTCGGAATATCAAGTAGCTATTGTAAAATATAAAACCGGATGCGAATAGTGCCGCCCAATCATCGGCTGATTCATATCCTTTTCCAAAAAATAAAGCCACTGAAATGCCAATAAATGCAGCTATTGAAGTAATGGCATCGCTTCTATGGTGCCAGGCATCTGCCTTTAGTGAAGAACTTTTGGTTTGATTGCTCTTGTGAATTACAATTCGGTATGAGATTTCTTTCCAAACAATAATTGCACCTAATATAATTAAAGTAAATGGTTTGGGCAATTCGTGTGGCGTACCTATGTTCAAAATGCTTTCATATGCAATAATAGTAGCTGAAGTTATCAAAAAACCTACTACCATAAAAGTAACTAATGGCTCTGCTCTTCCGTGACCATAAGGGTGGTTTTTGTCAGGTGGTTTGTTGGCATATTTAATTCCAAATAGAACTAAAAGTGATGAAAAAATATCAGTAGTTGATTCTATAGCATCTGCTATAAGTGCATACGAATTTCCAAAATAGCCTGAAATTCCTTTTACCAAAGCCAATGCTGTATTACTTACGATGCTAAAGTAGGTAGTTATTATAGCGGTTTCTTCATTGCTTTTCATTAATTAAAATTTTTATGACCATTAAATAGTGAATAATCAAAATTTACTCTCCGCGTCTAATTTCTTTATTAATTTTATATTTTCTTATTTTGGTTTTTCAAATGTATTAGAACGGTTTCAATCTCAATTATTTCAATTTATTTAACAGCACTTATTAATTGAACGAAGCTTTTTTCTCAATGCAAACTAATTAAGTTTTGGGTGGGTTTGCAATTATTTTGTAATTCTCCAAATGTAGGAGATGAATATATAATGTCTTATTTATTTACAAATGAATAGGTGTGAATCAATTCATTGTTTTTTGTTACAAATTTAGAAACATGTGAAAAAACAAAAATGAAAAATTTCAATGTTTCTCGCGCAATTGGTAGCATTCCTAACGATGTAATGGCTACCTATTATGCACAAAGAGCCGAGGCGGGACTTATTATTACCGAAGGTACTTCATCATCGCCCAATGGATTGGGGTACTCCAGAATACAGGGCATATACAGCCAAGCGCAAGTGGAAGGATGGAAAAAAACAACGCAAGCTGTGCACGATAAGGGTGGTAAAATATTTGTGCAACTCATGCACACCGGCAGAAAAAAATACATCAGAGCAAGAATATAGTACCGTAATTATAAAATACCAACCCAAAAAAATGTTTAATTTCACGTCTATTGTGGTATCATCGTGGATATCTGATTATACTCATTACCATCAATCACTATACTTTTTAAGAATTAATGGATAATATTGAACCTTAAAATAATTTGTAAAAGTTATATTTAACCGAAATAAAATAATTAAATCAGGTAAAATGATTCAATCCTTTTCAAAGTATGTATCAGCAACTATTTTGGGTTGTTTTTTTACTTTAGTAATTTTTATTCAAAATGCTTTTTGTCAGCTACAGCCATCCGCTTCGGACGAAATTCAACACCGCATAACTTTAGCGACCAATAGAATATTGTATGGAAAAGCTCCCAAAATGGATGAGAAATTTATTTTGGCTGACATCTTCCCCGACAAAAATGAGCCCAGAAGGTTTGACGAATTTAATGGGGATATCTCAGGTAGATATATCTCAGCAATGTGTGCACTCCCAAAGGAATTAAGACCTTCACTTTTGCATACGGTATTAAACAAAATTATTTTATCTCAAAACAAAGATGGCAGAATAGGAAATGCAAATTTATCGTACGAGGTGGACTCAATCGGTTCAAGGCAAATGGCTCAGTTGTGGGGTAACGGACGTATGTTAGTTGCCTTAATTGATTATGCAGAAGCCTACGACAATGATGAAAAATCAAAGAATGCAGCTATTAAATTGGGCAATTTTCTTGTGAAAATCATTGAAAATTGTTCAAAACAAGAAGTACGGAAGCGCCTTGTAGGTTTGCCTGCCTATTCATTTATTTGCTTTACACAATGTAATGAGGGACTTGTAAGACTCGCTAAACTTACCGGAAACATCAAATATGCAAAACTGGCGGAGCAAGTACAACAGGTGCTGGAACCGAGAGCCAATCAGCATTCGCACGGTTACATGCTTACATTGAGAGGTGCAATACTTAATTACTTATATTTTAAAAATTCATCAAACCTTACTTTTGCCAAAATCCGCTATGATAGTTTAGTCAATTCCAATGATTACCTTATTACCGGTGGGGTAGCAGAAATATTTGGACCCAAACCTGCACCCTATGGACCAAACGATGAAGGTTGCTCAGAAGCCGATTTTTTTGCATTAAGCATCCAATTGTGGCAAGCAACTAATGATATTTCGTACCTTGAAAAAGCAGAATATTGCCTTTTAAATCATTTTTTCTACAATCAGTTTGAAACAGGAGAGTTTGGACACCACACATTTGATGGCGACAAAGGTTTCAGACTTGGAAATCAGGAAATAAAATCGTGGTGGTGCTGTACCTTTCATGGATTACAACAATTAATAATGGCACAAAATGCTATTATTACCAAAATCGACAAGTCCATACAAATACAATTATTCCTCAATAAAGAATACAAAGATGCCACCTTTGAATGTATATGGCATAAAATACCTTCAAATAATACCCATTTTCAATTGACGATTTTAAAAAATGCGGATTCTAATAAAGTAACTATCAGAAAACCTTCATGGGCAGTAAGTACTTCTCTGACTATCAATGGAATTACACGCACTCCCGTAGAAACAGATGGATATATTTATTTGCCTTCAAATTTAAAAAGTAAAGATGTAGTGCAAATTTTGTTTAATCATAAAGTAAAATTGGTAACTATTGAAAAGAAATCTTACTCACTTGATAATTTTCCTACCAATGTTCGTGGAGCACTCATCAATGGACCCTACTTAATGGTAGTAGATGGCACTGCTGCTCCCGACTATTTGAGTGAACCCATGGACGACAATTTTATTATTGCAGATTCAACCTTTGTGCCACAGCGGTCTTTTTTGTTTAATAAACCAACAAATGGTTTCCTATATAAGCACCAAGGATTCAGTGGTTTAAATCCGCTGCTAATGCGTCCCTTATCGTGTATGTCACTTGAACGGCACACCTATTTGAATTATAACTTTAAATGGGCTAGAAAACCTTAATTGGCAGCAGTTTTCATTTGTAATTGTAAATACATCAGGGTATTCATTTTTTTTGCACACAACAATATTCCCATTACAACAATTAGCTGCCGGATTATGTGAGAATGTTATAATTCATTTCATCTAAAGCATAAAACATAAGATAACACAGCCAGTACCTTTGTGAGCATAAGAATCGTTCTTATACTCCAAACCTTTAAAGCTCTCAATAAGCAAACCTATATGATAAAAATACATACAAGTGCGTAACGAAAAGATTATCAGCGTAAATACATGTGCAAGCGGATACTCTATATCATATACCAACCTCAGCGGTAATGTAAAAACCATAATCATTATCTGGTAAAAGTAATATTGATCGTTTCCAGAAGCCCTTTCAAGCACATAACTTGAAAGGGCTTTTTTTTATTTGGTAGATAAATATTTTCAAAATGGAAAAAGTCACTGCATTCAATCATAAGTAAAACTGAACTCAAATATCAGGTTTCAAAACTAAAAATTGTCATTGCCTTGCAACCAATTAGGTGTAGATTTTATTTTTCCAATTTTGACAAAATCTTAATGATGAGTTCATTTTGATTTTCCAAATGCTTCAAAATGGTTTCGATTTCAATCTCTGCTTTTTTGTTGATGGCAAAGTCCTGCTCAGCCCTGAGCTCCGAATGCTTTGACTGTATATTTTGACCCACCATAATCAATGGCATCAAAAATATTTGTATCATATTGGATATAAATAACCACAAAACAAAAGCAGGAAATGGATCAAATCGAAATTGCTCAGGTGCAAGTGTATTCCAGCTTAACCAACTTGCCGTCCAGCAAAATATAATAAAGAAAAACCCCATACTTCCTACATTAGTCGTAATCCATAAAGCTAGTTTATTGATAGGAGATATTTTTTCCTTGTGTTTTACAATCAAGTTTTCGATGGGTTTGTATTTTTTTTGCAATTCTGCAAATGAAAGCGGTTCATGAGGAGTCGGATTTTTCATTTCAGTAAGATTATAAGTATGATAATTTGTGTAAAAATAACCAGATAATGTTGGTTATTAATTATATGTTAAGCGCAATTTGTTATAGGTTTCAATGCAGATACCGATTTGAAAATAATATTAATTTAGAAATGAATATTAGTATATGGTATAATTCTATGAATGGTTATCACTAATTTTTAATTGTGAAATGCATCCAATTAATAAAGCTATATTCAACATAATTTAATTTTAAATGACCAAAACCAAATTTTTATTATTGCTTTCAGTTGTATTGTTTTTTGAGCATTGTACCAAAAAAATTGTATTAACACCTATTTTGCTTTTTCAACCTCAATTCCGTGGTTGGTGGCACACCAGACACAAACGCTAAATTCGACTTTTGATTGCCTCCACTATTTCTTGCTCGCATCACCATAAGTAAAACTTGAAATAGTGCTGCAAACTTTAAACAGAAAGGGTAATGCATTTTTCAATTCAAAAATCCTCTTCATATTGTAGTTCCTGGTATGATTTGCTAAAATCACAAACTGTAACAGAGTTAAGTTGTTGATATGCTAACAACCACGTGGTGGAGTACAATTCATATTATATAGTAAAAATTATTTTTATGGTTGTCTTGAAGGCTCAACTTTTAAGCCAATACGCCACCTGAATGTTCCAACCTCAAAAACTTAGCCGTAAAGCTTTCTCTGTTTTTCATTACCTCAGGTGGAGTGCCGGCACATACAATCCTACCACCTTTTTCGGCACTATCAGGACCTATGTCAATAATCCAATCGGCACATTTAATTACATCCATATTATGTTCAATTATCAAAACGGTATTCCCTTTAGCAACCAGTTTTTCAAGCATATTCATTAAGTGTTTAATATCCTGAAAGTGCAATCCGGTAGTGGGTTCATCTAATATGTACAAGGTTTTGCCGGTATCTTTTTTGGCAAGTTCAGTGGCAAGTTTTACACGTTGTGCTTCACCACCTGAAAGTGTGGTAGCATGCTGACCTATGGTAATATATTCTAAGCCTACACTATTTAGAGTTTGAATGTACCGGGATATTTTGGGTTGATTTTCAAAAAAACCTACGGCCTGCTCCACGGTCATTTCAAGTACATCCGAAATTGATTTGCCTTTAAAGGTTACTTCAAGAGTTTCTCTGTTGTATCGTTTGCCTTTGCAGGTTTCACATACCACTTGCACATCAGGCAAAAACTCCATTTCAATCATGCGTAATCCCCCACCCTCACAGGTTTCGCATCGGCCTCCTTTTACATTAAAAGAGAATCTTCCGGCATTATACCCACGTATTTTGGATTGAGGCAATTGTGCAAATAAGTTTCTGATATCGGTAAATACACCTGTGTATGTCGCAGGGTTCGAACGAGGTGTTCTGCCGATTGGAGACTGGTCAATTTCTATTACTTTGTCTATATTTTCAATGCCTTCAATGGCTTTATAAGGCATAGGTTCTTTTTTGGCATTAAAAAAATGCTTGTTCAAAATCGGATAAAGGGTTTCATGAATCAGCGTGGATTTGCCACTGCCCGACACACCTGTTACGCATACCAACTTACCTAAAGGAATTTCAAGATTTACATTTTTAAGGTTATTTCCGGTTGCTCCAATGAGTTTCAATACTTTTTCTGATTTAGGCTTTTTGCCTTGATTAAGTTCAAACGAACTCCTGCCTGATAAAAAATCAGAAGTTTTCGAATTCATTTCCAAAAACTGTACAGGCGTACCTGCTGCTATTACCGTTCCACCATGCCTACCCGCACCCGGCCCAATGTCAATGATGTAATCGGCAGCCAACATCATGTCTTTGTCGTGCTCCACCACCAGAACGGAGTTTCCAATGTCTCTTAAGTTCTTGAGTGAGGCTATTAGCTTTTCATTATCGCGCTGATGCAAACCAATGCTGGGTTCATCCAATATATAAAGTACGCCCACTAATTGTGTCCCCACTTGAGTAGCCAAGCGAATACGTTGCGATTCGCCTCCAGAAAGCGTACGTATGGGTCGGTCCAGATTCAGATATTCAAGACCCACATCTTTTAAAAAAGTGGCTCGTTTCCTTATTTCCTTTAATATTTCAACTGCTATTTTATTCTGATTATCATCTAGTTTACTTTCAACATCCGCAAACCAGTCAATTAAGTCACGAACCGTCAATGACGTGAGTTCTGAAATATTTTTTTCACCTAACTTAAAGTGTAGTGCTGTTTGATTAAGCCTCATTCCTTTACATTCGGAGCACGTTTCTTCTTTGGCATATTCATGTATCCATTCTTGTATTTTTTCAGAGCCTTCAGTTTGATTACGTTTGAGCCAGTTAATAATGCCTTCAAACTTATAATTCCAAGTATCATTGGCATTGGTTTTGCTTTTGATTTTGTACAACTCTTCACTTCCGTACAATATGATATCCATTACTTCTTTTGGCAGCGATTTTACTGGTGTAGATATAGATTGCTTTTTTGTTTTTAGTATTGTTTCCAATACATTAAAAATCCAAACATCTCTCCATTCCCCTATTGGCGTAATGGCTCCTTGACTGATGCTCAAATCCTGATTAGGAATGATCGTTTCGATAGTAATATTTTGAATTTTGCCTAATCCTTCACAAACCGGACACCATCCATATGGGGAGTTAAATGAAAAAAGGTTCGGTGCCGGCTCGTCATAGGCCAAGCCTGTTGTCGGATCCATTAAAGTTTTGGAAAAGTGAAAGATCTTAGAAGGTTCATCGGTGGCATTATCTGAAGCCATGAGCATCAATACACCTTTGCCTAATTGCATACAGGTTTGAACAGATTTTGTAAGTCTGAACCTTTCCGTTTGAGAAGGAATTATTCTGTCGACTACCGCCTCAATATCATGGATTTTGTAACGATCTACTTCTGTTCGGGCATCAAGTTCAATAATATCACCATCCACTCTTGCTTTGGAATAACCCATTTTTCGAATTCTTTGGAATTCTTCTCTGTAATGTCCTTTTCGACCTTTAACAATGGGTGCAAGTAATATAATTTTACGATTGGTGAACTGAGTCAATATTTGATCAATCACCTGATCTTCACTCTGCTTTACCATTAAAGCTCCTGACAAATACGAATATGCCTTCCCTGCCCTTGCAAATAGTAAACGTAAAAAATCATATATTTCTGTTACCGTTCCAACCGTAGAGCGAGGATTGCGTGACGTAGTTTTTTGTTCAATGGAAATTACAGGGCTCAATCCTTCTATTTTGTCAACATCCGGTCGTTCCATATTACCTATAAACGAACGCGCGTAGGCCGAAAAGCTTTCCATATATCTGCGTTGACCTTCGGCATATATGGTATCAAAAGCAAGTGACGACTTACCACTTCCACTGATGCCGGTAATCACTACCAACTTGTTACGCGGAATTTTGACATCAATATTTTTCAGATTGTGCTCTCTGGCACCAAAAACTTCAATAAATTCTTCTTTAGGCAATCGGTTATAATTAGCCTATAAAAATAGTGAGTTTGTTTGAATGAATATTGATAAAAAGCAAATGAAGTAATATTTTATTCTAAGGTAATCGATTTGGTTACCTCCTGTGAAATTTCACTTGGTTCAAATTCAATTTTTGCTAATACTTGTCTGCTACCTAATATAAATGCAGAATGATCATCTATAAAAACGGCCTTGTATAAACTCTTGTTCACACACAAATCCAAAAGTTTCCAATTGGTGTCTTCATTCTTTTTGTAAATCAATTTTCCTTGTGAAAGACATGCAATTGTGTATTTACTGTTTTGAGCGACATTCCATACTAATCCCAATGTATCTTCAGCGAATACTGGTGTTTTGGCGTTTGAAACTGAATAAATTTTTGACTTGTCATTCATATGGTTAAATCCACTTGATCCGGAAGCCCAAACTTCATTGTTGTTTTCCGACAAATCATGTATCAATGCCGGAGCAGTTGCTGCTGTTTCCCAACTTTTACCTTCATCTTTGGATTGAATTACCACAGTGCCATTAAGAGAGTAGCTTGATGCCATTATTGAATTAGTACCCTTCACATACAGGATATCCCAAATCATGCGGAATATTGTACTATGCACTTTTTCCCAAGTTTTACCCCTGTTGGTTGTCTTTAATATAATTCCAAAAGGTATGCTTTTAATACCTTTGGCAACCAAATGATTCCCACCAGATATGAGAGCAGTTGAATCATTAATAACGCATGTGCTATAAAAACATCTATTTTTATACTTTGTAAGCGTTTTTAATTCGAAAGATTTTTTACTAATGTTAAAAAAAATTATTGTCCCTTTATCTCCAGCTATTATACCCTCATTTGGATTAAAAAATGCTACACTTAACAATGCGTTTTTAGTATGATTTGATTTACTATCAATAACAACTCCGTCAGATGTGATTGCTTTAAAAAAACCATTTTTCCCAATTAGCCAAAATACATTTTCTTTAACTTTAACTAAATCATAATATGAGGTATCGTTTTCAATTAATTTGTTTTCTATAACTTTAATTACCTGTGAATTCGAATTAATTGATAGAAAATACAAACATATCATTATGTTAATATTAATAAAAAATTGTGTTTGTAGAAAAGGTATTTTCAATATCAATTGCCTTATTTTGCCAAAATTAATAAAATATTATTCAATGAATAATCAAAACATATTTTCAAATCAATTTTATGTAATATTTTACGAATATTTATACATAAAAACTCCAAATCAATAATCTATTTTATTCAAATAGATATTATTTTTTAAAATAATTGTTGTTATTAGATACGCATGATTATTTTTGAGAACAAATTTTAGCTTAAAGTCTCTTGCGATTTATTATTTTGTCAATTTATTTATTAATTATTTTTCCTATTTGTGCCTTTGCACAATCTAATTGCCATGTTGACAAAATAAGCATGAAACTAAATCACAAAAGATTAAGTAAAGGGCTGGTATTCAATACACTATCGGATGTATATTATTATTCAAGCAATGGCACAATGGCCACTGTTTACTCAAAACCTTCAAAAATTATAACTTTAACAAATTCAAAAGGTGAATTTAAGAATTACGATGTAGTAAAGAATACTGTTTCTTTGTCAAACGGACTTGACTACAGTTCAAATCATAGTTTTATATATTATTTCTTAAATAATAAAGAGAAAGATTTGGGTTTTAGTGAAAATGGTTTCAAACTAGTTAAAACAGAAATAAAAGATGGACTTAAGATTACAACTTGGATTCCCTCTTCAGATAATCCACAGATAAGTAAAATAGAATTAGTTCATGAAAAATATAGTCCCATTTATACAGGATTTTACGATAAATCGGGCAATATATTTTACAAATGTTACTATTCAAAATACACAATGATAAGTTGTTATTCTTTGCCACTTTCAATTACAGAAATTGAATTCGATAGCCCAATTGATTCCACTATTACTAAAAAAGTATATTCGGATTTTAAGGTGAATAATGGAGTTGAAGAAATGTACAGAAATTACAAAATTCCTTCAAACGCCAAAGTAGTTCAATTTTGAATAAATATTTATTTTTATTAGTTTTTCTTTGCGAATTCTGCATTTATTCACAAAAAGTTAGCTCAATTGACGATGTATTCGATATTTCGTTTGTTAATGCTGAGTTTCAACCCAGAAAAGTCATTTTTTTAAATTCAGAGAAAAAGTCATTTTTTCAGAAATACAATCCTATTGTATTAACTTTAGGTAGTGCAATGTATTTTTATCAAAAGGTCCTTTCCCCTCAAATTTTCGCAAAATGCGGATACGAAATTTCATGTTCAAATTTTAGTAAAGCTTGTATTCATGAATTTGGAATAATTAAAGGTGTTGCACTAACTGCTGACAGACTTACAAGATGTACTCCTTTTACCTCTATAGATTTAAGGTCGTCATTTTTAAACCATGAACATAAAATAATTGAATACCCAAAGGACTTTAGGTTAAAAGATTGACAAAGATTATTGCAATTATTGTATTATTATTTTTTATTAATCAACCTGCAATATCGTTGAATACCAATTGTTTATCACTGGAATATAAATTTGCAGAATATTTAATCGACAATTTAAAATACAATGATGCACTAAAAGTAATCAGTAAAATGTATTTGTGTAATCCCCAATTCAAAAGCGGTAAAGATAGCATTTCATATATTAAAGCATTGGTATTTTACAAAATCCAAAAAATGGATAGTGCTATATTTTATTTTAACCACATCAGCGACTCAAGTGTTTTTTATACGAAATCTAAAGTTTTCGAAAGTTTCTGTTATAGTTACTCCTATGACCCTAAAAAAGCAATTATTGAATTAAAAAAATTAAACGATTTAAATGATACTTTACTTCCCAAACAGCTATTTTACTTTTTGACTGCCTCAAACGAGTTGTTAAAAAGAGACATTGAAGCATTTGACACATTATGCTCTAAATTTGACTTTATATCATACTCAATAAGTCAGGAACAATTGGAACTTAAAGAAATAGGAGCATCTATCCGTAAATTTAAGAAAAAAAAAATGTGGAAAGCTGCTTTATATTCAGCAGCAATACCCGGATTAGGTAAAAATTATGTAGGAAAACCAGGTGAATTTGGTGGTGCTTTTTTCCCAATATTAGGTTTAGCAGCTTTGACAGCAGAGAGTTATTTAGTTACAGGTCTCTATCAACCACATTTCTGGATTTTTGCCTCTGGATTAACTGTTTTTTACATTGGAAATATTTGGGGTAGTGCTTTGAGCGTTAAAAGAGCAGAAAAACAATTTGAACATGAAGTTAATGACAAAATATTGCTTAATATGCATTTGGCTATTCGGAGGATATACAATTAATGCGCAATCTATTTTAGCAGATGAAGATTCTACTTTTAATACTTTTTATCCCAATGACACCATTCTGTGTTTGGAAAAAGCCATATTATTTTCTAAAAATTTAGAAAACAAAAACAATCATTTATTTATTCTTTCAGAATTTTATGCGAAAAAAAAAGACCATGAAAATGCATTCAGATCATTGCAAAAAATATCACCTATTATTTTGAGCGACTCAGCAAAAAAAATCTACTTTTATAACATTTGCTTACAAGCTTATTTATCAAAAAAATTTGCAGAGGTAGAAGGATTTGCGCTTGACTATTATTCATTGAGCAAAGATAGTAAAGACAAATTTTATTTTGAAGTTACAATTCTATACGGATTTGCATTAAATGAACTTAATAGATGGATGGATGCGCATGATATATTTATAGTACATCCCATCACAAATGATACTTTGAATTATATCAAAAGGATTAATAATATTTATGATTATAAGAAACAACCTCATTTGAAAAGTTCAGAAAAAATGAACAAAATTGTAAATGCAATTCCTGCGGGTCCATATTTTTACACGAAAAATTATAAAGAAGGATCAATCAATTTGGCATTACAACTTTCAGGAATTGGAGCAGGAGCCTATTATGTATTTGGAGCGCATCAGTACTTAACTGCTGCGGTGTTGGTTTATATGATAAGTGCAAGGTTTTATCTTGCTGCAATTAATAAAGGTGATTTTCTAATCAATAAATACAATTACAAAAAACAATTCAAATACAATGAATACCTTAGAAAAGAAATAAAAAAAGTATATAAAAAAAGCGACTCATCTGGTTATAGATGAGTCGCTTTTAAAATTAATCTAACTTAAATAATTACCAAACCCATTTTTTAGAGTTGTCTTTGAATTTGTCAAGTGCTTTTTGTCCACCAAAAACTACACCCCAGAAATCCACCAAATTAGTTACACCACCTACAACAGGAATACAGCAATACCACCACCAAACTGATTTGCCACCTGTACCCATATATGAACGGTGTAATCCAATAAATCCACAAAAGAAAGAACGTAAAAGATATCCTCCCATTGTTTTATCATCCCCTGTTAATATTGCATCACTATTAAGTGAAAGTGGAGACAATTCAATTGTACTTACTTCAACTGCTGAAGTCATTAGGTTGTCGATTTGCGCATCATTTAGTTTGTAAGATGTGCCACAAAATGCTGTTGTTGCACCAAGTGCAAGAAACAATGCTACTGTTAGGTTTTTAATCATGATTTGTAAAGTTTAAAATGTAAGAATGTTCAAAGAAATAAATAATACTTATAATTTGCAATGATGTTGATAAAATAATTAAGTTGTTTTGATCAGTAATCAGAAAACATTAGTTTGAAGAAACAAATACTAAATTCTTATTAATTGATTCATTACTAGCAAATTGTAAAGAGTAATCGGCTATTTTAACTTCATTTCCGTTTCTAACCGCTGTAATTGTACCATTTGAATTAATGTTCACGGTATGTTTTGTATTGGCCAATTTGCCATTTAAAACTTCCATTGTAAATTGATTTTTACTTGCAGTAAGTGAATAATCAATGCCATTCATTGTAATTTTTTGAGTCTCAGTTTGCCCAGGTGCCATGGAAAGCGGATTGGTTCCTGTCCAAAACTCAATAAGATTTAAAATAATTAAATCAATTAGAGATGCAATTGAGTACACCGGAATAATGTTTAATACCCAGAAAATTAATGTCCTAACTAATCTTCCTGTTAAGTCATTTCCCATTAATCCCGCATTGAATTCATATACTTTTCTTGTCAAAGGAAATTTACCAAAACAAGAAGTAAGTAATTGCAAACTGAATAAAGTCAAAAGTGCGATTGCGATAGGTTTTGCTGATTTTTTCATTTTAATAATTTTTAAGAGTTTACTTATTTATCAAACATAACGAATAGAAACAAAATCAAAAAAAAATCTATTGAAAATTTAATTGATGTTAAGGTTTTTTTGCCTCTAATTCTATGGAATAAAACTTAGGCTCATATTTGAAAATAGAACCGGTTAATGCATCAACCCCCCAAAAAAGTACATTACCTAAATTTAAAATGGAAATAACATTAAACTCTGTCTTTAATTCAAAGTTTTTGGATTCAAAACCTTCTTTTTTAATATAGATATTTTTTTTTGAAATAGATCGTTCTATTGAAAGTTCACATGGAGAAATACATTCGGTAGCTCCATCTAAAATTATTCGAGCCTTTTCAGGGGTTGTCTCAAATTTAACAATGTCTGTAGTACCTGTAAATACGGTTGCACAAGATGATATTGATAATAAACCACTGAAAACAATTGACCGATAGATAAAACCAATATATTGATTAGTAATTTTCATGTCATCCTTTTTTAATATTAAAAGTAAATCCCGACATTTAGGCCAGCACCCATTGGATACACATTTTCAATAGTGTATGTTGGAATATACATTCGTGCATCAATTCGGATAGGTAATTGAGAACCTCTTCCAAAAATATATCCGAATCCTACGTGTGGAATCAATCCAGCGTTTAATACAAAACTATTTTCAGGATCATTTGAGACTTTTGAAGTGTATTTTTTTACCAAACCCTGACCACCCAAATTTAATCCAATACTTGCATACACTGAATTAGGTTTTTGAACAAATGGAAGCATCATTTCTGTTTTAAGAAAGTAAAGAAATGTATTGTTTGCCGAATAGTATATTTCGCCACCAATTTCAAAAAGTAATTTTCTCATGTCAAACATACCATTAATTCCACCACCAGCAACTACTCCTGCATTATTTGTAAAAAATGGAACAAATCCTCCTAATTTCAATCCAAAATAGCCGGTTTTACTAAATGTAGAATTCATTGGTAAATTTTTCTCATTTACCAAAGCCGTATTAGCATCTTTATCATTATTAATTCTTAAATCCGTTTCCTTAAAAGCGGTTTCTATTCCTTCTGCACTAGTAGCTTTGAAATTTTTCGACCAATATTTTTCCCGTTTTTGTGTATTGTAATATGAAACATTGATAAAATACGTACCTTGAATTCTTGAAATATCTGTAATTATTAATGATTCACATTTCATTCTTGAAGCGTTTTGGTACGAACTATCCAGATTAGGTTTCTTATTTAAAAAATCCCTTCGTTCCGGCATAAATACTTCAATACCACTACCTTCCTCAATTTTAAATTTGAGTAATTTTGTATACAAATAACAAGTTTCTGGACCTTCAGTGTCTGAAACCACTTGCTCTAAATAATATCTTTTGTTTTGTGAAAAAATAGTGAAACTTATTAAACAAAGATTGAAAATAATTAAAATTTGAAGTTTGCTCATTATGTTTTAATTTAGAATGATTCTAATCAGAATTCAAATCTGAACTTTTTTTTTATCATTACAAAATAAAAATCCGATTTTAAAGTTAATTTTGAATTGTAAACCCCTTTTATCATGAAAAAACATATTATTTATACCATATTACTTTCAATCGCTATTGGAATTAGTAGTTACGCTCAAACAGATGCAGACTTAGAAGCACAAAGAAGAAAAAAAATAAAAGAAACCCGTAAAGCTTTAAATGACAAAGCCGGCAAAATTGCACGCAAGGAAGGCAAAGCACTCGAAAAAGAAGGTTGGGATGTTGCTCCCGGTGCATTGCCTATGAAAAAACAACTTGATAATGCTTACATGAAACAATCAGAAACCGATTCAGAAGGTTATCCGGTGTGGTATATTTCAAATTCAAGAGCTACCGCTAATACTTCTGCGGCTGCAAAATTTGCAGCAATGGAACTTGCCAAACTTGACCTTGCCGGCCAGTTGGGCTCTAACATTCAAGGATTGGTGGAAAATAGTTTGGCCAATAGCCAAATCACTGAAGAAGATGCAACATCAGTACAAAAAGTAATCGCTGCTGCTAATAATGTAATCTCTGCAAGCTTAGGAAGAGTTTTGGTTTTTACTGAATTTTACAAAAAAGTAGGAGATGGAAATGTGCAATGCGCGGTGTTTATTGGAACCAACGCCAAACTTGCCGAACAACAAGCAAAAAAGGTTGTACGCAAAAAACTCGAAGAAGAAACGCAAATTGTGCGAGAAAAGCTCGACAAAATGTTGGGAATAGATACGGATGATGATAAAAAATAAACTAAAAGTCCCGACAGGGACTTTTTTTTTGATAGTTTTAATCCGGAATTTGGAACAAAATAAAATTATTGTTGTTTTTTGTCAATGAAAATCTCTCTACTACTCATCATATTATCTTTAACATTTGTATCTGCTCAAAATAATTTCGATCAAATAGATGCCGAAACTAAGAAAATTGGATATACTAAAAACTTAAAAACCATTAGTGATAAAATTGCCTCTTTTGCTGACACTGATGAAGAAAAAATAAGAGCCATATTTGTGTATATAAGCACACACATTGTATATGACTTAGGCAGTTTCAAAAAAGGAATTTCGCCTGATCCCAATCCTGAATTAGTTATAGCAAACAGAAAAGCCGTTTGTCAAGGATATAGTGAGTTATTCAAGAAGTTATGTTTGATGCAAAATATTCCTTGCGAAGTGCTTGCAGGATATTCAAAGGGGTATGGTTACAGAAAAGGAAAAAAATTTAAAAACACGGATCATGCCTGGAATGCTGTAAAAATAAATGACAAATGGCAATTGATTGATGTAACATGGGGGTCGGGATATGTGGACGAGAATGACAACTATATAGCTCAATTTACACCAACCTATTTTCAACAATCACCCAAACAGTTTATTTTAAAACATTTGCCTGCTGATCCAATGTGGCAGTTGCTTAATAATAATGAAATTGCTTTGTCTGAATTTGAGAAAGACTCAACTACAATGAAAGAATTTTTAAACCGAACCATAAACATAAATTATGCGGATACACTTTCGTATTGGGAAAAAAAAGACTCAATTGGCAAAATTGTAAGTTCTAATATTCGGATAATCAGATTTAATCCTGAAAATAATGATGCATGGTACAAACTTGGGTGGTTTTATTATACGCTAGCATGGCAACGAATGGCGCAACTTAACAACCCTGACGTTCAAAGAGACCGTAGTGCTGCCCCAAAACTAGCACAGGAAGCAATTAATTATTTGAATGAATCACTTAAATATATGAATGAAATTGGACGAAGAGACCCTTTTTATAGCAATGATGTAAAAGCCAAAAAGGAATCCATCGCTCAAAATCTTAAAACATTGGAAAAAATAGCAAAAGCCAAATAACTAATCCATGACTTTTGAAGAATATTGCATAAGTAAAAAAATCAATCCTGAATTGTTTAAGGCTGATAATCAAGTGCTTTACAATGAACTAAAGCATCAATTTATTGAAATAAGCCCCGCCAGTTTTACAATGCAGAAACTATTTTTAATCAATAAAATTCGAAGGAAATATCAGATCGCAAGTGATTAATTTAACTTTAATATAAAAATAATTGATATTTTTTTGAAACATTAAAATTTTAATCGAGTTTTAATCTCAAATGGAATATAAGAATGATTCAAACGACATCCTAACCGATGAAACTTTTAACATCGATCGGTTATATTCCATTAAATTGGTTAATTCCTCCAGAAAAAGACCATTAATTGTTAGATGGATTGGTGGTATATTTTTAGTAGCCGTGTTATCACTTTTTTTGCCTTGGCAACAAAGTATTGATGGTTCAGGAATTGTGACGGCATTTAGTCCCAAAGACAGACCTCAAACTATTCAATCATTGATTGCAGGTCGGATTGAAAAATGGTATGCTCGAGAAGGTCAGTTTGTTAATCAAGGAGATACAATTTTAGCGATTTCCGAAATTAAGGAGAAATTTTTAGACCCCATGTTGATACAACGATTGGAAGATCAAATTAAAGCCAAAAGATCTTCTATTGCTTCAAAGCAAGAAAAAGCAGATGCACTTCGAAAACAAATTCAAGCATTGAAAGCTAGTTTGCAATTCAGCATTAATAAGGCAAAAAACAAAGTGCAACAATATGGAATGTATGTACAAATAGATTCTGTTGAATACCTAGCCGCTCGAGCAGATAACGAAATAGCACAAAAACAACTCGAACGTCAACAAAAATTATTTGATCAGGGTTTGGTTTCATTGACACAGTTAGAACAAAGGAATTTAAAATTCCAGCAAACGAATGCCAAATATATTTCCGCCTATAATAAATATTCAGCTGCAAAAAACGACTTGATCAATACTGAAATAGAACTAAATTCATTGAATGCCGAATATCAAGATAAAATATCGAAAGCAGAATCAGACCTAAACGCCACATTATCAGACTTGTTTGAATCTGATGCCATTATTCAAAAACTCAGCATCGAGCTTTCTAACATGATTATCCGAAACAAAATGTATATCATTAGGGCACCTCAAGATGGATATATGGTTCGTGCAATAAAACAAGGGTTGGGCGAAACTATTAAAGAAGGAGAAGAAATAGCCACCATTATGCCAGACAAACCTGAATTGGCTGTAGAGTTGTACATCAAACCTGTTGATTTGCCTCTGGTTTATATTGGATGCCCGGTCCGTCTTCAGTTTGATGGATGGCCCGCCATCATATTTGCTGGATGGCCCGGAGCATCATCAGGTACATTTGGTGGGAAAGTTGCGGTGATTGATTACGTTAATTCAAGTAACGGTAAATTTAGGTTGTTAATTACGCCAGATTCAACTGTAGAATGGCCACATCAACTACGGATAGGGACGGGAGTGTCAGGATGGGCTATGCTCAAAAATGTAATGCTTGGTTATGAAATGTGGCGCCAATTCAATGGATTTCCACCGGAATTTACTCAAAATATAAGCCGTGACATGGTATACAAAAAAGGTAAAAAACTGCAAGTTAAAAAAGACAAAAAAGATAAAGACAATTATAAAGATGATGAAGACTAATTTCATCATATTAAACCATTATATTAATTCATTTTTTATAATAGGTGTTATCATATTTAATACCCTTTTTGCTAATGCACAATCAGATACAAATAACGTGTTTACATTAAACGATTTGTATCAAAGCATGATGGCTAATCACCCCGTTGTAAAACAGGCATTAACCTTACCTATTCAAGCCCGACAAGAAATAAGAATGGCAAGAGGCACTGGTTTTGACCCAAAATTCACCTCAGGTTATGATGAAAAAAGATACAATGGAACTGATTACTTTACAATATGGCAAAATCAACTGAAAATTCCGACTTGGTTTGGTGCTGAATTCAAAGCCGGTTATGATGAAGCTTATGGGAAATATTTAAATCCTGAACGTACTGTACCCAACAATGGATTGTCGTACTTAGGCATATCAGTGGCTGTGGGTCAAGGACTTTTTATTGATCAAAGAAGAGCCACTTTAAGGCAATCTCAATTGTCGCAAAAAATCAATGAGGCTGAAAAAGTAAAATTGATTAACAAAATATTGTATCAAGCTGCAAAAGACTATTGGAACTGGTACTTTCATTATAACAAATTCAAATCGTTGGAGATTGGGTACAATTTTGCATTGGAAAGATATGAATTTGTAAAAAAACGAGTGAATATTGGCGAAGAAGCTGCAATTGACTCGACAGAGGCACTAATATTATTGCAAAATCGATACGTTACTTATAGTCAGTCGCAAATGGAGTTGCAAAATGCTTCACTTGAATTATCCAACCATATATGGGGACCGTCTGACACGCCTTTGGAACTTACAATAAATGCAAAACCTGAAACATTCAACCCTAAAACAAATTCAGAAGACACCAATACAGTCCAAATATTGATCCAGTATGCAAAAAAAAACCATCCGGAGTTATTAAAATTTGATTTTAAAATTGGTCAATTGAACATAGAAAAAAAATTAGCAATTGAAAATATTAAGCCCATAATAAACTTGAATTACAACCTATTGGGAGCAGGAATAAATGCAAGTAATAATATCAGTTCAGGAATTTACAAAGACTATTACAAAACCGGATTTGATGTAGTAGTGCCTTTGTTTTTAAGAAAAGAAAGAGCCAAACTTCAAGTTACCAAACTAAAAATAAAACAAACAGAATTTGAAAGATCATTTACTTCAAGACAGATATCCAATGAAATTATGCAATTCTTTAATGAACTTAAAAACTCGGAAAGGCTATTGAGTACTCAAACCAAACTAATTGAGAATTATTATATTTTAAAAGAAGCCGAGTTTAATAAGTTTAATAATGGCGAAAGTTCCTTGTTTTTAGTAAACACAAGAGAAACCAATCTTATTGATGCAAGAATCAAACGTGCCGAATTGGAAGCGAAATATGAAAAATCAAAAGCAGGATTGTATTGGTCGGCAGGGAAAAATAATATAGAACAATAGATATGAATTTAACATTAATCAATAATCTGGTTGAGAAATATGCTGAACTTTCTAATGCAAAAATCAACCATTTTGATTTAATATCAGAAAAAGGCAGATACTTAAAAGAGAAGTATGACTCAATTGATTTTTTCTTTGAACGACTTTATGACACAGGCAATTATGCTAATTTTGTTTTTACAAATAACAGCTTAAGAGTATATACTTTCAAAACTTTTTTAGAAGAACTTACTTTCCCAATAATTGCCTTTTTGAAATCCGATTCGGTTACACCCATTATAATTTTCCGACCTAAAAACAAGCTAATTTATTACACATTCAACAACGAAAAAGTATTTGAAAATCAAGTATCAGATATTGAAGAACTCATCAGAAGTTTAAGCAAAGTAATTGACCTTAATTGGAGATACAACTTTGAATATGGCAAAAACATTTTAGGCGAACAGCAAGATGTTCAGGACAATATATTTTTTATTACCGGAATACCTGTTGCCCCACAATTATCAAGAAATGAGAGCCAAAATGAAGAAAATAGCGAACGAACCAATAGTGATGCCAGCTCTCATAAAAAACATCCAAACCCTGTGCAGCGACTTATGAAATTGATGTCGCTGGAACGAAAAGAAATTGGCTATATTTACTTCTTTGCTGTTTTAGTAGGATTAGTAAATCTAACTTTACCCCTTGGAATACAATCAATTATAACGCTAATTTCCGGTGGTTCAATGATGAGTTCAATTGTGGTGCTTACCATTATTATTGTAGCTGCTACTGGATTTGCAGGATATCTACAAATATTGCAACTTCAATTTGTGGAAGTCCTACAACAACGTGTATTTGCTAAAGCAGCTTATGAATTCAGTCATCGTATACCCAAAATAAAACTTGAAGCAATTAGCAAAGAATATGGCCCGGAATTGGTTAATAGATTTTTTGATGTACTTAACATTCAAAAATCTTTGCCTAAGTTCTTAATTGATATTACAGCTGCATTATTGCAAATTTTATTCGGTTTAATATTGCTGTCATTTTACCATCAGTTTTTTATTTTGTTTGGATTTCTACTTATAACTATCATTATTGTAATAGCCTATGTATCAGGACCCAGAGGTTTAAAATCAAGTATTACAGAATCCAAATACAAATACAAAGTGGCTTATTGGCTTGAAGAACTTGCTCGAAATAACATCACTTTCAAACTTGCCGGGTACACCAATCTTACTATTGACAAAACGGACAATTATCTTTCCAATTATTTGATAGCCAGGCAAAAACACTTTAAAGTGCTTAGAGGTCAATATGTTACTATAATTATTTTCAAAACATTTATTACTGCAAGCTTATTAATTCTTGGTGGATTGTTGGTATTTCAAAGCCAGATCAATATTGGTCAGTTTATTGCAGCAGAGTTAATTATAGTACTGGTTATAGCTTCTGTAGAAAAGCTAATTAATACCTTGGATGTGGTGTATGATTTGCTCACAGCACTTGACAAAGTAGGTCATGTTACTGATTTGCCTCTGGAAGAAACCAAGGGCATAAAACTTAGTGCCATCCCCAATAACGACAACTTTACAATTGAACTAAAAAACATTAGTTACAAATATCATGGAAGCACTAAGCCTACTTTGAAAAAAATTAACTTGAAATTCAAAAAAGGCGAAAAAATTTGCATAACAGGACAAAATAACTCCGGCAAAACTACATTGATTAAAATCTTAACCGGTTTGTATCACGAATATGAAGGCCTCTTTTTGTATAATGATATTTCAATAAGAGATATCAATATTTATAGTTTCAGAGATACCATTGGTGAAAACATTACTCATAATGAACTTTTTGAAGGTACTATTGAAGAAAATATAACCGTTGGCAAAAAAGGGATTACACTTGATGACCTTATGTGGGCAATTAAAGAAGTTGGGCTTAACGACTTTATTCAAAACCAACCACGTGGATTAAAAACACAACTTATTGGAGGTGGGGTAGATTTTCCTAGTAACATCAAACAAAAGTTTATACTAGCAAGAAGCATAGCCGAAAAACCGTCATTACTGGTAATGGACGATGAGTTTTTTACAGAACAAAATGAAAAAAAACATTTAATTGATGTGTTGTTCCAAAAAGAAAACGAATGGGCATTGGTTATGGTGACAAACGATCCACTTTTGCTCTCAAAAGCAGATAAAATATTTTATATTTCAAATGGAGAAACCACCCTGGAAGGAACTTATGACGAATTGATGAGTCAAAAAGAATTTGCCCAAATGATTATAGGTGTGGTGGAATAACTATTCTTTTTCTTTGAAAAAAAGAATTATTTGTTCTACTTTTACTTACCAAAAACTAATAACATGAAAAATCTATTTTTAAATTGCTTGACAACTACTTTTATAGTATTTTTTTTATTTCTTAACGGTTGCAAACCTAAAGCCAAAGATCCTGCTCCAACTGCTTCAGTAACTGAAACGGCATCGGCACAACAAACAGATGATAACAAAAGCATCAATGATGGATTAGATAATGCAATCAATAGTGTAAGAGATGGCCTTTCAAATAGCAATGCAAACGGAAGAAGCGAAATTGTTGCGGATTGTGGTGTTGTTATAGATTATAGAAAATTCAAAACAGAAAAGACTATTACTTATACTTATGATGGCACCGATTGCAAAAATGCGGGCATAATTAGAAGAGGCACAATAGTTGTTAAGCTTTTGGCAGGAAATAAATATAGTGAACAAGGCGCAAAGTATTCTGCTGATTTTCAAGCTTTTACAATTACAATAAATGGCAAATCCATTGCATTGCAAGGAACTGTTTATAACACAAATACCACCGGAGGAGAGCCATGGGGTGTAATTCTTGGTCCTTGGGTAACTGCCTTAGGTGTTAATTACAAATCAACAGTAATAGAAGTAACTCGGGGTACCGCAAACGCTTCGATTAATAATGTATCCATTGCCGGATGGTCAATAGCCAAAAAAACAACTTTTTCCAGGGTGGATACCACATGGTCAATAGCTTTTGATGGAGATACTTCACTTAATGGCTATAATAAAGTACTTGAATGGGGAAATAATCGATATGGAGAAACTTTTTATAAAGAAATGACAACACCTTTCAGTGTTACAAGCAAATGTGGTGGATTTTTAGCGTTTTTGCGTCCTTCTGGTGGTGTATGCAAAATGACCGTAATTAAAGCTGATAAGAAAAAATATTATATAAATTGGGAATGGCTTTTGAGCACTTCTGGTTGTGCTGAAGGTTACAAATTGTCGATCTCGGATGATGATAAAAATAGTTGGAGCACAACCGTACTTTATTAATGTCATAATTTTTGCTGCATTTTAGTTACCATTTCTGTTTTCCAAGCTATAAAAGTGCCTTCTTCAATTTTGAGTCGGGCTTCATTCACTAACCAAAGGTAAAATTGCAAGTTATGCACACTTGCAATCATGCTACCAAGCATTTCTTCGGTTTTGAGCAGGTGTTTGATATATGCTTTACTATAATGAGTATTGACATAACCACCCAATTTTTCATCTAAAGGACTATAATCAAATTTCCATTTTTCGTTGCGTAAGTTGATAACCCCTTCAGAAGTAAAAATCCATCCATTTCGCGCATTACGTGTAGGCATGACACAATCGAACATATCAATTCCCAAAGCTATGCACTCAAGAATATTCCAAGGTGTGCCAACGCCCATCAAATACCTTGGTTTGTCTTTTGGCAATATATCTGTGACCATATCTGTCATTTCATACATTTCTTCAGTTGGTTCTCCTACACTCAATCCGCCTATTGCATTCCCTTCTGCACCTATATCAGAAATAAACTTAGCTGATTCCTTCCTCAAATCAGGGAATGTACTGCCTTGAACAATTGGAAATAAAGTTTGGATATATCCGTATAAAGGTTGTGTTTTATCAAATTGATTTTTACAACGAATAAGCCATCTATGAGTCATTTCCATAGATTTTTTGGCGTATATATATTCGCATGGATATGGTGTACACTCATCAAAAGCCATAATTATATCGGCACCAATTATTCTTTGGGTATCCATTACATTTTCTGGAGTAAATGTGTGCATGGAACCGTCGATGTATGACTTAAAAGTGACCCCTTCTTCTGTAATTTTTCTGTTCTCGGCAAGTGAATACACCTGAAAGCCGCCACTATCCGTTAATATTGGTTTGTGCCAAGAATTAAACTTATGTAATCCTCCGGCTTTGTTGATCACTTCCAATCCAGGTCGCAAGTACAAATGATATGTATTTCCTAATATGATTTGCGCATGAATATCTTGTTCCAGTTCACGCATGTGAACCGCTTTAACAGTGCCATTTGTACCAACAGGCATAAAAATGGGTGATTGAATTTCACCGTGATCGGTTGAAATCACGCCTAATCTGGCTTTGGAATGGGCGTCTGTTTTGGATATTTTAAATTTCATTGTTAAGGGCAAAGCTATATAGAAAAGCCTGAAAATTCATATAAATAAGGTAGATACCAAATATTTTTAAAAGTGCATGTTTAATTAATTTTCTAAATCAACGTGAGTTCAGGATATTTTAAAAAAAAACAAAATCTAAATATCATATAAATTATTTAAAGTCAAAGAGTTATCCATAAATAGATTCTGATTTTTCTGCTTTTACTTTTTGTTTGGGCAAAAAGTAAACAAAAACCCCACCACGAAAACCAAATCCAAGTTTTTTCTTGCCGCACAACCCGCCTTACCATGCCAAAAAACTTGTATTTCGCTCTTTTCGTGGACATCCCACCGCACATGGTTTCTTATCCTTGCATTATTTTATCCCGAACTCTAGTTAAATCATATTTTTTTGAGTTAATCTTTAAGAATATGCATTAAATTTGTCCGCTTAAATTTTATTTGAATGGGAAAGACATTGTTTGATAAAGTATGGGAAAGCCACATCGTTCGTAAAAAAGATGGTTACCCTGATGTTGTATATATCGATACACATTTTATTCACGAAGTAACCAGTCCTCAAGCTTTTGACGGACTTCGCAAACGCGGTCTGCCACTTTTTAGAACTAAGCAAACGGTGGCCACTGCTGATCATAATGTGCCCACAAAAGATCAACATTTGCCTATAAAAGATGCTATTTCAAGATTTCAAGTAGATACATTAACTAAAAACACCAAAGAATTTGGCGTTGAATTGTATGGATTAGGTCATCAATTTCAAGGAATTGTTCATGTTATTGGTCCTGAATTGGGAATCACTCAGCCAGGAAAAACCTATGTTTGTGGTGATAGCCACACGAGTACGCATGGTGCTTTCGGTTCAATAGCATTTGGTATTGGAACTTCAGAAGTAGAGATGGTAATGGCAACGCAATGTTTGTTGCAATACAAACCCAAAACAATGAAAATTGAAGTAAACGGAACTTTACAAAAAGGCGTTCTTTCGAAAGATATAATACTATACATTATTTCAAAAATATCGGCCAGCGGTGGAACCGGATATTTTGTTGAATATGCAGGAAGTGCCATTCGTTCACTTTCAATGGAAGCACGAATGACAATTTGCAATATGAGCATCGAAATGGGCGCAAGAGGAGGAATGATTGCACCTGATGAAATCACATTTGAATACTTAAAAGGAAGAGATTTTGCTCCTAAAGGTGCTGACTGGGACAAACATGTTGCCTATTGGAAAACACTCAAATCAGACGCAGATGCTACATTCGACAAAGTGTTGGAATTCAAAGCAGAAGACATCAAACCTATGATTACCTATGGTACTAACCCAGGTATGGGTATTGGTATTTCAGATCGCTTGCCGAAAGAATCCGACATTAATGTTTCAGAGCTAGTATCCTTCAAAAAATCACTTGATTATATGGGATTGCAACCGGGACAAGATATGTTGGGCAAACCTATCGACTATGTATTTATCGGTAGCTGTACCAATTCTCGAATGGAAGACTTGCGCTTGGTAGCTAATTTTGTAAAAGGTAAAAAGAAAGCAGAAGGAGTGGAAGTATGGATCGTTCCCGGCTCCAAACAAGTAGAAAAACAAGCCAAAGCAGAAGGAATTGACAAAATATTAGCTGAGGCAGGTATGGAACTTCGCGAACCAGGCTGCTCTGCTTGCTTAGGTATGAATGAAGATAAAGTACCTGCAGGAAAATATTCCGTATCTACTTCCAATCGAAATTTTGAAGGTCGTCAAGGACCAGGTGCGCGTACATTCTTGGTAAGTCCGCTTACGGCAGCGGTAGCAGCAGTTACAGGCAAAGTAGAAGATGTGAGAAAGTATTTGTAACTAAAGTATGCAAGGTTCTCTCCAACTACTTACTCAATTTGAAAAAGCAAATGTCAAATATGTTTTGTGCGGAGGACTAGCGGTGAATTTGTATGGCGTACCAAGAGCTACCGCTGATATCGACATTTTAATTGATTTAACCATGGAGAACATCCAAAAATTCATGGAAGTGTTGGTGACTAACAATTTTGTTTCTCAAATTCCAATAAAACTTGAAGATTTGATAGATGAAAATATTAAAAGAAAAATAATTCAGGAGAAGAACCTTATAGCATTTTCGTTTTATAGCACAATTAAATCAATTACTACTTTAGATGTTCTGATAGATTGCCCCTTAACTTTTAATGAAATATGGGATCATAAAGAAATAAGAGAAACCACTTTAGGCAAAATTTTTATTATTTCTATCGATCATTTAATTCAAATGAAACAACATGCAAATCGAAAACAAGATCAATATGACATTGAAAAACTTATAAAGTTGAAAAATGCAAAAAGTAATTAAACCGAAAATTGAAAATGCGGAAGTTGGTTTTGAATATGCAATAACCGATGAGCAAATAAAACGATATGCGCTATTCTCGGATGAAGAAAAACTGGCTTGGCTAGATGACATCAATGAATTCCTCAATGCCACCCAAACAAAAGAGGAAAAAGAATACATTAAAAAATTCAAAAATAAATACCCTATAAATCTTTAAAATAATTATGTCAGACAAACACTTTATAACCCTTACTTCTACAGCTGTTCCTGTTAATATTGAAAATATAGATACTGACCAAATTATCCCTGCACGATTTCTGAAGGCAACTACCAGAGAGGGCTTTGGCAACAACTTATTTCGCGACTGGAGATTTGATAGTCAAAATCAACCCATCAAAGAGTTTGTGCTAAACAATCCAACCTACAAAGGTGAAATATTGGTAGCCGGCAAGAATTTCGGTTGTGGAAGCAGCAGAGAACATGCTGCTTGGGCTATAGCTGACTTCGGATTCAAAGTGGTGATATCGAGCTTCTTTGCTGATATTTTTAAAAATAATGCATTGAACAATTTCATATTGCCAATTCAAGTATCGGATGCTTATTTAGTTGATTTATTTAAAGCAATTGAATCCAATCCAAATACTGAAATTACGATTAATTTAGAAAAACAAGAAGTGTCTTTCAATGGAAATATAACTTCATTCGAGATAAACCCATACAAAAAAACGTGCCTCATCAATGGGTATGATGATATTGATTATCTACTAAGTTTGAAATCAGAAATTGAGGAGTTCGAAAGGAAACCAAAATTAGTTATCGCCTGATTATCAGTCTGATTACTTCTCCTTTATTTGTTTTCACAATGTATACTCCTTGTGAAAAATTGCTTATATCTAATTGATTTATTTGATTTAATTCAAATAATAAAGCCCCATGAATGGAATAAACTTCAATATCAGATATTTTTGAAAGCATAACCAAATTACTAATTGCCGGATTGGGGTAAATTATTAATTTTTCTACGTTATTATCATAAATACCAGTAAGAGTGTTATTTCCTGTTGTTGTATTGTTTCCGGTTGTTGTGTTGTTACCTAAGGTAGAGGTGCAGTTTTCAGGAACTACAGTTTGAATGGGCTTTATTTCTAATTTGAAATGGGTAGTATACCCGGCATCTGATTCTTTGTATATATAATAAATTCCATTTTCTTTCACTTTTGCAGGATTAAAAGATATGTTGTTAGTGGTATCTATTAAATAATAAACCGCCCCAGAAACAGATTTCACATCAATAATCGAATCAAGAATTGATATTTCTTTACAAATAGATTTATAAATAATTTGAGGTCCTTTTAAGTCTGGAATACAATCAATTCCCACCAAAGTGATACTATTCACAAATGATTCACCTGTTATTGAATTTGTTTTCCTGATAAAATAAATACCAGGTATGGAAGCTTTATCAGGAATTGAAACCGCAGAAGTTAAACTCAAATTATTGAAATACTCAACAGGACCAAATGTATAATTTATATCTTCAAAACACGATGTTAAATCAAAAGTTGTGTTTTTGCAAAATGGATCTGTGGGCTGATTAACATAGAGATATGGCCCGTTACAAAATCCTTTTGTTACTGAAACTGTAACTTCAGATGAAAGATTATTTGAGCTTGATTTGGCAATTTTATAAGTACCCGTTAAAGTAAAATTTGTAGGATTATCTACTCTAGTTTGTTTACCTGTTGAAGTTTCAGTAACCCTCCAGTAAGAGACGTTTCCAGTTGTAGTATTTAAATCTTTAGAAACATTTGTAATATTAGCCCCTGTGGAAGTACTTAAAGCATTTGAACAAATCATTACATTACTTATTGGAGAATTTAAACTAGGATTGGCGAGGCTATTATTAGAATTATTTTTTCTAAATAAATATGGGCGATAAACCCTAATTGCTTTTATAGGAACATTTTTAGCTCCTTGGGCTGAAAGTGTCAAAGTATGAGGCCCATTTGGGATGCCTTGTGCAATTATTATTGATGAGTCTCTATTCAGAGGCAAATTCAATGGTGGAGAATAAGTGTCAGTGGCAAATTTTTTCACATTCCATGAAATGATATTTCCCACAGAATATACTGAAGGCACAATTGAAAGGTATGTGAACCAATCGTCCGCATTAATAATTACTCTTTTTGAATTTGATTCAAACCTTGAACCTTGTAAAGTATAACCACCATTACCATCTGATTGATACGTTATAGATCCGCTGCCATCAAATCCAGTTTGAGACCCACCAACCGAGAAATTAAGAGTTTTATTCCCTCCCGAATTATTAATAGAAGTAATGGTCATGGACCATGTTTCTTCTAATAATGGTGCAATATTTGAAATTCTAATTGGTCCACCAACGTTCCAAGGCCAGCCATTTTTCCATGCATTATCGTATGGAACGGAAGGCCGAAGAGGCATGTATACACCCGGGTGAGATGAAGGTGAAATTCCGTCTATACTAATGGTAGCGAAGTCCATGTTTGCCACAGGATTGGCTGCTATAATTTCTATTTTATTTCCATTAAAAGGAAGTGTTAAGGTGCCATTTATCCACTGCACATCTGTGCCCACATTATAGGTGGTAACTAATCCTAAAGGATCGGGATTGGGAAATTTTGGGTTTCTGAATAAATACCTTTTCAAAAGTCGATACAAAAGGAAATTACCTCTGTCGTTTAAATGCGTACCATCACTTGTAAGTTGTGTTGCAGTTAAGGTATTCACAGTTAAATAGTTATACCAAGGAGTCCTGATGTCGGCATATTCTAATCCATGTTTTTTAGCTATTTCCGGCATTCTGTTATAGCCATAAGTATTTTCCCAAGAACCACTTGGTACATCTCCGGGTGTCACATGACTGTTTTGAAATAGCACTTCTGCAGTTGATTTGCTTCTTATGTTTATCATGATGGAATCTAAATCTAAACTGCTGCCATATACATGAAACAAAATCAAATCAGGGTAAAAAGTATTAATATCAAAGTACATCGGTTTTTTAAGCAATTGTGAAGCAAAACCACCCAAAGCCCTGTTAATCATTATAATATTGGCACTAGGATATTTTGTTTCTAAAAACTTTTTAACCGAATCACTCCAAAGTTGTTCGCTAATAGATTGACCATACACTAATATTTTTACTGTATTTCTATTTGTTGGTGTGCTCGATGATAACAAGTGCATTGTACGTTGAATCATTTCGCCAAAATAGCTAGAATCTTGAAACGCTGGAAGTGGATAAGGGGTCTGAGCAACTGAATTTAAAGCAAAAAAACTTAAAATAAAGATTCTAATATGACTCATATTTCAAAATAAAGCACAATATTAACCTAATAATTGTATTATTCTTATATTTATTTGCAAATATCTAATTAATAATAAAAAAAATAGGGTTCGATAAAAACGAACCCCATTTTAAATTTAATTTTCAAAACGTTGCTACTTCACAATCGTCACTGCTCCGGTCATTGGCGTGGTACCATCGCGGTTGTCGATGTAGTAGTAGTAGGTGCCGGCAGGTAAGCCTCCCCCATCCCATGGCTGACGATTCACTTGTTCCCCTTTTGCTGAATATACTTCTATACCACTTCTGTTGAATACTTTGATGTCGGCA
>JANRJY010000117.1:0-19540 GCA_033763735.1 Bacteroidota bacterium | reverse complement strand
TGTAAGTGTGGTATTTACACTTACATAACCCGCCAATAAATTCCAATCCGGTTCTGTCAAGTAGCCATCAATATTGATGTATGAACTTACATATTGTCCTACTACCGTACTCCCTGAATTATTAATAACTGAATTGCATTGTGAATAGATATAAAAGGGAATTAACTGCGCGAAAAATAGGATTTTGGTCAAGTTTGTCTTCATTTTAAAAATTGTTTTAATACAATTTATTATTGTTTTTATACAAATCTATTGAATTATATCCGGACACTCCAAATGAATAAATTACTATTTTTTGCTATTTTTTTTTAACCACAAAATGATTTAGCATATCTATTTGAATCACAATTATATAGGTGTAAAAAAAATAATGATATGTTGCGTTTTAAAAACATTAAAAAATACAATTTAATTCTAATAATTTTATCAAAATTGAATTTCAACTAAAATGGCTTAATTTTGCAGTCAATGAATTTCCTCTTTCCAAACTTTCTATTTGCATTGGCAGCTTTGAGTGTGCCTATAGCTTTACATTTATTTGATTTGCAAAGACCTAAAAAAGTTCTGTTCACAAATGTGGCATTATTAAAAAATATCAATGAGCGTACAAGTTCAAGTAGGAAACTAAGGCATCTGTTAGTGCTTATAAGTCGTTTACTTTTCGTGTCATTCTTAATTTTAGCATTTGCTCAACCCTACTTTAATGATGATTCTAAAGAAATATCCAATGGAAATCAAGCCATTGCAATGTATCTCGACAATTCACCAAGTATGCAAAATCAAGAAAATAATGAAGTCCTAATTAATAAAGCACTTAATTCAATAAATTCGTTTATTGAATTGCTTCCCCCATCTGTTCAATATATGTACACAGATAATTTTTCACAACCAAAAGACAAACTGTGGCTTACACCAGAAAAACTAAAAGATAGAATTACTGAAACAAAAATTTCAAACACTATCAAAAATTATGATCAAATATATCAAAAACAATTTTATGCTTTAAATGAAACCGGTAAGTCAAAACAAAAGAAAATGATTTGGTTTAGCGACTTTCAGAAAAGCACTTCCGGTGATTTGTTCAGAATTAAACCTGATTCAAATATTCAATTATATATTGTTCCTTTTCAAAACAAAAAATCGACTAACATTTATATTGATTCAATTTGGCTTGAAAACTTATTCGTGCAACAAAATACATCAAATGAATTAAGACTAAAAGTAGTTAATAGTGGCAACCTCAAAGCCCCCAATATTCATTTGAGGCTGTATATTGATGATGTACAAGCTGCAAGTTCTAGTATTGAATTGGAACCAAATTCAACAGGAATTGCAAGTTTTAATTTCACACCCAGTGATAAATTTTTGAGCAAATGCAGAATAGAATTTGAGGATGAACCCATCAATTTTGACAACAAATATTATTTTACACTTTCATTCACTCAAAGCATTAATATACTTGAAGTTACAGATGGGAAAACTGAATTTATTAAAAAACTTTATTCCAACGAATCAGCATTCAAGTACAAAGAAAACAAGTTTGGGAATTTATCATTATACGACTTGAAAGAAGCTGATTTAGTGATTGTTAATGGCATTGATAAGTTATCTGAATATGAAATAAAAAGCATAATAGAGTCTTATAAACCAGGTAAAAATCTTATGTTTTTCCCATCATCTGAGTTTCAAAAAAAGCAAAATTATTTCTCAAATAGTTTGCAAGCATTTGGCTTTACTCTCAACACAGTTGTTTCATCTGCAAACAAGCAAAATATTGCTTTACCGGACACCAAAAACCCATTTTTTGAAAATGTTTTTGAAAAAACAGATAAAAATATTGATATGCCTTTGGTTTCAAGCGTTTGGAATTGGGGCAACAAAGGTCAGATATTATTAAAAACCAGAAACGAGGAGCCTTTTTTAACATTATTAGAGCAATCTGGTAAGCATCTTTACTTATGCAGTACACCTCTTTCTGATGATTTTTCCAATTTTCAAAGGCATTCTATATTTGTTCCGGTTATGTACAAAATCGCTATTAAAAGCGCGAAACAAAATAACAAACTGAGTTATTCATTTAATAGCAAAAATATAGAAATTTCTACTTTTGGATCCAAACCTAAAATCAAACTTCAAAACGGAAATTTTAGTTATATTCCTACTCAAAAGTTAATCAGTGGAAGCATGTTCTTTGACATGCCTGCTGTTCCAATGGATCCCGGATATTATGATGTTTATCAAAATGACAGTATGATTACTTCAATAGCTGTAAATATTGAAAAGGCAGAATCAATTATGGACTTTTATACATATGGTGACCTTAAAAAAGGTTTTGCTGATAAAAAAAATGTAACGGTTTATGAAAACTCCAATTCTTATAATTATATAGATGCATATAGTGACAAATACATTGGTACGCCATTGTGGAAGTATTGTATCATGCTATCTTTGTTATTTCTACTTGCAGAAATAGTATTAATCAGATTTGTCAAAAACTAATAATCAGGAATGAATATTTGGATCAAAAATGCGAGAATAATTGATAAAGAATCCGAATTTGATGGAAAGGTTTTGGATATTTTTATTCATAAAGGCATTATTGAATTAAAGAAAAACGATAGTTTAAAATACAAAGAAATATCAGGAGAAGATCTATGCATTTCACCGGGATGGTTTGATATGAGAGCGAATTTTGCCGATCCTGGATACGAGCATAAAGAAGGAATTCAAAACGGAATAAAAGCCGCAATCCAGGGTGGATTTACCGGAGTGGCATTTGTACCAAATACAAAACCAGTAGTTCAAGGCAAAGACACCATTCAATATCTTATCAAATCCAATTCTAATCCACTTATTAAACTATACCCTATTGCAGCAGTTTCTACAGATAACAAAGGTGAGGAGCTCACCGAAATGATGGACTTGCACTATGCTGGAGCCATAGCTTTTTCGGATGGCAATGTTCCATTGCTTCATAGTGGACTCTTAACCAGAGCATTACAATATGTTCAACCATTTGGCGGTTTAATAATCCAATATGCCGATGATCGAAAAATTTCGCAATTTGGCCAAATGAATGAGGGTGTTGTAAGCACTTATATGGGTCTCAAAGGTATTCCAAACTTAGCGGAGGAAGTAATTATAGCCAGAGATTTAAGTTTATTAAGATATACAGGGGGCAAAATTCATTTCACAAAAATAAGTACCAAGGAATCCGTAGGCTTAATAGCAAATGCAAAAAAAGAAGGACTCAATGTCACCTGCGATGTTGCAATTCCAAATTTGATTTTCACAGAAGATGAGCTCAAAACTTATGATACAAATTACAAAGTTTGTCCTCCTTTAAGAACAAAAGAAGACTTGAAAGCTTTGTGGAAAGGACTTGAAAATGACACCATTGATGCAATTGTAACTGACCACGAACCACAAGACGAAGAAAGTAAAAAACTCGAATTTGATCAAGCTGATTTTGGTATGATTCAATTAGAAACCGCTTTTTCAGCCTTTATAAGTTGTGGATATGAAAGTAAGTTAAATCTGATTGTAAACAAAATGACTTATGGCCCTAAAAGTATATTAGGACTAGATTTGAATACGATATCTGAAGGCTCTGAAGCTAATTTAACATTATTCTCCAGCAAAAGCACTTGGAATTATAACCTACATTCAAAGATAAGCAAATCAGCTAACTCTCCTTTTTTAGAAACCCAAATGAAAGGAAAAGTAATTGGTGTAATCAAAGGTGAAAATCAGCATTTTAATGCATTTTAAACTTCTTGATTTACTGAAATCCACAAATTCATTTTTTGTGATATTAACTGTTTTTTTAATAGCCAGATTTGGTTACGAATTTGGCACAGGCGATTCTGCCGAATTTATCCCATTTATTCTCAAACTTCATAATTCAAACTTGTATCGTCACGACTTATTTGTTAATTCGATGAATCAAATGTATGTGAATGAAAGAACTTTCTTCATGTATTTCTTTTATCCAACTTTTATAAACCCAGAGTGGTGTTTTTGGATATTATTTTTAATCAACACTTTTTTAGTAATCAAAGGATTGTATCATATTTATCAATATATAATTAATAGTCAATTCATTGCATATTGCTTATTGATTCTGACATTATTTCCTATAGGTGATATAGAAATCGGGGCTATTACTATTCACCATAACAGCTTTCAGGGGGCTTCAATTGCCACTTGTTTAGCAATTTGGAGTTTTTATTTTATTCTGATAAAAGGTGTAAACTTCCTTTCAACTATCCTTTTGATCTGTGCCTCCTTTTTCCATCCGATAGTAGGCTTTCAAGCGTTCTCGCTGATTTATGGTGGATATTTTCTTAACCAATTAATAGACAAAAAAATTATTTTTTCAGAATATTTACACCTACTTTTATACGTACTCACAGCTGGGATTTGGATATTACTAATTATAAATTTTCAAAATAATAAAATATGTCAATTATCTGACATTGAGTTTATTAACTATACTTACAAATATTATCTTGACATCCACTTTGACCCATCTTTATTTTCAAAAAAGGGTTATGTACTCTTGGTTCCAAGTTTAATAGCAGGAATGATAATATCCTTGAAATCAGAAAGGTACCTTTTCATTATTATGACCATTTATTTAATAGGGGTAATACTATACTTGTACGGGTTTTATTCAAACAACTATTACTTAATCAGTTCTTGGTGGTTTAGATCAAATATTTGGATTAAAATAATAGCTTTCCCATTGATAATTAAGTTCTTACAACCCTATTTTTTTAAAATCAAATTTAACAGATACCTCACTTTGCTATTTTTGTCTTTCATAATTTTAGTAGATGTATTTTTAAATTCTAACAAAGTCATGAACAATCCTTACCACTTTCCCTTCAGTCAATACAAGAATATCAATGACGAAATTTCTTTTGCTATTCAAATTGGGAAACATACCCCTATCGATGCTATCATCATTCATCCAATTGATATGACCGCAATAAAATATTATGCACTACGATCGTCATGGGTAGAATTTCCAAGAATAGTTAGAGATAAATGTGATATAAAATTGTGGTACTCTCGCATACAAATGTTGTACAATTTGCCTCACACTGTTAATATTGGTCGAAATACTTCGTATGTGTATAATTCAAATAATTTTTACCATAATTTTGTTCAGACGAATTCAAAATTATTATCTAAAAATAGTAATACTTATTGTGTCCTTTACAAACCTTTGCTGGCCGATAATCAGTTAGTTTGCCACAATTCCAAATACTTTCTTTATAAACTACCCTAAAATTTAATGTCTCCTTTAAAACCCTATTTGTCTACATCATTAATATATGGAACCATTACCGGATTAGCGGCATTTGTTTGGTTTATAGGCGTATATTATTCAGGAGCAAATGCTTTTTATAGTTTCCAACAAAAATTATCGATTTTGCTTCAAGCAGTTGCCGCTTATTTTGCGATTAAACATTACAGAGATAAACAAAAGGAAGGTCTATTGTCGTTTGGTGAAGGTATCATAATTGGAATGTTAGTCGCTTTGGTTACCGCTTTAATTGCCGGAGTAGGCATATTCATTTTTTCGAATTACATTCAGCCTCAAATGATAACGGAACATGTACAAACACTTCGTAGATACATGGAAGTGAACAAAACCGAATTAATTAATCGCTCTTCAGAAGAAATGTATAAAGGCAACCTTAAAGGAGTAGACGAAGTAAGCGCTTTTTCACTTGCACTGGATGATTTTATCTGGAAAATTATTAGAGGCACCATGTTTTCTATTTTAGTTTCATTAGTTTTGAGGCGATCTAAAGTATAATGACCGATATATCCGTAATAATTCCACTTTTTAATGAAGAAGAATCTATTCCCGAATTGGTTGAGTGGATTCATAAAGTAATGCATGAGCACAAATTTCTATATGAAATTATTTTAGTCGATGATGGAAGCACAGATAACTCCTGGAGTGCTATTGAAAAATTATATCCCAAATACCCACAAATAAAAGCGATACGTTTTAACCGAAATTACGGAAAATCTGCCGCTTTAAATGAAGGTTTTCAAGCTTGTAGTGGTCAAGTCGTAATTACAATGGATGCCGACTTGCAAGATAGCCCTGATGAAATTCCGGAGTTATTCCACATGATTAAGAATGAACACTTTGACCTCGTATCAGGTTGGAAACAAAAACGCTTTGACCCATTAAGTAAAACCATTCCTACTAAATTATTTAATGGCGTAACTCGTTATATGTCAGGCATACAACTGCATGATTTTAATTGCGGGCTTAAAGCATATCGACTCAAAGTAGTAAAGAGCATTGAAATATACGGAGAAATGCACCGATATATTCCTGTAATTGCCAAGTGGAGCGGTTTCAGTAGAATTGGAGAAAAAGTAGTACAACATCGGGCACGTAAGTATGGAACTACTAAGTTTGGTTGGGAAAGATTTCTGAATGGGTTCCTGGATTTGCTTTCCATATCATTTGTAACGCGATTCAGGCGCAAACCCATGCATTTTTTTGGAGGCATGGGTCTCATATCTTTTTTGACAGGTATAACTATTACTATTTGGGTTCTTTTTGAAAAGCAGTATCAAATTTATAACCACCTCAAGGTGAGAGATGTAACTCAGCAACCTTTATTTTTTCTGGCATTGGTAGCACTGATAGTTGGCATACAGTTTTTCCTTGCGGGATATTTGGGCGAAATGATTAATGTTTCATCCAACAAAAAGCAACACGAATACCTTATTGCCGAAAAGATAGGGTTAAGTTGAGATAATTTAATCTTTTAGTAACTCCCAATGCTTTATATTAAAAGTATAACTGCACCATTTGACGCCATTCGATAGGATTGTGTGATTCTTTACTCCAAATAGCTAAGTTGTTGGTTATGAGCTTGTCATTGAGCACTTTGTGAAAAAATTTGTTATCATTTAAAAATGCATCTTCTTCGCCAACTGCTATAGTAATACTGAGTCTTCGGATTTCGTTCAAATATTTTTCATCATTCAAACCTTGCATATATCGGTTGGGCATGTTGAAATACACATTTTCATCAACATATCCCTGAAATAAATCTTTGAATACGCCCATAGCTTGTGTCAGATCGTACCTACCACTCATTCCAACAACTTTACCAAAAAACTTAGGGTGTCGCAATGCAATATTTATTGCATGGTAAGCTCCTAAGCTACATCCTGCAGATATTAAAAAAGAATTTGAGTTTTTGCTTAATGAAAATGGTATTACTTCATTTAAAATATATTGTTCGTATTGAATATGTCGCATAATTCTTTCAGCGGGAGACGCCAAAGTGTTGTAAAAGCTTTCACAATCAATACTATCTACACAATAAACTTGAATAAGTCTTTTTTCAACCTTTTCTCGTAATGCATCCATTACACCCCAATTTTCATAATCAAAAAATCGCGCTTTACGAGTTGGGAAAAATATTATCCTTGCACCTGAATCTCCAAATACAAGCATTTCCATGTCGCGCTGTAATGTTGAGCTATGCCATTTTATATATTCTCTATTCATTAAAAAAACTTGCCTAAAGCATAATATTACAATTGTGAAATTACCCTATTGTTAATTATTAAAAATTTCTGTGTATTTTTTGTTTATTTCTTCAATCCACAATTCATATCCCAATCGAGATAAATGCAATCCATCTAATTCAAAAAGTTCATTTCGAATTTTATTTGTCATGTCTAACATTTTATCAAAGACATCAATATAATATAAGTTGTGTTTTGGCGGCTCGCTTTCAATATATTCTCTAATACATTTATTTGCATATTCTATACTACCCCTTAAGTGCTCACGACTAGGGCTAAGTTTAATGGAAATAAAGCAAACCGGAATTTTGTCATGATGTTTTTGTATTTCAGCAACCAGTTGATAATAAAACAACACCACTTCCTCTGGTGTACGACCATCCCCTAAGTCATTGTCACCTGCATACACAAATATTGCATCGGGATGTAATCTCGGTATAATTTTAGAATAAAACCAGGCACAAGCAGCCAAAGTAGCTCCTCCAAAACCCATATTAATGGCATTGAACTTTGAAAAATCGTCTTTCATATTTTTCCAAAGTGTGAATGTGGAACTACCGTAGAATACAATATTCTTTCGTTTGTTGCGAACTACATCTTGTTGATGAAGCCATTCAATATCCTGATTGTACCAATACACAGTTGCTTTTTTTTGTAAAATACAAAAACGTTGAAAAAATTGATTTAAAAATTATAAATTAACTTAAACTAATCTTTTGATATGCCAAGTCACCCCATTTTCACAACTTCAAAAGGCTTTTAATAATAAATGAATTAATATCTATTTCAAACTTAAAATATATTTGACAACCACTTCAAGCTCTTGAGCTGTAAGCTGACTTTGTGCCGACATTTCTTCTTCACCCCACACACCCTTGCCTCCATTTTTTATTTTTTTTATCAGATAATTAATTGATTTTGCATTGTTTGGATACTTTGAAGCCACATTTTTGAACGAAGGGCCTATAATTTTTTGCTCAATGCTATGACAAGTCATGCATCCATTTTTGTTTATTATTGACTTTCCTTTGCTTATATCTATTGGCTTGTTTTCTTTAATTGGTTTGACAGGTGTAGTTTTTGCTGTTTTTAATAATTTGTAGCCTTTTGGCAATTTGTTTAAAGTATACCATGCCTTTTGGGACCATAACGATGAACCTGACTTACTTTTTAAGTATTTTGGAATTTCGAAATACACCACCGTTCCTTGTTTTAATCCATTGATTTTAAGATTAATTTTAGTTCTTTTTTCATTAATAATTGTGGATTGACATAGTAGATTTTCTTCGTCAATTTTAGGTCCTCCGTAGCGTTCGTTGGGGACATATCGCCAATGCTTCATTAGAAAATCGGTTGCTTTAGGGATAATATTTGTAGCCAATGGTTCTGTAAATTCAATTTCAAATCCTTCCTTTGTAACTCTGATTGCCAACATTTCGAAAGTACTTTTATTATTATACTTTAACTTTTCCAATCCATGTCTTTTTTTGGGTGCTGCCTGTCCCCAGTTGCCTACGGAACCTACAGCGCCTACATACAATCCCCCATCTGGTCCCCAAGCCATTCGATTGATGCCTCCTTCAAGTCCTTGTGTAAATGGGAAAATGCATCCTTGATGCACCGTATCAACTTTTTCAATAAATATTCGTTTTATACCTCCATAAGTTACATCTCCTACTATTAATTGATTTTTATAAGGCCCATCTTGCATAATTAAAGGTTGACTTGGCGAATTGGCAATCTCGTTTTGTGGCATCCATACAACAGGTGGCTCGGGAACTAAATCCAGAGTTTTATCCAAATCTACATTTCTAAATCCATAAAAAGCACCTTTTTTGACTACATTCAGTTTACTACTCGGCAGCCATTCACCTTCATTATCAGTTACATACAGTAAACTATCAGGCCCAAAACAAAGTCCATTGGGTGTACGAAAACCATTTGCCAAATATTCAATATTGCCTAATGTATCCATCCTTAAGATACTTCCTCTATCCGGTTTGTGTGGGTACTTTACTCTTCTTTGAGTTGATAGAGAACCATAAAACCAACCTTCGCGATAAAGCAAACCAAAACAAAATTCATGATAGTTGCCATTGAACCCAAAGGAAGCAGCAATGGTTTGATAAGTATCCATGAAGCCATCGTTATTCGAATCAGTTAGTTTTGTTAATTCAGGACGTTGAAATAAATAAAGTGAATTATTTAACCACTTAATCCCTAAAGGTTCGCACAAACCGGAAGCTACTTTCGTAACTTTTATTTGATTGGTATCACCTGTGGAGACATTTGTAAATTCATAAATAGCACCCAGCGAATCCCACGTACAAACAAACATTCGTCCATCAGGAGCGAAATCAATGCCTCCTACTTTGAAACCTACATTGTTTTTGTGAATTTGGTACAAATTGTAACTGGGATGAATTTTATTAGAATATTGGTCATCGCCAACTAATGTTTGTGCATAATTTATTGTAATTGAAAAAATCAGAAATACAATGATGATATGTCTCAATTACTTTTTAAAATAATTTATAAGCTCGTTTTTCCTATCAAAAACTAATGGCATAATAGCCTCTGCGGAATAAATAGTATTCCCTTTAATATAACTTTCTGTTTTTTGCAGTAAAAATACTTCGGAAGTGGCAAAATAACTTTTGAATGCATTCATTTGAATGAGAGAAATTTTTGCACCAATAGTTACATTCTTATTAGGACCATTAACATACCAGGTCCGCGAAAATCCTATTTCATTCAATTGATTCGATGTATATTCAGGTGATTCACTTATCTCATATTCATTACCATTAATATCAGTGATTAAATAATACATGGTAGATTTGTTATTCAAAATGGTGTATTTGAGAAACTTACATCTTTTTGCCATTATCCAATCGCCATTTTGAAGTGTATAAAAGGGTAAAGTTGTGTCTTTATTATCATAATAGGTATCACCCACTGCCACGGGTTGCAATACTTTTTCTCCGGTATATACCTCACCTCTGAAACTAACACCTCCGTTCCATAATTTGAAAAGGCGGCAATTTTCAGTGTTGTACGCAGCCCAAAGATTGTAATTTAGTGCAAATGTAATCGCTCGAGGGGTGCCATCCATGACGGACCGGAAAACCCAAGGGTCTCTGGCACGTTGGGCATCTATTTCAAAAAAAAATAAAAACATTATTGAAAATACTAGCTTTTTCAATTGGTTATAACGAAATACTAGTTAGTTCTAAAAAGCTTAACATCAGCCCAAAACGTACCAAATGGAACTATGGATGCCAGCAATGCTAAACCCATTTTTTTATTTGTCCAATTTTCCTCCAACTTAATTTTTAACACCATTATCACATAAAGGACAAACAACACACCGTGCGACATTCCAAATATTTTATTGGGTTCCGGCATATTCATTAAGTATTTCAAAGGCATGGTTACAAAAAGTATTATCAAAAAAGAAACTCCTTCTACAAACGCCAATATGCGTAACCGTCCTATTTCTGTTTTGAGTAATTCCATAAAAAAACATTTTAGTCACAAATAATTTATGACCCAAATGTAAGTGAAAGTTTTTTGATGAATTAATATTTTAACGACTAAACTAATTGTGCTTGTGGCTCCTTAACTTCAAGTTTTATGGTATCAATAAATTTGGATAAGAAGTCGATGCAATATTTATAATCTTTTACCTGCATCATTTTAAGGTCGGCATGTATGAGTATATTATCACTGTGCGCTTCCATAAATAGTCCATTAGTATTTTCAAACAATGAAATTAACTCAGGTGTAAAGAATTTACGCACTTTATCTTCTCTATCTCCTATTAAGAAATATTTTTCACTGAATATCGGATGGTCATCAAAGTCAATATCTTTCACTCCTTGTAATTCTTTGATTTTATCCAACACACCCTCTTTTTCAATTTGGAAATTAGGCACTTTTAGCTTAGCTGTATCGGCAACATAGAGCACAGTAGTTTTGATATTATCAGCACTAAATCCGGTTTGTTCTTTTATCATAATGTCGGCAAACATAAAACGAACGCCTTTGATGGTTCCGGTCATTAAGTTTTCGCCATACATGCAATTACGAGAGAACACAAAAGAAGCAAAACTAAACTTGATAAGTGATGATGCTCTGCTTGGATCAAAATCATATTTGTGCTGATCGGCAAATAATGACAATAAACTTTGACGAGGATTTAATTCTTGTGTAGAAAGCACCAAATTAGGGTTCCTAATTTTCAATCGAATTGCCTGAGGGTGTTCTGAAAAAAAGTGATGACGATCAAATCCCTTTACTTCAAAGTGTCCGCCATTTTTGAAAAACTCCTCTTCAATTTTATGCAAATTTTCCTGAAATGTATAATCAACCAAAGGCGAATGTTCAAAATCCAAAGTTACTTTGCTATTTTTGGGAAATTGTTTTACCATATTTTTGAAAGGGATAACATTGGTAAAAAGCCCAGGATCTTTTATTTTGACAAAATAATTATCATTTTCTTTAGTAATTTCAGGTTTTGCTCTGAAAATAGATTTCAATGGTACCCCATACATTATTGCGGTAAATATTTTTACTCCAATCCCAAAAAATACCCCTACCAACAAATCAGTTGACAAAGTAACAATAATAGTAACCACAAAATATAATAATTGCTCCGGACCTATTTTTGATACCTTAATAAATTCTTTTGGAGCAGCCAAATTATACCCAGTAAATATAAGCATGGCAGCCAATGCTGCATTTGGAATCATTTGAATGAGTCCTGCGGCCAATACAACAAACCCTAAAAGGAAAGCCCCGTGAAAGAAATTGGCCCAACGTGTTTTACCTCCATTGTTAATATTAGCTGAACTCCTCACAATTTCAGAAATCATAGGCAAACCTCCTATAAAACCACATATTACATTTCCAACGCCCACTGCAAACAAATCCTTGTCCATATTGGATTGCCTACGGTAAGGATCAATAGCATCTATTGCTTTGGCACTCAACAATGACTCAATACTACCTACCAAAGCAAACATTATTATATACTTAATTGAAACTGCGGAAAAAACCTGTGAGAAATCAGGAAAGGTAATACCACTCAAAAAGCTTTTGGGGAGTGATACCATCAATTGAAGCGGATCTACGTGGTAATCAAGTCCAATCAATTGAAAATCGTGCGGATGCTGAAAGTCAAAAAACATGCCCATTGGTATGGCAAACATTAATACAAATAGCGGCCCAGGTATAATTTTTATAATTGGATGTTTAATTAAAGGCTTTAAGAATAAGATTGCCAAACATGCGGCACCAATAATTGCCACTTCCGGATTCATGTGTACAATACTATTGGGTATTTCTTCAAGTAAAGCAATGGGTTCTTTACCGGTAGGAATTACGCCTAATGCGATATGTATTTGTTTTGAAAAAATGATAATCCCAATAGCTGCCAACATGCCATGAACCACGGAATGTGGAAAGAAATCGGACAATACACCTGCCTTAAAAAGGCCAAATAACACTTGAATAGCACCCGAAACAACAATAGTTGCAAGTGCTAGTTTATATCCCAATACCAAATCCCCTTTGCCTAACTCTGTTACCGCTCCCAAAGCAATAACTATTAAACCGGCTGCCGGCCCTTTAATAGTTGGTATTGAACCTGCTAATAAACTTACAACCAATCCACCAATGATGGCAGTATATATGCCTGCAATTGAAGGAAAACCACTCGCTTTTGATATCCCCAAACATAAAGGAAGTGCTATTAGAAAAACTAAGAACCCAGATATAGATTCACTTTTGTAATTTTCGAATAATCCGGGCAACCAATCTTTCGGTAGTTTTGAGGATGAAGTTTCGCCAGTGTTTGACATAAATTAAAGGTGTAAATGTTAATAATGTGCTGAAATATCAACTAAGGGGGCAGAAGTTGAGAGGTTTAAAGTAGCTAAAGTTACACTTTTTAACAAAAATGATTCTATTATTAATGTTAATATTTATCATAAACAAAAGTAATCATTAAAGAATCTGCAAAAATTAAATTGTAATTAAAAAAGAAACACTACCTAATTCGAAGCCTTTTGCCAGGACGTAGCATGGTACGAGAAGTAATTCTATTTAATCGCATGATCTGCCTCATGGTTACATTGTATCTGTCGGCAATTTCAGATAAAGTATCGCCTCTGCGGACTCTATGAAAATACACTTTTCGCCATTGTTTCAAATAGTTGAAGTGTAGGGGCGTGAGCAAAAAATCTTTGAATTTGAGCAGATTATTTCTAAAGTCCCAAATGATTTCCGGATTGAACGCTAGTCCCTGATATCGGATTTCAAAATGCAAATGTGGTCCGCTACTGCGACCTGTACTGCCTCCCCAACCTATCAAATCACCTGCTTTTACAAGTTCTCCTACTTTTACTAATTGTCTTGTTAAGTGACCATATATGGTTTCAGTACCATTAAAATGCCGTATAAGGACATAATTACCATAACCCCCATGGTCGTATTTGCAAATCCTTACAATCCCATCCCAAACCGAAAAAACACTATCCATTGTTTCTAACTTCAGGTCAACGCCATAGTGCCAACGATACCTTCGAGGACCAAAGTCATCTGTTAAATACGTATTGAAAATGGGTGGGTGCCAGTTGCGGCCTGCAGAACTATCATAAAAAACCAATTTCACTGAATCAGTAAAATTTTTAACATCCACTCCATAAGGATTAACTGCTTTATTATCCCAAACGGAGTAGTATTCCGCTATTTTGAGCCACAAGCTGTCATTTGGATCTAAGCTGTATTCTTCATCCACCTCAACAATGCTGAAATCATTCGGATCTATACCATTTGTATCGGACTCAGTCGTAATTGGAAAATCTCTTCTGGAAGGATCGAAATAATATTCAACTTTCTTGTTTTTAATGATATCAATTAATCCTTCGTTATGCAAAGTAACGGTATCTGGAACCGCATAATTAATAGCAGGAACCTTAATTTTGATGAAATCCTTAAAATCTTTTTTAATTTTTTTGGATTGAGCCGATACAAAAATAGTTGAAAACAAAAATAAAATTAAAGCAGGTTTTAGTAATTGAAGCATGTAATAATGAACCCCTTTTGAATAAGGGGTTCTAAAGAAATAATAGTAAATAAAATTAAATTTGTTATATAGCTAACTCTTTAGCAGCCAAATATCGCTCCGCATCCAATGCCGCCATACAACCTGTTCCGGCTGCGGTAACTGCTTGGCGATAAATATGATCTTGAGCATCGCCACAAGCAAATACTCCTTCGATATTGGTTCTGGTGCTACCTTTTTCGGTAATGATATAACCATTTTCATCCATTTCTAGCATACCTTTAAATATATCAGTATTGGGTTTGTGACCTATAGCAACAAAGAATCCGGTAAGCGCAATTTCTTTAGTAGCGCCCGTTACCGCATTTTTGATTCTCACTCCTGTTACACCTTCTTCACCAAGAATCTCATCAGTGATGCTGTTATAGTGAATTTCTATGTTTGGGGTGTTTTTGACCCTGTTTTGCATAATTTGAGAAGCGCGCATTTCGTCCCTACGAACAATCATATGAACTTTGGAGGCTAGTTTGGACAAATATGTAGCTTCTTCACAAGCGGTATCCCCTGCACCAACTATGGCAACAACTTGATTTCTAAAGAAAAATCCATCACACACCGCACAAGCAGATACGCCTCTCCCATTGAGTTTTTCTTCTGAAGGTATTCCGAGCCATTTGGCTGAAGCACCTGTGGCAATTATTATACTATCTGCATGAATTTCCTTTTCATCATCGACTATTACTTTATGCTCACCTCCGTTGTTCAATTCTACTTTAGTGACCATACCATAACGGATATCCGTACCAAATCTTTCGGCCTGATTTTTGAAGTCTTCCATCATTTCAGGACCCATGATACCTTTGGGGTATCCCGGAAAATTTTCAACATCATTGGTTATCATCAATTGTCCACCCGGTTGCATTCCTTGATACATAAGTGGTTGTAAACCGGCACGAGCAGCATAAATTGCGGCTGTATATCCTGCAGGACCTGATCCTATAATTAAAACATTTACTTTTTCGGTTGCCATAATTTTATAATTTGACTTATAACAAAAAAATGGAGCGCAAGATTACAAAAAATCGAATAATTTTTATCCCCACAATGAAAATACCCGATATTCATTTAATTAATGATGTAATCTTTTTAGAATAAATGTTTAATTGCATAATATTTAGCCTATAAAATAGCCATGAAACGTAAAGCGATATTTGCCGGTTCGTTTGATCCATTTACCAAAGGCCACGAAGATATTGTATTACGTGGATTAAGGATGTTTGATGAAATAGTAATAGCAGTAGGTGTAAACACACAGAAAAAAAGATATTTTGAACTAGAAATGATGTTGTCTAAAATCAAATCTACGTTTGAAAAACACCCCAATGTATCTATTGAATCATATGAAATGCTTACGTCTGAATTTGCCAGACTAAAGGGAGCCAAATTTCTATTGAGAGGGCTAAGGAACACCACAGATTTGGAATATGAGAATGCTATAGCAAATACCAATAAATATTTGAACCCTGAGTTGGAAACCATTTTCTTAATTACTTCACCAGAGTTGGCGCCTATAAGTTCAACTATTATCAGAGAAATGCATAAGTATGGTGCCAATCCGAGTCATTTTTTACCTTATGATTTATGATTAAGCCAGGATTAAGATCACTAGAAAATATTCATATCCCCCTATGGATATTAAAGGACATTTGTTGGTTTAATCAATGGAAAGTAGCCGGTATCATTATTTCTATTCCTACTTTAGTTGTTTCAATTATCTTATGTGTATTTACTAAAAATCACAAACTTGTTTTTCTCCCGAATTTGGCCGTTTTATTTTGGCTATTGGCCAACATTTCTTGGATGTATTTTGAATTCTTCAAGATAGATTTCTTGTGGGTTCCAATTACTTTTTTTGTTATTGGTTTATGTACTATGACAGTGTATTATTTTCCAAAAAAGAAGATTGATTATTAACCTTTATTGAATATTTGAGAAAACAAATCTTTAGAAATAGGTTTAATAAAAATATCTGATACATCACGGTTCTCTTTGGCTCTGGTTAAATCATAAGGAGAAATTGTTGAAGAAATCAAATAAATGTGTACTTGTATCGGATATTGTGTTTTCAATTGGTTAAATTCCTCCAAAAAACCCCACCCATCCAACACGGGCATATTTATATCCAAGAAGATATACTCAGGTAAAGTCTTGTGATTGAGCAAGTTTTCAGACAATAATTCAATTGCTTCTTTTCCATTTTTACATGTATGGATCTGATTTACAAAAGAAGTGTTTTCAATTATCTTTTTAGTTAACATTAAAAAAATATCATCATCATCAATCAATAAAATGGTACGCATTCGTTTCAAAATGATGGTTTTGAATTTCAACATAAAAGGTACTTCCAATTCCTTCTTCACTTTCAACCCATATTTTTCCTCCAAGTGCTTCAACTTGCGTTTTTGTCATATAAAGACCGAATCCTTTGGCATTGGGGTGATCATGAAAAGTCTTTTTAATTTTGAATAAATTGTGACCATGTTTTTTTAAATTTATTCCTAACCCATTATCTTTTACAGATAAAATTACATTTTGTGCAACTATTTTTGTTTCAATTTCAATGACTGGTGATCTTTCATTGGATTTATATTTAAGTGCATTGCTGAATAGGTTTTGAAATATACTTTCTAAATATTTTGTAGGGAAAAATATATTTGGAGCCTCTTGAAAATTGCAAGAAATTGTTGCTTTAGACATTATTATTTCCCCTTCAAATAATTGCAAACATTTTTTCATAATTTCTTCGAAACTAACAAACTCAGAAGCCACTTCTGCATCGTTTTTAATTTGAATAGATTCTACAAGTTCTTCAAAAGTATTATTAAGTAAAGTGATTACAGGCTTTAGTTTTTCAATGAACATTGCCTTTTCATTTTCATTGTTTGAATCTTGAATAATATCTATTAGCATTGACAAATTAACTAAAGGGCCTCTTAAGTTATGAGAAACTATGTTGCAAAAATCAATTAATTGTCGATTTTGATTCTTTAAAATTTCTGCATTTTGACTGATAATTAATTCTGCTTTTTTTATTTCAGTAACATCTCTAATTGCCTCCACCCTAGCCTCTTGCCCCAAATAAGTTATGTAACTTCCTCTGACTTCAGCAATCCATTTTTGACCATTGGATCTATAAGCATCAATCAAATAAGGCTCTGTATTTCTGTTCTCTAAATGCTTAATAAATTCTTTCTTAGAAATATCGTCAAATGGCAAATAGTCAATCAACTTTTTCTCAACCAAAATGTCATTGTCGTGATTGATCATTTTGCCAAATGTTTGATTATGGTTGATAATGGTACCATTTCGATGAATAATAATTGCTTCAAAGGATGCTTCTGATAGTCCTTTAAATCGTTCCTCACTTTCTTTAATAGCTTGGTGAATTAGTTTTTGTTCCGTTATGTCTTGTATGGTAGATTGATAGATTTTAACGCCTTCAATTTCAACAAATGTTAAAGATATTTGGCAAATAAATTCTTCACCAGTTGATTTCTTGTGTACCCACTCAAAAGAATGAGAACCCTTTTCAGAGGCTATTTTTGCAATTAATTTTCTCTTCTCCTCAGAAGTAATCCCGTCCGGTTGGAATTCAGGAGACAAATCCACCGGTGAATAATTAATAAATTCTTCCTCTGAATTAATTTTAAATAACTTCAATGCCGACTTATTTGCTGAAGTGTAATTAGGTGTAGCATCTGGTTCAGTTGTCGTAATAGCATCTTTGTTGTTTTCGAATAATATTCTGTATCGCTCCTCACTGGTTGCTATTGATTTCAATAAATTATATAATAAAACTGAAAGTATACCAAATGTTACTGACATTGCACTCCAAGAATTTACAGGAGAATACCCAGGGTCAATGTAGTTTGGCAGTAAATTATTAATCTCTAAATAAACCAAAAAACTACACCAAGCAATGGTAATAATGGCTGCTAATAATGCAACTCTTCCACCTAATACGCTTCCAATAAAAACTAATACCGCACTAAATACGATCGCATTTTGACCTTTAAGCCCTCCAAAAAAAAATGTAACAAAAGCAACCATAAACCAAAAAAAGAGCGATAAAGCCCAGGAAACTGCTTTTATTTTACTTTTTTTTAAAACGTATTTGAATAAAAAGATTGCAGAGAATATTACTATATAAAATGAAAATGTAACATATATATTGTTTTTTGGCTCAAGAAATGAAGTTGACAATCCTAATAAAGACACTATCAACATTACGTTGACGACTTGATTTAAGAATTTTAGTTTTGAAACTTTTCTTTGAATGGAATTATTCGCGCTCTTTTCAGTAAAAAAATAATTAAAAAAGTTTGAAATGGAGATTAAATTCAATTCCAAATTACAAAATATAAGTGCAATTGAAGTAGATACTGTGTAAAAATATAAACTTCAATTGTATAAAAAAATTTATACTAATTCTTTTTTAAACAACAATTCAATAATTAATTGAATTTGCAATTGTATACCAGTTGGTTATCAAGGTTTTAAATTTATTTGAAAAGAAACAATGTTACTAAACTATGTAGGTTTTTATTATTTTAAAATTTACTGTTTACTTATCTATTTAACAATTGAACTTATAATCCCCGTACACATCATCACCTCACAACCTCAACACATCACACGTCCCCCCGTTACTTCACAATCGTCACCGCTCCGGTCATTGGTGTGGTACCATCTCGGTTGTCGATGTAGTAGTAGTAGGTGCCGGCAGGTAAGCCTCCCCCATCCCATGGCTGACGATTCACTTGTTCCCCTTTGGCTGAATATACTTCTATACCACTTCTGTTGAATACCTTGATGTCGGCAAACGATTTCAAT
>JANRJY010000100.1:0-3695 GCA_033763735.1 Bacteroidota bacterium | reverse complement strand
ACCGAGTTTGGCCACTCCATTAGTACCCTCTACGGAGAAGGCTTTATTAAAACGCGTCAAATTGGTTTAGAAAATATTTTTAATTTAATTTAGCACTTATGAAATTAACCTCAGAAAAGTCCAATTCCTTCATTATTATATCGTTAGATGGTGACCTCGATGCCAGTTCATCTCTTATGCTTGACTCTGCTATCAATAATGCTTTGGAACAAAACGAAAAGAAAATCGTTATAGATTGTACAAAGCTTGACTATGTGTCGTCAGCGGGTATAGGAGTATTTATATCATACTTAAACGATTTTGAATCAAAACAAGTGTATTTCGCGTTAATGAATGTAAAATCAAACATAATTACAACCCTTCAAATATTAGGGTTGGAAAAGTTGGTTCCGGTCATTGACAAATTGCCAGATGAATAATAAAAATTTGCTCAGTTTCGATACTTTTTGTACAAAAACAAACTTAAAATGTATTAGAGAAAAAATCCAAAAATTCCTAATCGAAAAACACATCAAAGACCCTGACCAGTACCTTATTATACTTGCTGTTGACGAAATTTGTGCCAACTCAATGATTCATGCAAACAATGAAGATCCATGCAAGCATTTGTCGGTCAAGGCTCGTCTGAACAAAAACGAATTGCATATCGAAATTACCGATGAAGGAAAGATATTCGACTACCAAAAATATCAAACACCTAAAATTGATGATTTGGTAAACCTAAAAAGCAAAGGAAGCATGGGGCTTATGTTGGTTAACAAAATCATGGACAAAATTGAGTACACACGCCAAGGCAACAAAAATGTGTGCCGAATCACAAAAAAAATGATGGCAGCTTAGTACTTATCCATTTTTGGACTACTTTTGCTTCCAATATGAAAACTTCTATTGCAATCATATTAATTTTTATTATCTCCATATCTTCAGTTTTTAAGGGCATTTTATTTTTTGAGTATGCTTTTAACCAAAAATACATTGCAGAAAATCTTTGTGTCAACAAACAGAAAAAAAATGGATGTAATGGCTCTTGCTATTTGTCAAAAAAAATAAAAAAAGCGGAGCAATCTAATAACATTCCAACTTGGGTAAAGACTCAAAATGAAATCATTTTTTTTCAAATTGAACCCAACACTTTAATCTTTAATAATATTGCATCAAGAGAAAAACCCAATCATTTCTTTGATATAACGGGCAAATTACCAACAACCATTCATAATATTTTTCAACCACCTCAATCCGCTACTTTTTTACTTCATTTTATATAGTCCAATGTAAGCTGTTGAGCAATCCGAGTCTCACATCTTACAATCAATTTTAACCATTTTATAGTGTTAATCCGGCACAATAAGCTGATTTTAAGCATTTTGTTTATTTTTAATTTTATTTTGGCACAACCTGATTCTTCCGGTGTTTGTCAAATGTTTTGCTGTGTCGATCCTTCGCCTACAGGAGTCATGATTAGCCACTCGCATTTGAAAAAAGAATGGATGATGAGCTATCGTTATTCAACAATGAATATGGAAGGCAACTATCAATCAGGCGTCAAAATATCTGAAAATGAAATAAATAGCAATTATTTAATGAACTCCAAAAGTATGCAGATGGATATGCATATGATTATGGCGATGTATGGAATCTCTAACAAATTTACAATTATGGGAATGTTACATTACATGAAAAATATGATGCAAATGGATATGTCTTCCTCACATGATATGAGTATGCATATGGGTGAAAACAAACATGCACATCATATGACTACTCAGGGAATGGGTGATTCAAAAATATATATCTTGTATAATATTTTTGAGAATCACCACCAACACTTATTAGGAAGTATTGGTATTAACATTCCAACAGGTAGCATTCAAATGACAGGCGACACGCAAAGTATGTACCCCGGTTTTCGGTATCCATACGCCATGCAATTGGGATCAGGTACTGTTGACATATTTCCAATTATTAATTATATATCAAAATATAATCGATTATATTTTAGTTCACAATTTGGAGCTATAATTCGTCCATATAAAAACAGTATTGGATATTCTTTGGGCAATGAATTAAATTCCAATTCATGGGTTGCATATCAATGGTTCCAATTTATAAGCAGTAGTGTTCGATTAACCGGCCAAATCAATGAACCAATATCCGGAAATGACATTACGCTTTACAAATATTACGAACCTGCTGCAAATACCTATAATTATGGTGGTTATCAGTTAATTGGATGGCTAGGTTCAAATTTATACATTAAAATTAAATCAGCAAACATAAAGGTTACGGGTGAATTTGGACTTCCTTTATATCAATATTATTATGGCATTCAAATGAATCAAAAGGATGCTTTTAACTTATCTCTTTCAACAACTTTCTAAAATATCAAATCATGAAAAATTTATCATATTTATCAATAATTCTAACAATTATCATTTTAATATCTTGCAAAACCAGCAATTCCGACAATCCAACTCCAAGTACCCCAACCGGCAATTTGTATATGCATATTCATAGCTTTGCAGACACTAACGAAATTGAGTATAACAAAGTCTTAACATTATCAAATGGTCGCAAAATAATTATAAATAAAGCTCAAATGTTCATTTCGGAAATTCAATTAAGTCGAAATGATGCTAGTTCATATAATGTTGAAGGCATGTATTTTTTGAAAATAAATGAGGTGGAAAATAGTTATGTCGGCAAAGTTCCTGTAGGAAACTATAACAATATTCAGTTTTCGATAGGTCTAAGTGAGGCCATTAATGATAAAACACCAAACTTAACAGATTCTTTGCTTCAAATTAAGGATATGTGGCTAAGTAACGAAGCTAAACCAAATAGCTATGCTTTCATTTTGTTTCAAGGTAAAATAGATACTAGTAAAACTAAAATGATGACCGAAAGTCAATTAACACCCTTTATTTACAAAATTGGTACGAAAATTAACAAATCAATATTTAAGTTAACCGATACAAATATAAAAATGGTTGCAAATCAAGACGCATATGTACACATGTATATTAACTATGCCAAATTGTTAGAAAATATTGATTTGAACGTTCCTACAAATCTCCAAATAATTACAATAGCTGATAATTCATCTGACTTAACTAAGAATATTTATAAAAATATCCCTAAAATGATTTCAACAGAATAATTGAGAATATTGCAAAAAACAATGATTGGTGTAATTTTAAAAATTTCAACAATATTACTTAATTACACCAATTTTATTAACTTTTAAAATTGAAATACTATATTTTTATACTTATAAATAGATATTTTCAAAAAATGAAATTTGTCATAGAATGGTCTCAATTTTGAATATTTCATCTAAAAACTATGTATTTTTAATAAAAATAGATTAAAAAACAAAGCATTTTCTATTTGTTTTTATATTTTTTATATATTTGAGCACCTTAATTCAACTATTTAAACAAAAAAACTATAAAAATGTCAAATCTAAGATATAAGGCACTTGAGTTTGTTCAATCAAGAGTGCCGGTAACTGTAACTCCCCCAGCCGGAAGAGTTTCCGAATTTTATGGAACCAATACTTTTGGTTTAGAAAACATGAAATCAAATTTGCCTCGCGATACCTACAAGAAATTAATGGCTTGTATCGAAAAAGGCGAAAAAATGGATGCAGCACTTGCTGACATTATTGCTTCTGCCATGAAAGCATGGGCAATTTC
>JANRJY010000085.1:0-2176 GCA_033763735.1 Bacteroidota bacterium | reverse complement strand
TTTCAGGAAAAGATTTTCAAGAAATTAATTGCTAAAGGCAGACAAACATCTTTTGGGAAAGACCATCAATTTTCAAAAATCAATAATTATGAAGATTTTAAGAAAAATGTACCAATTGCAGATTATGAAGACCTTAAAAATTACATAGAAAGAGTAAAAGAGGGCGAAATTGATGTTCTCTGGCCAGGTAAGCCACTTTATTTTGCCAAAACATCGGGTACCACTTCCGGAACCAAATATATTCCAATCACCAAGGAATCCATACCTACTCATATCAATTCGGCCCGCGATGCGCTTTTTAATTATGTGGTTGAAACCGGAAATGCCAATTTTTTTGATCGCAAGCTGATATTCCTTTCAGGTAGCCCGGAAATAGAAAAAAACAATGGTATATATGTGGGTCGACTATCGGGGATTTCCAATCATCATGTACCTCAATGGTTGAGAAACAACCAAATGCCTAGCTATGAAACTAATTGCATGGATGATTGGGAAGCAAAAGTGGATAAGATAGTTGAGGAAACGGTGAATGAGGATATGGCACTTATATCTGGAATACCGCCTTGGGTACAAATGTATTTTGATAAATTACAATCCAAAACCGGTAAAAAAATTAAGGATATTTTCCCTAATTTTTCTGTTTTTGTTTACGGAGGCGTCAATTTTGAGCCATATAAAGCCAAATTATTTGATAGTATCGGAAAGGATGTAGATAATATCGAAACCTACCCTGCTTCTGAAGGATTTATCGCCTATCAAAACAAGCAAGGAGATAAAGGATTGTTATTGTGCGTTAATAATGGAATGTTTTATGAGTTTATACCCGCTGATGAGTATCATTTAACAAATAGAAGAAGACTTCAGCTCAAAGACGTAGAACTGGGCGTGAATTATGCATTGATTATCAATTCCACCGCCGGATTGTGGGGATATTCAATTGGCGATACGGTTAAATTTGTTTCTAAGAACCCATATAAAATAATTGTTTCAGGAAGGATAAAACATTTTATTTCAGCATTTGGGGAGCATGTAATAGGTGAAGAAGTGGAAAAATCAATCAAGTATGCTTGCGAGCAACAGCCTGAAGTAGAAGTAGTTGAGTTCACTGTAGCACCCCAAGTGATTGACCCTAATGGAGGATTGCCTTATCATGAGTGGTTTATTGAATTTGGTAAAGAGCCTGCTGATTTGCAAAAATTCAAATCCGACATTGACTCCAAATTACAAGAACTCAACAGTTATTATTTTGACCTTATTTCAGGAAATATATTGCAACAATTAAAAATCACTGTACTAAAAAAAGGTACCTTTATTGAATATATGAAGTCTTTAGGTAAACTAGGTGGTCAGAATAAGCTACCAAGGCTAAGTAACGACCGCAAAATTGCAGAAGTGCTTGAAAAATTGAACAATTAGCAATATTTGTCGTATTCAGTGGTAAATAGATATATATTTAACACCCTTTTTTAGTAAATTTTAAGTTTTTTAATATTTTTCATAACTTTTTTAATGGGAATCTGAACATTTTTTACTTTTTTTACGTTAATATGGTTACCATTTAACTGATTGAGTTATTAATGGTTGTATAAGTAAATTTAAATGTTTACATCAATGAGCACAGTTGGTAAAATAATGACATCAGTAGTAGCCGGGACGGTGGCTGGTGTTGTGGCCAGAAAATGGCTTCGCAAAAGTAAAAATAGTACAACTGGTTCAGTTGCTAAAGATATTGTATTTGACGAACAAAAATATGATCGTAGCGAACGTTCCAAAGATGCAGGAATGCATTATTTTGTAGGTTAATATCACACTATTAATATGTTGAAAGCTTGCTTATTGGGCAGGCTTTTTTTTTGAAAAATTTTAAAGTTATGCTTACTCGAAAAATTGCAAGAAAGTATGTAAGTGATTTTTTGACAATACTTGTCTCAGATTTTGGATACAACCCATCTAGAGTAATGATATTTGGTTCGGTTGCGAAAGGGAAAGCACATGCCCATTCAGATATTGATGTAGCTATTTGGGATTCAAAGTTTACCGGTTGTGGGCCAATTGATTGCGAACCCATAGCTCGATTATTGAACCAATTCCCATTAATAGAATTGCATTACTTTGAGGAAGGAGAAGGGAAAGATTACAATCCGTTTATTTGCGAAATTGAGAAGGAAGGGTTTGA
>JANRJY010000033.1:0-2547 GCA_033763735.1 Bacteroidota bacterium | reverse complement strand
ACTCTGTGTATGATAGACTATACACCGCAATTTCAATATACCTACCACTTAAAAAACCTGCAATATCACCCGAGAGTAAATTTGCGTTGCTACCTGTACAGTAAATGTCATAATCTTGATCAAGAAGCAACGAACGCAGTGTTATTTCAAAGTTTTGTATGTCTTGGATTTCATCAATGAATATGTAATTTTTTGTATTATCTTCTTTGTGCGCTTTTATATAATTGTTTAAATCCTCCGCATTTTTGATGTCTGAAAATGCTAAATCTTCTTTGTTGATATATATGATATTGGCTTTAGGATTCTTACTTTGAATGAGGGCGATAATCTGATAAAGCATATAGCTTTTTCCAACCCTTCGCTGCCCTGTGAAAACCTTAATTATGCTCTTGTCTATGTAATTTACGACATTTTCGAGATATTGAGATCGATTTATAGAACTTGGGAATTTCATTTAAGTTAACGTGAGTTCGGGATATTTTTTTAAAAATGAAATCTAAATTTTATATAAATTATTCAAAGTCAAAGAGTAATCCATAAATAGATTCTGATTTTTCAGTTTTTACTTTTTGTTTGGGCAAAAAGTAAACAAAAACCCCACCACGAAAACCAAATCCAAGTTTTTTCTTGCCGCACAACCCACCTTACCATGCCAAAAAACTTGTATTTCGCTCTTTTCGTGGACATCCCACCGCACATGGTTTCTTATCCATGCATTATTTTATCCCGAACTCACGATAAGATATAATCACAATTACAATAAACGTAAAAATGAATAAAAGTTATAAATATAGCTATAATAAAATTTTCTTTTTGAATTCAAATGAGGAAGAGCGTTTTTTAGTAATGAGCGATTTGAAATGTGTAATGTGTAATTAGTAATGTTTAATGCGTAATGTGTAATGTGTAATGTGTAATGAGTGTTTTTAAATTATAAATTATAATTTATGTTTTGCGGTTACGTTCATTTTGGATAGACGTAATTTGATACCCAAACTCTCAATAATGGTAATATATTCTTTTTGAGTGGTTTGTAGAATTTGTACTTTTTCATCTTTGAATTCACCCGAATTGATTACTCCTTTGTCGCCGGGCATCAGTTGCTCTATTAGTACAATGTGAGTTCCGGCTTCTTTCAGAAAGTACCTAATACGTTCTATTTCAATATCTTGGATAATGGCCGGCTTGCCAAGCCAATACACAAAATTGAGCACACCGGGTACTTTTTTCACTTCTAATCGTTCTTTTTCATCAACTTTCACAAATACATAAGAAGTGAACAGAGGGGTTTTAATCTTTTTTTTTCTATCGCTCCACTGACGTATGGACTCTTGCATTGGCAAATATGATTCAAAGCCCATGGATTCAATTTTTTCATTCACCTTTTGCTCGTTGCGGGGCTTAGTATAGAGTGCCATCCATTGTTTTTGGTTTACTTGTTCCAAAGCAAAAGATATTCTTTTGAAAGTAATTCGAAATTTGGTTGTTCGTTGGCCGCATATATGATATATCTGATTCTTCGTGCAATCAGTTTTTCTGATTTATCGATGAGTTGAATTAAATATTGCTTGTCGGGGTTACCAATTAGTACTAAGTCAATTACCTGATCATCTTTGCCTTGAGCCAAATTACCGGTAAGGTACACTGCCTCCAAGTCACCCAATCGATTGGCTATATTTTCAATGATTACATCTACTCCAATAAATTTTTTAATTATATTTTGAATGTCATTGAACAAAGGGTGTTTATTGTTTACTGTAAAAAACTTTTTATTGCCTTCTACCAAAGAAGTAAGCATACTAGCCTCCTCAAATCGGTTCAATTCCTGCCTGATGGCATTAGTTGATTCGCCAAACTCTGTTTCTAATCCACGCAAATGGGCAAGAATGTTTGGATTAAGAAAAAATTTGAGCAGTAGTTTAATCCTAGTTTTGGAGGTTATTAAGGTTTCAATCAATAGAATTTCTTATTAATGCTTCGCCACGTGAGTCACAGGTTGTGTTTTGACTTACGATAACAAATTGAGTAAAAAAAGTACTCAATAATATACACAATTTTATGGATTTCCAAAAGTTTTTTCAAATATTTTTAGGATGAAATGAGATATAAAAAATTGCGGATACGTATTCATTTATATCTTTGTGAAATACTTAATTGTAAATGAAAGCAATTTTAATTACGGGCGGAGCTGGGTTTGTTGGGTCATATTTAGCAATAAAATTCAAAGCTTATTATCCACAAGTTGATGTCATTTGTTTGGACAATTTAAAACGAAGAGGTTCTGAATTAAATTTGCCAAGGTTAAAATCAGCCGGTATACAATTTGTACACGGTGATATCAGAAACAAAGAAGATTTTGAAGGATTGCCTCCAATTGATTTGATCCTAGAAGCCTCGGCAGAACCTTCTGTATTAGCCGGAATACAATCAACGCCAGATTATTTGTTAAATACCAATCTGAATGGTACAATTAATTGCTTGAATTTTGCGGTAAGGCATCAAGCTAAGTTTATATTCCTTTCGACCAGTAGGGTATATCCGATAAGG
>JANRJY010000015.1:0-52583 GCA_033763735.1 Bacteroidota bacterium | reverse complement strand
CCTCTTTCCAAGGGTTTGAATTCGAAGAAACCTTTGAAGTCGTCAGCTTTTTCCATGACAACTTTTTCGGGCATTTGAAACGCAAGTATAGACATTGAACTAATTTTAAATGATTAATAATTATTATTTTGAATACAACTCCACAATTAATTGCTCGTTGATATTTTCAGGTATAGAATCTCTATCCGGATATTGAACAAATTTCCCTAGCATTAATTTCGAATCAAATTCAATCCAATTGAATTTTTTAGCACTTCTTGCTGATAATGAAGTAGTTATAGTTTCAAGAGATTTAGATTTTTCTCTAACGGCAATATTATCACCCGGTTTCAATAAATATGATGGAATATTAACCAAATCGCCATTTACTGTAATGTGTTTGTGTAATACAATTTGTCTGGCTGCTCTTCTAGTAGGAGCAATTCCCATTCTATAAACAGTGTTATCTAATCTAGATTCCAAAAACTTTAACAAGTTTACCCCTGTAATACCTTCTTTTCTAGATGCTAAATCGAAAGTTTTTGCAAATTGTCTTTCCAGCAATCCGTAAATATACTTTGCTTTTTGCTTTTCATTTAACTGAACAGCATATTCAGATTTTTTACCTCTTTTACCTTTTCCATGCATTCCAGGTGCATAGTTCTTTTTTTGAAGTGCTTTACTATGACCTAAGATAGGCTCATTAAACCTTCTAGAAATTCTTGTACGTGGTCCTGTATATCTTGCCATTTAAGTATCCTGATTTCTTTATTAATTAAACTCTTCTTTTCTTTGGTGGACGGCAACCGTTGTGAGGAATTGGTGTTATATCTTTGATTGATGTAACTTCAATTCCGGTGTTTTGAACGGTTCTAATAGCAGATTCTCTACCTGCACCTGGTCCTTTTACAAATACTTCAGCTTTTCTCATACCAAGTTCAAATGCTGTTTGAGCGCAATTTGAAGCGGCTAACTGAGCTGCATAAGGCGTATTCTTTTTAGAACCTTTAAATCCCATTTTACCTGCAGATGCCCAAGACACTACTTGACCATTTGAATTGGTTATTGAGATTATAATATTATTAAAGGTAGCTTGTATATGCACTTGACCAATTGGTTCTACAACTACAACTCTCTTTTTTGACTTATCTTTTTTCTTTTGTGCCATTTCTTTATGTAATTACACTAAACTATTTAGTTGCCTTTTTCTTGTTAGGTACCGTTTTGCGTTTACCCTTTCTGGTACGGCAATTTGTTTTTGTTCTTTGTCCTCTTACTGGTAAACCTCTTCTATGCCTTAATCCACGATAACAACCGATATCCATAAGTCGTTTAATTGAAAGTTGTACTTCCGATTTAAGTACGCCTTCAGTTTTAAACTCATTAGAAAGTATGGTTCTGATAAGATTGGCTTCTTCCTCTGTCCATTCTTTTACTTTCTTATCAAAATTAACACCTGCTTTTGCAAGTATTCTTTGAGACGAACTTCTTCCTATTCCGTAAATATACGTTAGTGCGATTTCGCCTCTTTTTAAATCGGGGATGTCTACTCCTGCTACCCTCATAGTTTTATTATTAACCTTGTCTTTGTTTGAAACGTGGATTCTTTTTATTAATTACATATAGTTTACCCTTTCTGCGAATTACTTTGCAGTCGATACTCCTTTTTTTAATTGATGCCTTTACTTTCATATTACTTATATCTAAGTGTGATTCTACCCTTTGAAAGGTCATATGGTGACATTTCAATTTTTACTTTATCTCCTGGTAAAATTTTTATATAATTCATTCTCATTTTACCAGAAATATGACAGATAACTTCGTGTCCATTTTGCAATAGAACCCTAAACATTGCATTTGATAATGCTTCAAGTATGGTTCCGTCTTGCTCAATCGATCCTTGTTTAGCCATTTATTCTTTGCTCTTTTGTTATATATTCAAATGTTGTTAATATCTCAGGAGTACCATTGTTGATTGCCACTGTATGTTCGTAGTGAGCGGATGGTTTACCGTCTGCTGTATTTACTGTCCATCCATCATCTAATTGATAAACCTCCTTTTTCCCCATATTAATCATCGGCTCAATAGCGATAACCATACCATTAATAAGTTTATGCCCTTTCCCCCTTTTGCCGTAATTTGGAACCTCGGGTTCCTCATGCAAATTTCGTCCTACTCCATGACCTACTAATTCTCTTACTACAGAATACCCTTGTCTTTCAACGAACGATTGCACAGCAAATCCAATATCACCTGTCCTCCATCCAGCCCTTGCATGGTCAATACCATAAAACAATGACTGATAAGTTATTTGCAATAATCTTTTTTTCTCATTACTGATTTCACCTACTTGATATGTATAGGCAGAATCCGCATGAAAACCATTTAAATAAACACCACAATCAATAGAAACTATATCTCCACTTCTGAGTATATATTTATTGGGAATACCATGTACAACTGTTTGATTTACAGATATACAAAGGGTGGATTTAAACCCACGGTAATTCAAGAAAGAAGGGATTGCTTTGTGATCTCTGATAAAATCAAATGCAATTTTGTCAAGCTTTGTAGTTTCGACACCTTCTTTAATATTTCTTGACAATTCACCATGTACTCTACCTAACAAATCTCCACTAATTTTGATTTGTTTGATATCATCCTGATTTTTATAACTTATTCCTTTAGCCTTTTGAAAGAACATATTATGATTGGTGTTTATTAAGCCATTGCCATTGACTCCTGTCTGCCTTTTAAACGACCAGATTTCATTAAACCATCATATTTTTTCATCAACAAATAACTTTCAACTTGTTGCAATGTATCTAATACCACGCCTACCATTATCAATAATGAAGTGCCTCCATAAAATTGTGCAAACTCTCTGGATAATCCGAATAAACCTGCAATTGCTGGTAAAATTGCAACTGCAACCAAAAATATAGATCCAGGAAGTGTAATTCTAGACAAAACCGTATCAATAAACTCAGCTGTACTTTTCCCTGGCTTAATACCTGGAATAAATCCACCATTTCTTTTAACATCATCCGCCATTTGTTGAGGATTAATAGCAATTGCGGTATAAAAGAAAGTAAAGGCAATAATAAGTGTCCCAAACACCAAATTATATTGCCATGAAGTATAATCAGAAAAAGTTGCACCTATACTATTTGCCAAATCATTGGAATCGGCCCAAATTGAAGCAACCATTGCTGGTAAAAACATTAAAGATTGAGCAAAAATAATTGGCATTACCCCGGAAGCATTCAATTTTAAAGGTATGTATTGACGTTGACCACCAGAAACCTTTGAACCAACGATTTGCTTCGCATATTGAACAGGAATTTTTCTAGTAGCTTGTGTTAACATGATAACTACTAAAATAATGAAGAACCATGCAATCAATTCAATCATAAAAAACAATGCACCATTCATACCTTTTGACGCTCCTTCAGCTATTAAAGCACCCGGTAGCCTTGATATTATTCCAATCATAATTAACATTGATATACCATTTCCAATCCCTTTATCAGTTATCTTTTCACCTATCCACATACAAAAAATAGTTCCTGCAGTTAGGATTACAAGAGATGAAACAGTAAATATTGATCTATCTATTAAAATAGCTTCAGAGGGGATGGTTGCAGTTACATATCCTATGCCTTGGGCCATAGTAATAAAAATGGTTAGTACTCGAGTGATCTGATTTATCTTTTTTCTGCCAGATTCACCCTCCTTTTGCATTTTTTGGAAATAAGGAACAGCAACCGTCAATAATTGAAGAACAATTGAAGCTGAAATATAAGGCATAATACCTAAAGCAAAAATGGAAGCATTACTAAACGCTCCACCAAGGAACGTATCAAGCAAACCTAAAATCCCTGACGTATTTTTTGTTAAACGATTTGGATCAACACCAGGCAATACTATATAAGATCCTAACCTGAATATTAGCAAAAATCCCATTGTAGCTAATATTCTATTTCTTAGCTCATCAATAGAAAAAATATGTTGTATTGTGGTTATTATCCTTTTCATTATGCTTTTGTAGTGCTTTCTATTATTCCACCCGCTTTCTCAATAGCTTCTTTTGCAGCGACAGAAAATGCATCAACTTTAATATTTACTTTAGACTTAATCTCACCTCTTGCCAACAATTTTACCCTATCATTTTTTGAAACTAAACCGTTGCTTTTCAGCACTTCTTTGTCTATAGTCGTAATTTTTTTATCATCAACTAATTTTTGGATAACATCCAAATTAATCGATTTATATTCTACTCTATTAATGTTAGTAAAACCAAATTTAGGAACACGTCTTTGTAATGGCATTTGACCACCCTCAAATCCAAGTTTGGTCTTATGTCCAGCACGTGATTTATCCCCTTTATGACCTTTTGTGGCAGTTCCTCCTTTGCCTGAACCAACTCCCCTACCAATTCTTTTAGAAGTTTTTACTGCACCTTTAGCTGGTCTTATTTCTCCAATTTTCATCTCTTAAATTATTTTACGCTTACTAAGTGACTAACTTTCTTAACCATACCCATTATTTGAGGTGTAGCCTCAACTTCTACTTGACTATGCAATTTGCCTAATCCTAAAGCTTTTAAAGTATCTTTTTGGATTTTTGGTCTGTCAATTGTACCTCTTGTTTGTTTGATAGTAATTTTAGCCATTTTTTTATCCATTAAATACCTTTTTCATTGAAATACCACGGTTTTTTGCAACTGTAAATGGATCGCGCATTTTTAACAGGGCATCAAATGTAGCTTTAACCACATTGTGCGGATTAGAAGATCCTCTCGATTTTGCAAGCACATCCTTTACTCCTGCACTTTCAAGTACAGCACGCATCGCACCACCAGCAATTACTCCTGTACCTGCTGCAGCTGGTTTTAATAATACATAACCACCACTGTATTTGCCATAAATATTATGAGGTACAGTTCCTTTTAAAATTGGTACTTTAATCAAATTTTTCTTAGCATCATCAATACCTTTTGTAATTGCATCTGTTACTTCGTTTGCTTTTCCAAGCCCATACCCAACTACACCATTGCCATCGCCAACAACCACGATTGCACAAAAACTAAATCTTCTACCACCCTTTACAACTTTAGCAACCCGATTAACTGCAACAACTCTGTCTTTCAGTTCTATTTCACTTGCTTTTACTTTTCTGATATTGATTTGTGACATATTTTCTTAATTTCAAAATTTTAAACCCGCTTCACGTGCTCCGTCTGCTAATGCTTTAACTCTGCCATGATAAAGAAATCCAGAACGATCGAATATTACTTCAGAAATCCCTTTCGAAATAGCTTTCTCTCCTAGTGTTTTACCCACCAATTTAGAAATTTCAAGTTTTGTAGCCTTAGTTGATTTAACATCATCAATTGAAGCCGACACAATAGTTGCACCTTTCAAATCATCAATCAACTGTGCATAAATTCCAGAATTACTTCTAAATACAGTTAAACGAGGTTTTTCAATAGTCCCAGCAATTTTAGCTCGAACTCTTTTCTTAATTTTTAGTCTTCTGAAAGATTTATCTAGTGCCATTGTATTTATTTTTTAGCTGAAGTTTTACCTGCTTTTCTTCTGATAACTTCATTTGCAAAACGTATTCCTTTTCCTTTATATGGTTCAGATTTTCTAAATGATTTAAGCTTAGCGCAAATTTGACCCATTAATTGTTTGTCATAACCTTCAAGTATAATTGTAGGGTTTTTTCCTTTTTCTGTAACTGTAGCTACTTTAATTTCACTAGGAACTACAAAAAATATACTATGAGAATAACCCAAACTAAGTTCCAAAATATTTCCTTGATTAGAGGCTTTGTAACCTACACCTACTAATTCTAATTCTTTTTTATATCCACCACTAACTCCATTTACCATGTTATTAATTAATGAACGATAAAGACCATGCATGGCTTTATGTCTTTTTTGCTCAGTTGCTCTTTGAAGAACTATAGATTTGTCCTGAACATTAACAGTAATATCAGCATCAACTTTTTGAATTAATTGACCTTTAGGACCTTTAACAGTAACAACGTTACTCTTATCTATTACTACCTCTACTTTTTCGGGTAATTCTATTGGTTTATTTCCTATTCTTGACATGATATCTTATTAATAAACGTAACAAACAACTTCCCCACCAATTTTTTGTTCTCTTGCCTCTTTATCAGTCATCAATCCTTTAGAGGTAGACACAACAGCAATTCCAAGTCCATTTAAAACTCTTGGTAATTTTTCGGTATGAACGTATTTTCTTAAACCTGGTTTACTCACTCTTTCAATTGAAGTAATCGTTGATTTTTTATTTTGAGCATTGTATTTTAATGCAATTTTGATCGTAGGATGTTTATCATCAGCTTCTTCAAACTTAAAATTAAGGATATATCCTTTATCAAAAAGAACTTTTGTCAGCTCTTTTTTGAAACGTGACGAAGGTACCTCAAGTATCCTGTGTCCTGCCATCGAAGCATTTCTTATTCTAGTTAGAAAGTCGCCTATTGAATCCATTTATTTCTTGTTTTTTTTAAAGGGCTGCAAAATTACAACATATAATTTAAATTACCAACTTGCTTTTGTTAAACCTGGAATTTTTCCGTTTGATGCTAATTCTCTGAATCTATTTCGACAAATACCAAATTTACGCATGTAACCTTTGGGACGTCCGGTTAGTAAACAACGATTATGCAAACGAGTAGGTGATGAATTTTTTGGAAGTTTATCCAAAGCTGCGTAATCCCCAGCTTCTTTTAATGCTTTTCTTTTAGCAGCATATCTTTTAACCAATTTTTGGCGTTTTAATTCGCGTGCTTTTACTGATTCTTTAGCCATGATTATTTTTTCTGATTAGCAAATGGTAAACCAAATAATTTCAACAATTCCAAACTTTCTTCATCTGTCTCTGCAGTTGTAACAAAAGTGATATCCATACCTGAGATTTTGGCAACTTTATCAATACTTATTTCTGGGAAAATAATTTGTTCTTTTACACCTAATGTATAATTGCCTCTTCCATCAAATCCTTTATCGCTTATTCCTTTAAAGTCACGAACCCTTGGCAAAGCAACAGAAGTTAAGCGATCCATAAACTCATACATAACATTTCCTCTTAGAGTTACTTTAGCACCAATTGGCATTTTTTCTCTAAGCTTGAAATTTGAAATTGCTTTTTTTGATATTGTCGGAACCGCTTTTTGACCTGAAATAGTTGTAAGCTCCTCTACACCAATATCTACCATTTTTTTATCTGCTGTGGCAGCCCCGATACCTTTGTTAATACAAATTTTTTGTAAACGAGGTACTTGCATAACGTTTTTATATCCAAATTTACTTTTCATGCCAGGAATTACTTCCTTTTCGTAAACTTCTCTGAATCTGGGTTTTGCGCTTTTCATAATTATATTGCCTTACCTGATTTTAAACTATATCTTTCAGACTTACCGTCTTTGCTCAATCTGCGACCTACTCTCGTAACTTGACCTGTAGATTCTTCTACTAGCATCACATTACTGATATGTAATGGAGCTTCTCTTTTTATTATTGTTCCATTAGGATTCGTAGAGGTAGGTTTTTGGTGTTTAGTAACCATATTCACTCCTTCAACAACTACTTTGTTAGTATCTGTTATTACAGAAAGTACAGTCGAAAGCTTGCCTTTTGAATTGCCAGCTATTACTTTTACTTTATCTCCTTTTTTAATGTGTAACTTTGCCATTTCTTATTTAAATTACTTCTGGTGCCAATGAAACGATTTTCATGAATTGCTTTTCTCTCAATTCTCTTGCAACAGGACCAAAAATACGTGTGCCTCTTGGTTCATCAGATGCATTTAATAATACTGCTGCATTATCATCGAAACGAATATAAGATCCATCCTTTCTTCTAATTTCTTTCTTGGTACGCACTACAACTGCTTTAGAAACAGTTCCTTTTTTCATGCTACTAGACGAAAGTGCTGATTTAACAGTAACAACAATTTTATCACCAATTGATGCATATCTTTTTCTAGTTCCGCCTAATACTCTTATAACAAGAACTTCTTTAGCTCCGCTATTATCTGCAACATTTAATCTTGATTCTTGTTGTACCATTTTCTTATTTCGCTTTTTCTATGATTTGCACTAATCTCCATCTTTTGGTTTTCGATAATGGACGAGTTTCCATTATTGATACTGTATCGCCAACCCCACACTCATTATTTTCATCATGAGCCACAAATTTCTTTGTACGTTTAATAAATTTACCGTACATACCGTGTTTCATTTTTCTTTCAATTGTAACAATAACGGACTTGTCCATTTTACTGCTAACAACTTTGCCGGTTCTTACTTTTCTTAAATTTCTATCTTCCATTGAAATTCTATTTAGAATTATTTCTTTTGGTAATTTCAGTTTTAATCATAGCAAGGGCCCTTCTTGAATATCTAATTTTCATTGGATTTTCAATCGGAGATATCGCATGAGCAAACTTTAGTTTATTAAGCATATCAGCTTCTGCAACCAACTTTTCGTTTAGTTCCTCTGATGAAAGCAACACCAAATCTTTATATTTCATTTTATTGTAATTGTAAATCGTATCTTGAAACAAATCTTACTTTAATTGGGAGTTTTTGTGCTGCCAATCTTAGAGCTTCTAATGCTACTTCTTTTGTTACTCCTGAAGTTTCAAATAACACAGTGCCAGGTTTTACTGGAGCCACCCAATACTCAGGAGCACCTTTTCCTTTACCCATACGAACCTCTGCAGGTTTTTTTGTCATTGGTTTATCTGGAAACACTCGAATCCAAGTACTTCCTTGTCTGTTCATTCCTCTTGATAGAGCAACCCTAGCAGCTTCTAATTGACGAGAAGTAACAAATGCAGCTTCAAGAGACTTCAAACCATATTCACCAAATGAAATACTGAAACCCCTACTTGCAATTCCCTTATGGATTTGTTTTTGTTGTTTCCTGTATGTAGTTTTTTTCGGTTGTAACATTTTCTTGTTTTTTTATAAGCTTATTTTTTTCTTCTATCTCCACCACGATCATTTCCACCGCGATCGTTACCTCCTCTTTCTCTTCTATTTTTCCTAGAAGGACCATCCTCATCTCTTCTATTAGGTTTATCAGTTCTTTCACCAGTAGCTGCAGTTGAGCTCATCCCAACATTTGGAGATAAATCTCTTTTTCCAAAAACCTCACCTTTGAAAATCCATACTTTAATTCCTATTTTACCATAAACAGTTAAAGCTTCAGTAATTGCATAATCAATATCGGCACGTAGAGTATGTAAAGGCACTCTTCCTTCTCTATAACCTTCAGAACGAGCCATCTCAGCGCCTCCTAAGCGACCAGATACTTTAACCTTTATACCTTGAGCTCCAACTCTGATTGCAGAAGCAATTGCTTGTTTCATTGCTCTTTTGTAAGAGATACGGGCTTCAATCTGTTGAGCAATTGATTCTCCTACTAATTTTGAATCAAGTTCAGGTCTTTTTACTTCAAAAATGTTAATTTGAACATCTTTATCAGTTATTTTCTTTAACTCTTCTTTGATTTTATCTACTTCACCTCCACCTTTTCCAATAACCACTCCAGGTCGAGCAGTATTTATTGTTAGGATAATTCTTTTAATGGTACGTTCGATTACAATTTTAGAAATACCAGCCTTAGGTATACGAGCTAAAACATAACTTCTGATTTTCTCATCTTCAATGAGTTTCTCAGCAAAGCTTTTACCGCCATACCAATTAGATTCCCAACCTTTGATTACACCTAGTCTTAAACCTGTAGGATTCGTCTTTTGACCCATTAGTTAATTATTTTATATTTATTTACTATCTTCTATAACTTCTTCAACCGCACTTTCATCTGTTACTTCTTCTACAGATTCTTGAACTTTACTATCTAATATAATTGTCAAATGATTTGAACGTTTTCTGATTTTGTAACCTCTTCCTTGGGGAGCTGGTCTCATACGTTTCAACATCGCACCACCATCTACAAAAATAGTTTTGATATAAAGTTCTGCATCTTCAACTCTTTCATCAGGATTAGCTTGTTGCCAGTTAGCAATTGCAGACAATAACAATTTATGCATATATCCTGCTCCAACTTTGCTTTGGTATTTGAGAATTGCTAAAGCTTGATTTACATCTTTACCTCTTACCAAATCGGCTACCAGCCTCATTTTTTGAGGAGAGGTAGGACATTTTTTTAATACTGCTCTGGCTTCCATGTTCCTGAATTATAAATCTTTTCTATTATTACCGTGACCTTTAAAATTACGTGTTGGTGCGAACTCACCTAATTTATGACCAACCATGTTTTCTGTACAATACACAGGTATAAATTTATTTCCATTATGTACTGCAAACGTATGACCTACAAAATCAGGAGAAATCATAGATTTTCTTGACCAAGTTTTTATCACAGATTTTTTATTTGTTTCATTCAACTTATCGACTTTAACAATAAGTGAATTTTCAATATAAGGTCCTTTTTTTAATGATCTAGCCATTATTTGTTTCTTTTACTAACTATTAAACTATTGGAATATTTCTTTGGTTTTCTTGTTTTTAAACCTTTAGTATATAATCCATTTCTTGAACGAGGATGACCTCCAGATCCTTTACCTTCACCACCACCCATTGGGTGATCGACCGGATTCATAGCCACGCCACGGTTACGAGGTCTACGACCTAACCAACGGTTACGACCTGCTTTACCAGCAGAAAAATTAATATGTTCTTCGTTAGACACGGAACCAATAGTAGCCATGCAAGTGGTTAGTATTAATCTCATTTCACCAGAAGGTAACTTTATAGTAGCATATTTATCTTCACGTGCAAGTAATTGAGCGGAAGATCCAGCACTTCTTGCAAGTGACGCACCTTGACCAGGCGTTAATTCCACATTATGAATAAAAGTACCAAGAGGAATAGCTGAAAGTGGTAATGCGTTACCAATTTCCGGAACAGAACCAAGGCCTGAAGAAATTACTTGACCCACTTTTAACCCTTTAGGAGCTATTATGTATCTCTTTTCTCCGTCAGCATAATTAAGTAATGCAATACGTGCGGTACGATTTGGATCGTATTCTATAGATTTAACAGTAGCTGGAACTCCAGTTTTGTCTCTTTTAAAATCAATAACCCTATATTGTTTTTTGTGACCACCACCAATATAACGCATGGTCATTGCACCTGTATTATTACGACCACCACTTCCTCCAATGTGTTTCAACAAAGACTTCTCCGGAGTTGACGTAGTAATTTCGTCAAAAGTGGCAGCGACTTTATGTCTTGTGCCTGGTGTTATTGGTTTAAATTTCTTGATACCCATGTCCTAATTTATCAAATACCACTATAGAAATCGATGATTTCGCCCTTGGCTAATGTTACAAATGCCTTTTTAATAGATTGACTTTTACCTTGAATGTAGCTTCTTTTAGTTGATCTAGTTTTTGTTTTACGAGCAGTAATTAAAGTATTAACACTTTCAACATTTACACTGTATTTTTTCTCAACTTCTTTTTTAATCTCTACTTTGTTGGCTCTTTTGTCAACTACGAATCCGTATACTCCTTTATCATTTAAAGCAGTTACTTTTTCAGTTACTAATGGTTTTATAAGAATTTCCATTTTTATAAATCGTTTAATTTTTTAACAGCTGACTCAGAAAGTACAATCACTTCATTATTAACCAAATCATAAGTATTAAGTTCTGTAGCCACACGAACTTTTGATTTTGGGAGATTACGTCCTGAAAGTGCAATGTTTTTATTATATTCTCCAACAATAAAAAGTGACTTTTTTGAGTCTATTGAAAGTGAACTGAGGATATTTAAATATGCTTTTGTTTTTGGTTCATCAAGATTAAAATCTTCGATGATGGTTATAGCATTTTCTTTGACTTTGGCTGATAATGCCGATTTACGAGCAACTTCTTTGGTTTTTTGGTTTAGTTTGAAACCATAATCTCTTGGTCTTGGGCCAAACATACGACCACCACCAACAAAAATACCTGCTTTAATGCTACCATGTCGAGCACCACCTGAGCCTTTTTGTTTAACTATTTTTTTAGTTGAATAACTTACTTCAGATCTTTCTTTTGCTTTGTGAGTTCCTTGACGCTGATTAGCAAGATATTGTTTAACATCAAGATACACGCAATGTTCATTTGGTTCTATACCAAACACTTCTTCCGAAAGCTTAATTTTACGTCCGGTATCTTTTCCTTCTATGTTATATATGTGTAGTTCCATCCGATTATTTCTCTAAAAACACAATTGAATTATTTGGACCGGGAACTGAACCACTTACTAAAATGAGGTTTTTTTCCGGAAACATTTTTACTATTTTCAAATTTTGAATTTTGACCTGCTGGTTTCCCATACGACCACCCATACGCATACCAGGTAATACTCTAGAAGGGAATGAACAAGCTCCCACAGATCCTGGGTGACGGGCACGGTTATGCTGACCATGCGTTTGCCCTCCTACTCCACCAAAATTATATCTTTTTACAACTCCTTGAAATCCGCGACCTTTTGAATGACCTATAGCATCTACAAAATCACCTTCTGCAAAAATATCACCTGCAGTAACGGTTTGACCTACTTTAAAATCGCCTTCAGGATTTCTGAATTCTATTATTTCTTTAACGGCTTCAACTCCAGCTGCTTTCAAATGTCCTTGAAGTGCCGCACTTGTATTTTTCTTTTTAGCTTCGCCAAAACCAAGCTGAACGGCAATGTATCCATCTTTTTCTTTGGTTCTTAACTGTGTCACTACACATGGACCTGCTTCTATTACAGTGCATGCTACTGCTTTCGCATCTTCAGCGCTGTAAAAGCTTGTCATACCGATTTTTTTGCCTATAATTCCTGACATTTTAGTACCTTTTTTCTTGGTTTTAGAAAATGGACTGCAAAGGTAGGAAGAAAAATTAGATACGCAAGTGTACAAATCTATTTTTTTAAAGATTTTTGAGGAATTGATATAAAAATGAAAAAAGTTACATTAGAACGACTCAAGCCAATGTTGGACATACTCGTGAATAAATATAATTCCATTGAATTTATTGAAAATGATCCAATAAGTATTCCACATAAGTTTAAAAAGAAACAAGATATAGAAATATCAGGATTTATAGCTGCTACTTTTTCATGGGGACAACGACTTACAATTATCAATAAGTGTATTGAATTATTTGAACTTATGGATAATTCGCCATATGACTTTATCATGAATCATAAAGAAAATGACTTAAAAAGATTGGTATACTTCAAGCACAGAACATTTAATTATACCGACACATTATATTATATACACTTTTTGAAAAAACATTATTCAATGTATGAGTCACTTGAAGATGCATTTACAAATGGAATTGAAGCCAACGCATCATCAATAGAATTGGGCTTAGTAAATTTTCACAACTATTTTATTAATGACCCATTTTTCCCTATTAGAACCAAAAAGCATGTGTCAAGTCCGGAATCAAAATCGGCTTGTAAAAGATTGAATATGTTTTTAAGATGGATGGTAAGAAAAGATAACAAAGGAGTTGACTTTGGAATATGGAATCGTATTAAGCCATCGCAATTGATTTGCCCTTGTGATGTGCATGTAGATAAAGTAGGTAGAGCTCTAAAGCTAATTACCCGAAAACAAACTGATTGGCAAACAGCAGTAGAACTGACTGAATCTTTGAAAATTCTGGACTCATTTGACCCTATTAAATATGATTTTGCATTATTTGGATTAGGAATAGAGCAAAAATTAAAGAAATTAACAATTAATATTTTAGATTGAGTTGTAAAGGGGATTTTAATGTATCTGGTTTTGAGATTTCCTTCTTTTTTTTCTTTCTTATGCCTTTAAATGGATTAAGCGTACTAAAATTAGAGGTATGCATGATACTTGCACCTGCCGACATATTTGAAGCGTTGCTACTGCCTGTGGCTAAAGGATTTGGATTATTCCTGTTAAATCCTTTCAGTCTGAACTTCCCATCTTCTGTTAACATGTATTCGACAGTCCAATCGCCAATTACACTTGCTGAAGTATTTTGATTTTGAACATTTCCGGTACTTCTTGTTACACGTACCCTTCCGTCAAGTAATGTATAGCTTACTCTTACCTGCATTGAATTTAATGCATCTCTATTTAAACCATTCATGTTTAAGTCAACAGATAAATTTTTATCAACTTTTGAAATTATGTTTGATAATTGATTTGTAAGTATTTCACTAACTGTGCCTCCTACCGCTGCATCAAGTCCTGTATTTGGGCTCAAAAATCTTCGGAAAACTAATAATCCCATAACTTGATTATTCATTTCATTCTCATTGTTATGAATTCTGTTTTCAAATGCAGTTACATAATTAAATAATGGAACTCCCCCAACTACAGAAGGGTAATTACTTATTTTAATATCATAAGAAATAGTTGGTTTAAACATTAATCCTTTCAAATACATATATGTAGAAACTGGGTACGGTGTTCTTATTCCGGATGCACGCCAAAGACTTGTGTCCGGAATAAGTGTATATAAAGGAACCCGATCATCATAAGAAGCAGTAACATCTAATTGGGCTTGGTAAGGATCTCCATTAAAAATAACTCGGCTTCCCGAATGGATATTGAATTTTTTGTTTATAGAATTAAGTAATGAGAAAATGTAATAACTATCCTTTTCAAATATATAATTTCCAAATAATGAAAAATCTCCATCTGTATTTATTTGCATATTAATTTTGCCATTTCCATATCCACTAATTTTGTCAAATGACTGTGGGTTAAGAATTAATTCGCAATAGGCATCCGGTGTGAATTCAAAATTAAAATCCATTTCGATTTTAAATTTATCTTGATTTATCTTTTTTCTGAATATTTTATGAAGAGCAGCTTGACCGGATTCTTTTTTGTTAAAAATGATAAATTCATTTTTTTGAACTACACTTTCATCATTAAAAGGAACAAATAGTTGGGTTCCTTTATTAGAAATAGCATCTATTTTGATGAAGAAATGGTCAAAACTTCCATTAATTGAAAAGGAGCCAGTTGCTATAGCCTTTCCGAAATAAACGCTGCTATCTGTCTGAGGGATATCCAATAACAATACATTTTTAAAAATTCCTCCAATATTCATTTTAAAATTTTTAAAATTAGAATGATCGACAGATCCTGAAATTATCCCCATACTTCCTCTTGGATCGTTGAGAATTACATTATTAAACACTATAGAATTTGGTGTTAGTGTTATTTTGTCATCAAAAGTAAATTTAGTATTTAGGTAGTTAATTTTTAAAGCTCCATCATCTATTTGCAAATCTCCGCTAAATTTGGGTTGTGAGAGTGTTCCCTTAATATCTATTTTTCCTGACATTTTACCTTCCAAATCCGAAAAAACACTTTCCAATATTTGATCCAATACAGCAAGATTAGTATGATTTAACGTGGCGACAATATCAAGATTATCATTATTTGAGTTTGGTTTCGAAAGGTAACTACCCGAAAGATCAAAAACGTTTTCGTTATTTTTGTGAACATTAAAATTCATAACCAATCGTTTATTAATATTATCCCACTGACTATTGCCTTGAGCATCTCCAACTATCAGCTTTTTTAGTTTAAAATCCTTGATGGCAATCTGGCTATATACTTTAGGATTGTTAAATATATCTTTCAAAACCACATAACCATTTACTTCCCCATCTATATTCACATTTATTAATTTGTTAAAATTTCGCAAATAAAAATTATCTACTCTTATAAGCGCCACATCATTTTCATTAGTCGACAAGTTGCCCAATAAGGAAACTTTTTGAGATTCATTAGAAAGAATAATATCTTTAAAATGCCATTTTTTATCCGAAAGAATAATTAAATTACCTTCATCAAGTTTCCACTTTTTATCCAGTAATTTAAAATCAGCCGTTAAAAATTTAAGTCGCTTTTGGTTATCCAAAAATGTAAAATTACCGTTTACATTTGCCTCGTTATTTTCATTATACTGTTTTAATTTAATCTCAAAATCAATGATTTTATTTGTCCAATTTGATTTAAAGAAAAGTCTTTCGGTGGACACAAAAGTATTGTTGTTAATTAATTGATAATCTGATGAAAAAAGCCAATTTGCATTGATTGAGTTTCTTTTCCTTTCTTTAACTATATCAATATTTACTTTTGATCCAACCCAACCCATTCCAAATGCATTTAATGTATCTGATTGACCTACCATTGTAAATTTTAGACTTGAATCAGAAGAAATTTCACCGGATAACGTTGCATTATTAGAAACTGTAAAACTTGGTGTAAAAATTTTCATAAATGTTCTACATTCTTTCATTTTGAAGTTATAATTCAAATAAATATTTGACTTTAGTAGTTTTTGTTTGTAATAATTGTTTGAAATTGAATCATTGTTTAACCAAGCTACCTCAAAATCGCTGTAGAGCTCTTTAGAAAAATATATTAGTTTTTCAATTCCAAAATTGCCATAAAGCGATATATCTGCTACATCTGAAGATATTATCAAGTTTTGATTTTCATTATTTGATGTTTCTATTTTAATATAAGGTATATTAATTTTGTTGACGGAGTCGTTAGCTTGAATATTTTTAAATACTAATGAACCAATAAAATGATCTAAATCTTTAGGGAAATTGCTATTAACCGTAAAATCAGAAGAAATCTTTAAAATTTTGGGTGAAAAATTCAATTTTTGAAGATTAGCATAGGATAAATTACCCTGCATTTTTACATATCCGTTTTTTTGATTTAAAAATGAATTTGTTGTAACATCAATAACAATATTAGAATCTTTTATATCAAAACTGCCTTGCAACTTTTGCTGATTTATTTTAAAAGTAAGTAAAACATTCTTGTAGTTATAATTGTGAAATTTTACATTTTTTACATCCGAATTAAAATTCAGTACTGCAGACTTTAAATCAAGTCCTTTTCCTTTTATTTTAATGTTTCCGGTCAGATTACTGCAATCTTTCCAACCTAATAATAATCCCAAATTCAAATTGTCAGCATTTATGGATGCTACATACTCCGGAATATCATGAGGAATCTTCATTTCTAAATTCACATTTGCTTTGCCGAAATTTGAATCGAAAAAACCTTTCAAGTTGAAATCACTGGTAATTCCTTTGAATTGACCATTAAATTTTAATTTTGGAATATGTTCAGTTTTATTATAAAGTCCATATTTGGACAAATCATGTAAATAGAAATCTGATGAATTAACTCTTGCATTAATAAATGTATTACTCCAAAATGGAAGTCCCTTCATATCTGCATCACCTTCAATTGAAGATCCATTTCCAAACGTTGCTTTTATGTCTTTAATTTTAAAATCATTAACTTTTCCAAACAAGTCACCGGTAGTAACCCACTTTTCATCAAACCCTTTAAGTTCAGGGAAAAAAATGCTTAAATCAGAAGAATAAATTATGGAATTATCGGCATGAATTGTCATTTGAACGCTATCAGTTATGCTGCTTAACTGTCGAAGTCTATCAAATTCCATTAATACATAATTTTTAATTACACTATTACCTATCCTGATATTAAGATTTTTCAACATTAAATAGTTTTCACATACACTAAAGAACATCTTGCCATTTGTTATTCGCTTGCCACTAAACTGATCCTGACCTGACACATGGCTTACATTCATCGACAAAGTATCAGCTACTATTTTGAAATCGTCAGCAGTAATATTTATTTTTTTAATAGCAAAATGTGTAAAATCAAACCTGTCATTCGATTTCTCAAATGAAGGATCATCATATTGACAATAGCCATTTACCAATTCAATTCCTTTAATTGTAAATTCAGAATATTTGCCAACATGAATTGGTTTTGGCTTCGATTTGTCTACACCAATATCCATTAGTGAAAAAATAAAATCAGAAATATTTACATCATTTATTTCTTTGTCATAATATAGATTCACAATCGGGTCTATGGCTTGTGCATGTTCAACTATTACATCTCTTTTTAATAGGTCTGCAAGTTTTATTTTAGCTATTATTTTTGGGACTTTTATCATTTCATGATTTTTGCGATCAAGAATTAACACATTTGAGAGTTCAATTTTGTTAAACCAACTTATTCCAATTGCCCCGATTTGAATAGGATAGTGTACAAAATTTCCAATGTATTCCGTAGTTTTTCGAACTAAATATGATTGGATACCAGGCAATTGGATAGCACCCGAAATAGTTATAAAAAGAAAAACTATCATGAAAAATATGATGATAAAGGTTCTTCTAAAAAAGTTTAATATTTTTTTATAAAGGTTAATCAGTGTTATTTTGCTTAAGTATGAATCAAATAATTAATATACTTGCTATTGAATCTTCTTGCGATGAAACATCTGCAGCCATTATTCAAGATGGCAAGATACTTTCAAACGTAATTGCATCTCAAAAAGTGCATGAAAGTTATGGAGGTGTAGTTCCCGAATTAGCTTCCAGAGCACATGAGAAAGTAATTGTATCAATAGTTCAAGAATCGTTAATTAACGCAAATATAAGCAAAAATGAGCTTACTGCCATTGCCGTAACTCAAGGACCTGGATTATTAGGTTCATTGCTTGTAGGAGGTTGTTTTGCGAAATCGATTTCTTATGCATATCATATTCCATTGATACAAGTAAATCATATGGAAGCTCATATTTATGCAAATTTTATTGAATCACCTGTTCCGGAATTCCCTTTTTTGTGCCTTACTGTAAGCGGAGGGCACACACAAATAATAATGGTTAATAATTACTTTGAATTGGAATTATTAGGTGAAACCCAAGATGATGCAGTTGGCGAAGCTTTTGATAAAATTGCGAAATTATTAGGACTTCCGTATCCGGGAGGTCCTTTGCTTGATAAATTGGCGAAAACAGGCAGCCCCTCTGCATTTGAATTTCCAATTGCAGAAATGAAAAACTACGATTTTTCATTTAGTGGAATAAAAACATTTGTAAGTAATTTTGTAGATAAAAATATCAAAAAGGATAATGAATTTGTTAAAAACAATTTAAATGATTTATGTGCCTCAATTCAAAACGTTTTGATAGAAACATTAATGCTTAAATTAATAAAAGCTTCAAAAAATACTAATATTAAAAATATAGCTATAGCAGGTGGGGTAGCAGCAAATTCAGAACTTAGAAAAAGAATAATTGAAAATGAAGCTACATTAGGTTGGAAAACTTATATTCCAAAATTTGAATACTGCACAGATAATGCCGCAATGATTGCAATAACTGCTTACCTTAAATATAAGCTGGGTAAAACCCAAAGTAACTATGAGGTTCCTAATCCAAGAATGCAATTATGAAACTGATACTATCCATAGTTATTATTTTGTTTTTCAGAACAAATATTATATGTCAAGATTTAAAAATAGAAATTGAAGTAAATAATATTGAAGGCGAATGCAAAATTATACCAATAAATAAAAATGGAATTTTCATATTGTATAAATCTAATGAAAATAATGAATTAGGGGAAACCAAATGGGTATTTAGCAAATATGATACTGCTTTTTATCAAAATTGGAATCTTGAAATAGGATTTTCTGAAAATGAAAAATATATCGATAACGTAATAGACAAAAACTATTTATATCTGCTATTTACATGTAATACCTTTTTTAAAGTCATCAAAGTAAATATTTCAAATAGTGAACTACTATCATACAATATTAAAACCAAGTTCATTGACTTGGAAATAGAAGACTTTTCAATAATTAATGACGAAGTATTTATTGGAGGAAGTATTCCTCCTAACGATGGAAAGCTTTTCATGAGATCTGCGTCTGGCTACGTATTTTTTCCATTATTATTTATTCCAGGATATATTCCACAACGAATGGCAGCAATGGTGTATGCTTCACTAAACGAAAATAAAACTAAAGATATAGATTTCGGATTTAATGGTTATTCAAGTGTAAGTCAAATATATGCCGACAGCCTTAAAGAAAAAGTTTTTGTTATAATTAACAATAATTTAGGTTCTGAATCAAGAGTTCACATTCAAGAATACAATTTAGGAGGGAGTAGAGGGAAATCTACTGAAATAAAACCGTTGACTCGAAAATATAATATTTCAGATGCAAGAATTAAAGTAATCAATGTCAATAAAAAAATAGTTATCGGTACATATAGATCCAAAAATAAAAATGGGAGTCAGGGCATTTACTTGTCCGGTATTACAAAAGAAGAACAAAAATTTATCAGTTATACAAGTTTCACTCAGTTCAATAACTTTTTTAATCTTCTTGATTCTGTAAAAAAAGCAAAAATATTAACAAAAATTAATCGAAAACGAGCCAAAGGAAAAGACTATAAATTAGAAACTTACGTGTTGTTGCATGATATTATAATTGATTCAAATCAGTATATAATTGTTGGAGAAATATATGAACCTCAATATCATACCGAGTATCGCGTTACTTGGTATTATGGTCGACCCGTTGAACAGCCTTACATAGTATTTGATGGTTGGAATTTTACTCATGCAATAACTGCAGGTCTTGATGAAAATGGCAGATTAAAATGGGACAATATTTTTGATATTCAAGATATACTGAGTAATAATCTTTCAGAAAAAGTTAAATTCTTGAAAAAGGACCAAAATTATGTGCTATCTAATCTTGAAAACGGAACAATAAATTATCAAATTATCAGCAAAAGTGATTTAAACCATTTTGCTAAAAAAAATACGCTAAATCAAAATAATATAAATAATTCAAACAAGTATTATAAAGTTGATTTTGAGTACTTTTATGAAGGATATTTTTTAGTTTATGGGATTAAAGTAACAAACTTTGAAAATTCTAATAGTAGTATTTTGTTTTTGGATAAAATAAAAATCAAAAATTAACATCCTAATTAGCAGTTGGTAAACCTTTATAGGTAAAACTCATAATAATTAAAACCCGAAAATCTTAATTTAGTTCAATTATTAAGGCGACTTTGAAAATAATTAAAAAAAATAATTATTTTTGTAAAAACACCACTGTGCAAACCTTAAACTAGCATGCAAAAAATAGTAGTTGTATTTATTGTGATGATTACTTTTTTCAATTCTTTTGGTCAATCATCAGGTAGAAAGTTATATCCGGGAATGACCAAAACAAGAGGTGATGCGACTATTCCATTATCCAAAACCATTGCTTATCGTTGGACATATTTTGGATCAATTGGTCGAACTTCATATTTCGGTGAATTGTGTGATGGACTTGATTGTGTATTTAAAGGATTTAACCAACCAAACCTTACTTTTCAATTAGGTTTGAGATATCGCTTTGATATGAGGTGGTCATTGGGTGCTTCCATGAGATATGCAATGATAGGCGGCTCTGATCAAGCATTTACTACTCGTAGTCAGCCTAATAAAGAAGGAAAACCGTCAGGTCGGTGGGAAAGAAATTTGAGTTTCCAAACCCATGTTTATGAATTTATGATCAATGGTAGATTTGATTTGATTCCTGTAATTACTCGTTTTATTGGGGAGAAAGCAGATCAATATAATCGTAGAAATTTTATTGTACCATACCTTTTTGCTGGTGTTGGTTTTATTTATTTCAGCCCTACAGCACAAGTTGATGGCAAATATTACACTTTAGCTGACAAAGTGACTAACAATAAAAAGGAACAAGGTCAAAAGTATTCTCAGCTAGCGTTTGTTATGAATGGTGGCGTTGGTGCACAAATTAAACTTGTTGAATTCCTTGATTTAAGCTTAGACTTAGGTGTAACCAGGACAACAACAAACTATTTGGATGACGTAGGACCCAATGACAAGTATCCTTCATGGAACGCAAGCACGAATCCTGCCGTTGCTCCTTCAGAGATAGATTATAAATTGGCTGATAGACATCAGGAAGCGGACCCTACACTTTCTAGAGTTGATCCTAACAATCCTGGTGCAAATCCATATAGAGGCGGGACAAAAACATCTTTCTTTACACTTGATTATTATTTTATTGCACAGGTTTCAATACATTATACTCTTTCTCATCCTAGCAAATTAAGCAACCCTCGCCACAGACACTTTAAATCTGGAAAAGGAATTAAACATCACCACTTTAATACCAGATAAAATCATTTAAAAATTCTAAACTGTTTTAGCTTAAGCATTGGTTTTAGAATAAATAATAATAATGGTGGAGTTAGTTTATTCAATTCCCAAGCCTTAGTATCCTCTTTATTTGCTTTAAGTCTATTAGCAATGCTTTTGTTGCTTAGGCCTCCTAAGTTCATTTTAACTAATGTTTTTTGAATATATTTAATATTAATATTATTGATATAAATCATTCTCAACATTAATTCATAATCAGCAGAAAAATGAAGTTCAGTATTGTAATATCCATATTTGGTATAAACATTTTTCTTTAAAAAAAAGGCCGGATGAGGAGGCATCCAACCAAGTCTAAACTTTTGATTTGATGGGCTACCTGATTTCCAATTCCTAACTATTTTATTGTCTTTGACATAAACTAAATCTCCATAAACAGCATCAATTTGTTTGTCAACTAAAAATTCCTTCATAACAAGCGAAATGATACTATTACTTTGATATTCATCGTCACTGTGCAAAAGGCCTATTATTTCTCCATGAGTTTTAGTAATTCCTTTATTAATAGCATCATATATTCCATTATCGGGTTCTGAAGTAATATTAGTAATTCTGTTTGAATATTTATTTACAATTTCAAGTGTTTTGTCCGTTGAACCTCCATCTATTATGATATATTCAATTTCATTATAATCTTGATTCAAAACTGAATTGATTGCTTTTTCAATTGTTTTCTCTGAATTAAATGATACTGTAATTATAGATATAAGCATATACTAAAATGGATATCCAATAGCAATATTCCACAAAGTTTGGTTTGGGTCGTTAAACATATTGGTTGCGTTGAATTTATTTGCAACAAATCTTCTACTTGGTTTTTCTCCTGGGTCCCAAACTTTGGTAGCTACATCCAATCGCACAATGAGAAATTGAAAATCAAACCTTAGTCCAACTCCGGAGCCAACTGCAATTTCATTAAATGAAGAAATTTTTATATTTTTTCTTTCGTCTGAATCATTAAACCACCAAACATTTCCACCATCAGTAAATATAGCACCGTCCAAAAACTTAATTATTTTAAATCTATATTCAGCACTTAATTCTAAAACTAATAACCCTGGCTGTTCATATCTATATAGTCTATCCAAATATACAGTATCTCTGTAGCTTCCAGGACCTAACCTGCGAGGTAACCAAGCTCGTACGCTATTGCTTCCTCCACTAAAAAAATACTTTTCATAAGGCATATTCCTTTCATCCTGCCCTCCATAAGGACGTGCCACACCAAGGTTAATTCGTGCTGCAAAGGTGGATTTTTTTGTAATTGGAATATATTTTCTCACATCTATGTTGAACTTAACATATTGAAAGGAGTTGGTAACCTCCAGTTTCTTGAAAAGTTCAAATTGTGCATTTTTTGAAAGCAGATTCTGAGTGGTTCCACCTGATTCGGCAAAAATTCTAAAAAATGTTGCATTTTTATTTTCTCCTAGCAAAAAACTGTTATAAGTGTATGAAGCATTAATATTCGGATTAATTGAATTGCGAAAACTTGTTTTCAGACTATTTCCATAATCCTGTAGCAACACATCCAAATATTTTGAAAAATCGTTACTGATATATGGCGTGCGCAGATACACAATATCTATGGGATTAAAATTCAATATGGAATATTTGCCAAATGTTAAACTATATGTATATGAAGATTGCAAGCTACTCCTGGTATATTCCGGACGGAATATAAAATTATAACTGCTATTCAGACTTGTTTTGGGGTTATAATCGATGAATAATTTATTCAATCCCATTAATCCCACTAATCGAGGAAATGATAATGATGCATTTAAGCCAAATTGTTGGCTACTATATATGTTGCCCGGATCGGATGCACTTGCAACCCCCTCAATGCCTGCTCTCACATTAATGTTAAATATTTCGCAATGATTAAAAATATTTCGATTAGTAAAACCGATGCTTCCAAATGGACCCGGCAATCCTTGGCTGACGCTGAATCCTATTTCATCAGAAATTTGGTACTTGCTTGAAGAATTCGCAGTAATATTTGCTTCTAAAGTGTTGGTCAATGTGTCTTTTTTATATGAAATATTGACAAATTTGAACACATCAAGTTGAGTAAGATTTCGCTGTGTATATTTCGATTGAATAAGACTGTAGGGTTTATAATTATTAAATTCCATTTTTGTCAATATTACTTTTGGGCTGTATCTTCTGTCTGAATAGTATTCAAAGTTAACGCTGTCTTGGTTGATAATTTTTAACGGTTCTATTTTAATATTTTCATTATCTATACGAAAATTAATTTTTTTAATTTTATATAATCTATGATTAGAAGTTTCATTAGGATTGTCGATAACACAATTAACTGAAACTTCTTCAAAAACGGTATCAATTTGAAATGAAACATATCTTTTTGTAAAATCATAATATCCATTATTTTTCAATAATGATTCAATTCTATCACGTTCGTTTGACAAAATTTGTTCATTATAAGGGTCTCCGATTTTCACTAATGACTCATCAATATTATCGTTGATAAGTCTTTTAATATATCCATCCTGTATGGAGTAAGCAAATTTGGTGATATAAGATCTTTTATTTTCGACAATTATATACCTTACTAAAATAGAGTTAGCAATTGTATCTAATTTGTAACTGACATTTGAGTAAAAAAAACCAACTGATTTCAAATATAGTTTCAGTTGCGTTTGGGTTTGTTTTGCAGCCAATGAATCAAAAACAACAGGCTGTTCACCCATATTTCTCATCCACCAATTTCCTTTTTGATTGTAAATAATTATTTTGTTTAATTTTCGTTCTTTTAACTTCGTCCACTTTTTTTTATTTTTTTCACTTTTTGATTTGTTAATTTTATTTTCAATACTATTAATTTCAGCATTGGCTATTTGGTTTGTTCGAGCGGTGTCATAGAATAACAATCCAAAATTATAGGCATAAAGTGAAACTGGAACCCCTAACACTTTTGTGTTGGCTCTTTGTTTAAAATATGGTTTTAAATCTTCATCCGGAATGCTTTTGTTGCCAATGACAGTTTGTAAATAAAGAAGTTTTTGGCCTTCTTGCAGTTGCGTTTTTCGGGAACAAGCAAATATTATCAAAGTAATAGCCAAATACTTTGAGATCAATGCAATATCATGTAACTTCTTCTCCTTCACCAATGTTATCAAAAAACCATTTAAAGTTCATTAAATCTTTGCAAATTAAAAAGTTTAGAAAACTACATGGACAATTTATTGTTGAAGGCTTAAAAAGTGTGATTGAAGTTTTAAAATCAGAATATACAGTAAAAGAGATAATTGTTAATGCTAACTTGCCTGAATTAAGGACAACTTTAAGTTCATATAATAAACACTTTTTAATTACGGAAGCCACGGCAAATGAAATATCATCTGCCAGTTATATGGAAAATAACGAAACGGCAATTGCAATAGTAAGTATAAAACAAAATGATCCATTAATAATAAAGCCCAATCAAATAACATTATGTCTGGATGGTATTCAGGACCCCGGTAATTTTGGAACGATAATACGTACAGCAGAATGGTTTGGGATTGATACGGTGATTTGTTCCAATGAAACTGTTGACCTTTATAATCCAAAAGTTATAAGTTCAAGCATGGGTTCATTTACCAGAACTAAAGTTTATTATGAAAATTTAGAATCTGTGTTAAAAACAGCATCCAATGAAGGTATAAAAATATATGGCGCTTTTATGAGTGGGTCAGATATCAAAAATATGCCCTCAGCGAACGGATTAATAATTTTCGGCAATGAATCAAATGGAATAACTGTCAAAATTGAAAAAATGGTTAATGAAAAAATCAATATCAAAAGAATTGGTGGTGCGGAGTCGTTAAATGTAGGTGTAGCTTGTGGAATAATATTACACCATTTTTGCAATTGAAATTATTCTTTTATATTTGAATATATAATGAAATTAATATCAAAGCTCATATTGTTAATTTTTATTGTTAGTAGCTGTTCCTTAATTATTCGTAGGAATTGTCAGAAACGAACAGATGGTTATTATGGATATTCTGATAAAGCACGAACACATAAAGCATCCGGTGCTCCAATTCGATAATCATAAAATATTTTTGAATTATTTTTTTTGAAATATTTGAAATACAGATTGATTTAGCTATAAATCATACATCACCCAAAAACTTAACACTGACATAACCTATATCAGACCGATATTTAGCTTATTTGTATGCATATATTTCAATCAAATGAAGCTAAAACTATCTAATTACCTATTTTTTTTAACTTTTATTTATATATTTTCATTAGCACAGATTCCTTCAGGATATTACGATAATGCTAACGGTAAATCTGGAGCTTCACTCAAAACTGCCCTGTTTAATATTATAAAAAACCCTTCAGTTACATCATACGGAGGGTTATATACTGCCTATCAAACAACGGATAAAAAGGCTAATGGAAAAGTTTGGGATATGTATTCGGATGTTCCGAGTGGTACACCTGCCTATGAATATTCATTTGGAAGTGGCACTTGTGGTAACTACAGTAAAGAAGGAGATTGCTACAATAGGGAACATTCTTTTCCGCAAAGTTGGTTCAATAGTGCATCACCAATGGTTTCTGATTTGTTTCATGTGTATCCTACCGATGGCAAAGTGAATGGAGTAAGAGGCAATTATCCATATGGGCGGGTTGGAACTGCCACTTGGACATCAACAAATGGCAGTAAATTAGGTGTCAGTAACTATCCAGGGTTTACAGGTACTGTATTTGAACCCATCGATGCTTACAAAGGTGACTTTGCCAGAACATACTTTTATATGGTAACTTGTTATGAAAATTTGCTTTCCGGATGGAGTTCACCAATAATTACTAACAATACTTACCCGGCAATTGTAACTTGGGAATTAAACTTGTTTTGGGAATGGCATAATGCTGATCCGGTGAGCCAAAAAGAAATAGACCGCAATAATGCAGCTTATGCCATTCAGCACAACAGAAATCCTTTTATTGACCATCCGGAATACGTAGCCTTAGTTTGGGGATTCAGTACAACTACTCCCGGACTAATAGTGAGTGCGCCTAACAACGTTGTTTTAATTACGACTACAACAGGCCCTGTAAATGGTATTACTTTGTCAGGTACGAATTTGCAAGGTAACGTTAATATTAGATCAAGCGGAAATGGTACTTCTATTAACTTTTCAAATACCACAAATTCCGGATTTGTAAATCCTTATCATGTAATTCCTTCCAACGGTTCAATTTCAGGGTTGGTCCTTTACATTCAACCAACAACCACTTTGTCAAGTGACATTCAAATTGTAACAATAACTGTTTCTGGAGGTGGCGTTTTAGACAAAATATTTCAAATAAGCATTACTGGAGACGCATTATCAGCAATCCCTCCACCAACCGGTACATCAATAGCAGGTGCGACTTTTTCAAGCGTGTGTACAACAAATGGATGGAATGTTTACAACCAAAATTCCAATAAAGGTTGGTTATGCGGAACACAAGGGATGAACGCGAATGCTTATGCAGGAACTACAGGCACATCAGGAAGTTCTTGGCTTATTTCTCCAAGTTTTGACTTAAGTTCATATCAAAGTGTGGACGTTTCATTCACTTCATGGACTAAATTTTCAGATGCTGGGTTATTTTATCCTCAACTTACTGTTTATTATTCAACGAATTACACAACCGGTGATCCTTTGCTTGCATCATGGACCAGTATTAGTGGGTTTTCTTTTTCCCCTTCCAATTCACAATCAACTACGCCTTCCGGTTATGTAAGGATTACCAATTTAACTCAATCCGGTGTTAAGTTTGCATTTGTTTACAGGTCAAGTGGGACTTCAAATACGAATGCTACAAGTTGGACGGTTGATCGATTTTTTCTTTCAGGATTACCTTTTCCACCACCCAATACGGTTCCTTCTTTTAATTTAGATTTAGTTAGCGATCCCGTTGTGTTAGATGTTATTACCAATTCAGGATTAGCTTTTAATGCAAATGGCAACAACTTAACAGGTTCAATTTTTTTGAATGGTGGCAACTTAGTATTACTTTCAAGTAATTCAATATCGGGATTTAGTTCTGCTTTATCAATTTTGCCAATATCGGGTTTAGTTTCAAATGTTAAAATATTTGTTAAACCAACTACTACATTACCTTCAGGAGTTAATTTCTTTACAATAAGTGTTTCCGGAGGTGGAATTGTGAATACCACTGAAGACGTTTCGATAAGTGTTGCCGGTCAAAGCTTGTCAAATGACAACTTTATAACATCTTTCACTATTCCATTTCAAATAAGTAATACAACTATTTCAGGAAATAATATTACTTTGATTATGCCCTATGGAACAAATTTATCGTCTCTCAATCCGAGTATAACAGTATCTAATAATTCAGTTATTACGCCAATATCAGGTGTTTTGCAAAACTTTTCAGGAGTGGTACAATATACAGTTACTTCACAATCATTGGTTTCTAATGTTTATAATGTAAATGTACAATTAGCCCCATCAGATGAAAATAGTATCACAGGTTTTAACATCTCCGGTCAAGTTGGAGCAACTACAATTATCGGAAAGAATATTTTTATCAATATGCCCTTTGGGACAGATATTGGATTGATAAGTCCGATTATAACAATATCACCATTGGCTACCGTTTCACCCTTTTCAGGTCAAATTCAAAGTTTCAATACAATTAAGAATTATACAGTGACATCTCAATCTCTTTCAAAAAATGTATACACTGTTATAGTTCAAATTTTACCAAACACTACCACGGGAATTTCAAACAGCAATGGATTGAATATCATTTATTTTCCGAAAATAATCCTTAATAATCAAGGCATTGCAAAAGCTTTCTCAGTTTCAGCAACGAGTGTGACCGGAAATTTGCTTTTGATTTCAGATAATAATTTTTTGCTTTCAACAGATTCTACCGGAACATATAATGCCGCATTGTTTTTACCTTTAAATGGCTCAAATATTTCGAATACCACCGTATTTATAAAAGCAATAACTTCGGTAAATGGATTTGTTATTCATACGATTTCAGGAATTATTGGCCAGAATAAAAGTATTATCACTTTATCAATATCAGGAAATTTTATGCCTACTATATCAGGATTAAATCCTTTAGCGATTGATAATGGTTTCGAATCAAATTGGATTATATATCCAAATCCAACAAGCAGGTATTTGTATATTAAAAGTAATATTAATGATTTTGAGTATAGCTACAGAATCAGCACCATTAAAGGAGAATTAGTGGTGGAAAAATCGAATCAGATAGTCAAAATTTTAGAAATAGATCTTAAAGGATATACCAAGGGCAACTATATTTTAGATATTTTCAATAATAATCAAATTTTGATACAAAAAATGTTCAGTATCGAGTAGTTCTTGCTTTTCTAAATACACTAACTATCATAAAAACTTATCGATTTTTATAAAACACTTCATGATATTTAAATTTAAAATTTGATTTATTATATCAAATTTTGGTGATAACACTTCCATTTATGGTCAAATATTCGTTTGAAATGGCAAAAAATTATTTTAGCTAAAATTCATATGAAGCAATTAAATTGCTATATTTGAAATGTTTAATGTATTAAATTAATAGTATATTGAAAAAGGAGGTTGTAATACTAGGTGGAGGTGTTGCCGGAATGAGTGCAGCTCATGAACTGATTAACAGAGGTTTTACAGTTTCAGTGTATGAATTAAACAATATCGCGGGAGGTAAGGCCAGAAGCACTTTAGTAGATGATTCTGCTTCCGGAAATCGCAAACCTTTACCAGGAGAACATGGTTTTCGATTTTTTCCTCGATTCTATAAGCATATAACATCCACAATGAAAGAAATCCCTTTCAAAAATGGGAAAGTATATGACAACCTTGTTGACACAAGTGAAATAAGAGTGGCAAGAGCTGGAGCCAAATCACTCTTTATGCCAGCTAAGTGTCCTACTTCTTTAAATCAAATCAAATATTTTATTAACAAAAATGCAGGGGTTGAATTAGGACTAAATGAAGATGAAAAATCCTTTTTTGCCCAACGAATATGGCAACTTATGACAAGTTGTTACGAGAGAAGAAAACAAGAATATGAACGACTCAGTTGGTGGGAATTTATGGAGGCCGATCGGTTTTCAGAGGCATATAAAACATATTTTGTAAAAGGACTCACCCGTACGCTTGTGGCTGCGAGAGCAGAAAAAGTGAGCACAAAAACAGGTGGTGATATACTACTGCAACTCACTTTTGACATTTTAAAACCCGGAATGAGTAGTGATAGAATACTCAATGGACCTACCAATGAAGTTTGGATAAATCCTTGGCTGGATTATTTACAGAAAAAAGGAGTCAAGTACTACTTCAATCATGAAGTGGTGGAACTTACTTGCATGCAGGATAAAATTATAACTGCAAAACTAAAATCAGGTAATAATAATATTGAGATAAAGGCAGATTATTTTATTTCCGCATTGCCAGTTGAAAAATTTGCCACATTGATTAATAAAGAAATGAAGGAAATCGATCCTACGTTGGAAAGTATTCCGGCACTTGCTCAAAACGTAAGTTGGATGAACGGTCTACAGCTTTACTTGACCAAAGATATACAAATTAATCAAGGCCACACGATATATATTGACTCTCCTTGGGCAATTACTTCTATTGCACAGAACCAATTTTGGGCTGATTACGATTGGACTTTAATAGGTGACGGAACCATAAAAGGTTTGCTTTCGGTGGATATTTCTAATTGGGAATCTCCCGGAGTGATATATGGTAAAGCGGCTAAGGAATGCAATACCACCGAAATTGTACAGGAAGTATGGACACAGCTCAAACAAAGTTTGAATGTAAATGGAGAAACCATTCTGGATGATAATGATTTACATTTTTGGAATCTTGATACATCTATTGTTACATCAGTACCAGCAATCAACAAGGAGCCATTATTGGTGAATAATGCGGGATCATGGGCGCTTCGACCATTTGCGTATACAGATATCAAGAATTTGTTTTTAGCTTCGGATTATGTCAAAACCAATACAGATTTGGCAACTATGGAAGGAGCAAATGAAGCTGCCAGGCGAGCAGTAAATGCAATTATTGATGCTTCCGGTGCAAATGTACCTTACTGTAAAATTTGGGATCTTAAAGAACCTTGGTTTTTGGCAATTTTCAGGTGGAAAGACAAAATAAGATACAACAAGGGGCTGCCTTGGCAAGTCAATTTGCCATGGTATATTCAATTATTGGCTAACGTATTAGGTTGGTTATTGCAATTATTTGCAAAAATCAATTTGCTACCCGGCATTAAACAATTTATTAACATCAACAAAAAGTAATTTCACACTTATAAATATATACTTATATGGTTTGGTTCAATTTAAAAGATTATACACCTTTTAGTTTAATTTCTTTTGGAACGGGTTGTTTGATATGGGCTGTGTTATATGGATTTGAAATATATAGCATTAACAAAACCAAAAAAATAGGCATTCCTATTGCAGCTATAATGTGCAACTTTGCTTGGGAAATCAATTGGGGTTTGATTTATAAAACCGATATGGGTTTTCTTTTTCAAATTGCATATTTTATTTGGTTTTTTTTGGATTGCTACATTGTATATAAAGCCTTTCAATATGGCAAGCATCAAATGTTTACACCTTCAGGTAAGCAATATTACGTACCAACTTACATTGGTGTACTCGCTGTATGGTTTGGATTTTATTTTTTGTTTATACCAGAATATGATGACAAGTTTGGAGCGCTCACTGGTTGGATTACCAACATGTTCATGAGTGTATTATTTGTATATCAACGACTTAACCAACCTGATTTTGGAGCTTACAACATTGGCAGTACCAAAATAATTAATTCAAAACTTATTGCAGTATTAAAATTGTTAGGTACAGGATCATGCACTTTTGTTTGTTTTCAAAGATATCCTGACCACAAAACCTTGTTGTTTTTATGCATTGCTTTTGCAGTTGTTGACATAGTTTATATATTTATGGTCTACTTAAATTTTCCAAAGAGAAGTATTCCTGATTTGGATTATGAACAAATTAAATCTGATTCTTAATAATATTTTTCGTCAAGGAGTGAATCAAGATCAGAGTTCATTACAAAATTTTAAAATATCAATGACCAACAGACTTTCATTATTCTGTTTTTTATTTACTGTAATTTATCATATTTATCTTTTAGCAAATCAATTTTATATTCCCAGCATAGTAATACTGTGTTTTGGTTCGGTATATCTGATTATAATATATTTAAATCGATTGAAATTATTTCATATCAGCCGATTAATCCATACATTAATTTCAAACATTGCAATTATAGTTTTCTCGAGTTTTTTAACTCCGGATGCAGGATTATATTTATTCATATTACTTTCTCCCCTTTTTGTATATGCATTTTATGGCGATGACAATAAAATTATAAGTTATTCACATATTGTTATTTATGTATTTACTTTTTTGTTAGTAATGTGGGTTAATCCAATTCCAAGCCTTGATTTGCACATGAGCAAAGACATGGTAAGGACTTATTATTATATGAATGTATTTATGACCTTAGTCATGACCTGTTTTTTGCTTGATTTTATAATAAAAAGATATAGTCAAGTAAATAATCAATTGACAAATCTGAATGAATCTTTAAAAGAATCAGAACACAACACCAAATTGTTGTACGAAAATCTAAAAGAAAGCCACAAAAATGTGGAACAATTCAATTATATAGTTTCACACAATTTAAGAGCTCCAATTGCTAATTTGCTTGGATTAGCAGGCATATTTGACAAGAAAAATATTAATCAAAAAAAGAACTTAGAAATTATCGAACATATTGAGTTCGCTGCCTCAAATCTGGATGAAATTATGAAAGATTTAAATGAAATTCTTTCTGTAAAAAAAACAGGATTAGTTGAAAAATATGAGCTTATAAAATTAGACAATAAATTGCAAGAAGTGTTTATGACTTTGGCAAATCAAATTAAAATATCTAATGCCCAAATCAATTATGATTTTAGTGCATTTAAAGAAGTTTTTGGCTTGAAGAGTTTTGTATACAGTATTTTTTATAATTTGATTTCTAATGCTATTAAATTTTCAAAGGAAAACGTACAACCTATAATAAATATCAATGTAAAACCTTATAAAAATGGCTTAATGTTGACTTTCTCTGATAACGGAATAGGTATAAATATGAAAGAAAAAAAAGACAAATTGTTTAAACTTTTTTCCAGATTAAATAATAATGTCGATGGTAAAGGAATGGGCCTTTTTTTGATTAAATCACAAGTAGAAATCATGGGTGGAAGTGTGGACATAGAAAGCAAACTTGGAGAAGGAACAACTTTTAAAATATATATTCCTCAATAGAGCATAGTTTGTAGTTAATAGTCAATGGTTTGTAGAATTGATGTTGTGCATTTCATTAATTAATTTGAACTGGTTTTAATAACCTCATCCTAAATCCTTTTCCTACTGAGAAGGACTTTTTGGTCGAAAGTTAGTGACATTTGTTTTACTATTAATTATTTGAATGCAGAGCCATTGCATTTCCTTCGCTATCAATAAAAAAGCCCATGTAACCAACTTCGTCACTGATTTTGGTTTTTGGCATTATAACTTTACCTCCCGCTGATTCCACTTTAGAGAGAGCCAATGACAAATCCGGATTTCCATTTAAATAAATTTTAGATCCTTCCGTACTAGGTTTGTGTTGAGGGCTTTGTACCAAACTTCCTGATACTTTTCCATTCATATCTTCAGCTGGGAAAAAGGCCATTTGCATGCCCATCATTTCCTGTTGAGGCATATCAATACCAAATATGGTTTCATAAAATTTTTTGGCACGAGATATATCATTCACCGAAATTTCGAACCAATTGAGTGCATTTTCATTCGCTTTCATAGTATTTTTTGTTTAAAGGGTTAGTGAATATTAATTTATATAGCAATGACGACCCACTTTGTGGAATTGGACAAAAGTTAAAAAATATTTTAGAAAAAAATTATTTATGCCTTTTCTTTAATTCATCAATCACTTCAGTCAATGAATAATCTTTAGCTTCAAGCAATACCAAATAATGAAAAAGTAAGTCAGCTGCTTCGCCCATAAAAAGTTCTTTATTATCGTCTTTAGCTTCAATTACAATTTCAACTGCTTCCTCTCCTACTTTTTGGGCAATTTTATTGATGCCTTTTTTGAACAAACTGCTCGTATATGACTTTTCGTCCGGATTGAGTTTTCTGCTTTTAATGGTTTGTCGCAAGTGGTCGATAAAGGCATAATCTTCATTGATTTTAGTGACAGGTTCATTTTTCTCAAACCAACAAGTGTCGGCACCTGTATGGCAGGCAGGCCCTACCGGTTTGGCTTTAATTAAAAGTGTATCATTATCGCAATCAGCCGTAATGGAAACAAGATTCAAGAAATTACCACTGGTTTCCCCTTTAGTCCAAATACGGTTTTTGCTTCTGCTAAAAAAAGTTACTTTTCCGGTTGATTCAGTTATTTGAAGTGCTTCCGCATTCATATAAGCCATCATTAATACTTTGCCAGTATTGGCATCTTGAACGATGGCTGGAACTAAGCCATTTTGTTTTTCAAAATCTGGGGTCATACTTATTCTATTGGATTATAAATTTTCAATTCCTCTATAAAAGTAAAGTCTTTTATATTTTTTGTATATAATTCACAATTATAATGAATTGCAGTTGCTGCTATCAACAAATCCGGTATTTGTGAATCATTATTGTGGCTGTGCGCATATTTTCGGATCAATTCTATAAAAATATCCGTAACCTCCGGTGTAAATTTCAAAAGATTATATGCAGACAAATGTTTTAGAACTATTTTGCTTTCATTCTTTTTAATTCCCCTGAATATTTCTGCAAAAATTATTGGATTTATCGCAAGGTTTTTTGCTCCAATTTGAGAATAATTTTGCTTTACAAGCTCATTATCGAATTTAAGTAAATCAATAATAATGTTAGTATCACAAAGTATCATTTAGCCATTCTCTTTTTCCATCCATTTTCTCGCAATTCTTTTGGATTAATATCATTTCGGTCTTTCCAAATACCGGCGGCTTCAAAAAAACTATCAATTGCATTACTTGTTTCTTCCTTTGATTTCTTCGTGCTATTTTCTTTTGATAAAACAATTACCCTAACTTTATCTGTCATTCCTTTCATGTAATTTGAAGGGATGCGTATCATTCCATCTTTAATTGTAGTATCAAATTCTATTGCTTGCATGTTAAATCAATGAAGGATTAAATTTAGATATTAATCATCAATTTCACAAAACTAAGTAAAAGAGTATTAATTCTCAGAAGGATATTTGCGATAGAAATAATGCCTTAATCACGCAGGGTTCTGAAAAAGAAACCCTACCCCGAAGAGAAATAATAAACAATTCATTTATTGATTATTCTTTTACATACTAATTATTTGTAGATATGCCATTTTGTGCTTTATATTAGCAGTTTAAGAGAGTATTAATTTATAAATATAATTCTAATAACTAAAAGTGTATGGACTTTAAAGATCAGATTAAACAAATTGGAGATAGAGTTAATAAAATTAAAGACCAAATTCAGACTGAAGAAGCAACAAAAACAGCATTAGTCATGCCTTTTATTCAATGTTTAGGTTATGATATTTTTAATCCTTCAGAAGTTGTTCCTGAATTTATTTCTGACATAGGAACAAAAAAAGGGGAAAAAATTGATTACGCAATATTTAAAGACGGTCATATAACAATTCTAATTGAATGTAAACACTGGAATCAGAATTTAAGTTTACATGACAATCAACTATTACGATATTTTCATGTTTCTAAATCAAAATTCGGAGTATTAACTAATGGTATAATTTATCGTTTTTATTCTGACTTAGTTGAACCTAACAAAATGGATGAAAAACCTTTTCTTGAATTTGATATAACAGATATTAGAGAAAATGAAGTTGAAGAACTTAAAAAATTTCATAAATCGTATTTTAATATTGAATCAATAGTTACAACTGCAAGTGAGCTTAAATATACAGGCGAATTAAAGCTTTTACTCAATCAAGAACTAAATAATCCAACAGAGAATTTTGTAAAACATTTTGCAAAGCAAGTTTACCCTAGTGTTATTACTGCTAAAGTTTTGGAACAATTCACAGCATTAATTAAAAAATCAATCCATCAATATATTAGTGATTTAATCACAGATAGGCTTAAAGCAGCCCTAAATAAAGAAGTAGAAATAAATAACCAACAAAAAGAACAACTTGAGCAGGAAACAATTGTGGCTAAAGAAAGCAATATTGAAACAACTGTTGAAGAAATGGAAGGCTTTTATATTGTTAAGGCAATTTTGAGACAAAGAGTCGATGGTTCAAGAATTGTATATAGAGATGCTCAAACATATTTTTCAATTCTTCTTGACGATAATAATAGAAAAACTATTTGTCGGCTTCATTTGAATGGCAAAAAGAAATTTCTAGGAATATTTAACGATCAAAGAATCGAAAATAAAGTAGAAATTAATACACTAGATGAAATTTATAAATATTCAACACAACTTTTAGCATTTGTGGAAGTGCTAGAAAAGTAATGTTAGATAGTATTTGTATTTCACATGCTTTTAACCTTAACTTGGCTTCAAACGCAGATTTCTGAAAAAGCAACCTACTGTGAAGAAGTATTTCTCATTTACACAATCATCAACTTAGCAAAGCTAAGCAGAAGCGTTTTTTCACCAACCGTATCAAAGGCTATTTTGGCTTTTCGTTCGTTGGAGGATGCTTCAATAGCTAATACCGTACCAAATCCAAACTTTGGATGTTCCACTTTGTTTCCTTGTTGCAATAAGGTAGTATCGCTTGGTTTGAACCCGGGTGAAGCTACATGTTCGGCTGCTTGTTTTGGCGGTTCGGGTTTCTTGATTAAATTTTTAGCTGTGCCGGTAAATTTGGTTGCAGCCGTAAAAAAATCATCTTTCATCAAATCCTGAGGTGCTTTGCGCGCTTGTTTGATGTATTTCTGATCTATTTCTTTCAAAAACCTACTGGGTTCGCACTGGTGTAATCGGCCGTATTTGTAACGTGAAAGTGCATAAGATAATGTCAGTTTTTTCTCTGCACGTGTTGCCGCTACGTAAAATAACCTCCTTTCCTCTTCAAGGTCGGCTCTGGATTGTAACATCATTTGAGAAGGGAAAAGGTCTTCCTCCAACCCAACAATAAACACATTTTTGAACTCCAATCCCTTTGCCATGTGAATCGTCATTAGCGTTACATAATCAGGGTTGTTGTCATCGTCTTTGGAATCGGCAGAGGTTAACAAGGAAACTTCCTGCAAAAATGCACCCATGCTTTTGTCCTCTTTTTCAGCATCCTCCGTGAATTCTTTGATGGCATTGAGTAACTCTTGAAGGTTTTCGTACCGAGCCATACCCTCCACGGTTTTGTCCTCATATAAGTCTTTCAAAACCCCCGATTCCTTGGCTATTTGGCTCGCGGCTTCATAGGCATCTTTGGTTTGAGAAGCTGCCTCAAATGCCTCAATTAATCGTACGAAATCTGTTACAGCATTTGCCACTCTACCGGGCATGAATTTTTCAATATTCACTAAAGCCTCCCAAAGTGTAACGCCATTATCGTTGGCCACTACCATCACTTTAGAAACGGTAGCATCACCTATCCCTCTTTTGGGGTAATTGATAATCCTTTTAAGTGCTTCTTCATCATTATGGTTTACGGTATATCTTAGGTAAGCAATTAGGTCTTTTATCTCTTTACGTTGATAAAATGATAAGCCACCTATGATTTTGTAATTGATATTCAACCTCCTTAGCGCTTCCTCCATCGACCTTGATTGGGAGTTGGTTCGATACAAAATGGCAAAGTCGGAATTGGATAAATGGTTAGTGTTTTTTTCTTCGAATATCGATTGTGCTACCAATCGACCTTCTTCATTGTCGGAACCTGCTTTGAGTAATTCCACCAAATGCCCTTCATCATTATCGGTCCACACATCTTTACGAAGCTGCGCCTGATTATTCTTTATTATTGAATTGGCAATATTTACAATCGTTTTAGTCGATCTGTAGTTTTGTTCTAATTTGATTACTCTTAAGTCAGGATAGTCTTTTTCAAAATTTAAGATATTAGAAATATCAGCCCCTCTAAAGGCATAAATGCTTTGAGCATCATCACCCACCACACAAATATTTTCGGTAACAGCGGCTAATAGCTTGGTTATCAAATACTGTGAATAATTGGTATCTTGATATTCATCTACCATTGTATATTTAAATCTGTGCTGATACTTGTTCAAAATGTCGGGATGTTTATGAAAAAGCAAATGAGTATTGTACAGCAAATCATCAAAATCCATGCAACCTGCTTTAAAACAACGTTCTACGTATGCCTTATAAATGATGCCTATTTTTGGTCGATGGGCACTTTCGTCATCCGATTGAATAATTGGATTATTGGCATATTCTTGCCAGCTTACCAATCGGTTTTTTGCTCCCGAAATGCGTGAAAGTACTGCGGATGGTTTGTATAATTTGTCATCCAAATTCAGCTCATGTAAAATGCTTTTAATGAGAGACTTGGAATCATCCGTATCGTACACTGAAAAGTTGGAAGGATAACCGATTTTTGTTGCTTCTGCTCTTAATATCCTTGCAAAAACGGAGTGAAAAGTGCCCATCCATAGGTTTCTTGCTTCCGGACCAACCAATTTCTCAATCCTTTGGCGCATTTCTTTGGCAGCTTTGTTAGTAAATGTCAAAGAGAGAATGTTATAAGCATCTACCCCTTTGGCTAGCAAATGTGCTATTCTAAAAGTAAGCACCCGTGTTTTGCCTGAACCAGCTCCGGCTATTATCATCAAAGGTCCCTCCGTATGCAATACGGCTTCCCTTTGTGGCTCATTGAGCCCTTCTAGCAATTCTTTCATTTCTGCATCCATTCAATCGGCAATTTAATAATCATGAACGATGCCTCCATTAAAAACATAGAGAAGTTATGAACATTTGAAAATTGGAATGTAAAAGAATGTATTTTTAAGTTAAATTTTCAAAAAAATAATATATAAAAATAATTAGTGCAATTAAATTATTTGAGAGCAAACAAATAAGAAGTATTTGGGATGAAAAAGAAGAACAATGGTACTTTTCTGTAATAGATGTCGTTGAAATTTTAACTAATAGTACTAATCCCAGGGATTATTGGTTCAAAATGAAAATTAGAATTAGAACTGAAGATGGGCTTGATCTGTCGACAATTTGTCGACAGATGAAACTAAAATCTCTAGATGGCAAAATGAGAGAAACAGATGTAGCAAGTGCACAAATATTACTGAGAATTATCCAATCGATTCCATCACCCAAAGCCGAGCCTTTCAAACAATGGTTGGCCAAAGTTGGATATGAAAGAATGCAAGAAATAGCTGATCCTGAACAGAGTATTGAAAGGGCAAGAGAAAATTGGCAGAAACTAGGGCGCAGCGGAAAGTGGATACAACAACGTATGACAGGGCAAGAAACCCGAAATAAATTAACTGATTATTGGAAAGAAAGTGGCGTAGAAAAAGCAGACGAATTTGCACTGTTAACAAATATCATCCATCAGGAATGGACTGGAATTACAGTAAAAAAACATAAAGATTTGAAAGGATTAAAATCTCAAAATTTAAGAGATCACATGAGTGAGGCGGAATTAATTTTTACAGCTTTGGCTGAACTTTCTACCAGACAAATTGCAGAAACATAAGAAGCTAAAGGACTGAAAGAAAATGCAATTGCCGGAAAAAAGGGAGGTAAAATAGCAAAAGATGCACGAATAAAGTTAGAGGCACAAACTGGGAAAAAAGTAGTTACAAATGAAAATTTTTTACCGCCAGCCCCAAAAGTAAAATCAATTGACTAAGAAAAAAGAAATAACCTTATATAAAAAATAAGGTGCCAAATACAGATAAAAACAATCCTAAAAACATTCCTGCTCCAATTTGAGAGAGATTATGTGCCCCTAAATAAAGTCTTGCTGACATTAATAGTCCGGCAACAATTAACAAAATCAAAAAAGTGAAATATAAAAGCTCGATTTTATATACAGCGGCCAAGTATCCCACAAAATATACCAATCCTGTTACCGACATACTGTGTAGACTTATTTTCCAAAAAAAAGTAATAATCCCGGAAACAAACATGCTAATTAAAACGGTACTTTGAATTGCCATAGCTAATCCTGTAAATTGAAACTTTGAATACATGACGTAAACAGAAAGTACATATATTGGAATAGTACAAAAAAAAGCTTTAATTCTATCCGTAATTTCATTAAGGTGCAAAGATTCAATTAAACGTAAACGATACATAATGAATATGAGCAATGCAGGTATAATAAAGCAAATTATTAGCATAAACACCAAAAACATAATCATTGTAGCAAATGGCAAGGGAGGTAATAAATAAGGAGTACACAAAACAATTACAGTATATATATATACCGGAATTAAAAAAGGATGAAGTAAAATGGAAATAGCGACAGATAAAGTTTTAAACATTATAAATGAGATGTAATATTTTAATATTTGCTTAACAAATATATTTCTATATTCGTAATCTGATTTTGCAAAGTAGCATAAAAGAAATTTTTGATTTCTAAAAATTTATAAATACCTGATTAACAGAATGATAACGCAGCGTGACGAAAAAACAATTGACAAAAGTATATATGTAAGCCGTGATTTAAGTTGGTTGAAATTTAACTTTAGAGTATTTGATCAAGCCAAAAACAGTAGCAGAGTCATATTTGACAGGTTAAAATTTATGGCTATTGCCAGCTCTAATTTGGATGAATTCTTTATGATACGCGTGGGGTCACTCTACAATTATATTGATTTTAATCGCGATAGAATTGACTACTCGGGGTTAAATGCACATCAATTTCGCAAAAAATTATTAATAGATATAAATCAGTTTGTTCAGGAACTTAATCATTATTATTTGTCTGATTTACAGCCTGAATTTGAAAAAAATGGTTTTAAAATTGTAAATATTAACGAAATAAAAGACGAGCATCGTGAAATGGTATTTAAATATTTTACAAAAGCCATTTTTCCAATGCTCACACCCATGTTGTACGACAATACACATGCGTTTCCAATGCTTATGAACAAAGTACTTTCTTTTGCAGTACTTACCAAAGATGGAAAAGGTGTAAAAGAAGAAACCAAATTGACATTTGTTCAAGTTCCCACCAATTTGCCTCGATTTTATGAGATAGCCACTCCAGAGAAGATCTTGTTTTTACCTATTGAGGAAATTATTCGTTGGCAAATTCAAAAAATGTTCAGAAACGTAGAAATAGAGTCTGTTTCATTGCTTCGTATTACGAGAAATGGTGATTTTACAGAAGATGTAGAGGACACGGACACTAACTTTTTGGAAGAAATGAAAAAGAAACTCAATACACGTAAAACAGCGAGGGTTGTACGCGTTGAAATTGAGCCTAATGCTTCTAAGTTGCTGATTAATACCTTGTTGGACAAATTTGAATTAGACGAATTTAATTTGTTTGAAAACAAAGGACTCATCGATTTTACTGGCTTAGGTCAAATCATGCGTCATGAAGAATTTCGCTCCAAAATTCCATCCTTACCAAAACCCGTTCCGCCACTTAGCTACGAAAATACCGAACATGAAAATCTTTTTGAGTATTTAAAGCACAAAGATTTATTAATGCATTTGCCATACAACTCAATGGAACCTTTAGTTCAACTCGTGGAGATGGCTGCAAATGATCCCGGTGTACTTGCAATAAAGATTACCATATATCGATTAGCAAAAGAATCCAGAATAGCCAATGCGTTGCTCAAAGCTGCAAATAATGGTAAGCACGTTTCAGTATTATTTGAAGTGAAAGCCCGATTTGATGAAGAACAAAATATGTCGGAGGCTGAAAAACTTCAAAAAGCCGGTTGTTTCGTTATTTATGGTGTTGGAAAGTATAAAACTCATACCAAACTTATGCTAATTGTAAGGCAAGAAGAAGGTCATAGAATTACGAGATATGTCCATATTTCTTCCGGGAATTATAACGAAATCACTTCGAAGTTTTATACGGATTTAGGATTGTTAAGTACTAATGAAGCATATGCAAATGACGTTTCAGAATTCTTCAATGTTATAACCGGTCATTCCAATCCTGAAAACTATCAGTACTTGATTACTGCACCGCATAACATGCGAAAGCAGCTGATTCAGTTAATCAGAAATGAGGTCGAAAATGCTAAAAAAGGATTAGTAGCCGGAATTGTGTGGAAGGTTAATTCCTTGCAAGACAATGATATAATGGATGAAATATACAAAGCATCAGAAGCAGGAGTTACTGTCAAACTCATTGTTAGAGGCATATGTTGTATACGTCCGGGACGCGCAGGATTAAGTTCAAATATTGAAGTCTATTCAATTGTGGGTGATTATCTGGAACATGCAAGAGTGTATTATTTTCATAATAATGGTAATTCTTTGGTATATAGTGGAAGTGCCGATGCAATGGTACGAAGCTTTGATAGAAGAATAGAGTCCTTGTATTTAATAGTGGATGAAAAAGTAAAAAAAGAAGTAATCAATATATTGGCCTATAACCTTAAGGATAATGTCAATGCTTATAAAATGAAAGAAGATGGAAACTATATAAAAGTCTCAAACCAACTACCTCCTTTCAATGTACATTCCGAATTTTATAAAGTAAAACCTGAAGACTTTACGGATTTATTGCAATATTTCTCAAAAAAGGAAAAGGCAAAAAAACAAAACACGGTTGAAGCTTCAGTTTAGTATCGCACATAGTAAAGACACCATTAGTTGATAGAAAAGATATTACGAATTGAGGATGTTCCTTTGGTAGAATTACTAGGGGTTGAAAATATGCATATTAAAGAAATTTCTTCTGCATTTCCTTCCATAAAAATTACTTCTAGAGGCGATGAAATAAAACTCAATGGAAAAGAAGCAGATGTAGAAAGGGTGTATCTCACGCTTGAATCAATGATTGAGCATTATTTGAAATATGGAGAAATTAATAAAGAAATAGTCCAAGATTATCTAACACCATTTAGTGGTAACAATGGGAATATGTCTTTGGATGACTTCATAATCCATGGGCCAAAAGGCGTGGTAATCAAACCAAAGTCAGCAAATCAAGCCAAAATAGTAGAAGCCATAGAGAGTAATGATTTGGTATTTGCTATAGGTCCGGCAGGTACAGGGAAAACCTTTGTTTCGGTGGCATTAGCTGTGAGAGCCTTAAAAAATAAATGGGTAAAAAGAGTAGTAGTAACACGTCCAGCCGTTGAAGCAGGTGAAAATTTGGGCTTCCTTCCAGGTGACTTGAAAGAAAAAATAGATCCATATATCAGACCCATCTACGATTCGTTGGCAGATATGCTTGAACCTGAAAAGCTCAAACAATATCAAGAAGCCAACACCATTGAAATTGCTCCTCTCGCATATATGCGTGGTCGTACATTAAGTAATGCTTTTATTTTGCTTGACGAAGCGCAAAATACCACACCCATGCAATTAAAGATGTTTCTTACTCGTTTAGGGCAAGGAAGTAAGGCTATAATTACGGGTGATATGACTCAGATAGATTTGCCTCGCAAACAAAAATCCGGATTGATTCATGCAACTGAAATACTAAAAAATGTGAAAGGAATAGCATTTGTTTATTTGGATGGCAGAGATGTATCAAGACATCCTTTGGTTAAAGAAATAATTAAAGCCTACGACAAATCTTCACAAGATTCCATGTTTGATAGTAACAGCTAAAAAATTTATGCTCAGGTTTTTTTCAATAATATTTTTTGTATTTGTAGTTACTTTTTCATGGTCTCAAGAAAGATGTGGAACCATGGATTATAATCGATTTTTAAAAAAAAGCTATCCACAAATTAAAGAAATAGCAAATAGGTATGCGCGAACTTCGAAAAAAGAGAAAGAAACAGAGCTGCCAGAAATTATAAACATACCAATAGTATTTCATATAATATATAACGAAAATGATTCTGAAATTGGAAGTGGGACCAACCTTTCTGTTGAAAGAATCAAGTCTCAATTACAAGTTATGAATGAAGATTTCCGAAAAATGATTGGAACAAGAGGATATAACACAGATCCGGTAGGTGCTGATACTAAAATTCAATTCTGCCTGGCAGGAACAGACCCCAATTGCATGCCAACGGATGGAATTACTCGTCATAAAGTGAAAAAAGGCGTATTTCAAGCTTTCGATGATGACAAGGTTATAAAATCATATGGATATTGGCCAAACACCGATTACCTGAATATCTGGGTGTGTTCTTTGGCAAGTGGATTTATTGGTTATACCCAATTTCCAAACTTCACTAAACTTCCGGGGCTGGATTCTTTAAATGGCGATAGTACAACAGATGGAATTGTAATTGCCACTAAAACAATTGGAATTAGACCGGCAAAAACTGATAAAGATGTTTATGTTTTTGGTCGTACAGTTACACACGAAACCGGGCATTGGTTGGGTTTGTTACACACCTGGGGGGATCAAGATTGTGGTACTGATTACGTTGATGACACCCCTATATGTAAAGATGCAAACTTAGTTTACAATTGTAATCCGGTTTATTCTAATTGTAGTGGCATAAGGACACGTCAAATGATTGAAAATTACATGGATTATAGTCCGGATATTTGCATGAATATTTTTACAAATGGTCAAACTCAAAGGATGTATGCTACTTTGCAAGTAGCACCAGACAGAAAAAAATTACTTAACTCGAAAGGGTGCACCCAACAACAAAATATAATTATTTCTCCTGCTGAAATTAAATTAGTGAGTCCTTTGGAAAATGGCTGGGAGGTAACAACTTCAGGGAAATTGAATTGGACTTTTGGAGACAATAATTCAAAGAGTTATGCATTATTTAACTCTGAAAAGCTACCAAGTAATTATGCTGAACTTTGGACCCCATTTATTGATTTTGGAAATAATAATTCAAATATTCTGAGTTTTGATATAGCATATCCAAATGTTTCTGAAACTGATAGTTTGGTAATTTATTTGTATACAGGATGTAATACAGAGAAAGCGTTTATCAAAAGTCTTTCAGGGAAAGAACTAATCACCACTTCAAAATCTAGCTTTATAACCGTACCTAGCGAAAATGAATGGAATAGAATAGACGCTGCCATTGATAATAGTGATAATAAATATGGAAGAATTGTTTTTAGAATATATTCCAATTCAACTGCCAACACTTATATAAAATCTATATCTTTAACAAATAGCTCTGCTCAATTCGAATCACTTCCTACTATAAATGGAAATGGTAGGCAATCTATCTTTAATTTAAAATCTGAAGCAAATTTCACTCCTGAAACTTACTCCATTCAAATGCAGGTAAGTTTTCCTCCACCATCAAATGTAAATTTTGAAATATATAATCTTGATGGTAAATTAGTAGGAACTTATGATTTCATAAATTCTTACCCCAAAATTTTTTATTTGCCGGTTACACAATTAAGTCCCGGGATGTATTTTGTTAAAACTACCGTAAATGGCGAACAATCGGTAGCTAAAGTCATTATTTATTATAGATGATTTTTTCCCGAATTCCTTTCTTAAGATACACTATTTTATTTGTATTGGGAATATTGACCTTTATTTATGCAAATAATATAATTCAAATTCCAATAATTGTATTCTTTTGTTTTACAGTAGTTTATATAATATTTTTATTATTAAAAAATAGGAATCCTTCATTATTCAGAAGTATTTTAGGTATCAATGGAGCAATAATTTTGTATTGTTATGGATATATAGTTACTCAATATGCTTATGCACCCAATTCTCCAAATCATATTTCTAATTATTCGACCAATGTATCTTCATATATAGGTATAATCAACAGCCAACCCGAAGAAAAAGATAACACATTCAAATGTGAACTTGAAGTTCAATCCATCAAAACTGGCAATCATTGGAAACCTGCCAATGGTAAAGTACTTGTTTATTTTTCAAAAAAAGATTTATCAAAAATGCCTTTGTACGGCACTCAAATAGCTATCAAAGGGAATCCTGACACCGTCACAACCCCTCAAAACCCCGGTGAGTTTGACCTAAAAAAGTACTATAGCTATCAGCAAATTTACCATCGAGATTTCGTAACGAATAAAGACTTCATTAAAGTAGGCCAAACAACTCCAAATTACACTTTGGCTTTGGCAATTTACCTTCGAGAACGGGTTCAGGAAATATTTCAAAAATACATTCCCGGACGAATTGAAGGCAACATTGCGGCAGCACTCATTTTGGGTATAAAATCAACTCTTGATTATCAAATTCAGCATGCATATTCAGCTACCGGTACTATGCATGTGTTGGCGGTTTCGGGAATGCACGTAGGTATCATATATAAGTTGCTTGAATTTTTACTTCTATTTCTGAAAAAAGGAAAAATAGGCAAGTCAATTCATTATTCACTTTTGTTTTTATTCCTTTGGCTGTATGCATTTGTTACAGGACTTTGCCCTTCAGTGTTGAGAGCTGTAACGATGTTTTCTTTTATAATTATATCCAATGTATTCAATCGTAAAACCAACATTTACAACACCTTGGGCTTGTCAGCATTTGTATTGTTATGTTTTGATCCTTATATGATCACTGAAGTAGGTTTTCAATTGTCATACCTTGCGGTTGGAGGTATTGTGTTTTTTTATGATCGCATTTATCAAATTTATACAACAGAAAACAAAATAATTGATTTGGCATGGCAAGTTACTTCCATATCCATTGCCGCCCAATTGGTAACCTTTCCATTAGGTCTTTTATACTTCCATCAATTTCCTAATTATTTCATATTATCGAACTTAGTAGTAATTCCCATTGCTACAGGAATCATGTACGTTGGTTTGTTATTCCTTAGTTTTAGTTGGATTGATTTAGTGGCTGAATGGTTAGGTTGGCTTATTGAAAAAAGCGTATTGGTTTTGAATTTTATTATTTTCAAAATGGAAGAACTTCCATTTGCCACATTTCATGACATTTACTTTACAGTTTTTGAAACGTGGCTAACTTATGGTATTATTTTTTGCTTTACCATGATTATTGGCTTAAAAAAAGGCAATTATGTATATTTATTAGTTCCGTTAACACTTGTATTATTATTCAACATTACTTATAGAATCATAGAGAACAAAAATCAATCCTCAATTTGTATTTATCAAATCAACAAGTCAACGGCAATTGATTTAATGTCAGGCCAAAATGTATATTTTTATTCTTCATTGAATTTAATAAATAATCCTTCAAAAATTCAATTTCATATATCAAATAATAGAGCAAGAAAGGGTGTTTCTGTGCATGAAAGCAAAAAATTGGATTCCACTTCTTCAGTTCAATCAATCAAATTTAATGGTAAGAAAATCATCATTATAAATCATAAAATAGAAGATAATATACTTCCAAAGAGTGATTTTATTTTGATTACAAATAATGCTTTTGTGCAAGATGAATGTTTAAAAAATAACTCAAAATCAACAATTATTTTTGATGGAAGTAATAAAACTTTTAAAGTACTAAATCAAATTAAATATCTAAAAAGCAAAGGATTTGAGGTATATGATACTTTTAGAAATGGCGCTTTTACAGTAACACTTTAAGCTGTATCTTTACATCCGATTTTGTTTGAATTTTTATCAAACAATTTATTTTAAAATCTCAGCAATAAATCATTGCAAACAATAATATAAAATAATGTCGAATCCCAATTTTATTGATTATGTAAAGGTTTTTTGTCGTTCAGGAGCAGGAGGCGCAGGTTCAATGCATTTTCGAAGGGAAAAATATGCCCCACAAGGCGGTCCCGATGGTGGAGATGGAGGTAGAGGTGCACATATTATACTTCGTGGGAACGCACAACTTTGGACGCTTTTGCATTTAAAATATCGAAAACATATTCATGCCGAAGATGGTATTGGAGGTAAGGGACAAGGAATGAATGGCCGATATGGAGCAGATATCTATTTGGATGTACCCTTGGGTACAGTTGCCAAAGATGCTGAAACCATGCAACCTATATGTGAAATAACTGAAGATGGTCAAGAAATAGTACTAATGGAAGGTGGCATGGGTGGATTGGGTAACCGACATTTTAAAACCGCAACTAATCAAGCACCTCACCATGCACAACCCGGTATGCCAGGCAAAGAAGGTTGGATTGTGTTGGAACTTAAGTTATTGGCTGATGTAGGATTGGTTGGATTTCCTAATGCTGGTAAATCCACGTTGCTTTCTGTGCTTTCTGCTGCAAAACCTGAAATTGCCGATTATCCATTTACAACATTAGTTCCTAACTTAGGTGTAGTTGCTTATAAGAATTACAAATCATTTGTAATGGCCGATATTCCCGGAATTATTGAAGGAGCTTCGGAAGGAAAAGGATTGGGTTTGAGGTTCTTGAAACATATTGAACGCAATTCTATTTTATTATTTTTAATTCCAGCAGATAGTAAGGACATTAACAAAGAATATAAAATATTAGTAAATGAACTAAAAAAATTCAATCCCGAACTACTTGACAAGCAACGCATTGTAGCAGTTTCAAAATCAGATATGCTCGATCAGGAATTGATGGACGCTATTCGAAAAACATTACCCAAAAGCTTGAATGTTATTTTTATTTCCTCACTTATCAACATGAATTTAGATGCTTTGAAAGATTTAATTTGGAAAGAGTTGATCAGAGCTAATAATTAATAGGCAGTAGTAATTCGTAAATATTTTTAAAATATCATATTCGGTATATTATCAAAAGAAGTATATATCTTAAGTTTCTTTTTACAATATCCTGAAACAAATTAATCACTTGGCATGACGATATTAACGTCATTGAATGTATAGAACAAATCTCCAAAATTGAAGTTATAAAATTTGATATTTTTTGATTTTATAAATTATAGGTTCAAAAAGATATATTTCTTTATTTCATTATTAATAAATTGTTAACTTTTGTTTTTAGAATAACAAAATCTTAAGACATTGCATAGAAATTTCATATATCTCATTTTCAGTTAATTATAAACTTTTAAAAGCAAATTTTATGGAAATCCCAAACAAAATTCAATTCAAAAAAGATTTTAAAGATGAAAGCAAAGTATTTGCCGTTTTTACTACCAATGACTACCCTGAATTTATTCGTGTTAAAGGTACCGACGACTTTGCTAAAGTTAAGAAAAAACAAAAAGAATGGTTTTCAAAATGCAAGTATCCAAATTTGAGTTTGACTTTACAGTTATTTAAGAATAACGATATTGTAGCTGAGCCTACTTATTTAGCAGATGGCACACTATATACACCACCTGCATCAAATATTTGTGAAATTATAAATTTTGATGCTAGCCCTGGAGATAGCGGTACTTCTGTTAATATAGTGTGGCAAAGTGTTACTGAATCAAATATTAAAAACTATGTGCTATATAGTCAAGAAACACCTGAAAGCGGATACAATATTGTTAACGATAACATTTTACCAAAAGGCAATAATGTAGGTTATCAGATAATTGATAATTTCACTTTTGATAAATCACTTGCCATTTATACTTTACAAGTAAAATACAATGATGATTTTGCTTCTATAGTTGGGAGGAATCCAGTTTATGAAGAAAATTTTTTATAACCCTATATACATGTCTGATTTTAAGGAGTCAGTCATGTTACCAACAAAATAAAGCACTTGCTCCTGTAACAACACATGTTCTCACACCATTTGGTGCAATTGTAGCCGTGTTTCCAGTTATTATGTTACCACCTGCTGCTAAAGTAATATTTGTAACAGTACCTGCATTGATGAAATAATAAATTCTACCAGCCATGGCTGCAGTAACAGAGGCTGGAAGTGTGTAGGTATAAGCTGTTGCATTATTTTTAAAAACTATAAAATCATTTGCCAACAATGTGTAATTGGCATTTTGCAAATTTGCCTTTCCTTGAAAGGAGCCATTAACCTGCAATGTAGATGCAGGTGCATTTGTTCCTATACCCACATTTACTGCATTTGCTCCTGTACCTCCTAGTACCATTGTATTTGAGTTTGTAGCTGTAGCAAATTTCCCAATTGCAATTGCATTTGTTGCGGCCGCTCCTACATCAGCATGATTACCAATCGCAATATTATCACTATTAGCGCCAAATGATATTCCAGCATCGGGTCCAATAGCTATATTTGAATTACCTGTTGAAAGATTTGTTCCTGCATTGGAACCAATAAATATATTGTAACTACCACCAGTGAGACCAAAAGCGGCATTATGCCCAATAACTACATTTTCTTGACCAGTTGTTAAACTATAAAGAGCTGCACTTCCTAATCCTGTATTGTATTGACCAGTAGATACAGATACCGCACCATAGCCAGCTTGAGCCCCCATAAAAATGTTGAAATCACCCATATTAAAATAACCCGTCTGCCATCCCAAATAATTATTGTGAATATTTGAAACACTTGAATACCCTGCTCCTTCTCCGATAAAATTATTTTGTGAACCTGAGTTGCTACTAAAACCTGCTTTTTGGCCAATAAAAACGTTTCTATTTCCATTAATATTATTAAAACCAGCTTGTGTACCTACAAAAAAATTACTGTAACCTGTTGTATTTCCTTTTCCAGAATTGCTCCCTATGAAAACATTTGCATAGCCGGTGGTGATAGCATAACCTGCAAAGGATCCGACAAAAAAGTTGTCAGTGCCAGTCATTGAAATATTTCCAGCTTGCCCTATAAAATAGTTTCGAGATGGGGGCAAACCATCTAACCAGTTTGTCCCATCTTTTGTAATCTTTCCACTTTGTATGTTTAAAGTACCACTTACTTCAAGCCTGTTGGTAGTTGGTATTATTCCTATCCCTACATTGCCACTAAAGTAACCTTTGCCTAGAAAATAACCTCCAAATCCAGTTGCGGGCGCATCTCCATATATAGCAGCTGAAGAAGTATTGGTGCTTGTTATATAACCTTCTACGCCATAAACTAGTCCTGTTGTGCCATCATGTACACCTCTTACAGCTGCAGAGTTAGTACCATTTCCCGTGTTTCTACCATATACTCCATATACTCTGCCGGTGGCACTGGTAACTTTGCCATAGACTCCTGCAGCAAAATTAGTGTTAGAGACTGCTTGTCCAAATACACCAGCCACATCCCCACTGGCACTAGTGTTTTCTCCTCGAACTCCTGCTGCATCTGACGTATTATTAGAGGTAGTTCCAAAAATTGTGTTTTGTAAAGTAGAAACCGCATGCAATCTATTGCCAGTAGGTCCAGTAGTGGCACCAATCAATACATTGCCACCAATAGGTTGCAAAGCCAGTGTTTGAGCCCCCACATCAAGAGCCTCAATAAAACTATACCTGTTAGAAGAAGTTGCATCTGTTTGAACACCTAATACCAATCTTAATGGATTTGTGGCATCTAAAGCAGCTACTTGTAAAATACTTTCTTTAGCAGCAGTTGTAGCTGATAAATTACTTCCACGTATATCCAAGTCAACTAAAGGGTTAGAAGTTCCTATTCCTACGTTTCCGCCCATAAACACCGCAGCATATTTATTTGTAGCAGCACCTGTTACGGATGTAAACACACCATAATTATTTAATCCAGCACTGTTTACGTAGCCATACAATCCATAATTATTGGCACCTGATAGTGCGTTAATGGTGTATGCCAATTTGGAAGATTCCATTTTTATAAATTACAAAACCACAAAAAAAGCATTCGAAACCAGCTATGCATATTATTTGAGAAATATCGGTGATTTGGATCAAATTTATATTCGTGTGGTAGATAGCCTAGCTCTAAGAGAAGCGGTGAGAAATGTGAGGTACTAAGGAGTGATTATTTGACAAACACCTTTTCCGAAAACAAATCTAATACAGTTCCTTTTTCTTTTTTTTTAATAAATATTTTTACCACAGTTGCTCTGCTCTGCCGAGTGACAATTATGTATAAGTATCTTGCCTACTTACCTTTTGCGAGCGACTGCTGGAGAACAAACCTTCTGAATATGTTTTTCTGAGTTCTGACATTTTCAAAAAAGCATTTTTTTGCATATCTCGGATGATTATTCAATTTGGAAAGATGCCAAAAGGATAGTTGTCACTCGACAGAGCCGAGCCACTGCTAAAGAAACCTTCATATATCAAAAAAAAGCAGGGTCTATGAAAAGAAGACCCTGCTGTTAAAAAGTGATTTGAAATACTAAACTATTACGTCTTCTATAGTGCCCACCAATTTACCTAGCTCTATTTGAGGATTAGTACTTTCAAGTTGTGCATATATGTAATAATTATAGCTTCCTCTTTCTTTTTCCTCTTGATCTAATGCAGAATA
>JANRJY010000012.1:0-23067 GCA_033763735.1 Bacteroidota bacterium | reverse complement strand
ATCCACAAGCCCAACATCTTTTTTTGTATTATTCATAGAACAAAAAAAGAGTATATGAAACAACTTTCATATACTCCTTTATAACAAACTGACAATCTATGACTTACAGCGAGTTTACCAACTATTTTTGACTATTATATCTACAAATCAAGAATTGAAAAAGTATCAATGCCCTAAAATTATTAGCTCGGAGTTCGTAGTTATTTAATATTGCATTGCCTCCATATACACTTTCATAATTTCTTCTTTTCTCTTCATAGATTTTTGATTTAATAATGGAATGTGTGAACATAATACCATATCCAAATTCGGAACCTACTGTAATATAATCAGTTAGGTAATAATTAAAACCTACTCCTATAATTGGGCTAATTCCATATGCAAGATCATTGTCAAAACTTTTTATATAGTCGCCTGGTATATTATAGATACTTGAATTATTATTAACAGACCCTTCATTCTCCAATAATGAATCTGACCATGTATTTGATCTGGAATTCGAAGTATATCGAAGTAAAAATCCTAAATCACCATAAAAATAAGTTTCAAATTTATTTATTTTAAATATCTGATACTGTTTACCATAGGTAAACTCAGCCATTACACTTGTCCTATTTGTAGTGCTATTATATTTAGTATACTTATTTAGATAACCATTATTTGAACTTGCAGAAGCATATAATAACTTTTGAGTAGGTTCAGCATAATTGTTTATAGAAACCTCCAAATTTAGACCAATCCTTACCGCTTTTGTTTCACTTTTGTAAATCCGGTATAATAAACTACCAGCCGGAGAAGCATTTTGGGTTATTGAATTAATACCATTCAACCCAAACGACAAAGTTTTATCTCCCTTACTAAATCCTTGATTTTGAGCACTTGCAGCAACAAAACCTATCATAACAACTACCAGTGCCTTTTTCATAAAAATTAAATTAAACTTAACAACTAAACAACTCCTCAACTTTTAACTCAATAACTCCACAACTCAATAACTCCTTAACTTTTTTTCTTCTTCTTCCCCTTTGCAGCTGCTTTTTTGGCTGGGGCTTTTTTCTTTGCGGATTTTTTAGTTACTGTTTTTGTAGTCGTTTTTTTCTTCGATGATTTAGTGGTGGTTTTGGTGGTTGACTTAGTTGTAGTGCCATCATTGGTAGTTTTTGATACCGTTTTGGTTTCTGTTTTTTCAACCGATTCCTGAGCTGCTTTTTCGTTCGATATTCCTGCATTCACTGCCCCTGCATTGGTAGTAGGCGCTGCTGTTTTTAGTATGCCTAAAAAGTAATAAATAACACTGCTGCCAAATTGTTTATACCTTTTGTGAGTGGCTGCAACCAAGTTTCCTTTAAAATCTTTGATTAAACATAATTCCATGCCCGGTTCCGGATGATACGTTTTCCAAGACACTACTTTTTTGTTAACCACCGCAAGCATATTACCTTCTTGATCGGTTTTACAGATTTTTTCTTCTGTTTTGGCATCAATAGTGCTTCCGAAAGCATCGATATAAGCTATTTTGTTTCCGGAGGCATCTTTAATAATACCTTCCTTATCAATGGAGCCCAATAGCGTGCCATTGGCATCATTTACTTCTCCGCTAACTTCAACGGTAGGTACTTTCAGTTTTTTATAATTTTGTGCAGAAATGTTGGTCAATGAAATAAAAACGATTGCCAAGCCTAAAATTTGTTTTGATATCGATGTCATTGCTATTGGTTTATTTGAGATAAAAGTATTTTATTTTTCTGAAATTACAAAAAAATTACATCTTACTTTTTTATTATTTTTAGGCTAATAAGCTGATTTCTTAGCCATTTTCTTGATTTTGTGTACCATATTTTTGCTTTTGATTGATGAAAATATTGGAAATAAGTGTAAGTATCTGCATCTTTTTGAATTACGATTTGATTGGGGTGGATGATATTAGTTATATCAAAGCTTTGAATAGGAATATTTGCTAAAGTGCTATGTATACCGGTTGTATGCGTGGCATTCATATTAAAACCAATATTAGTAACTAAGTTTACCTGTGGGATAATACTAATTCCATTGTGCTTCCAAACACTATACGTCCACTGTAAGTCCCAGGTATCGAGCTGGTTATCATACACTTTTTGAAGTTCTTTCAAGTAATATTGTTGTATCAAAGGCAATTCAAAGATTTTCGCCATTGAATTATTTTGTTTGAATTTGTCAAAATCTTTCATCTCAATATCATAATGCTTCCATGCCCTTCTCCAGGAGGCCCATCCCCATATATGATTCAGGTAGGAAAAGTAATAACTCCCCTGGCCTCTTTGAATGCCATTTTGAAAGTTAACTCCACATATTTGAAAAATCTGTCCGTTATCGCGGTATTTTTCTAACATAATTTCACAAAAATGAAAAAATGAAAGATCGGCAAGGCAATCATCTTCCAAAATAATTCCTTCGCTTTCGTTTTCAAAAAACCAATTAATAGCCTCTGAAACAGCCACTTTGCATCCTAAGTTCTGTTCTCTGTATAATTGCTTAACTTCACAAGTCCAATGGATATGTGATAATATTTCTTTAACCTTGTTGCATTTTTCAAGTTCGCCTTCCTTATGAAATCTTGCTCCGTCTGCGGCTAAATAAAGTTTAGAAGGTTGCAACTTTTGTAGTTGGGCAAACACCTTTTGGGTTTCTTCTGGACGATTAAAAACTAAGAATAAAACAGGGGTTTGAAACAATTTTAATGTATAATTTGTAATGTGTAATGTGTAAAGCTTTTTGAGTAATTTTTTAATCCATTTTTATATTTAAAGATTGCTTCGTTTCACTCGCAATGACGCGTATTTTAGTCATTGCGAACGTACTGAAGCAATCTCACGATAATTAATATATAAATTATTAGAAATATTCAGTCAAACTTAAATACCAAGCCTCCGATTGATAACCCCAGGCATAATCAAGCCGAAGGTTAACATCATCTTTCTTGATTAATTTAAATCGCAGTCCTAAACCATAACTAGGCTTCAAGGAGTTAAAATCGAAATTGATATAAGTGTTAGTAGCATTACCGGCCCCTCCAAACACTACCATTCCGAATCGCTTGTACACCGGAAATCGATATTCAGCTTGTGAAAGTATAAAATGACGTTCTCGGTATCGTCCTGAATAATAGCCCCTTAACATAATTCCATTAAATTCAAGAAAAGGTGGATCACCAAAAACTGAGTTTGCTTTGAACTGCAATGCCAACACATGTTTAAGTTTTTTTGAAGTATTGATAAACTTACGAATATCAATCTGCATCCAATCCCAATAATTGGAAGCACCTAATGTTTTGTTAAACTGCTGAAAAGTAAACTCAGCATAGGTGCCATTTAATGAATTCACAATATTATTACGATTGTCGTAATGCAAGGCAATACCAAATCCTGAACCAACATAACCCTTGGTTCCACCGGTTAATTTTTCGGACTGCAATATGTCCACTCCGTTCAAATTGGTTTTTAAATCCCACATTTCCAAAAACACATATTGACCTCCCACATATAGATTCTTGGTTGCTTTAAACAATAATTTCTGATAAGCCCAAGCAAACTTGTAATCAATTGCTTCCGGTTCGTCAGGTGATTTAGGTCCCAGTTTCCAATAAAGTTGAGGAAATTGCTGATAGCCTACCCAGCCATCAAAGAAAATTCGGTCTCTATTGGTAAATCCTTGCCAAAATCCTTGAAAATTATATTGTTTATTTTGAGTACCTTGGATTGAAGCTTTTATAAATGAAGTGCGAGTAATAGAATCGTAATTGGCGGCAGTGTCCTTTCCATGTAACTTAAAAAACAAGTAAGCATCGGCACCTAATCCGAATCGGGTTTCGGGTCCATAGAAAACGTTTGGCAATCCTGCCATTCGCACTTTTTTTTCTTTTTTAACTGATGTACTTAATATTGAGTCGGTTAAATTTGCACTTGCCAAGAGGCTTACAATCAATAAAAAGCTAATTAACAATTGATTAATTCTCATGAAACGCAGCTCTTTTTAGTCGGTCATTTATTGCCCTTCCAATACCTAAATTGGGGACATATTCCGCAAATATAACATCTATATCCAAAGCATCCATTGCTCGTAAATGTGCAAATAAATTTTGAGCGGCTTCCGCTAAATTACTTGTCTTTGACAAAATATAATCATTTCCTGTTTGAAAATCAGTAGCAAATGAAAGTATTGCAATTTTTTTATTTATATTATTGTCAATCAATGATTTAATATCACCCAATATTATTTTTTTGCCGGGTGCATAATGACTTTGAAGCATTCCGGGAGCCATTGGTTTGGAAGAACTAATACGAGTCTCTATGGATTCTCCTAAAGTGCTTTCAATGGCTTCTTTGGTAATTCCTCCCTGACGATATATGATGGTTTTGTTACCTTCAAACCCAACAATAGTGGACTCTACACCTACAACACAACTGCCTCCATCTAAAATATAAGGAATTTTGTTACCCAATTGATCCTGAACATGCGAAGCTTGTGTTGGACTTACGTATCCAAAAGGATTGGCACTTGGAGCTGCCAATGGAAATGGGAGATCTTTTAATAATTCTAATGTTATTGTATGATTGGGAATCCTTATTCCAACCAAAGGTAATCCGGAGGTAACAATATCTGGAATGATGTTATTTTTGGGTAAAAGAATGGTCAGAGGACCGGGAGAAAATTGTTTGAATAATGTCATCGCCTTTTCGGGAACCATTTCAACAAATTCAAAAATTCTATCCAAAGAAGAAGTATGAACTATTAATGGATCGAAAGCAGGTCTATTTTTGACTTCAAAAACCTTTGTAATAGCTTTCGCTGACAGTCCGTTGGCAGCCAAACCGTACACCGTTTCCGTAGGAATTGCAACTACATCATCATTTTTTAGAATTACCGCTGCTTTAAATAAGTCAACCCCAATTTCAGCCATTAAAAAAAGAAGTTAAATCTTTTGCCTCACTCGGCTTAATTTTACCTGCAAGTAATAACCGAAGTTGTCGCCTTTTTTGTGCAGTTTCAAATAAACGAAGTTCTTCTTCAGTTTCAGGAATCAATTCAGGCACACTGGTCGGCTTTCCTTTGACATCAATGGCCACATATGTATAAAAGGCATCATGTGTTTTCTTTTTGATTTGATTAGGTATATCCTCTGAATATACTTCAATATGCACTTCCATGGATGCATTAAATGCACGGGTAACTTTGGCAATTAGGGTTACAATATTTCCCAATTTGATGGGTTCTTTAAAAGAAACATTGTCTACTGAAGCCGTTACCACTACATGATTACAGTGTTTTTGTGCAGAAATGGCTCCTGCAACGTCAATCCAATGAAGCATACGTCCACCCATAAGATTATTAAGGGTGTTAGTATCATTTGGCAATACCATCTCAGTCATGGTAGTATAGGATTCCCTAGCAAATTTTGATTTCGACATCATCAGAATTTATTTCAAAACATAAAAATATTGTTAAAAAAGGAGTAATCCTTATGCTTTTTTCAATTTATCATCAATGGCATTAACTTAAGATACAAAAGTCCTTGTTCCCGAAAGCTTTCGGGAGAGAAGGATTTAGGATGAGGTTATAAAAAACTTCTTAAATTAATGACAAAGAACTTGTTCAAAGTACAAAAACAAAAAACGCATTTGAATTCAATTCAAATGCGTTTTTTAATGATGTTGTAAATAAAAGGTTTTTTAGGCCAAAACATTGCTCATCTGATTTGAAGAAGGCAATTTTGGTCCATTTGGAAATGTTTTTGGTTCTACTTCAATAAGCAATTCAGGTGCTTTTTCAGCTACCATATCCAATATGGCTATCCCGTTTTGAACTTCAAGTCCTTCAAAGTTTGAATTTGTACGTACTCTTCCCGAAATGGTAAAAGCTACGGATTGCATACGAAGCGTTAAATTTTCAGTTTCACGTCCCCATTTTTCAATTGCTTTCCAAGTGGTAGGCGGATATAATTTAATTCTTCTTAAAAATAATTTTTGCTGAAGCAATGCCTTTTCTTCAAGGGCTGCTTTCGATGATTTTGCCGGTCTATTATTTGTCTTCAAAATTAATATTTAAATGAGCCAACAAAGATGCAACAATTATTTTAACTTATATAACTTAATAATATTTAAATAAATACAAAATATAACTAATTAATATTTATTTGGTTTTTGGGACAAATACAAACTCATCTATTTGAAAGAATGGCTCACTAACATTTTTACCATAGAACTTAAACCACACTGCATGCACACCTGTAATGGGTTGAATTTTTGTTTTTAAAGTTTCCCATCTGTCTGTATTAGTCGCAGGAGGAAAATGCACATATCCCTTCCAAGGCCCCCAAGGCTGATCCAAATGAATATTAAATCCACCTTCGAGTTTTCCAAGTTTTACTTTAATAATTAGGCTGTCAGCACCTTTCCCAAAGTCAATGTATTTGAATACCATTTTGTCAGAAACACTAATATCACCTACTACTTCATTAAGTTTATAGTCCATAATTACCTTCGAAGTTCCGAATAATAAAGCTGCTCTTCGAGCCTCAATCGTTTGAAATGCACTTAAAGGAGCCCCCGCTCCCTGAGAAGTCATTTCAACCTCATTAATTGTACCATCCGAGTTAAAAGTAATTGGTTCTATACATGCTTTACGCATAGAAATTGCCCCATTGGTAGTTCTATGGTATAGCACATACCATTTCTTTTGAAACTCAACAATTGACCCATGATTATTCCAATTATTGGGGTCACATCCATCATTATCAATTATTACTCCGCCATATTTGTATGGACCCATTGGTGATTTGCTCATTGCATAGCCTATACAACTTGGCATATTTTTACGACCTTGATGTGCATATATAAGATAATATATACCATTACGCTTAACCATATGAGCACCTTCATGAAAAAAATGTTCCTTTTCGGTTATTACATTTTCCACAATCGATGATTCATCTATTTGTTTCATATTGGGCTTGAGTTTGGCCATTTTCATACCGAACTGTCCCCATACATAATAACTGGTGCCATCGTCATCCGTAAATGCTCCCGGGTCTATTTCATTTTTACCTTTCAAAAGCATTCTTTCGCCTTTTACAAATGGCCCTGTAGGTGATTCTGACACTGCTACACCTTCGGCAGCGGTATCCGGTTGGCAATAGTATAAGTAGTATTTCCCATCACGATAATGACAATCAGGCGCGTACAAAATTTGATCGTTGTAACTTACCTGATCATTTGGACCTTTACTTGCAAATACATTTTTGTGCAAAGTCCAGGTTAACAAATCTGAAGTTGAAAGCACATGATGATTGGTAGAACAAAAATAATTTGGACTTTCATCCAAGGATCCATAAATGTATAATTTGCCATCTTTCCATGTATGACCGGCAGGGTCTGCAATAAAAACACCTTCCGGAGAAATAGGATTTTGGGCATTGAGTATTTGTAAAAGACCAAATAATGCAATAAATAAATTTAAATTCTTCATTTGAATATTTGTTGAATATGGTTTTCCTAAATTTGAAACATTATATAATTTTAGTGAATTTCTAAATCCTAATTTCTAAATTCTAAACAATTTCAAATTTTCAAAATCAAAATTGTAAAAAATAACTAATTTGAATTTTTGAAAATTGTAGCATTGGGATTTGTTTAGAAATTAGTGCTTAGAATTTAGTGTTTTCACATTATTTTTAACTTTAGTGATTAATTGGAACTCAAATTAATATATAAATCTTTATAATTTTTAGAATAATTTGTTTACAGATACGCCATTGAAGATTAATCTTACTTTTTTGTCAACTTTTTTATTTTTATTCCAAATATTTGGACAAAGTGATGACATCATTTTTGATCATTTGTCGATTGAACAAGGTTTATCACATAGTTCAGTAAGCACAATATATCAGGATAGTAAAGGTTTTTTGTGGTTTGGAACCGGAGGTGGTTTGAATAAATATGATGGATATACATTTGAAAAATATCATTCTTATGCCAAAGACACTAATAGTCCCATAAATAATCTATCAAATTTAATATTTGAAGACAGAAGTGGTGTGTTTTGGTTAGGTTCCGATTTTGGATATACCATATACAACCCCAATACGAATACATTTAAAAAAAACCTAACTTATGCCGTTGAAAATCATATATTTAATTTTTCACATATTCATAATATCATTCAAGACCTTGAAGGCAATATGTGGTTTAGCCAGGATAGTGCCTTAATAAAGTTGAAATTGTCAACCCATACATATTCAAAGGTTGATTTTAAACATGGAAAAATCTTAAAAATTATCATGTCAAAAGAAGGACTTTTTTATGTGGGAACCAGTAATGGACTTTATAGCTTTAATCCCAAAAGTTCAGATGCGAAGTTTGAAAGCATAAATAATATTTTACAAATAAAAGCTATAACACTATTAGCTGACAAACAAGGTATATTAATCGCTTCAAAGCAAGGCATTTACAAATATTCTTTTGCAAAAAAGAAATTTATAAAATTAGAGTATGGACTGAAGGAAAGCATACTAGATGAAGTAAAATGCATAAGCAATAATTCTGAAAATATTTATATCGGTACAATATATGGACTAGTGGTATGCAATAATGGCACACACAATGTTTATACCCACAACATTAGCAATGAAGGCAGCTTGAGTACAAACACTGTAAATTGTATATTGATTGATAAATCTGGACTGGTATGGATTGGAACGAGTAATGGAGGTATAAATATTATTGACAAACAACGACACCGATTCAGGACATTCAAAAACACGCCATACGGTTATAAATCACTAAAAAATGTATATGGATTAACTCAGGATTCGAAAGGTAGACTTTGGGTTGGAACACATGAATATGGAATTACCATTATTGATTCTACCAAAAATATTGTTTTAAATAATCCTTCCAAGGAGAATAATATTTCAAAAAACTTGAATGGAACCATTTTGGAAATAAAAACAGGTAGTATGTGGGTGGCAACATGGAATATGGGAATTACTGAAATTGAAGAGATTAGACCTAATAATTTCAACTATAAATGGATTAGAAATTATGCAAATGACCCATTAAGCCTCAAAGGGTGGTCAATTAGGTATATGATAAAGTCAAAATTTACAGGTGACATTTGGATATGCTCCTATGATGCAGGTTTGGAAAAATATGATGTCAAGAACAAAAGGTTTATACACTATTCATTTGAACCAAATAATCCGTTTTACATCCCTTTCAAAAAAATATGGTGTTTGATGGAAGATCATAAGGGTAATATTTGGGTAGGAACGCAGGAGGGAGGCGTATTTATGTTAGATATTCAAAACAAAAAGGTAAAACATTTTGCCTTTGATATGAAAAATCCAAACAGTTTGGCCAGTGTTTCTATTCGAAGTTTATTTGAAGCAAATGATGGAAGTATATGGATTGGCCATAGTGGGGCTGGACTTGATAAATTAAACTTGAAAACAGGCAAAATCACACATTTCTCTGAAAATGAAGGACTTTGTAATGAAGTTATATGGAGTATTACACAGGATCAAAAAGGCATGATTTGGTTAAGTACAGATAATGGCATATCTCGATTGAATCCCTACAACAATACATTTTCCAACTTCAATACTTCCGATGGATTACAAGGGGCACAGTTTAATCACGCCAGTTTTAATAAAACATTGAAAGGTGAAATCATGTACGGTGGCATCAATGGATTCAGTATAATAGATCCAATGAAATTTAGCATTGATTCATTTGTTCCTCCTGTGGTAATAACGAATTTTAAGTTATATAATGCTACAATTAAGCCTGGAATTAAGTGGGAGAATAGAACTATTTTAAATAAACCTATTTACACATCAGAAGAATTGCACTTAAAGTATAATGATAAAATCTTTTCATTTGAATTTGCGGCCCTAGATTATGCAAACCCCGAAAAAATCAAGTACGCATATATGATGGAAGGGTTTGAAAATGAATGGATTCAAACAAATTCTGATAAAAGATATGCCACTTACACCAATTTGGAACATGGTACTTATACTTTCAAGGTGAAAGCCACAAATTCGGATGGCGTATGGACCAATCTTCCAACAGAAATAAAAGTAATTATTGAACCTCCTTTTTGGAATACTATTTGGTTTCGGTTTATTGTTATCTGCATTGTAATTATTCTTTTGGCAATATTTTACTGGTATAGAGTTTATACCATTAATAAGCAAAATGTATTGCTTCGTAAACTAGTTGAGGAACGAACCATTGAAATTAACAAGCAAAATATAGAACTGGTAAACCTGAATGCCACTAAAGATAAAATCTTTTCTATAATTGCTCATGACCTGAAAAATCCTTTTCAAGGGATATTATCACTTACCACTTTGCTGATTGACAAATACAAAGAATATTCCGATGAACAAAAGCATCAATTTATCAATCAAATAAAAGGCACATCTGAAAAGGCATTTAACTTACTGCAAAATTTGCTCAATTGGGCACAAACCCAAACGGATTCAATCCATTACGAACCCAAAAGTATAGAACTGATTTCATTAATTGAGCAATCGGTTAGTGTTTACAAAGTGAATGCCGAAAAAAAACAAATCAAAATTGAATTTCAACTGCCTTCAAGTATTTTGATATATGCTGATGAAAATATGATAAGCACTGTATTGCGCAATTTAATAGGCAATGCTATAAAATTTACTCCGGAATCCGGGAAAATAATTATTTCTTCAAAATTGGAACTTAACAAGGTATTGATTAGCATAATCGACTCAGGGATAGGCATTTCTGAAGAAATATTTAATAAGCTTTTTAAAATTGATCAACACATTTCTACTAAAGGTACCTCCGGTGAATCAGGTAGCGGTTTGGGATTAATTATTTGCAAAGAATTTGTCGAAAAAAATGGAGGTGAATTGATAATTTCAAAAAATAACCTTGGCAGCACTTTCGGATTTACCGTCCCGTTATTCACACAAGTATCTGAAAAACAAAATATTGTAGATGAAAGTATCAAACAATCAAATATTAAAATTGTAGATGCATCAAATAATCAATTATCTCAACAACAAACGGTTATTATTATAGAAGATGATTCGGATATAAGAAAAATATTAGTTGAATACCTTAAAGGTAACTACCAAATAATTGAAGCTGAAAACGGTGCTGTGGGATTTGATTTGATACAAAAATACGTCCCAGACTTAATTATTAGTGATGTAATGATGCCAATTATGAATGGTTTTGAACTTTGTTCAAAAGTGAAATCGAATGCACTAGTGAGCCACATCCCAATAATATTACTAACTGCTCAAGAAGCTGATAATTATAAATATGAAGGATTAGATAAAGGTGCAGATGATTATATTATCAAACCCTTCAATCCTAATTTGTTAGAAGCAAGAATTAGAAATCTCATTAAATCAAGAGCAGAAATAAAGAAACGTTTTCAATCAGAACTTAAACTGCAACCTAACGACATTATTATCAGTTCATTAGATGGAGAATTTCTTAAAAAAGCTATTGATATAATTGAAGCTAATATTGATAATTCAGAATTTGATGTGGAGTTATTTACCAAAGAAATGGGACTCGGCAGAACTCACTTTTATGAAAAATTGAAACACATTAGTGATTTATCTCCGGCTGAATTTATCCGTATGATTCGCCTCAAACGAGCAGCTCAATTAATGAATGATAAATCGAAAACGATTTCTGAAATTATGTATATGGTTGGTTTCAATGATACTAAAAATTTTAGAAAACTTTTTAAAGAACAATTTGGAATGACACCAAGCGATTATTTCAAAAATCTTTGATTCAATAATTTGTTAATCCGTTACAAATCAGAGCAATACGGTCTCCGTACGAATACCCCCCTATTTCCGAACATCTACCCCCCATTGTTTAATTTTCATTAGGCTAAGTTTGTCTTAGAAATTTTAAATTATTAATAAACAAAATCCTAAAAAAATGAAAAAACATAGTCTTTTAAGTGCCTTTCTGATACTTTTTATAAGTATTACGCAAGCGCAAATCAACTTTAGTGACAATTTTAATAATGGTGTCAGCACTGGCTGGCAATGGCTCGACCAAGATAATTCCGCATGGAACACCAATGGAGGTAGGTTAAATATGAAACGATATCCCGGTCATGGGTTCTACCAAACACCCAATGATAGAGTCCCTGTTCTAAATTACTTTGTTGGAAATCGTGTAAATGGTACAGAAGCCATAGTAACCGTTGGTTTTGATGTAAATCGTCAATATGGTCAGGCAGGTATGATATGGTATTATGATAAAGATAACTGGACCAAATATGTCATAGAATTCTGGTGGGATAGAGGGATATATGTAATCAACTTAAGGGAACAAAATGGCGTAGCGTGTCATGATGCGTCTTGCGAAATGGACTATCAATACTCCAATATTACCAGTGTTGACCTTAAAATGCGTTATGAAAATGGTAAATACATAACGAGTTTGCGTCCTGCAGGTTCCAATGGTGCTTGGACCAATCACTTTACTTTCAATGCCAATCCGGATGGTGGAAATAACTTAAGAATTGGTCTTTTCAGCCAAGCCGATTCCGGTTCAAATGACTGGGCTTGGTTCGATAATTTCAGTTTGAACGTGCCCGGTGCCGGATTAAGTGCACCAAGCATTAACTCGCAACCTAATAACGCTACAGCGCCTCAAGGTGGTTCTGTTACTTTCAATGTCCAAGCAAGTGGCAATCCTTCTCCTTCTTATCAATGGTATAAAAATAATAATGTAATAAGTGGTGCCAATGCAAGTAGCTTATCTATAAACAATGCACAAAGTGCCGATGCAGGAAGTTATAAAGTAGTGGTAAGCAACTCTCAAGGTTCTGTTACCAGCAATACCGTTAACTTAACTGTAAATGCACCCATTCCTCAAGGTCCTTACACAACTGCAGTAGCTCTCCCTGGAACTATTCAAGCCGAAAATTACAATGTTGGAGGTAGCGGTGTAGCCTATGCAGACAATACAAGCGGAAATACCGGAGGGCAATACCGCAATGATGACGTGGATATTGAAGCTTGTGCCGAAGGTGGTTACAATGTAGGTTGGATTGAAAATGGTGAATGGTTGGAATACACGGTTTCACCTAATTCAGGCACTTACAATATCAATCTGCGTTATGCAACTGGACTCACTCCCGGAAGTGTTAAAATGTTGTTGGACGGTGTTACTCTGGGAACTTTTAACTTTTCCAATACCGGTGGATGGCAAAATTGGCAAAACGCAACTTTGAGCAATATCAATATCACCGGAGGTACTAATAAAATACTTCGCTTAGAATTAGGTGGTGGTTTAAATCTAAACAGTATTCAATTCAATCAGGTTTCAGTAGATAATGTTGCCCCATCAGCTCCAACGAATCTAACCGCTGCTGCAACAGGCACTACTGCCATTGCACTTTCATGGAATGCATCTACTGACAATGTAGGAGTAACTGGTTATGATATTTACAATGGTACTAATTTGGCTGGCTCTACGGCTTCTACTTCCTTTACGGTGAATAATTTAGTTGCCAATACAGCATATTCATTTACGGTAAAATCTAAAGACGCTGCAGGTAATATTTCATCGGCATCAAATACTGCTACCGCTACAACTCAACAAAATCCGCCACCTGCTACGCAAAGTCCTTATTCGGGTACTGCAGTTGCTTTGCCTGGTACGCTACAAGCTGAAAACTATGATTTAGGTGGAGGTACTGTGGCTTATGCTGACAACACTTCCGGTAATACAGGTGGTCAATTCCGTTCGGATGATGTAGATATCGAAGCTTGCGCAGAGGGTGGTTACAACGTAGGATGGATTGATAGTGGCGAATGGTTAGAATATACCGTATCTCCTAATAGCGGTGCATACAATATTAATCTTCGATATGCAAGTGCAGTTACGCCTGGTACTGTTAAGTTACTTTTAGATGGTGTAACACTTGGCACATTTACACTCGCATCTACCGGTGGATGGCAAAATTGGCAAAATACCTCTTTAAATAACATCAATATTTCCGGAGGTAATAACAAAATACTACGTCTTGAGTTTGGTGGAGGTTTCAATGTAAACTATCTTCAATTCAATCAAATAACTGTTGATGTTATTGCTCCTTCTGCACCTACAAACCTCACTGCTACTGCTATAGGCACCACTTCTATTGCACTGGCTTGGACAGCTGCTAATGATAATGTAGCTGTAACAGGATATGATATTTATATTGGTGCTGCATTGGTTGGTTCTACCGCTGCTACTACTTTTACGGTGAATAGTTTGTCAGCTAACACGGCCTACTCATTCACTGTTAAAGCCAAAGATGCTGCAGGAAATATTTCCGCTTCTTCCAATACGGCAAGTGCCACCACACAAACACCAAGTACCGCATTAAATTTCAATGCCAATTTCAATGGAAGTGTGACTCCGCCTTTAATATGGTTGGATGAAGATGCTTCGGCATGGAATTTAAATAATAACCGCCTAAATATGAAGAGATATAGTGGATGTGGTTTCTTTTGTAATGCAAAAGTACCTGTGCTTTATTATCCTTCTGTACCTTTTAATAATGGAATGTATGCTCAGGTAAAAGTTGGATTTGATGTAGATCGCAAATATGGTCAAGCGGGGATGATTGTTTATTTCAACAATGATACTTACGCCAAATTGGTAATTGAATATTTCTTTGACCAGGGAATTAACATCATTCTTTTACAAGAAATAGATGGTGTAAAACAAAACAATTTAGTTTTATCAGGTTCTGATAATGTGCCTTATGGTGCCACTTCTGTGGAAATCAAAATTAATTATGCAGATGGTAAATTCACTTCATCCTATCGACCCATTGGCTCTACATCATGGAATAGCCATTGTATTACAACTGCTATTCCGAACCGAGGTCCTGTGAATATCGGTTTATTTAGTCAGGCTGATTCAGGCTCCAACGATTGGGCTTGGTTCGATGATTTTAGCATATTTGCACCTGGGGCCACACCTCCGCCCACTACGAATCAAACGCCATACTTAGGCGCACCTGTTGCTTTGCCGGGTAAAGTCGAAGCTGAAAATTATGACTTAGGTGGCTCAGGAATTGCTTATAATGATATTAATACCGGAAATAACGGTAATGCATATAGAACAGATAATGTAGATATTGAAGCTTGTGCAGAAGGTGGATACAATGTAGGTTGGACTGATGCCGGAGAATGGTTGGAATACACTGTTGCCCCTACTGCCGGTACATATACCATCAATCTACGTTATGCAAGTGGTATGGACAACACAGCTACTGTCAGACTTTTACTTGATGGTGTCACCTTAGGTTCTACAACTGTGCCAAACACAGGTGGATGGCAAACTTACAAAACGATCTCTTTCAATAATGTTCAGCTTTCAAATGCAGGAAGTGCGATTCTTCGTCTAGAATTTAGCAGCTGGGGTTCTAACATTAATTATATTGAATTTATCAAAAATAGCACGGTCACCAGTCCTGTTACAGGTACAGTCACTCGAGAAACTTGGTCAAATGTAGGTGGGACCCTGATTTCTGATATTCCGCTGAATACTACACCTACTTCAACGTCCGTGCTTACTTCTCTTGAAATTCCGGTGAATTCTGCCGACAATTACGGAACACGCATCAAAGGGTATATTGTACCTACCACCAATGGTACTTATAATTTCTATATCTCAGGTGATGATTATTGCCAATTCTGGTTAAGCGCTTCATCTGATCCAGCCGGTAAATCCAAAGTAGCTGAAGTAGCAGGATGGACCAATTCAAGAGAATGGGCTAAATATCCATCACAAAAATCTGCGAATATCAACTTAACCGCAGGTACCAGATATTACTTCGAAATTCTTCACAAAGAAGGTGGTGGTGGCGATAATGTAGCTGTTGGTTGGACAGGTCCCGGAATCACTTCAATTGCTGTGATTGGTAGTGCTAATATATCTCAATATACCACAGGAAGCCGTCAAGAATTATCGTCAGCTTCCAACAATGCGATATATCCGGTTCCATTTTCAAATTACCTTACTGTAAGTTCATCTGAAACTATCTCTTCTATTTCAATGAAAAATATATTTGGAGAAATAGTTATTACTGAAAACAATTTGGATGTAATGAGCACAACATTGAATACTGAAATACTTTCAAGTGGATATTATATTATTGAAATCACCTCTACAAATGGAAGTATTTTTAGGAAAAAAATAGTTAAACAATAACCTATTCATTTAATTTGAATCAAGAAAAGCTTTCTCTTTGAGTTAGCTTTTCTTATTTTATTTTTAAGAAGAAAAACCCTTTTATGAAAATTAATTTCCTAATAGCCCTATTAACCATTATCCTTAACATTTTTTCAAATGCACAGAATTTAAACTCAAACCAAAAATGGATACCAATATTTAATGGCAAAAATTTAAAAGGTTGGGATATAAAAATAACCGGTTCCGACCTAAACGTTAATTACAAAAATACCTTTGTTATTGAAAATGGTATATTAAAAGCCAATTACAATGAATATAAAACTTTCAATAGCGAGTATGGTCATTTATATTACCAAACACCCTATTCTCATTACAGATTGCGTGTAGAGTACAGATTTACCGGAAATCAAACTCCCGGTGGTGAATCATGGAATGTCAGAAACAGTGGCGTAATGATTCATTCCCAATCAGCCAAAAGTGTAGGCAAAGATCAAAGTTTCCCAATTTCTCTTGAAGTACAGTTTTTGGGTGGACTAGGTAAAGGAGAAAGACCTACTGCCAATTTATGTACTCCGGGAACTACTGTTGAATATCAAGGAAAAACCATTTTAGATCATATCATTAATTCCAAATCAAAAACTTATCATGGAGACGTATGGGTAACTGTGGATGTGGTTGTGCTGGGAGATTCCGTAATACATCATATCATAGGAAACGATACTGTTTTGACATACTACAAACCTAAAATTGGTGGAGGATTTGTCAATCCTGATTATGATTTCGAAAAAGCAAAAGTGGCAAATGCTGAATTATGGAAAATGAAAGACAATACCCCTCTGAAGAGCGGTTTTATCGCACTTCAGGCGGAAAGTCATCCAATTGAATTTCGAAAAGTAGAATTGTTACCATTGAAAGCGAGTATAGACACCACTATAAATAATTCGGTTGTCTCCGTATTTAAAACTTCCAGTCTTTTGCCAAATACAATTGCAGATTTATCAAAAAAATTGAACAAAAGGTTAATCATATTCTTAGATTCATGTACAATCAAAAAAATAAATGATAAGGGGAATTCTGAAACTAAAAATATCAAACCAGGAGATCATCTTTGGATTGAATCAAATCAAATCGCAAGGTTTCAAAATCTTTCCCAAGATTATATTTCATTCTATGAGGTTGAGTTTAAAAAGTGGGAAAAGCTTAACAAATCATTTGTTTTTCCACCAAAAGACCCTGTTACCATTGACCCAAAACACTATAAGACTACATTTGAGAATGAATTAGTAAGAGTAGTATATGCAAGTTTTGAGCCTAAAGCAGTGATTCCTATGCATGAGCACAAGAACGATAGAGTGATTATATTTCTGACCGAACATCCGCTAAAATTAACGATTCCATCAGGCGAATCTTTTAATATCAACGAAAGTGCGGGATCGGTGTATTTTGGAGGAGAAGCTGTTCATGCTGAAGATAATTTGTCTGATCAATATGTTAACACCATTTTTATAGACTTGAAAAAGTAAAAAATACAATAGAAATCCATTTCTAATTGAATTTTAGTACATTTAGTTTTCCAAACCACTAATTTATTTTATTTACTTTTAATGATTCATAATTCCAATGAACCGCAGAAGCTTTAATAAAACGCTGGTGTTATCAACCATTTATGGTTTAAATGCATATTCAAGCATTTTTAAAACTAAAGATGAAATTTTAATAGAAGAAATTTTGGGATTAGATCAATGTAGCATTTTATGTGGAGATGGATACATGTTGAGAGAAGAGGTAAATGAAGCATATTTAGACATGCAGAATGATGCATTGAAAGATGGCGTTAAAATGTGGTGTACTTCCGGTTATCGTTCATTTTATTATCAAAAGGGTATTTGGAACAACAAATTTTTGACATTTAAGAAAAATTTACCGAATTCAACAGATTTAACTATTGTAAAAAAAATAGTTGAATACTCGGCTATTCCCGGCACCTCTCGGCATCATTGGGGAACTGATTTGGACATTACTGATGCATATGGATACTACCACCCAGATCCATTGAATGATGAAAATTATGAAATAGGAGGTGAATATCAATATCTTAATGCATGGCTTCAAAAAAATGCACATAAATTTCATTTTTATCAAACCTATACTAAAGATACTGAAAGAACCGGATATAAATATGAGCCTTGGCATTATAGTTATGCACCAATTGCAAAAATAATTTTAAAACAACTATTAGAAATTGATTTGCTTGATATTCCTGAAATCAAGAAAATTAAAGGCTATTCTGCTATTAATCAATCGTTTATGAATGCATTTAAAAAAAAGTATCTTTTGGGAATAAATGAGCTATTATTATGAAAAAAATCATTTAGCATAACCCATAGCTATATTTGGACTATTTGGATTAACAGATAACTTTAACAACTTCGGATGGACAACAAGATCCATATCTTCCATAGGAATTGCACCTAACAAAGTTTCACTTCCCATAACCATAGCGCCCACGAAACAAATTCTATCTTCAAATTGTACTTTTATAGGTCCTACATAAGGTACATTTTTAGTTTCACCATCTGCTAACACAACTTCTCTTTTTTGTAATTCCTTCAATTCTAATTGATTAGCTATATGACTGGGAATGCACAAATATGTTGCTCCAGTGTCTACTAGGCATTTCACTTCTATAGATTTTAAATTGCTAAAAACAGGATTTGAAAGTGTGATTGTTGAAAATACGAGTCCCATTATTTTTTATTACAAATTTAATAAAAATGAAGATATAATAATTGAATTCATTTACATTACTCCACATACAGCAATAATCCTTTCAAATAGTCACCCTCTGGATGAAATATGTTAATTGGATGATCAACTGGTTGATGTAAATGCTTGATTATTCGTACATTTCTTTTTGTATCGGCAGCTGCCCCAAACACTATCTTTTGAAATAGTACGGCATCAATATTTTGTGAACATGAATAGGTCATGATTAATCCACCATGTTTTACTTTTTTGATGCCTAACATATTCAGCTCTTTATAACCCCTGGTTGCATTAGGAACCGATTTGGCATTTTTGGCAAATGCCGGTGGGTCAAGTATAATGATATCAAATTTTTCATCTGTAGTTTTTAAATAATCAAAAACATCAGAAGCTATGGATGTATGCTTTTCGGCTTTGAGTTTATTTAGTTGTATATGTTCATCGCACCTTTTAACAGCATCTTTTGATATATCAACCGATACTACTTTCTTAGCTCCTCCAGCTAACGCATACATCGAAAAACCACCGGTATAAGAGAATGTATTCAACACATTTTTGCCTTCCGATAATGTTTTTAACAACAATCGATTGTCTCTTTGGTCAATGAAAAAACCGGTTTTTTGCCCTTTCTCGACATCAACTTCAAATTTGATCCCATTTTCCATTATATGAAGTGGACTTTTTGATGCTCCATCAAGCCAGTAACTGGATTGATCAACATCTTCCAATTCATGTGTGGCGGTCTTGATTCGGACATAAATATTGTTGATTCCTAATGTATTCAAACAGGTCTTGAAAATAGGTAATAAATTCTCTGTTCCTTTGATAAGAACTTGAACAACAGCCGTTTGATCGTAAATATCCACAACCAATCCCGGAATGGAGTCACCTTCTGCAAATATTAATCGATAAGCATTAGTATTTGCATCAATCACATATAGTTTTCTTAAATCAAATGCTCTATTGAATTTGTCAAGCCAAAATGTCAATTCATCGAACTTTTCAGCTTTACTTCCAAAGTGAAAAACTCTAGCAACCAATTGACTGTTAGGAGAATAAAATCCAAAACCTACAACCTCTTCTTTATTGTCGCAAATTTGAATGATACTTCCGTTTTTTGATTTAGGAAAAAGTTTTACGCCACCCGAAAACACCCAAGGATGAAAATTTAATACCGGTTTTTCACGACCGGATTTAAGAATTAGGGATGGATACATGTTATAGATTTATGTTTTTGAGTAAAAAGGATTGCAATTTTTATTCAAAGGAAACCTTTTCCAATATCAAGCTATTCATTGCATTCACTTCTAGTCCTTTTACCCTTTTCTGAGTGAGTCGTACAACTTTATCATACCAAAGAGTAATAACAGGAGCGTCTTTGGTAAGCATTTCATCCATTTGTTGGTACATTTTTACTCGTACGTTCATATCTTGTTCATTTAATGATTGTTCATATAGCTTGTCAAATTCCGGATTGGAATACCTTGTTTTGTTAGGACCGGAAGGAGTAAAATTTTTGCTATAAAAGCATGCCAGATAGTTTTCCGGATCCGAATAGTCACCAAGCCAGGAAGCTCTGAAAAAGTTAATTCGACCTTGTGCAGTATTTTCCAGTAAAGTTGAATTATCCAGCGTCTCTATCTCTATATCTACACCAATTTTTGACCATTCTCTTTGCACAAATTCAGCAATCTCTTTATACGGAAACCTGCTAATTGTGCTCAATTTCAACTTTTGTTGCGATTTGTTTGATTGATATTGAATACTGTTCAATAGATTTCTTGCTTTTTCGGTGTTATACTTATACCCGTCTGTAGTAGCAGGGATCATAAATGGAGGTACAAATCCGGCATTTCCGGGGTCACCCAAATTATTTAAAATATACTGAACCATTTGTTCTTTATTTATGGCATAGTTCAATGCTTGACGAAATTCCTTTTTAAGGAACCAATGATCTTTTTGTTTATAAATAGTGTTATCCAATTGAAAACCAAGGAATTCGGTATTCATATAAGGAAGAATATTGACATTGTACTTTTCAGCAAATTCTTTTTTGATATTTCCATTTCCATCAAAAACAATATCTCTTGAATTTTCATCCAGACCAGATATGAAATCAATTTTGCCTTGACGGAATTCCATAAAAGCTAAATTTCGATCATTGACAAACGAAATGTGCACTCTGTCAATTTTTGGTAATGCTTCTCCGGATTCCCCTTTTTTCCAATAATCTTCATTTTTTGCAAAAATTAAGGCGCTTTTTTCTTCCCATATCTCCATTTTGAAAGGCCCGGTACCCACCGGATGATTTCTGAACTCTTTTCCCCATTTGTCTATTCCTTCTTTTGGAACCACAAATGCATATGGCATGGTCAAAAGTTGAATAAATGGAGGAAATGATTTTCTTAAATATATTCGAAATACATAGTCTGAGACAGCCTTAAAACAAGTATCGGATATGGTTGAGTCATTCACATTCAGTACTTTATCATTAAAAATCCAAGCACCCGGACTTGCTGTTTTTTTGTCAATAATTCGATAGAAACTATACACAAAATCATTGGCGTTGATTTCTCTGCCTTTGCCGTTAGCAAACACCTCATTATCATGATATTTAACTCCCTTTTTCAAATAAAAAGTGTATGTTTTTCCATCGGGAGATATTTCGTATTTTTCGGCTATTTCAGGTGCAACTTCCAGCTTTGAATTAAGTGTAACAAGACCATTATACAACTGTGAAACCGCCCAAATATTGCCCTGGTTTCGTGCAAAAGCAGGATCTAATGAAGAAATATCGGTATCCTGATTGTATTTGAATATTTGTAAGGGTTTGGTTTCTTTATCAGGTTTACAACCAATAACCGACAAAGTTATCCACATTACAAGGTATAATTGTGGATAAAACGATTGATATCTTTTTGACACTAGTAAATATTTAAGACGTATTTTTGCAGCCTCTAAAATAGTTTTGATATATGGTTTGTAATTGTAAAGTGGATAACTATTTTTGGGAATAACAAAATTCAACTGAACCAACATGGGAAAAATTATAGCATTAGCTAATCAGAAAGGTGGAGTAGGCAAAACCACTTCTGCCATCAACTTGGCAGCAAGTTTGGCTGTATTAGAGCATAAAACACTATTAGTAGATGCTGACCCTCAGGCCAATGCTACTTCCGGATTGGGATTTGATACCAAAATCAAAGAAAATAGTATATACGAATGCATGATTAAAGGTGTGAAACCTTTGGATGCCATCAAAAAAACAGAATTAGAACATCTGGATATATTGCCGGCTCATGTTGACTTAGTAGGTGCCGAGTTTGACCTTACTGAAGTGGAGCGCAGAGAAGAACGTATGCGAGATGTACTTTATCAAATCAAAGACAATTACGAATATATATTAATTGATTGTTCGCCTTCATTAGGTTTGATCACTGTGAATGCCTTAACTGCAGCAAATTCAGTTCTTATTCCTATTCAATGTGAATATTTTGCATTAGAAGGATTGGGTAAATTATTAAACACCATAAAAATTGTGCAATCGCGTTTAAATAACGATTTGGTAATTGAAGGCATTTTATTAACCATGTATGATATGCGCCTTCGCTTATCTAATCAGGTGGTGGAAGAGGTTAAAACACACTTCCAAAGCATGGTATTTGATACCATTATACAGCGTAACACTAAATTAGGAGAAGCGCCAAGTTTTGGAGAAACCATAATTATGCATGATGCCAGCAGCAAAGGCGCTATTAACTATTTAAACCTGGCCCGAGAAATTCTTCAAAAAAACGGTTTAACTAAAATTAGCGAAGCCGACAGAATGATTGACTTACAAGAAGAAAATTAAGCTTTTGCAGAAATGCATGTACTTAAAATAGAATTAAGTACTTTTACATCCTAATGAAATTATCCATCATCATTCCGGCTTATAACGAGTCTGCTACTATTCACCTAATATTAAATAAAATATTAGCTGTTCATTTAATTGGTGGTTTTGAAAAAGAAATCATCATCGTTAATGACTGTTCAAAGGACTCTACAAAAGAGG
>JANRJY010000113.1:0-2561 GCA_033763735.1 Bacteroidota bacterium | reverse complement strand
ACTCTAAATTACAACGCTGCATAACATCGCCTTGAATCGAAGCGGGGTTTTCTGCACGCGAGATACACAAGCAGTTTGCATAATTGGGTTCTCCTTCATAGCTTTGTTATAACCCGCTCCGCTTCAAGCCGTGCACGTTAGCTGACATATTTTGAAAAAAAACAACATGCGAACTTATGAGAACATATTTGTTGCTTCCGTTGATTTTCTTATTGAATTTTGAAAATTGCTTTAAACATGAAAAATTCCACATTTTGATAAAAACTATAGAAGACAAGAATACTGAAATATTTAAATCGAAAATTATTATTATTCTCTCGAAAGAATTAGATAAAAATTCAAACATTATCAATATTCAAGACTATGTTGAAAACGGGAAGTCTTACATTCCTGTTTTTACATCAATAGACAAATTTAACGAATCTACTAAAGGAATAAATTTGGGAAAAGGAAAAATTGAAATTGACGGAATATTTCTCTTATTATTGATAAATGGAAACGAAACATTAAGAATAAATCCTGGATTGACTGATGAACAATCGTTTAAAGCTTCTGACTTGCTTGTTAAATACAAAACTGAAATTGAAGAATTGAAAATAAAGATGAACAATCTGAAAAAGTAATACGTCAGCTAACATCAAGTTTGCTCACGTGGGGTTTCGTTCTCGGTGGATAATGACGCTGTTTTGGAAGTTTGGTTCTCCTTCATATATTTGTTGAAGCCCCACGTGCGCAAACTTGGGTCCGTTGGGCGCAAGCAAGTAAAACAGCACAATCAAAACTTGTTTCCTAATTAAGAAACTTTTATATTTGTGAAAAACGTATAATGAGTTCAAATTTCAAGGTTGAGTTTCTTGAAGAAGCAAAAGAGTTCCTAGACAACTTGGACGAAAAACCAAGAGAAAAAATATATTACAATATTTGGAAATCTACTCAAGTTAAAGACAATGAACTTTTCAAGAAATTGGAAGGCGAAATTTGGGAATTCAGAACTCGTTATCAAAATACGTATTACAGACTGTTTGCATTTTGGGATAAAAGTTCGGTAACTGGAACAGTTGTGATATCGACACATGGAATTATTAAGAAAACGGATAAAACGCCAAAATCAGAAATCGAAAGAGCCGAACAATTAAGACAGAAATATATTAACTCTAAAAGGCAGAAATCATGAAAACATATTCATTAGAAGAACTTACCGATAAACATATAGGCAAACTTGGAACCGAAAAACGAGATGTTTTTGAAAACGAACTGAGACTTGATGTTTTGGGTCATAAAATCAAAGAAATTCGTCAAGAAAGGAACTTAACGCAAGAACAACTTGGCGAATTAGTGGGAGTGAAAAAAGCTCAAATCTCGAAACTAGAGAACAGTTTGACAGATGCTCGTTTTGAAACAATTTTAAAAGTATTCAAGGCTCTGAATGCGAAAATAAACTTTAATATTGAACTACAAAATCAAAAACTAGCAATAGGATAAAGATTGCCAGCGCCCAACATCAAGCTTACTCATGTGCCTGTTTTCTACTCGTGGGATAGTGACGCATGTTGGAAAGTTTCGCTCTCCTTCATAAATTTGTTAAAAGGCACATGCGTAAGCTTGTGTCGTTAGGTGATATTATTTTGAAAAAACAACACCTTAAAAACCAAAACTTACCATTAATAGTATAGAATTTTGAAATCAAGTATCTAAGCATGGATAATTCAAACTTTATAAAGATAACTCCATTTAGGATTTTAAGTTTATATATTATTCCTTATTTACTTTACTACACTTATTATTATTTGTTTGTAGACAATTTAGGAGGTGCTGCAATGGGTGCTGTTTTCACTCTTTTCGCTTTAATATTTTGGGGTTATATCTTAACATTTGAACTAGGAATTTTAGCAACTAATAAAAATTTAATAAAATTTTGGATAATTGAAATATTAATAATCATTTCTACGTATGGACTTCTATTCATATGGCTATGGACTTATAATATTGAAAACATAAATCAAAGTTTTTTAATTATTCTTCAATCAAAAAATCAAAAAGAAACAAAAATAGAATTTAAACTACCTTGGAATTTTAGAATTGATGCACAAGGTAAAAATTACATTTACATAAATTCTGAAAAACTAAACAATAGATTGTCAATAGAATACAGACCTGAAAAATATTTATATTATGATTCTACATTGACAATTAATTCAAAATCATTTTATTGTAGCTTAGTTTTAGATACTTTATTTGAAGACAAAAAAGACTCGTTGTTTAAAGAGGCATTTGAAAAAATAAAATAATAACATCACCTAACATGGTATTTATTAATGAAGGGATTTTGTTGGTAGGTCGTAGTTTTACACTCCTTCGTTGTGTGTCTCGGGGGATAGTTTCGCAGTTCTTTCATCCCCTTCATTCATAAATACCTGAACGTTATAGCCCATTTTAGGAAACCATCCATGAAGACATTTGCGGTCATATTGTTTTTTACATCAACACTAAATCTGCTTGCTCAGAGGGTAGAATATACATTTGAATACCCAAACGACACGACAAAAAATTTCTACATTACA
>JANRJY010000112.1:0-2053 GCA_033763735.1 Bacteroidota bacterium | reverse complement strand
TCTTTCAAATATCCTTCTTCAAAATTAGGCAAATCTACAACTACCTGAATGTTGTGGATGATAGAACCATCATTCACGGCTATAAAAGCAACGGTTTTGCTTTCACGCTTGGTTCTTACCCATCCTTTGAGAACTACTTCTATGCCAATTTCGGTTGAAACTAATAAATCTTTTATTTTGGTTCGTTGCATATTTATAAATTCAGGGCTGCAAAAAAAGGGCTTTTTGTGCGATAAACAAAAAGGTTATTTTATTACTTTAGATAATCAACTATTTTTGCACAAAGCACTTTTATTTTCAATAGGAATTCAATCCTAAATTATTGTGTACAGATATCTGATTAAAATTCTAGTTTCGATATTTTTTTGTTTGCAATTCGCAGTTGCTCAGCAAGAAAGTAATTTTATTAAAGATTTGGAATATTATAATACTTTAAAAGTTGCGGACAATTTATTCAAAAATGCATCGTACTCTGATGCTATTTTTTACTACGATCAACTTTATAAATACAGAAATTCCGATGCTCAAATCGCTTATAAGTTAGGTGTTTGCATTGTTGAAGCCGGAAAATTCAAATTAGAATCAATTCCATATTTGAAACAAGCCATTGGGGAGGGCATACATTCCGCAAATTATTATTTAGGGAAAGCATATCACATTATGGGGAATTTTGAAATGGCTAAATATTGCTACGATATTTACAAAACCAATTCAGACAAAAATGAACAAAAAAGAGTTGGTTTAACCAAAGCTTATGCGCTTTGCGATACTGCGGAATACATGATAAAACATCCCAAACAAATAGAAATCAGAAATATAGGTTCTGAAATTAATACAGAATTTTCGGAATACGGTCCTGTTTTTACAGGAAATATGTCAGAACTATACTTTACCTCCCGAAGGGAAGGCTCCAAAGGAAATCAAGTAGAAGCAGATGGACAATTTTATGAAGATATATGGATGAGTCGAAAATCAGACAATCAATGGTTGCCTGCCGAAAATGGGGGAAGTTTATTAAATTCAAACGAACACGATGCTATAGTAACTATAACACCTGATGGGAATGAAGCACTCATTTACAGATCAGACCCATACTCAGGAGAAGATAATTTTTATTCAGTAAAAAGAAGTGGGAAAGAATGGTCCATACCTCTTAAATTAAGTATCAATGTTAATTCTCCTTCACAGGAATTGTCGGCTACATTGAGTAACGATGGACAAATATTAATATTCTCCAGTAATCGTAAAGGAGGCTTTGGAGGGTTTGATTTATATAAATCTGAGCGCAAAAGGAACGGTGTATTTGGACCAGCAGTGAACTTAGGACCTACAATCAATACATCCGGAAATGAAGAATCGCCTTTCTTACATGCAAATGGGAGAAATTTATATTTCAGTTCCAATGGCCATGCTTCTAATATGGGTGGATACGATGTGTATTTGACAACTTTCAATGATTCGCTAAAATGGTCAAAACCAATGAATTTGGGTTATCCTTTGAATACAACAGATGATGATTTGTATTTCAGCTTATCAGCAGATATGATGAAAGGATATATTTCAGGCACCAGGAAAGGAACACTTGGAGATCATGATATTTTTGAAGTTGCATTTAAAGAAGACACTTCCGGACTTACACTTGTACAAGGCAATGTGTATGACACTCGTGATTCCAAAAATATTGAGGTTGAAATTAATATTTATAACAAAGAGAACAAAAATCTTATTTATACAAGTAAATCAAATGGTTATACTGGAAATTACTCTTTGATTTTCTCTTCTAAAAACCCAGTAATAATTAAGTTTTCATACTCAAATACATTCGAAGAAGTGGAAATAGAAGGTACCACTGATAAAAAATTCAGAAATATAATTAAAGACATTAAGTTTGGTAATTAGAATAATAATATTGTGGTAATGTGGTCAAAAATAGTTGGTAATTTTTCCTAGAAATTGCATTATTTTTAGAAAGTAATCCGAAAAGGAAAAAGGCTCTGCTGAGGAGCAACCTTTCAGAGATAGGATTATCCTGTAGAATAAGAAGTCCCATTTG
>JANRJY010000105.1:0-34493 GCA_033763735.1 Bacteroidota bacterium | reverse complement strand
TTACAAAATATTGCTGGACAATGACAAAAACAAAGACTGGCATATGGAAACCGGCGAAATAGATTTTGTGCTCATGAATAAAGATGATGAATTTGTTACCAGTGGTCCCATACTTATTCAAGATATTGAAGAAGACATAGTGAAGCAACAAATAAGAGATACATATGAAGGAATCATGTCATACGATTTTCATGGCTGCAACAAAGATGATTGCCAGTGGTGCAATTTTGTAAAAAGCAATTTTACAAATGTGCAGCAAGTTGATGAAAGCGAGGAAACCGGCTATTCGTAAAAATTCAACACTTCATTAATCACTTTCTGTACCTGGTCCGAAGTCATATCCGGCCAAAGGGGCAACCTAACCAAGCAATCGGTATAAAAGTCACTGTTAGGCAATTCGGGCCCTGTGTATTTGTCGTGGTAATAGCTGCTTTTATGTAATGAAAGATAATGAAATGGAGCAGCAATTCCATTGTCTCTGAGATGGTTGACCAGATTGGTTCTTTCTTCTAAGCTATTAGTTAAAAGGAAGTAAATATGTGCGTTGTGTTGGCAATGAGCAAAATCGGTAGGTTTCACCAATTTTTTGGAAGCATACAAATGCGCAAATGCACTTTGATATTGGTTCCATATTTTGTGCCTTAAGGAATGAATTTCATCTATTTTTTCAAGTTGTGCGTACAAAAATGCGGCCAATATATCGGACGATAAGTATGAAGAGCCTACGTCCACCCAACCATATTTGTCAACTTCTCCTCTGAAAAATGCCGATCTGTTGGTGCCTTTTTCTCTAATGATTTCGGCTCTTTTATGCAATTTTTTATCATTGATGACCAACATTCCACCTTCACCGCAAATAATATTTTTAGTGTCGTGAAATGAAAAAGCAGCCATGTGTCCTCTTTTACCTAATGGAATTTGATTAGCCGAAGCATGAATGCCTTGTGCTGCATCCTCAATGACAACGAGGTTGTATTTATCTGCTATTCCCATGATGGTATCCATATCGCAACTAACGCCAGCATAATGAACAGGGACAATAGCTTTGGTTTTATTCGTAATAAGCCCTTCAATTTTGCTTGCATCCATATTCGGATGATTGGGCATGCTATCCACAAATACCAACTTAGCACCTCTCAGTATAAATGGATTTGCAGTGGATACAAACGTGTATGAGGGTAATATTACTTCATCACCTTCCTTGATATCAGCCAAAAGGGAAGCCATTTCCAAAGCATGAGTACATGAAGTGGTTAGCAACACTTTGTTGTATCCATATTTCTGTTCCAAAAATTGTGTACACTTTTTTGTGAATGGCCCATCTCCCGACATTTTGCCGGATTGAAGGGATTCTGCAATGTATTTTTGTTCGTTGCCTGTGATGTAGGGCTTGTTATAAGGGATGGTAATCATAGCTATTGTCAACACAAAAGTGCAAAAAATGCTTACTGTAGCAAAACTTTTCGGTATTGAAACATGAATGGCACCCAAAAAGCATAGAAATACAGATAAAGAAGAATGTCCATTCCATTGTCAGTCAAGGAATAAAAAGTATGAATGATAAAAATTCCTATTATGGGAAAAGTAACGGTATTTCTAACCATAAAAATGGGCAAATATGTGAGAATGGCGAATAGCAACGTAAGTGGCACACCAATACTAATTGCATAAAACAAAAACATATTATGAGGATTAATATGAATGGCATCTTTTTGCTCAAAACCAATACCCGTCAAAAAGTTTTGCTTGATTAATTGAATGGCTTCAAGTTGAAATTTAAGTCGATATATGGGTCCAGATATAATTTGATCTGTACTGGCATTGAAGTAATATTTGATTTCATTAATAGTCAGCCATATTTTGGTGTTCATCATAGGAATAAAAGCAAAGCCCAACACGGTGATTGCCAGCACTATTGTTCCAATTAAGAATATGCTTTTCCATTTCAAGTTTTCGCGGTAGTAATATACTGCTGCTAATGCAATTACATAAAAGCAAAAAATAGCAATTCGTGCCGATAGCAGATGAATAAACACCAAAATAATTGCAGCAAACACCCACTGTATATATTTCTCTAGTGGAGTAAAAAAAACTTGCTTGTTGACTACCAAAGCAAATATTAACAACAAACCAAAAACATTTAAAACCCCTAGTGTGTGATGATAAAAGAAAAATGGAATAATTTTATCATATAACATGTCAATCAGATTAACCCAAGTTGGGTGCAATCCTTCAGCATGATGTATATAAATAAGGTTGACATAATTGTAACACGTGATGGTGTCGATAATCACACAAGTTATTATGAATGCATAAAAGCATAATGTATAAAATTGAATGGGTTTCACGGGTGCGAGGGCTGATATTGCCGAATAACCAAAAATAATGGATGGTACCGACAATACGTATCGCATTACTGCAGGCGACTCATTATTAATCAATATACCTATCAATTGAACCAATATCAATCCCCAGAAGCAAAACATGATCCATGGCGAATATGATCTATTAGGAATTTTTCTATCTATAATTACCTGAAGTACCCAACCAATGCCAAATACAAGCAAACCTATATTGGCAACAGACAAGTGTCTGATAATAAAAAAATTACCAACAATCATCATAAGGGCACCGACCCAATAAAATAAATGATATAAGTAAGGAAAGTATTTTTTCATAACTCTATTCATCAAACGTAATAAAGAAAATTTTTATTTTGCCATCTTTAACAAAAATTACCAAAAGTTATGAAGTATTCACCTGCAATTGATCGATACACCCAAATGAAATACAAGCGTTGTGGCAACAGTGGTGTGCAATTACCTTTAGTTTCATTAGGATTGTGGCACAACTTTGGAGATGTAGATAATTTCAAGATTGCCACAAAAATCATAACTAGAGCTTTTGACTTAGGAATCACACATTTTGATTTGGCCAATAACTATGGTCCTCCACCAGGTTCAGCAGAAATAAATTTTGGAACCATATTAAGTAGGGAACTTGATGGATATCGTGATCAATTAATTATATCAACCAAAGCCGGTTATACCATGTGGGAAGGACCTTATGGCGATTGGGGATCAAAAAAGTATTTGGTATCAAGTCTTGACCAGAGTTTGCACAGAATGGGCCTGGACTATGTCGATATTTTTTATCATCATCGTTTTGACCCTAACACACCACTCGAAGAAACAATGGGTACACTTGATTTGATGGTTAGGCAAGGAAAAGCTTTGTATGTTGGAATATCAAATTATAATCCGGAACAAACCCAAAAAGCAATAGAAATATTGAACAAACTTGGTACCCCGTTGCTTATTCATCAGCCTAAATATTCTATGTTTGAGAGAACACCCGAAAAAGGTTTGTTTCAAACATTATTAGACCACAAAGTAGGATGTATACCTTTTTCTCCATTAGCACAAGGGATGCTAACCGATAGATACATTGATGGAATTCCTTCTGATTCGAGAGCGGCTAAAAGTCATGGATTTCTCAAAAAGGAACAAATAAGTGAAGACAAACTTCGAATTATTAAGGAGCTGAATTCATTGGCAAAAAAAAGAAATCAATCATTGGCACAAATGGCATTGGCATGGGTACTTCGCAATGAAGCAGTTACAACAGTATTGATAGGTGCAAGTTCAGTGGAACAGCTTGATGCCAATGTAGGATGTATTAATAACTTGGATTTTAGCTCCGAAGAATTATCCACAATTGAAGAATTATTGAAATAATCATATTTTTTTAATCTTTTTATCAATTTTTAAGTATAACAGCTTACATAGTTATGTTATACGTTTTTCGATTAAATTTAATTTATTTTTTGGTACACGTTACTTTTATAACTTTTTCTCAAAAAAGTAAAAAAGAAATTCAAAACGACTTTGTAAGTCCTGCCGCATCTTTTGACCACTTTACCATTGAAGAAGGAAGTCCCTCAAATAACATCAGATGTGTTTACAGAGATAATAATGGATTTGTTTGGTTTGGTACCGACTTAGGTTTGGTAAGGTTTGATGGTTATGATTTCAAAGTATTTACTAACGATAAAAGTGATAGCAATTCCATTTCAACAAACGAGGTTACAGATATAACACCAGATAAAGAAGGTAACTTATGGATCTCAACTGAGAAGTATTTAAATTTCTTTAATATTAAGAATGAGTCCTTTAAAAAACATGTTTTTTATAACGAAAAAGGGGAGGAGGAAAATGGTAATGGTCGATTTTTCATGGACTCAAGATCAAATATTTGGCTTGGAATTGGAGACTATACGGGCAATTATAATCCTGTTAAAAGTGAATTTAAAAAATTTATACACAATCCTAATGATAGCAGCAGTATTGGATCCAAAGGTTTAATGAATATTGCTGAAGACGAAAATGGAGATATTTGGCTAACAACCTATAATCAAGGGTTATCAAAGTTTAATAAAAATACAAATAATTTCACCAATTTTAAATATAATAAAAACTACCCTTTTGGTATTCCAGATTCGCCAATATGGTCAATTACTCCTGATAAAAAAGGAAACCTTTATTTGGCTTATTATTTGTTAAATGATGCTATTGGTAAGTTTGATATAAAAACCGGAAAACATACCTTAATCAAAAATCCACTGTTTTCAAGAATTACCAGAATGGCGGTTGATAACAAATCAAATGTGTGGATTGGTTCTGTTCAAACGGGTCTTTTAAAATACAATCCAAATGACAATAAGGTAACTCAATTTCGTCATGAACCTAATAATCCAGAAAGCATAACCGAAACAAGAATTGACCGACTTTTTATAGATAAAGATAATAACTTATGGGCCGGTAGCTTGAATAAAGGGCTTAACAAACTGAACCTTAATTATTCCTCTGTAAATTTGTTTACTTTGCCTTTGGTAGATAACAAAAACCCCAAAATATTTCAAATATGGGAAGACAAAACCAAAAACTTGTGGATATGTACCGATAAAGGTTTGTTTATTGTTTATTATTCCAATAAAAACATAGTCAGAATTCAAACACCTAATGCCAATTCTGTAGATAAAGCTATAGAACGAATATGCTATGCCAACGATGGCAATTTATGGGCACAAGGCAGCAACACTGTATATGTAGTAAATCCTTTAACTTTAAAAAGTTATAATCTTAACCACCCTCTTTCTAAAGAACTGATTACTAACTCCTATACTGACAAAAACAAAGGCTTTTGGTTGGTCAATTTTTTTGAGGCTAAATATTACAAAAATGGAAATATTAATTTAAAGCCTTTAGTAACACTTAAAGGTGGGAATAGCCAAGATAAATATGCACATACTTCATTTATTGAAGAAGATTCGTTGCTTTATATTAATGTTGAAAATATAGTGTATAAAGTAAATAAATATAATGTCACTGATACTTCTAATATTAAAGACCCTTTTCAATATCGAAGAAGAAAATCCTCTGTTTATAAACGAAACAACAAATTGTATGCCTTTTCTGATGCCGCTGTTTATAATGTTTCTGATGAAAATAAAACAAAATTCGAGGAAGTTAAAATTGACTTTTTGAATCATAGTGAAGTTACTCCTATTGGCTATTTTTATGATGATAATAATATTTGTTTTTCCACTTTCAGAGGCATATTTCTTTATAATATCGAAACCAAAGCATTTTATCATCCCAATGTGTTCAATCAAAACAAAATTGATCCGGATATATTTTTTAAAGCAAGTGATGGCACTTTTTATTTAGGTGCAGGAGATGGATTCATTTCTTTTAACCCTAAAGAACTGGAGTTCAAAAACGAACATTATAACAATATAGCTTTGGTCGATTTTTATTTGTTTAACAAACCGGCCAATGTTGGTCAAGAAGATTCACCTCTAAAACAATCCATTACTTTCGCTAAAGAAGTAAATCTTACACATGAACAGTCTGTATTCTCATTTGAAATGTCATTGCTTAACATTGATGAACCTAAATTAAATGATTATGCTTACAAACTTGAAGGATACGACAAAGATTGGAACTATATAGGTCATAGAAAAGTAGCTACTTATACCAACTTACCTGCAGGAGAATACATATTCAAATATACCGCTTGCAACAAAAATGGTGTTTGGGCAAAGACAAAGGAAATAAAAGTAATTATCCTTCCTCCATTTTGGGAAACCTGGTGGTTCAGAATTATTTCAATTATAACAATTTGTTCAGGTGTATTTGGTTTTTTCCAATACCGTACTCAGCGAATCAGAAAACATAATGAGGAACTTGAAACCCAGGTTAAGCATCGTACCGCTGAAATAATGTCGCAAAATGAAGAAATATTGGCTCAAAAAGAAGAAATTGAACGCCAAGAGGCTCAAATTCATGAGCTATATAATGATGTAACAGATAGCATCCAAACCGCACAACGAATTCAAGAATCTATACTTCCTCCTGAAAACCTTATCAATGAATGTGTTTCAGAAGCTTTTGTATTGTATATCCCTAAAGATATAGTAAGTGGCGATTTTTATTGGATACATACCGATGTTGATTACACATATATAGCAGCCGTGGACTGTACGGGTCACGGAGTAGCTGGAGCGTTTATGTCACTTATTGGTTACAATTTGCTGGTTCGAATTATGAAGGAAGAAACGAATCCTTCGCCAAGTTTAATACTTACAAAGCTCAATACTTACGTAATTCAAGTGCTCAATCAAGAAAATGAAAATGCCATATCTAAAGAAGGAATGGAAATATCGCTTTGTATGATTAACAAAAAAACCAAAGAAGTAACTTTTACAGGAGCAAACAACAAATTATATATTGCTCGAAATAATACAATTGAAATTATCAATGGTGACATCAATCCTGTAGGAATAATGCCATTGGGCAAAACAGCAAAATTCACAGATAAAGTCATTAAAGCAGAGGAAGGAGATATATTTTACATTTTCTCTGATGGCTTTGCAGGTCAGTTTGGTGGCGACAGTGGTAATGATAAACTTAAATATCCCAGATTCAGAGAATATTTATTAGATATACATTCATTGCCTATTTCAGAACAAAAAATGGCTTTATTAAAGAAGTTTAACAATTGGAAAAGAGAAGCTTTGCAAACAGATGACATTATGGTAATTGGTTTTCAAGTTTGATTCATCAAGTTATTAAAATATGAAAAATAATGTTTTATATGTATATTAGCACTTATAGTTGTTAATTTGCATACAAGATGTATTTACTTGTTAACTAAGAATTGAGTATTATTTTCTATATTCTAAATTTTTATCCTCATTCATGATAAAGAGGCTTTATTTCCTTCTATTTTTTTGCTCACTTTTAACAATGGGACAAACTCCTTACTACAGATTCCAACGCCTTTCAATGCGTGACGGAATGAGTAATAATACCATATATTCAGTACTAAAAGACCGAAATGGCTTTCTTTGGATTGGAACGGCAAGAGGCTTAAACAGGTATGATGGATATTTGTATAAATTTTTCTTTTACAGTAAAGAAAATAAAAACTCAATTCCTGACAATAGTGTTCGCGATATCAAAGAGGATCAAAATGGAATGATTTGGATCGCCACTGACAATGGTATTTGTAAATACGACCCCATTTCCAATAAATTTAAAAGGTATCTTTCATCTGCTGATTCGCTTAATAAATTTAGCATAACCCGAATATTAATAACTCGCGACCAAAAAATATGGATAACTTCAAAATTAGGTATCAGTTATTTAGATGAGAAAAATGATAACTTTTATCCATTCATAAATAATAAAAACGACTCCAAATCGATACCGCAAGGAGGAGGTATGGACTTGGAAGAAGATTCGGAAGGTAATATTTGGATTGCATTATGGCCTAACACATTGTGCAAATACAATAACAAAGATCAAACTTTTTCAACCTATAATAGTTCTAAAGACACTTCGAGTATATTGTACAATACCTCTATTTTTAATATTGACTTGGACAAAGCAGGCAATGTTTGGATCACTTGTGCATTTAATAAAGAAAATGGTGTCTTTATTCTTCGACCCAAAATCAATTTAATTACTCGTTTTGAAATAACTCGAAACAACTGTTATTCACTTGCTTACGACAATCTTACCAACTCCATGTGGATTGGAACCATGCGTGAAGGCATATACAAAGTAAATTTGACCACAATGGAGCGAGAGTTTTTCCGTCCCAACTATAATGACGAAAACTCGCTTTCTGATTTTTATCCTTCGTGCTTATATATAGATGCAGATGATAATTTGTGGGTAGGAACCATGAATTTTGGCTTAAACAAACTAAGGCTTTGGGAAGATGATTTAGGCCAATTACTCGAATTGCCTTCAAAGTATGTAACAAGCGAATTTAGAATTAATAAATTACTTGAGGATATGCTTGGCAACATTTGGGTAAGTTGTAATAATGGTACTTTTTGTTTTGTGAATAAAACCAATACGGTAAGGGAATATTTTACAGATAATTCAGGAAGTATCCCCAAACATATGTGCAAGTTCCGAGAAGGTGTGTTGGTTTCTTCGGGTACAGGTCAACATTATTATATAAGTTCAAAAACAGGTCAACCTATTGATTGGATGTTTAAAGGACTTGAGCTTTCTGAAATACTTGCAGTATATCAAGCCTCGAATTCTGATATATGGGTGTGTGCTGATTTTGGTTTGTTTTGTTACAAAAACGGCAAATTAGACCAACTCCCAATTGAATATTTGCAAAAATCATTGCCTGACTTAAATAGAAGTGAGGTTGATCAAGTGGAATTTAAAGAATATCAAAACAAATTATGGGTAAATATTTCAAGCAATATTTTAAAAATAGACTTAGATTTTAAAGACACGACTCGCATACTTTTTCCAAAGCCAAATTGGAACACCATCACTTTAAAACGAAATAGTGAAATTAACAACTATTTATTCATCAATGACACCCTTTATGTAGGTACGGAAGAACATTATACCAAAATAAATATTAAAACAAACGATGTTCGGAATAACAGGATTCCATGGATATTTCCAAGCGAAGTTATTCCTAATATGATTCCTTTGGATGAGACAAAAATATTTTATAGTACCTACAGAGGATTATTTACCTATAATTTAACCACTCGAAAATCGGTAGAAGCTGAATTCATAGATATATCACGTATCAATCCCAATGAAGTAATATTAGCCTCTGATCATAAAATATATTTTGCTGTAAATAACGGTATTATGGCTTTTGATCCTATTAAAACAGAAAAGTACACAAACATCGTTCCTGAGTTAATAATCACTGATTTCTATTTACAAAATTTGTCTTCAGAACCGGGTACACCCAATAGTCCATTGAAGCAAAGTATCACATTCTTAAAAAATATTACGCTTTCATACAAAGACAATATTTTTGGTTTTGAAATGTGCTTACTCAACTATGATCCATTAAACCAAAATGGATATATGTACAAGTTGGAAGGCTTTGATAAAGAATGGAACAAAATAGGCAAAAGAAAAGTAGCCACTTTCACAAATATACCTCCGGGAGAATATACATTACTTTATAAAGCGCATGACAAAAATGGAAATTGGAGTGAAACTAAAGCATTAAAAATCGAAATCACACCACCTTTTTGGGAAACCTGGTGGTTTAGATTGATGGCCGTAGCTTCGCTAATTGCCTTAATTTATCTAATAATTCAATTACGATTAAGAGCGCTTCGTAAGCAAAAAGAAGAACTTGAGGAACAAGTTGAAATCAGAACTGCCGAGATTCAGCAACAAAAGCGTGAAATAACCATTCAAAATGAGGAAATTCTCACCCAAAATGAAGAAATTCGTCAACAGTCGGATCAAATTGTAATTCAATTGGAACAAATTGAAAAACAAAACGCAGTTATTCAGGAATTATATCAAGAACAGACAGATAGCATTCACACCGCACAACGAATTCAACAATCGATATTACCACCGGATGACTTATTTAACCTGCTCATTCCTAATCATTTCGTACTTTATTTACCTAAAGATATTGTTAGTGGTGATTTTTATTGGATACATCAGGAAGGAAACTATACTTACCTGGCTGCTATTGATTGTACTGGTCATGGTGTAGCGGGTGCGTTTATGACCCTAATTGCACATGATTTATTAAATGAAATTGTAAAAGAAAAAGGGCTTGATCCTAAGCAAATGCTAGATAAACTGAATCGATTACTTATTGATGCTCTACATCAAGAAAGTGAAAATGCGGTTACCAAAGATGGTATGGATGTGGCTATTGTGAGGATTGAAAAAGGATCACAAATTATGCAATTTGCATCTGCACAACATAAGTTATTCATAATCAGAAATAAAGAACTTATTGTAATTGATGGTGATAAAAACTCAATAGGTATTCAACCTAAGGGAAAAATAGCTCAGTTTGTCCTCCAATCGCTTCATGTACATGAAGGTGATCAATTCTATCTGTTCTCTGATGGATATCCCGGACAGTTTGGGGGTACTAATGGAGAAGAAAAACTTAAATATAACAGATTCCGTGAACTTATACATTCTGCTCACATGATGCCCATGGAACAACAAGGCACATGGCTTAAAAACATGCTTGAAAAATGGAAAAAAGACACCGATCAAACAGATGATATTATGGTAATAGGGTTTCAGATTTAGAAGCTTTGATTCAATATATTATTGTTTTAGCGAATGATTGAGTTTTGAATGATAGAATGTTGAATGAATAGATGAGTAGATGAATGAATCATTGAGTTTTAATGACTTTTTCGAACATCGACCCCCGAACAAAGAACCTGAATACCTAGTACTTGAAAACTAAAAAAATGATTGAATAACTGAGTTTTGAATGAGAGAATATTTTTTTTTCGAATATCAATCATCGACCTCCTAACATCGAACTCGAACACTCAGCACTTTAACTCGACAAAACATCAACACCTCCAATCATCTAATCGTCATAACATCCAAACGTCAACACGTTACCTATCCACCTCACCCATCACCAAATCCAAACTGCCAATAACAGCTACCAAATCAGCCAAAAGTCCTCCTTTAACAATTTCGGGTAAAACCGACAAATTAACAAAACTACATGAACGAGCTTTGCACCTAATTGGAATTTCGCCACGTCCTTCAGTTTTAAAATAAAAACCCAATTCGCCTTTAGGGTTTTCGGCACGGCTATAAAATTCCATCGGTTTAATACGAATTTTTTTGGGGACCAAGGCTTGGGGGTCAAATTCAATGGTTCTTTTGTGATTCCCATTCAATTGTTCCAAACATTGTTCAATGATAATCACACTTTGTTTGCATTCTTCTACGCGGACATAATTTCGATCCCAACAATCACCAACAGTACCTACTTTGCCTGTGCCGATAGGAATACTAAAATCAATTTCAGGGTAAACAGAATAGGCATCAACTTTGCGCAAGTCAAATCTTAAACCGGAACCTCTCAGTACCGGTCCGGAGCACCCATAGTTTATAGCCAGGTCTAATGGCAACACACCTACATTGGCTGTACGTTGAATAAATATACTATTATCGACAAGTACATCGTCAATCTCTTTTAATTTTGGTTTGAGGTATTTGATGAATTCGGCACATCTCCCTTCAAATCCAACAGGAAGGTCATAATACAGTCCACCTATCCATATATAATTATAAAGCATTCGAGCGCCACTTACCCATTCCAACATGCGCAATATATGCTCTCTGTCACGCATCATCCACAAAAAAGGAGTATAAGCACCAATATCCATTGCATAAGTGCCGATAGCAACGAAATGGCTGGCTAGCCTGTTAAGCTCAGCAACCAATACTCTTATATATTCAATTCTTTTGGGTAGTTTGTTTTCCAGTTCAAGCATTTTTTCGACACCCATTACATATGCATGTTCGGAGTTCATGCTAGTGATGTAGTCCATTCGATCTACATAAGGAATAATGCCGTTGAAAGGAATGGATTCCGCATGTTTTTCAAAACAGCGATGCAAATAACCAATATGAGGCACAACATCAACTATTACTTCTCCATCAGTTACCACTTCCAAACGCAAAACACCATGCGTGGAAGGGTGTTGAGGGCCCATATTCAATATCATTTCCTCATCTTGAAGTAATGCACTATCAAACTTATTAGGTTCCGATTTGCTTAGATTACTTGATTTAATAATTTGAATTGCAGGCATATTGTTCTAATCCAAAACAAATGTACATACCTAAAAAATAATAAAAGAGCATTTTTAGAAAAAATGAAATTCAATATTTGTTTGAACCTTTAATTATTTCGTTTCATCCACTTTATAATACACTTCAAATAAGTTATCGATTGAACAAAATTTGCAAGGATTATGTTTGCAATAAATATTCTTAAAAAAACTAAAAAAACTTTTGTAATATAAAAAGTTTCCATAGTTTTGTGTCGTTGATGTAATTAAGAAAATAAAGTTGGAACCAAAGGAGCTGATATTACAAGGAGCGGAAGAATTATTTACGCGATACGGAATTAAATCCATAACGATGGATGAATTGTCGCATCACCTGAGTATGTCCAAAAAAACTATTTATCAATATTTTAAGGATAAAGATCAGTTGGTGCTGGAAGTATTGCACAGCCATATGAGCAAACAAAAATGCGATATGGATAATATTTTCAACACGAATACTGATGTGATAAAAGAAATGTTCGAAGCTACTATATATATGCGTAATATGACCAATAAAATAAACCCCTCTATTTTATTTGATATGCGCAAATATCACCCCAATGCATACGCTACATTCCAAAAGTTCAAAAAGGAATATATCGTTGAAAATATTAAAAAGAGCTTACAAAAAGGAATTGATCAGGGATATTTCAGAAAAGATATTGATATAGAAATACTTGCAAAGCTTAGAGTAGAAGAAATTGAAATTGGATTTAATATGGATGTGTTCCCTATTGGCTCACATGAATTTGTAGAAATACACGATCAATTGTTTACCCATTTCATTTATGGAGTATGCACCATTAAAGGGCACAAAAGATTTAATGAATTAAAAGAAATAATTGAATAAATTACCGACCAAAACCTAAAAATTCCTTTAAGTCCTTCTCAGAAGGAGAAGGATTTAGGATGAGGTTTTAAAAAGAAAAAATAAATTACCGACCAAAACCTAAAAAAATAATAACCAAACCTAAACCTAATGAAACCAGTTATAAGTTATAAGTTATCAGTTATTAGCCTGTTCCTATGGGCAGGTAGCATTTTTGCACAATCTCAAAGTACAGATACGCTCAAGATGAGTTTGCAGGAGTGCATTGATTATACCCTAAAAAATAATGTGGCTATCAAAAGTGCAAGTTTGGATGAAGAAATAGCTGCCGCAAGAGTACGGGAAATTAGAGGTATAGGGCTTCCGCAAATTGATGGTTCTGCAGGGTTGCAACATTACTTTAAATTAAGAAATTCATATCTGCCCGGCAGCACTCCATTTGTAACATTGCCTCCCGGTGCACCTGCTCCTGACGTATTGGTTCTTCCCGCCATTTTTCAATTGCCTACCAACTTGGAAGCGAGTTTGACAGCCACGCAAATTCTTTTTAACGCCAGTTACATCGTAGGTTTGCAGGCAGCCAAAACCTATAAAGACTTGGCTTACCGTTCGTCTCAACAAACCAAAGAGCAAACCATCAATAATGTAAAGAAAGCTTATTTTCAAAACTTGATTAATGTAGAGCGCATCAAGTTGTTTGATATTAACATTGTTCGCCTTGATTCCAATTTAAAACAATTAAAGGCACTTCAAAAAAGCGGTTTTGCAGAACAAATTGATGTTGACCGATTGGAGGTTACTTTGAATAATTTGCTTACTGAGTATGAAAAAACCATTAATTTATTGGTACTATCTTCACTTTCATTAAAATTTCAAATGGGCATGCCTATTGAACAGAATATTATTCTTACCGATAGTATTGGCAAATATACCACCAACACCGATGTGAACACCAATGAACAAGTGGATCCAAGCAGAAGAACTGAGTATCAATTGTTGAAATTACAAGTTAAATCATATCAGCTTGATTTAAAAAACAACAGGGGTGCTGCACTTCCTTCATTAGTTGCACAAGGAAGTTTGGGTGCATTTACATCATCCAATAATCTCAATCTTTTTGAAAATAGAAATATTGCAGTGCTAAATGACTTGCAATCAGCTCCTGAATTCAAGCGACAACCCACTTATTGGAGCACATATTCATTTGTTCAATTAGGACTCAACGTTCCAATTTTCTCAGGTTTGCAACGATCAAGCAAAGTACAGCAATCAAAATTTAATCTTGCTAAAGCGGAACTGAATCTCAAAAATTTTGAACAAGGTATGAATTTGCAAGTGCAATCAGCTAAAGTGAATCTAACCAATAGCCAACGCTCGCTCAAAATCCAAGAACGCAATTTGGCACTTGCCAAAAACGTGAATCATGTGGTGTTTAAAAAATATAAAGCGGGTGTAGCATCCAATCTTGAGGTGACAGATGCTGAATCATCACTTAAGGAAGCCCAAATCAATTATTTCAATGCATTGTTCGACTTCTTAATATTTAAAATTGACTACGAACAAGCATTAGGCACCAACAAGAACTAAATTGTACTTATTATATTCAAAAACAACCAAAACTTAAACCTTTAATTATGAATACTTTATATAAACACTTAATTGGAATTACTTTGGTTTCCGGACTGGTATTTCTTTATAGCTGCAGTAGCAACGAAGCAGCTCCGGCCGACAAAAAATCGGAACTCGATGCACTTAAAAAGCAACAAGCTGAGCTTTCAGAAAAAATTAAAACGCTGGAGGCAGCAATTGCCCTCACCGATACCTCTTCGGCTTCTAAAAACAAAGTTACAATGGTAAAAGTGGACACTTTGCAAAAAACCACTTTTAATCATTATGTAGAAATACAAGGCAAAGTAGATACGGATAATAACATCATTGTAAGCCCCGAAGTAGGCGGAAATATCATGAAGGTATTGGTAAAACGAGGCGACAAAGTATCGAAAGGCAAAGTACTTGCAGAAGTAGATGCAACCCTGATTCGCAAAGGAATAGAAGAAGTACAAACCTCGTATGAGCTTGTAAAAACACTTTTTGAAAAACAAGAAAAACTATATAAAGAAAATGTAGGCACGGAGGTGCAGTATTTGCAAGCCAAATCGCAAAAAGAAAGCCTTGAAAGCAGAATAGCTTCACTAAAAGAACAATTGAAGAAAACCAAAATTGTAGCTCCTATTGATGGATACGTAGATGAGGTATTCAAAAAAGAAGGAGAAATGGCAGCTCCCGGCTTTCCGGCTTTTAGGGTAATTGATTTGTCAGAGTTTAAAGTAACCGGTGAAATGGCTGAGAGCTATATCGAAAAAGTAAACGAAGGTGATGATGTACAAATTACATTCCCCGATATCGATAAAGTAGTGAACGCAAAAATATCAGTCGTGGGCAAAAGCATCAACGAAATCAGCCGCACCTTTCCTGTAGAAATCAGACTTTCGGCAGGCACAGTTAGTTCCATAAAACCAAATATGATTTCTTACTTAAGAATCAAAGATTATACAAAAACGAAAGCAATCGTAGTTCCTATCAACACCGTACAAAAATCGGCAACGGGCAATTATGTATTGCTATATAATAATGGAAAAGCCGAACGCAAAGTAATAAAGGTAGATTACACCTATGGAACCCAAGCACTTGTAACCGAAGGGTTAAACGAAGGCGACAAAATCATAACCTTTGGCTACTCAGGATTGGTAGAAGGGCAAGCGATAAAATATTAAAAATATTGTTGGTTTTTGGTTGAACACAGCAGAAATAAACGATTTATGCAATAAATAATATTGAAAGTATTTCAAACAGGCTTCGACAAGCTCAGCCTGACAGCGGAGGTTGTCTTCCTGAGCTTGTCAAAGGACAAATTGACACTGGAATTGAACAAACCAAAAGTAGATGCCGAAGATTAGAAATAAAATAATGGCTTATATAGTAACTACAAAATATTAAATGCCTCAATCTTAACAATAAGAACCAAACAAAAAAACCAAAAACCAAGAACCATCAATCAAAAATCTCATAAAAATGGACTTAAATAAATACAAACACTTTGGGCCTACTTCTTGGTCGGTCAATAACAAGACAGCCATATATATAATGACTTTCTTCTTTACCTTATTTGGCATTATTAGTTATATCAATTTGCCCAAGGCAAGTTATCCCGATATAGTTATTCCTACCATATTCGTAAGTACCATATACCCGGGCACATCACCTGTGGATATTGAGAACTTGGTAACCAGAAAGCTGGAAAAACAAATAAAATCGCTCAATGGTGTAAAAAAAGTAAGCAGTAATTCCATTCAAGATTTTTCGAATGTAATCGTGGAATTCAATGCCAATGTACCTGTAGAAATTGCGAAGCAACGTGTAAAAGATGCTGTGGATAAAGCGCGTCAAGATTTACCCAAAGATTTGCCTACGGCACCAAGTGTAATTGAACTTAACTTCTCTGATATTCCTGTAATGTTTGTGAATATATCAGGCAATTATCCGGATGAATTATTAAAAAAATACGCCAAAGATGCTAAAGATAAAATAGAAGGCTTAAAAGAAATATCTCGAATTGACCTTGTAGGTGCCCGTGATCGTGAAGTGCAGATAGATGTGGATATGTACAAAATGCAACAAGCCACCATCACGCTAGGTGATATTGAACGAGCAGTGGCTTATGAAAATCTTACAGTGTCGGCAGGCACAATCAAAATGGATGAAATGAAACGTGCGGTACGAATCAGTGGACAATTTACCGATCCAAAGAAAATTGAAGATATCGTTATCAAATCGGCCTATGGTTCACCTGTTTATCTTAAAGACATTGCTACTGTAAATTATACTTTTGAAGAACAAGAAAGTTATGCCCGCCTAGCACACAAGCCGGTAATAACACTGAATGTCGTGAAGCGTGCAGGTGAAAACCTACTCACAGCTACCGACAAAGTGCGTGAAATTATGGCCGAATTGCAAAAAAATAAATACCCTAAAGACCTTAAAGTAGTAATTACAGGAGATCAATCGACATTAACCAGAACCTCGTTACATGACCTAATTAACACCATCATTATTGGATTTATATTGGTTACTGTAGTACTTATGTTTTTTATGGGTGTTACCAATGCCATATTCGTGGGTCTTTCAGTACCACTCTCAATGTTTGTGGCTTTTATGTTAATGCCATCTATCGGATTTTCTTTGAATTTTATAGTACTATTTGCCTTTTTGTTTGCATTGGGAATTGTAGTAGATGATGCCATAGTAGTAATAGAGAATACCCATAGGATATATCACGATGAACATATTTCAATTGTAGATGCTGCCAAAAAAGCTGCCGGAGAGGTGTTTGTACCTGTACTTGCGGGTACACTTACCACATTGGCACCATTTGTACCGCTATTATTTTGGCCGGGAATTGTGGGCAAGTTTATGTATTATCTGCCCGTAACTTTAATCATTACACTTCTCGCTTCCCTTTTTGTGGCATTTATCATTAATCCGGTATTTGCGGTCAATTTTATGTCCAAAGAAGAAAAAGAGGATCCTAAAAAATCATTTTTCCAAAATAATAAATGGCTGGTAATCAGTATCCTTATTTTCTTGTCATCGGCTACTATTGCTTATATGGCCGGTAATTTTGGCTTGGGTAATTTTCTTGCTTTTTTGGCTATGCTTTTGGTTTTCAACAAGTTTGTACTTACGGGCGCCATTAAGGGTTTTCAACAGCATTTTATCCCTGCATTGGTAGGCGGTTATGAAAAAATTATCACTTGGTCGCTAAGAGGCAGACATACTGCTTACTTGCTCATAGGCACTGTGTTTTTGTTTTTTGGATCAATTGGTTTAATAATTGTTCGCAAACCTCAGGTGTATTTCTTTCCAAGTGCCGACCCAAATTTTATATATGTAAACGTAGGATTACCCATAGGTACGCATCAGTCGGTGACCGACTCAATTACCAAAATAGTTGAAGATAAAGTATTTCAAACGGTAGGTGAAAATAACCCAATCGTAGAATCGATTATCTCAAACGTAACTTACGGAACCAATGACCCATCAGAGCAAGACCCTAGTCCCAAACCAAATAAAGGAAAAGTGTCGGTTTCGTTTGTAGAGTTTGGCAAACGCAATGGTGCATCAACCAAGGTGTATCTCGACCAAATCAGAAATGCCATTCAAGATATTCCGGGCACCGAAATCACAGTGAGCCAAGAGTCAAATGGTCCGCCTACAGGAAAGCCTATTGAATTGTTGATTTCAGGAGATGAATTTTCAGATTTAATACAAATCACCAGTGACTTAAAAGCCTATATCAACGCACAAGGAATACCCGGAATTGAAGAATTAAAATCCGATTTGGAAGAAAGTAAACCGGAAATAGTAATTGAAATTGACAGAGACAGAGCCAATCGTGAAGGATTATCTACCGGTCAAATTGGGTTGGAGGTAAGAAATGCTATTTATGGTAAAGAAATTTCCAAATTCAAAGACGGAGAAGACGAAAACCCCATCATGCTTCGTTATCAGCCAAGCCAACGAAATAAGATTGACGAATTGTTGAACCTCAAAATTACCTTCCGCGATATGGGCATGAATGGTGCTATCCGACAAATTCCTTTATCATCCGTTGCCAAAATATCTTATGGCAATTCATACGGAGGTATTAAAAGAAGAAATAATAAGCGAGTGGTATCGTTGGGATCAAATGTATTGACGGGATATGCCGCCAACGACATTGTGCCCAAAATTGAAGCAAGTCTGAAAAATTTCCCACTCAAAGATGGGTATGAAATAAAAATGGGAGGGGAACAAGAGGATCAGGCCGAAACCTCCAACTTCTTGGGCGTAGCGTTGCTAATCTCTATAGGTTTAATTTTATTTATTCTTGTAGTTCAATTCAACTCCTTAAGCAAGCCTTTAATTATTCTTACTGAAATAGTATTTAGTATCATAGGGGTATTCCTTGGGGTAGGTATTTTCAATATGGATTTTGTGATTGTAATGACCGGAGTAGGTATATTGGGACTTGCAGGTATTGTAGTGAAAAATGGAATATTAATTCTCGAATTTACCGAAGAACTCAGAGCCAGAGGTTTACCTATAAAAGAAGCATTAATTCAGGCTGGTAAAACAAGGTTGAGCCCAGTGCTACTCACGGCTACGGCTACTACATTGGGGTTAGTGCCTTTGGCAGTTGGTTTCAATATCGATTTTGTAACCATATTCACAGAGTTGAATCCGCATATTTACTTCGGAGGCGATAATGTGGCATTCTGGGGACCACTATCCTGGACTATGATTTTCGGATTGATATTTGCGACCCTAATTACCTTAATACTTGTGCCGTGTATGTATTATATATCTGAAAGAATTAAAGCTAAGGTTTTCAAAAAACCTTTAGAATAAGCAGTTGTGTAATCTTGTTTATTAGAGCCTGAAAATATTTCAGGCTCATTAATCCTTAAAAATTAAAACTATGAATCGCCAAATATTAAATACCATCAAACAGATATTCGAAAAACATTTGATGTTGCATGCACCAAAGTTTACATATAACCAAGATTTGCATAAAGACTTATATATCAATGAGTATGAACTTAATGAAATGCTGCTTTACGTTGAAAATGAATTTCATATTCAGATAGATGATCGGGAAATTCCCTCACTTCACACAGTAGGCGATTTAGTATATTGTGTACAGAAACATAGAGCTGCATAAAGTATTTACTTACCTTCTTCATATTTTTCAACCCTAATGCCAAAAGCCATAATTTCATCAATTGGGTCTTTTCGCATGTATTGAGTACAAAAAATTGTATAAGTTCCTTTTCGAGGGAACTTATATTTTTTAAAAGCATATATTTTATTATCAAATATATCTCCCATTCCATTTCCATATGGTTGACCCGTTTTGCTGTCCATCAATTGCATTTCTTGTAGTTCGGACCGAAGTACATTTCCCAATGAATCTTTCATTTCGTATTTGACAAATAAATTATGAAAAGGATAGTTCAATGTGTTTCTGACTAAATATTGAACATTATATTCTTGATTAATATCATCAATCCTAAAAGTATAAGCACACACACTATCGGCAAACCACTTCGCATTTTCAAAGTCTTTGTTTTGTTCAAACACCAAGTATTTGTCACATGCGCTTAAAAAAAAGCATGAAATGGTAATAATAGTAACTCTTATTAAATTCATATATATACTATTCATAATTATTAATTTTTATAACAACCAACTGGCATCATTAAAAATGACTACCGTCTTTTTTTATTCCTAAAATCCCGTCCTTTGTTTTTGAATTTTTCATCCAATTTTCGAATGTCTTTGTTCAATGCGTAAGCTGACTTTGCCAATTCTTTGTCTCCAATATCATTTGGGTCTAGTGAATTTGGCTTGATTCCTTTTTTATTAAGTTCTATAATTTGAAATACTTCTTCCGTGGTGATACTATACCAAGTGGCTTCGTTATTATATGAAAACCACATAATTTTCCTAAAAATGTCCGTTTTTTGCAATCGAGCTTCTCCAACAGAAGTATGGATTGGTTTTTCTAAATTTGGAATGTCTTTTAATGCTTCCATATAAGTATCCAATTCATAATTAAGGCAACATTTCAGTCTACCACATTGCCCGGAAAGCTTTTGAGGGTTTATTGACAAGTTTTGATATCGCGCTGCAGAGGTGTTTACCGATTTAAAATCAGTTAGCCAAGTAGAGCAGCATAGTTCTCTTCCACATATTCCAATACCTCCAAGCCTTCCTGCTTCTTGCCGGAGACTGATTTGTTTCATTTCGATACGCACTTTAAACTCTGTAGCGTATTTTTTAATTAATTCTCTGAAATCAACTCTATCTTCAGCCGAATAATAAAAAGTGGCTTTTTTACCATCCCATTGAATTTCCACATCAGATAGCTTCATTGGGAGGTTAAGTTCTTTTATTATTTCTCTGCCACGATATAAAAATGGCATTTCTTTATTTTTAATTTGCTCATATTTAAGTTCATCTTCACGGGTCGCCAATCTGATTATGACAGGAATATCATCTGTGATTTTTGCATTTTTCTTTTTAATTTGTAACCGTACAAGTTCACCCTGCATGGATACAAATCCCATTTCCTGACCATTGCCACTTTCCAATATCACCGCATCGCCGGTTAATAATTGCAAATGGTTTAAATTTCTAACAAATTCTTTTCTGCTTCCTTTAAAACGAATTTCCACAATAGGGTTAATTGTATTAGCTTCAATTGCAATTCCGGCTAACCAATCATAACTATTCAGTTTGTTGCATCCTCCCGAAGCACAGCCCCCATTTTTGCCACATCCTCCTGTGGTTCCGCATCCTCCACCTGATGTACATGTAGTACAAGCCATATTTGTTTTATTATTTAATAATACAATTACAAAAATATGATAACATTTGACAACTTTTCAATTGTTGTCAAATCTCTTATTTTGCAAATGGATAATTAGTATTTACCGAAAAAATTATTAATTAAAAGTATAATTGGAAATGCGTTGAATTTTATCATAAAATTCATACACCCATCAAAGACTAACTTAGGACGATAGGCTTTTTTTGAACTCCGGATAATCAATTTCCATTTAAAAAATGTTTAAATTTAAGTATCAAAAGAAAAAATTTACTTTTCAATTTTTTATTCAAATCACCTCCTTTTGTGATTGAGGTAAGTATTTACTTAACCAACTATTCGATACAGGAACTTTCCACTGATATTTCAAATCAGATTTTCTTATTAAATTATTGACAAATATTTGAGTGTTTACATCAATTTCACCATTTGAAAGCATTGATTTAAAAACATTTATAGGAGCTGATACTAGTTGGTTATCAATTAAATAAGCAATATCTCTATTCATAAAATCAATTCCAATACCAGCACCTAGTGTTTGAAGATAATGCACCATGTTGTCAATAGAACAACCGCCTACGTCATTTGCATTTTCATTGGCAACAATCAATATAAATCTATTGTAAAGCATATCAAATGAACCTGTTACACTGGCACCATGGCTCATCCATATATCGACAAAATTTCGTACAGATGATTTTATGATAGAAGCTTCTTCATCAGTAATTAATCGATTCGTTTGAAAAATCCAAAGTCGGGCATGACCCGGCATTTCGTCAAATGGAATATACATTGTTTTACAAAATTACTAGAATTGAAAAACATATTTCAGATTTATTCTACAATAATTCCATTTTTAATAACCAATTAAGGCAATAAAATATAAATTATATTGTAAATTAACTTGGTATTAAACCTAATGGAAGTAATAATCATTTATTATTAATTAGTATAAATTAAGTAATTAAGTTGCCTTCAGAAAAAATGTATAGAGAAGAAAAAAAGGACTTGATTTTAAAATTACTGTATTTTTTAATCGCAATATTTTTTTTCCTTTCCTTTAGGAATTCAATTGAATGTATTTTTCAAGAACTTATTTTAGATAAATTAACTCCATTTATTTATCAGATAGATTTCCTCACATTCAATATTTTATTACTGATTTTAATTGTAGTTTTTATGTTGAAGGAAGTAATTCCTAAATTTAGTAACTCTTACGTACTAAATCTGGAACACTTATTTTTTGTAATTTCCATAATATTAATTTGGCTTTACAGATTTCAAGGACATTTTTTAGATTATTATTTTATTCCTATTTATAATAAGAGTTTCATCTATTATTATGATTTGATTTTAATAATGCCAATATCATATCTAGCAATCTACGCAAAATCAAAACTTTCAAAGAAAAAACCATCCAACGATGATAATTCAATATTAAAAGAAGATTCACCAATTGTGTTTAATTCAGATGACCCCTACAATAGATTTCATCTAGTTGAATTATTAAAAAATGAAATTGAGTCATTTGATAATAAAGAATCATTTGCAATTTTAATCACTGGACCGTGGGGTATAGGCAAAACTTCATTTATTAAAACTTTAAAAAATGAATTATCTTCTGAAAGATTTATAACAATTGATTTCAAACCATGGTATAATACATCTTCAAAAAATATTATTCAAGATTTTTTTATTACAGTCGACTATAATTTACAAAACCACATAAGTTTATCTAATGACTTCTTAAAATATGGCGAAAGAATATCTAATGTTTCAGAGCATTATTTTTCTAGATTAATTAAAGCATTTTTTATTGCATTTCAAAATAATACTCCAGCTTTTGATAAATATAAAAGAATTAATGATAAGTTAAATGCATTGAACAAAAAGATTATAATTTTTATAGACGACTTGGATAGACTTGATAAGCTAGAAATTATCGAGGTATTAAGACTTATAAGAAATGCAGCAGCGTTTGATAAATTTATTTTTATTGCAACATTTGATAAAGGGTATGTTTTAAGTGCTGTTAAAGATTTTAACGAGTATAATTATCACTTATTTCTAGAAAAAATATTTTCTTTTGAACTACCGTTAATTCAAAGTGAAGCATACCGTTTTGTTAAACATTTTATTGAAGATTTAGAAAATTATTTAAAAAAGGGAAAGTTTGAAATGCAAGAAACGAAACTGTTAAATCTAGTTGAGTTTATTAAAAAAAATCAAGATTTCATTTTCAATTACATAAACACAAATAGAGACAAAATAAGGTTTTTCAATAGTTTCTTTTTTAACTTTAAAATTGCCTCCAAAGAAGTAGAAATTGAAGATTTCTTTTTGATAGAAATGTTGAAATTGAAATTTTCTCAAGTTTATAGGCTAATTTATACCCAAAAGAATGACTTTTTGTTTATAAATAGTTTTGAAGGAAATAATTTTAGTAGAGATTATCAACTTTTAATGAAGGATAATAAATATAAAATCAACAGTTATTTATTAGATAATTATGCTCAGTGTAGTATTAATATAGATGATATAAATAAGATTCATGAATTATTAGATTTTATTTTTTGTGGAGGGATACACAACAAAAGTAATAGAACTATTAATTCACATAGTATAACAAAGGAAAGTAGGTTTATATTTTATTTTTTATTTGATAGCCTTGAATTAATGAGCAAATATGAACTTGAGGAGTTTATAGAAAAATTGTTAAAATTTTCGGAGGAAGAATTGGTTGAACAATTATATGAATTCATATGTAAAGGCAAATTCAAAGATTTATATGAAAAATTGGAAAGTTTGGATTTTACAAAATATGAAAGTGAAAAATTTAAAAAACTATTTAGTGTTATATACAGGTTATCCCAACATCAATATTTAGATGAAAATATTAAAAATTCGTTTTTAGATTTATTTAAAAGAAGAATTATTGATGAATGGAAATTAAATATTTCACTTAAAACCATTGATGAAAATGATTTTAAGTCTTATTTTCTCACATTATTAGTTGAAAAAACAGATAAACCTTTTGTAGCGACATCTCGATTATTAGTTCAAATAATAAGAAGATATATTGATGATGAAGAATATAAGTTTTTATTAACAAAAGAAGAGTGCCAAAATATACAGTTGAAATATCTAAAGTTATATACTAAAGATTTACCTGGTGTTAGCGAGTTGGTTTTTGAACTTTATCAAAATTGTTTTCATGACATAACAAGAGAAGAAAGAAAAATAATTTTAATACCAAATGCGAATGAAATTTTTTTGAATTATATTAAGGAAAGGCCTGTTGAATATTTGCAATTTATTATAGTTGATAATCAAGAACTATTTAGTGATGAACGCCCTTTCAAAACTTTACGTGCTTTTGTAAATCAAACATTTGAGAATTACAAAAATCCAAAGAACGGGTATGATGGGTTTAATGAATTCCTGAAAGAAATTGAAAGTTCCCATGCAAAAAATGACGTAGTTAAAAGAGTAAGGAATTTTTATAATGAATTTATAGTAAATGATTTTAAACCTATTCAATTCGTAGAATAAAAATATCTTTCATAATTCAACACTTTGTTTCCTACAAAAAATAAAGCGTTTTGTCCTTGACTCCCTAATTAACCTATCTTTTACACATCACAAATCTCAATCCCTTTTTTCAGAGAAGCGAGTTTGTTAGGGTTTTTGGGGATAAACTCTTGTGATACAAATCCTTTGTAGCCAAGCTCAACAATTGCTTTCATCACTGCAGGATAGAATATTTCTTGCGTTTCGTCAATCTCATTTCTACCGGGATTACCTCCAGTATGAAAGTGAGCAATATATTTGATGTTTTCACGAATGGTACGGATGATGTCCCCTTCCATTATTTGCATGTGATATATGTCGTATAGCAATTTAAAATACTCTGAACCAATGGCTTTGCATAAGTCAGCACCCCAAGCAGTATGATCACATTGATAATCTTTATGATCCACTTTACTATTGAGTAGTTCCATTACCAAGGTTACTTTGTACTTTTCAGCTATTGGCATTAATTTTTTCAAACCTAAGGCACAATTTTGTATGCCCTGTGCGTCCGACATTCCATTTCTATTACCTGAAAAACATATTAATTTATCATATCCTGCAGCCGCTACTTTAGGAATATGTTCGGTATAACTTTTGATCAGTTCATCATGCAAAGCTGGGTTGTTCCAACCTTTTTCAATGCCCATTCCGGCACCCCAAGGCATGGCACAAGTGAGTCCGTATTTTTTCTGTATCGGCCATTCTTCAGGTCCGGTAAGTTCTATGGATTTTAAACCCAATTCTTTGGCAGCTTTGCAAAGGTCTTCAAATGGTATGTCGCCATAGCACCAACGGCATACAGAGTGATTGATGTTTCCTTTAAGTTGAAGTTGTTCCATGTCGTCAAAAATAGAACTTTTTGCATTGGATGACAAAAATGGAGCGGCAGTTAGGGCTGCAGTTCCTGCAGTTATGTTTTTAATCGCTTTTCTTCGTGATTGGCTATTTTTCATTTTTTATTAATTTATGGATTTGATTTAAAAGGAATACTTCTGTTGAATCGAATATCTAAAATATTAATATCTCTATATTCACCTGATAAGTTTAAGTTCCCTTCATTGTTATCGCTAAACACAAAAAACAATTTCTTATGACCAATTGTGGGTTTTAATTGAACAGTTTGAGCATCCCATTTTTCCCAAGCTAATTGAGGAACTACAGGTATTGAACCTAATAAAACGCCATTATTTGGGTCATTTGCCATTATTCTAAGGCTTCCACTAGCTCTGTTTGAATTTATTTTAACCGTAACCGACCCAATGCTGGTTAAATCTACATCTTTAAAATAGATATGTGAATTATGCTGAAATGCCCCAACATATATAAGTGTATTTTCTTTTTCTGAATTAGAAATTGCTACGTACTTACGAATGGAATCTGCATCAATAGCATTAATTAATGGAGGATGTAAAGTGATAGTGTGATAACTCGTAAGCCTATTTAACAAATTATTTCCTTTATCAGTATAAGAAGCGGTAATGTAAAACCAGCCCTTTTTACCTTTAAATTCTGAAGCCGGAATTGTACCCGAAGGAGATAGTTTTCGTGAGTATTTGTCGTTTTCGTCATAAGCGATTGACAAAATATATTTCACCATATCTTTTGCAATGGTATTTGATAATTGTGGATGTGCACTCATGGCATGATCGCCCCAAACTCCTGAACCACCTTTGATAATTTTATTTGCCAAATAATCAATAGCCTTATTGTCATTTTTGTATTTCTGAGCTATGTCATAAAAAGATGGACCTACAGATTGTTTTTTGAATGCATGGCAACTTTTGCAATCGCTTTGAGCAATTAAAACATTTTCAGTGATTTCTCTTTCTTTAGGAGTTTCTTGATGTCCGGAACTTACCATCGGAAAAATATCTTTTCCATGTGGAGTATAATTTAGTAATACTTCAATGGAATTAGGGTCAATAATTTTATCTTCTTTATCTGAAATATTTATTTTGTAGTTGATATCTGACTCTTGAAAGTAAAATGACTCGCTACTTCCCAATAGTTCTATTTTAACTTTGGGATACGTATTACCCACTATTACCTTTTTTATCTCCGTATTACGTGCTCCGTTATTGTCAATTATAGTAAGATTGACGTTATAAATGCCTGGTTTTGTAAACGTATATTCATCTTTAGGTTTTGTAGAATTGACATTAGCGCCTTCAAAACACCATTCATATGACAATTTGTCTCCATCCGGATCCATAGACTTACTGGCATCAAAGTTTACTTTCAAAGGCAAGTCACCTATGCTATCTGACAAGCTTAATTTTGCCACAGGAGGTCTGTTTCCTTCACTATAAATGATTCTTGAAAGTCGTGCGTTTTCGTTTTGTGAATACCATATAAAACCATATTCCAAGTAATATAATGATCCGTCAGGTGCAAATACCATGTGTGTTGGGTGGTCAAATCGCAAATGAGGTGCGAATGGTTCCATTTTTATGTAATCGCCATTTTTGTCTGTTGTAACAACTTTAACCCAATCGCGCATCCATTCAAAAATAAAAAGTTTGCCATCATAATATCTGGGAAACCTTACTGATGAGCTTTTTTCTGCATCGTTGAAATGGTAAATTGGTCCCGCACATGCAGTTCTGCCTCCTTTTCCTACTTCAGGAAATTCCCACGAATCGGCATATGGGTAATAAATAAATGCATCGGTTGGTTTTGGCAGGTATTTGAGACCGGTATTATAAGGCGAATTGTTTTCGGGACGTTCCACATTGGCCAAAGCTCCTTCTCCCGGTGCAACCAAATCCATTATTTTATAAGGTTTGGAATTGGCTACAAAATATGGCCATCCAAAATTACCGGGTTTTTTGGCTTGATTAATTTCATCATAACCTCTCGGCCCGATAGTACTGTCTTTTCCCGCATCAGGACCTACTTCACCCCAATATACAAAGTTTGTGTTTTTATCGTACGACATTCTCCAAGGGTTTCGGCAACCCATAGCATATATTTCCGGACGACCTTCTTTACCACTTTTGTCAAACAAGTTTCCATCCGGAATGGTATATCCCGGACCATAGATGTTGGGTTTGATTCTCAATATTTTGCCTCTCAAATCTTGTGTATTTGAAGCGGTTCTTTGGGCATTATATAATTTTCTGCCGGGTCTTTCATCGTAAGGAGGGTAACCATTCGCTTGCCATGGCGGGGTGTTGTCACCAATGGATATGAGTAAATTGCGATATTTATCAAAAAGTATTGTACCGCCATTATGTGCACCCGGCTCTCTGTCAAATGGCATTGAAAACACTATTTGCTCCGAATTCAAATCCAGTTTGTCATCCTGATATTTGAATCGGGAAAGTCTGTAAGTGGAATCCAATTTTAAATGAAATATGTATACCCAGCTATTGTAAGAAAAGTCAGGATCAAGTGTCATGCCCATGATACCATGTCCGGCAAAATCTTCAACTTTTAAAAATGCGATTTGCCGAGTTATTCCTTTAATAGGCTCATATACAAACACTTTACCTCTTCGTTCGCAAAAGAATATTTTTGAACCATCATCTGAAATTGCAAGAGCCATAGGTTCGTTTAAGTTGTTTTTGATTATTTGTTTTGAAAATCTGCTTTGATCAGGCATTTGCTGGCTTTTTGCTTTTGAATAATCTCTTTTATTTTCCCCTATGGCATAGGTTATGCCACCTAAAATATGTTTAAGAAATAATTCCTCTGAGTATGATTCCTTGGTGTGACCACAAGCAGTATAAAATGCCCTTCCTCCATCATATTCATGATACCAAATCATAGGATGATCTTCGCCCATGGTACCACCTTGATATGTTTTTTCGTCAATTTGAGCAAGAACATGCACATCTTTATTAAAATTTTTGAAATTATACCACTCATCCGTACGAACCCATGGATTAGGCAATTCTATGGTAGATTCGTGATGATTATCTTTGATATTAATTGTGGCCTTTTGTATTGCAGGATGACCTAAGAATTGCCCTCCCACAAGTTTGTTGTACCATTTCCAACCATATTCCGTGTCAGTAGCCGCATGAATGCCAACAAATCCGCCCCCTGATTGGATGTACCTTTCAAAGGCAATTTTTTGTTCGAAAGTAAGTATATTACCAGTAGTGCTCAAGAACACAATAGCACTATATTTTTTTAAGTCATCATCATTAAAAACATCAGCATTTTCAGAAGTATCAACTATAATATTATTTATTTTGCCTAATTCCATTAAGGCTATCTTTCCGTTGGCAATTGATTCATGTCTAAATCCTCCTGTTTTTGAAAAAACCAATATTCTTTTGTCGTTGGATCCGCATGATAGCAGGGCTATCGTAATACTAAGGATTAAAAAAGTTTTAAGCATTAATTGTAACTTCATTGTATGTAAAATAGTATATACTAAAGATTTTTTTACAAATTTCTAAGAGAAATATTAGTAAACAAGTCAAATGGATAAAATTTAATGTCATATTTACTTCATTATTTCGTGCATTAACATATATACTTAAGTAAAATAAATAATGTTGGGACTGATTATTAATGAAATAGTTCGATATTTAAATTCATAAAACAATGAGAACTCGGAGATTTATATTCATATCTATTGGAGTTATTTTGGTTTTAGGATACATGTTGGGACCAAATCCGTCTACGCCAAAATATGACCAATCATTACCTGTTTTTAATGAAGATATTCTTGAAATGGAGTCTAATATTGTTGCCAAAGAATCGCAACATAAAGTAAAGTCTGATAATGAGGCTCGAATTGTATGGAATAATGATTCAGTTAAAGAAGTTACAGAATATTGTATTGTGTATTTGCATGGATATTCGGCAAGTCAAGAAGAAGGTAATCCTACCCATAGAAATATAGCCAAGCAATTAAACGCTAATTTGTATTTGAGCAGATTGGCATATCATGGTATAGATACTGTAGAAAATATGAAAGGAATAACCGTTGATGCACTATGGCAATCAGCAAAAGACGCCTTGGTTATTGGCAAAAAATTGGGTAAAAAAGTAATACTAATGGGTACTTCTACTGGGGGCACTTTAGCTTTAATATTAGCAGCAACTTACCCAAACGATGTATATGCAGTGATAAACATGTCGCCCAATGTTCGTTTGGCACATCCGCTTTCTTTTATTGCAAATAATCCATGGGGTGTTCAAATAGGAAGTTTAGTGGTTGGAGGCAAAAACCAGGTTTCTGATGATAAACGCGATGTTTTTAAAAAATATTGGTATCCAGAGTTCCGGTTAGAAGCAGTGGCCCAACTTCAAGAATTGTTAGAAACAAAAATGAACAAAGAGACATTTGAAGCTGTAACTTGCCCTATATTAAATTTATATTATTACAAAAATGAAAAAGAGCAAGATGACTTAGTAAGTGTGGAGGCAATAAAATCGATGCATGCACAATTAAAATCAGAAAAGAAGAAATTAGTAGCTGTGCCTACAGTAGGTAATCATGTGATGGGCTCACATGTGAAATCAAAAGATTTGGATGCTGTGAATAAAGAGATTAGTGGGTTTTTGAAAGAGGTGTTGTGATTTGTTGCAAATTCATTTACTTTTTTACTAAATTTGAATTATGAAAACGCTTGAATTCAAAGCTTACGACATTTTACAAAAATATAATTTTTCAAAAGAAGATGCCGAAGCATTGATAGAATACATGAAAGAAGCCTCAAAAGAAGAGGTAGCTACTAAAAAAGATGTAGAACAAATCTATAAAAGATTCGATAGCATTGATCATGAGTTTAATATGATTCGTGCAGAAATTAAAATCAGTATTAACGAAACCAAATCCTCAATTATTCAATGGATTTGCGGATTGCTAATTGGTCAAATGGCTGTTATTTTTTCTATACTTAAATTGACCGGAGCTATTTAGCTTTTTTTTGAAGGCGAATTCATATTATCCGCAATACTCATTTATTGCATCGTTCAAATTACTAAATATCTGAGTTAATAATGCTTCGTCTTCCTCCAACAATGTCAATCTAAATCCTTGTAAATCAGAACAAAATGATGAAATAGGCACCACACATATTCCTTTGGAACCCAACAAATAATATACAAATCGCTTATCTGGCTGCACATCATTTTCGCTTACCCAACTCTCAACTAGTTTTTTAATCTCCGGAGTATTGATTGGTAAAAACTGATTTGAACGAAGCGATTCTTTTTTGAAAATAATGGTATTGTAAAATGCTCCATAAGTCGGATTAAACATCACATATTTATTTTTCGAAAGTATTTCGGATATAATGGAACTTCTTCTTCCAATTTTTTCATTCAAATCTTTTCTATAAGGCATATACCTTGAATCAGACATTACTTTGGGTATTACCATCTGTGGAAGTTTTGTTGCACACACTTCTATCATTTTGGCATTATCAATAGCCGAACACAATTTGTTAAATTCGGAGTCCTTGTCCTTATTATAATATTCCATCCATCCACAACGAGCCCCGGGCCAAGGGAATTCTTTGGATATACCTTTCATTGCAATTCCTGGTACATCTTCAATGACTTCTGCAAGCGAGTATGCTCTAGCTCCATTGTAAGTGATATTCAGATAAATTTCATCACTGATTAAGAACAAATTGAATTCACGTGCGATTTCTACAATTCTTTTGAGGTGTTCCAAAGGATATACCATTCCTGTTGGGTTATCCGGGTTAATTATCAGGATGCCAACAATATTTGGATTGTATTTTACCTTCAAATACAAATCATCCAAATCAGGGTACCAATGATTATTTGGGTCGAGATTATAGGTGATAGGTTGCGCATGTGCATGTGCTGATTCTGCAGATGAATGGGTACTGTAACCTGGTGATGGTCCTATTATTCTGGAAGTACGGCTCAAAAATTGATATACTTTACCAATAGCGTCCCCCAAGCCATTGAAAAAAAGAATATCATCTGAAGTGATTTGGGCGCCACCTCTTTTGTTATTCAAATCAGCAAGAAACTCACGAGTTTCGAGTACACCTTTTGATGGGCAGTAGCTATATGTTTCGTTTTTGCGAACAGTTTCTATGACAATATCTTTAATCCACTCCGGAATTTGATGATTTTTTGCAATTGGGTCTCCAATGTTTTCCCAATTTACTTTTTGTCCCGCTTTTTGGATTTTATCAGCTTTCTTTACAATCTCCCTTATTTCATAGCTAAGTTCCTTAGCACCTTCACTCAATAGTTTTTGTCTCATTTCTGTTAAATAAAAAAGGCTGCAAATGTACAAATATTCTGTTATTGATTTCGATGTGTTTGAATAATACTATCGGTGATTTTAGAATATATATCTAAAACTAATTTATCCTTTTCGAGCAATTTTTTATGTGATTCAATTATGTTATAATCGTTTCGAATGGCAGGACCGGTTATTGCTTTTTCAGGTCCTATTAGAAGCGTTTTTTCAATGGTTTCTGCAATCAGTGGTTTAATTATATCAAAAGGCAAGGCATTTTTTTCTAATACATTTTTTGAAATTTGAATTAATTGAGTGGTAAAATTACAGGCAAACACTGCTGCCAAATGCAATATTTTTCTGTCGTTTGAATCAATAAAACACACATTTTCACAAATTGAAAATGCCATTTTTTCTAAGTTTTTTTCAGTTTGAACATTATTGGCTTCAATACAAATAGGAATGTTTTTAAAAGAAATTTGTTTGGATTTTGTAAATGTTTGAACAGGATAAAACACTCCGTAGTTTTCGAATTTATTTAACTCCTTAAACACATCCAATGATAATGTACCTGAAGTATGTACGATAATTTTGTTTTCCGGAATTTGAATTTGACTTATAACAGAAAAAATTGCATCATCAGAAACACAAACAATAAAGAGATCTGCGCTGCTTTCACTGAAATTCAAAACAGATGTTGATTCTGCATGATATAGCTTTTTACACAAATTATGAGCGTTTTGTTTGTTTCTACTATATACATCAGTTATTCTATTACCATTTGAATCCAATGCTTGCGCCAGATGCCATGCCAGATTTCCTGATCCTATTATACATACTTTCATAACATTGGAAATATAATTATTCTAAATTCGTTATTCAATAGGCAAACATTCATGTATTTTTGGAATGGAGTAAAATTAAATGAAAAATCTACTTGTATTATTAATAATTTTTAGCTGTCTTCTGGCTTGTAAAACGCAAAAGAAAATTCGTTTGCGCGAATTATATGAAAAAGCTTATGATGAGGTTACCGGAGAAAACAAACCTATAGATACTGCAAAAGCACCAACCCTTGCATTGACAAATGCTCAAAAAAAAGAGGACGATGCAAAGGTTAAAAGACCAAAACCACGAGTATTTTATGGATTCAAAACAAAACGTGCTTATACTAGAAAAGGAAAAGATATTAAAAAAAGAGAGTATCAAATATTTTTTGTTCTCAAAAAGTGGGTTGAACCCAGCCCTTATGTTAGAGATATTCATTGGTATCACAAGAAAAAACGACAAATAATAATAGGACCAATTACTGAAGATGACAAACCATATGCTCGAATATTGCATGGTCCGTATATGAAACGTGTAGGAAGGAAAGTAATTGAAGAAGGTATCTTTTATGTAGGTGCTAAACATGGTCGTTGGGCAAAATATGACCGTAACTTTATTTTACTTGACAAAAAGAGATTTTATAAAGGTTGGCCTACGGATTCAAAAGTAACTTATTATGATTTGGATCAGAAAAAACCAAAGGAAGTAGTTCCAATCCAATGGGGAAGTAAAGAAGGGGATTATTTGTTGTTCACTGAAGAAGGTACCTTACAGCTGGCAGGTACTTACAAAGATAATGTTCGTATTGGTATTTGGACAGAATATTACCCAAGCAAGAAAAAGAAAAAGGAAATCCAATACCCAAAGGATCCTTTTGTGGAAGATTTTGAACCTTATGTAATAAAAGAATACAATGAAAAAGGCAAAACTACCTACGACTTTCGTAAGGATGGTAAAAGGGCAGATAGTACATTGGTTGGTTCACAATTCAAATAATTCTGAAAATTTATTTTAAAAATCAAATAAATACTATCTTTGCAGCCCTGTTTTATCAAAAGCTTGACCAACTTTAAATTAAACAGAAATTTTTATAAAAAAATTTAACAGAGGGATGGCAGAGTGGTCGAATGCGGCAGTCTTGAAAACTGTTGATCGCGCGAGTGATCCGGGGGTTCGAATCCCTCTCCCTCTACTTTTTAATAATATGTATTACGTTTATATATTGTATTCTTCCTCAGGCAAAAGATATTACATCGGGCAAACCAATGATGTAAATCAAAGATTGTTACGGCACAATAGTGGTTTTGAAAAATCGACCTCACCGTACAGCCCATGGGATTTAATACTAACATTAACAAAAAATTCCAGGTCAGAGGCTATGATTTTAGAGAAAAAACTTAAAAATCTGAACATTCCGGATTTGCAAAAATTTATTACCAAGTACAAAAGTTAGGTGCGGTCG
>JANRJY010000077.1:0-34524 GCA_033763735.1 Bacteroidota bacterium | reverse complement strand
CCTACAATCAGTGTTTTTGCATCGGGATACAATTTTTTAAATTGTTGAAGACCTTTTGAGGTGCTCGACTTTCCACTTTTTACCTCAAGCGCCAATAGTTTTCCTCTGTGTACAACTACAAAATCAACTTCATCATTTTCTTCACGCCAATAGAATAGTTCGTAGCGGTATTTGTTTCTGTAGTTAATCAAATGTGCCCCAACGGCCGATTCTACTGCTCTACCCCAAAAGGCGGTGTCCAATTGAGCTTCCTTTAAAGTCATATTCTGATGCGCACCAAATAGCGCGTTGTTGTACACTTGAAATTTGGGAATAGAGCTGCGCACTTTAATTTCGGAGCCGGAATATTTTTGCAAAGTGCCTAAAAGCCCGGCATCGTCCGTCAATTGCATATAATGCGAAAGCGTGGTGGTGTTGCCTGCGTCCTGCATTTGCCCAATAATTTTATTGAAAGACAAAATTTGGGAGGAGTAAATGCATCCCAACTCAAATACACGCTTCAACAATGCAGGTTTGTCAATCCTTGTAAGCATTAAGATATCCCTATTGATGCTGCTATCCACCAAACTGTAACGAATATAATCGCGCCACCTGGTTTCCTCGGCAATCAATGGAGCTGCACCGGGGTAACCACCATACCACACATATTCTTCGACACTAAACCCAAATGCTTTGTTCATTTCGTTAAACGACCAATGACCTAAAAATAGTTGTTCGTATCTGCCCGCCATTGATTCAGTAAGCCCTTGCTGCAATAGCATTCTTGAGGAACCCAAAACAATTACTTTTAATGGGATGTTATTGCGTGTATCTTCATCCCAACACTGTTTTACGGTTTCGCTCCAATTCTCAATTTTTTGAATTTCATCTATTACTAGTAAATGTTCCGGTTGATTTTCTAATCGAATGCGCGTGCGAATCGTTTCCCATCTTTCTGCAATCCATCCAGAATTTTGGCTATCCACACCATCCGCAGTCATATAAGTGTAAGGAATACTAAGTTGCTTTAAAACAGAAAGAGTCATAGTGGTTTTGCCAATTTGACGAGGACCTGAAATCGAAATCAAAAACCTTCTGGGTTCTTCAATTCGTTGTTTTAAAAGTGCATATTCTTCTCTTTCAATTTGCATTTCACATAAATTACGCAACAAAATTAGTAATATTTATTATTACAATGAGCAATTATATTAAATATATTGAGATAAAATACTCATTATATTGAGTAAAAACATATTTATAGTATTAAATAATTGATAATAAGATACTTATTGGCTATGGAAAATTTTAATTTTTTACAAATTAATAATGAATTGATAAAAAAATGCTCCTGAAATGCAGCCTGCAATGGGGGCGACTACAGGTATCCAGGCATAAGTCCAGTTGGAGTCTCGTTTGCCGGGAATAGGAAGTAGGTAATGCGCGATCCTTGGTCCTAAGTCTCTCGCGGGGTTGATAGCCCATCCGGTGGTGCCTCCCAATGAAAGTCCTATAGAAATGATTAATAATGCAATGATTAATGGATTTAGCCCCAATGCAAACTGATTACTGCCAATCGCCATAAGCCCGAACATTAGAATAAAAGATGCCAAAAATTCAGATGAGAAATTACTGACTATATTTTTAATAGCAGGAGCAGTACTAAATACGGCTAGTTTAGCATCTTTATCTTCTGTAGCTGCCCAATGAGGGTAATAGTGTACATAAGTAGCAATGGCTCCTGCAATGGCGCCCAAAAATTGTGCAAAAATGTAAATCCAAATCTTGCTGGATTCAAATTTACCAATTAAAGCCAATGCAATAGTTACTGCCGGATTGAGATGCGCCCCACTAAGTGCTCCGGCAAAGTAAATAGCAATCAAAAGAGCAAAAGCCCATCCCAATGTGACTACTAACCAACCAGAACTATTGGATTTTGTGCCTTTGAGTAATACCCCGGCAACTACACCAGTACCCATGTATATTAATAAAAATGTACCAATTAGCTCACCAATAAATTCTTTCATGATTGTACTTCTTCGTCTTTTTCACCTGATTTATTCTGGACTCTTTTTGCGGCTCTTTTAATCCGAAGATTGATTTTTTTGGCTTCAATAGAATTGGTTATAATTCCATGTAAAAGTCGTTCAAAAGGAAATAATAATAGAGCAATAAGCACATGAACAAGGAATGAATTTACTGGCGAGCCTTCAATAATTAATATGTTATCTGCTATTGCATTCAAAAATTCCACCATTAATACTAAAGTAATGAATGTGAGCACTTTACTTACGGTTGCATTGCCTTTTCCTGTACGATTAAGAATATATGAAATCAGCAATAAGGTTCCAAAAAATACCGCTTCCAACAAAAAGAACCACCATTCTTTCCAGTATGGGGGATTTACTCTTATTTCGATGGGTGTGCTCTCTGTTACTTGATCCAGTGCATTGCGAGTGCGAACAATTAGGCGAAACTTTCCGGTTGGTAAAGAGTTGAAATTGAATTCGTTATCTCTGCCCCATTCTGACCATTTGTCGTCAAGACCTTCGAGTTTGTATTGAAATTCAAGTTGTGAATTGTCCAAATACTGGGGATTAATAAAGTTAAATGAGATTTTGGTGTGGTCTTCCTCCAGCACAATTCGGGCATCGGTAATCATGTTGTTCTTTTCAGATTTAATATTTCGAAGAAATACATTGTAAGAATATTGCATTTCGGTTTGGTTACTCATATCAAAAAAGTACAAATTGCTACCTTTTGTTATTACCCAGCAGTGTTTGTTATCATTATCTATAAAAATATCTTGAATGTCTTTGAACAAGCGGAGGTAGACAAAATTTTTATTTTGAGTAACCACATCCGAAAGATAATTCCAGTTTTTACCATTATTATACCAAAGTATGTTGTTTTCTGAATGCAATAGTCGCAGGTAATTTCCTGAAGTTAAGGCAGTTGTAGAGTCATTAACCAATAAATTGTTTTTTTCATTGAATGAATATACTTTGTTGGAAACCACAAAATACATTTTGCCTCCGGAATAAGCTAAGTGCACATCGTCTGAAAATGGATTATTAATTTTGATTGTATCAATTTTAAGAACTGTGTTTTGATCATTATCGAAAGTAATTCGGTAAATCCTATTAATACAGCTAATCCATAGGTTGTTGGATGCATCTTCGGCTATATAATTGACATTGTCCTGAAAATAGGGAAGTATGGGATTTTCTTCCCAAGTACCATTTACATTTTTGTATGATGCCATTCTGCCTCCATCCACGCCTGCAAATAATTTTGCTTTATTTTTTGAAACATATAGGTAAGATATTGGCAATGAACTGATTTGGTAATTTTCTTTATCTGAAATTTCGAATATTCCATTATTACTAGATACCAATAATTTATCACCAAAAGTGATTAATTGCCGACATTTAGCATCAATTCCTTTTATTTTTTTAAAGTAAAATTTTACAGAAGTAGTACTTCCGGTGACAGTGGTTATAATAGTTCGTGTTTGAACTTTCACTTTTTCAGTTTTGTATTTGGGTTTATTAGGTTCTGAATTTGATGTTACTTTTTCGTTGGGTTGGGTAATAGGGTCTTCACCTTTCTTTTTCTTAAATATATCCCAAAGTTTTTTCTTTTCTTTTCGAGTAGAATCTTTCTTGATTTCTTCGGTCTTTTTAGTTTCGTTTTCTTTGGACTTAATCCCAAAGAAGTTTTTTAATCTTTCAAATTTGCTTTTCTGGTCTTTAACATAAGAATTGAGCTTCCCTTCTTTATTCTCTTCATTGGATGATTCTTTTTTCTTTTTTTCCTTAATTATATATTTGATTTCCTGAAAGTTGTTAACTTTTGAAAGCACGTACACACCTTCACTGGTTGCTACATGTATTTTACCCAAATGTGTTACTGCCGCCTCCACATGACCTTCAAGTCCGGGATATGTACTATAACACTTGAAAGGCAAATAATAATCGAGTCTTGAAAATCCATATTCATGAGCTATCCATATTCCGGATTGACCATCTTTGCCTATGGCAAATACTTCATCATCAGGTAGTCCACTATAGTAATTGATTATGGAAATGGTTTTCCCTGATGAAATATCAACAAGTACGCATCCTCCTTTGTTGGTTGATAATATTAAGCGATTGTCTTTTAAGTAAATAGCATCATTAATGATAGAATTAGTTATGTACGACTGATCTTGAAGGTTAATTTGAGTGCTTGTTGAGTTTTTTAATTTGTACAGTTTATTTGCATCTGTTGCAAATATTGAACTGCCATCACCCAAATCTTCGGAGTAAACAACTGACTCATTCACAGGGAATAACCCACTTATGGGCATGAAAGAATTATTCTTAAATTCATAATACTGGTGCTTGGTATCTACCATGTATAATTTAGCATCAATTTTGAAGAATTTTAGTATATCGTATTGTGGAGTATTAATGAACTTTGAAATGATTTTGTTGGATTTTGAATCATATACATATATGCATCCATCTCCTATAAAGTACACTATATTATTTACTACTAACACTTTGCTAATTGAAACTATATCATCAGTTACTTGAAATATGCTTCTATAAAAATATTCACCATTTAAATATTCCAAATAGCCAAATCCATTCAAACAACCAATGAATATATTTTCAGATTTCGAATCAGTGGCTAAAGATAAAGCAGTACTGGGAGTGTTTATTAAATTCCAATATCTGCCATCAAATTTTAGCACCCCTCTGGAGTTGGCAAATAGCATTTGGCCGAATTTATCTTGAACAATTGCGAAGTTTTCATTCTCAATTTGCTCGTTTTCAGGCGTGTAATGCGTCAAGTAAAAATCACCTTCTTGTGCCAAAATTATTCCGGCAAAAAGGGAGAGAATAATGGTTATGTGTTTAAAGTTCATTTGGGTTTAGTTTGGTCACAAGCAACAAAAAAAAATGCAAATTAACAACCTAATTCAATTCTTTTGAAGGATCCCAAAAAACCTTTTCAAAGTTAACTATTTGATTGTTTTCGATAGTTATTCCTTCATTCTCAAGCAATTGTTGCATTTCATCAGGGCTTTTAAAGTGATGTTTTCCGGTAAGAATTCCAACTTTATTTACAACCCTATGTGCAGGTACATTTTCCTCTGTGTGAGATGCATTCATAGCCCAGCCCACCATTCGAGCACTTTTGGCTGCACCCAAATACTTTCCAATGGCTCCATAATTTGTAACTCTTCCTTTTGGAATTAATCGCACCACCTGATACACCATTTCAAAAAAATCTTTTTCCATAGCTAATTATAATCGAGATATTCTTGTAAAAGAATTACGGCACTTAATTTGTCCAGATTTGTTTTGTCTTTACGATACTTTTTGCTTGTTCCGCCTGCAATCATGGTATCCATTGCCATTTTTGAAGTAAATCGTTCGTCCTTTGATATAATAGGAATGTTTGGAAATTCTTTCTGAAATAACTGAATAAACTTTTTAACGTCTTCAGTCGAGTGTGTAGTGTTGCCTCTCAAATCAGTGGGCAGGCCGATGATTACTTTTTCAACGGGTTCTTTTAAAAAATAAGATTTTAAGAATGGAATTAGCTTTAGTGTTTCAATGGTTTCTACAGGACTCGCTATCATTTGAGTGATATCAGAAGCTGCTAAACCTGTGCGTTTTCGACCGTAATCAATAGCTACTATTCGCAAAACTAGAATCTTTAATTCATTGCAATATTTGACCTTACGTGAGCCAAAAGTTTTGTTTCTATTTCTAAAGCTCGTGGGAATAATATGTTATTCTCAACTTTAGCATGAAAATACAGTTCTTCATCTAGTTTTTTAAGTTCGCTCAAAACCACTTTAGTTTTAAGATCAAAATCATCAAGAATTGTGAAATTATTGGTAAGTTCTCTTAGGCCTTTTAAATGGTCATCATGAATTTCGTGTTGTACTTGATGTTGTTTGATGGAATTATCCATCATTTTTGCCTGTGCTTTGTTTAAGGCAACTTCATCTTTGGTAGCCTTATTTAAAAGGTTAATATAAGTGAATAAAGTATCCTCTTCTTCATAAATATGATTGATGAATTCTTCCACAAATAGAGGGAAAACGATTTGCAATTCTTTTTTGATCTCCGGCTTATCGCCATCAAAATTTTTTACCAACTCAGCAATAAAAGGCAATCGCTTTTTGATAAATATATAATGATTGTGTTTTAAATATTCAACCAATAGGTCTATGGGCAAAGCCTCAAAAGTATCTGTTTTGACATCTGGCGAATTGATTGCATCATTAATCCTATTTTGAAGATTTTCAATTTTCCATCCTTTTTGAGTGCAAACTTCTGTTAAAGTGAGTTCAGAGTAGTTTAAAAAATGAATCCCTAAAAAATGTAAAGCTGCAGCTATTGAAGGATTGGCAGAAACAAGTTGCTCTATTGTTTTTTCTTTAATTGACATACGAAAAGTTAATTTCAAATGAATAACATCAAATTTATTAAAATATACTGATTTTCAAAATGACATTTATCAACAGATTTGTCCGATTGAAATAGTTTTGCCAATATTGCCTGATAAAAAAGAAATTGCTAAAATAGACTGATGAAATATAAACGTATTCTGCTCAAATTAAGTGGAGAGGCCTTGCAAGGAAGCCACAGTTCTGAAATAATTGATCATGAAATTTTGAACAGATATGCAAGCGAAATCAAAGCTGCGTACGATTTGGGTATTCAGATTGCAATAGTGATTGGAGGTGGCAATATTTACAGAGGAAGCTTAGCTGTAGAAGCCGGAATTGACAGAGTACAAGGCGATTATATGGGAATGTTGGCAACAGTAATCAATGGAATGGCTATTCAATCGGCACTTGAAAGAGTGGGAGTAAACACCCGATTAATGAGTGCAATCAGAATTGAGGCGGTTTGCGAGCCATTCATTAGAAGAAGAGCCATGCGACATTTGGAAAAAGGCAGAATTGTAATATATGGAGCCGGTACCGGTAATCCATATTTCACTACTGACTCGGCTGCAAGCTTGAGAGCTATAGAAATTGGTGCAGACGTAGTTTTGAAAGGCACGAGGGTTGATGGTGTGTATAGTGCTGATCCAGAGAAAGATCCTCATGCAACAAAATATGATGTCATTACTTTTGAAGAAGTGTTTCAGAAGAAATTGAATGTAATGGATATGACGGCATTTACCTTGTGTAAGGAAAATAAGTTGCCAATTATAGTTTTTGATATGAACAAACCACGCAATTTGCTCAGACTCATGCAAGGAGAGCAAGTTGGGACATTAGTTACAATGTAAATATTAATTATGGAAGAAATTGAATTATTTCTGGATGATGCAAATCAATCAATGGAGAAAGCACTCCGCCACTTAGAAACGGAATTAACAAAAATAAGGGCTGGAAGAGCATCCACTCAAATGTTGGATTCAATTTTGATTGAATATTATGGTTCTATGACACCCTTAAATCAAGTGTCGTCAAGTAGTACTCCGGATGCAAGGACCATATCTATTAAACCATTTGAAAAAGGATTAATAGGAGAAATTGAAAAAGCTATCAGAAATAGTAATTTGGGTTTCAACCCACAAAATAATGGAGAAGTGGTAATCATTTCTGTACCTGCACTCACTGAAGAAAGAAGGCGTGATTTGGTAAAACAAGTACGTCAGGAAGGAGAAGTTGCCAAAGTAAGCATCCGAAATATTCGCAAAGAAACCAATGAAGAATTAAGGAAATTATTAAAAGATGGTGTGGCTGAGGATGCTGTAAAAACTGCTGAAGACGATGTACAAAAACTAACCGATGCTTATGTAATTAAAATAGATGAGCATTGCAACAAAAAGGAAAAGGAGATAATGACGGTGTAAATAAATATTTTGTAATTTTGTGACATAGATATCTATGAAAAAAGACACTAATAATGTTACTCAGGAAGCATTTCGATACGTAGAAAATGCACAAGATATTTTGTCAACAAAAGCTGGTAAAGACGATGAATTCTATGTTGATAAAAAATATGTGCGGATGGCAGGTAACACTTTGTGGAATGGCGTATTGGAAGCACTAAATTATCGATATCCTGATTTATTAAAATCAAAAGGCAGACCGGATATAAATAAATACAAAGAGTTAGTTTCGAAAGAAAACAAAAAAATGCTGAATCACCTTATCACTGGATATAACTATATGCATTTGTACATGGGCTATGACGGTGATTTGAGTTTTCAAACTTCCAGAATAGCAATAGATGAAGCAAAAAAATTAATTAACTGGGCCACTGAAAAATAATTTAAATTCAATATGAAAACTATAAAAGGACCAGCCATTTTTTTGGCACAATTTATGGGCGATACAGCGCCATTTAATTCTTTAGATGCTATTTGTAAATATATGGCTTCATTAGGGTACAAGGGTATACAATTACCAACCTGGGATGGCCGAGTAATTGATTTGCAAAAAGCTGCAGAAAGCAAAACGTATGCCGATGAGCTTAAAGCCAAAGTAAAATCTTATGGATTGGAAATTACGGAGCTATCTACGCACCTTCAAGGACAATTAGTAGCAGTACACCCTGCTTACAACGAAATGTTTGATGGTTTTGCACCTGAAAATATCAGAGGCAATTATAAAGCTCGCACGGAATGGGCTGTGCAACAACTTAAATATGCAGCTAAGGCAAGTCAAAACTTAGGCATCAATGCACATGCTACTTTTTCTGGGGCTCTATTGTGGCACACCGTATACCCTTGGCCGCAACGTCCTGCCGGATTGGTAGAAACAGGATTTAAAGAACTCGCTAACAGATGGTTGCCAATTCTTAACTATTTTGATGAATGTGGGGTTGATGTATGTTATGAAATCCACCCGGGGGAAGACTTACACGATGGTATCACTTTTGAAAGATTTTATGAAGCTACAGGTAAGCATAAAAGAGCAAATATCCTTTATGATCCCAGTCACTTTGTTTTACAACAACTTGATTATTTGCAATACATCGATTTTTATCATTCATTCATAAAAATGTTCCATGTCAAAGATGCAGAATTTAACCCTACCGGTAAGTCAGGTGTATATGGTGGTTTTCAAGATTGGGTTGACCGTCCGGGCAGGTTTCGCTCGTTGGGTGATGGAGAAGTAGATTTTAAGAGCATTTTTTCAAAACTGGCTCAGTACAATTATGATGGTTGGGCTGTGGTTGAGTGGGAATGTGCCATCAAACATCCGGAACAAGGAGCTAAAGAAGGAGCACCTTTTGTTTCAGATCATATAATCAGAGTAACAGAAAGAGCTTTTGACGACTTTGCAGGAAGTGGTGCAAATGATGCTTTAAATAAGAAAATATTAGGAATTTAATTCCCCTATTCAACGGTTACCGACTTTGCCAAATTACGAGGTTGATCTACATTGCATCCTCTCAGAACTGCAATATGATACGCAAGTAATTGTTGTGGTATTACAGAGAGTAAAGGAGTAAGCAAATCATTCGTGTGAGGTATTTCGATAACGAAATCAGCCATTTTGCCAATTAATGCTTCACCTTCATTTACGATAGCTATTATTCTTCCTTTCCTAGCACGTACTTCTTGAATATTTGAAACTATTTTTTCGTAGGCACTATCATTGGTTGCTATTACTACTACCGGCATTTCATTATCAATTAGGGCAATTGGACCATGTTTCATTTCAGCAGCAGGATAACCTTCAGCATGGATATAAGAAATTTCTTTAAGTTTTAATGCACCCTCTAAAGCAACTGGGAAATTCACCCCTCTTCCCAGATATAAAAAGTTCAGAGTGTCCTTAAACTCTTCAGCTATATATTTAATTTTATCATTTTGGTTTAATATTTTTTGAACTTTGGCAGGTATATTTTCCAATTCCACAAGCAATTCGTGAAATTTGCTTTCGGTTATTGTACCTTTCCTATGAGCGATAGATATTGCCATCATAGAAAGAACAGTAACTTGTGCGGTAAATGCTTTGGTACTTGCAACTCCTATTTCAGGTCCTGCATGTAAGTAAGCACCTGCATGAGTAGCACGTGCAATAGAAGAACCAACCACATTACATACTCCAAAAATAATTGCACCTTTGGATTTTGCTAACTCAATAGCAGCCAGTGTATCAGCAGTTTCGCCTGATTGTGATATGCATATTATTACATCACCTTCGTTAATGACGGGGTTGCGATAACGGAATTCAGATGCATATTCAACCTCTACATTGATTCTGGCAAGTTCTTCAAAAATATATTCTGCTACTAATCCGGCATGCCACGATGTGCCACAACCTACTAACACAATTCGGTTAGTGGTCAATAAACGATTCATATATTCACGCAAACCTCCAAGGACTAAATGGTTGCTTGAAGAATTCACTCTTCCTCTTAATGCATCAGTGATTGATTTAGGTTGTTCGAATATTTCTTTGAGCATAAAGTGCTCATATCCTCCTTTTTCAATTGCTTCCAGCTCAAGATCAAGCTTATGAATATAAGGTGTACTTTCGTTGTTTTCAATGGTTTTTATGCTTAATTTGTTGTCACGAATGATGGCAATTTCCAAATCATTCAAATACACGACTTCATCTGTATATTCAATAATTGGGGTGGCATCAGAGGCCAAAAAATATTCATTTTTCCCAACACCAATGACTAAAGGGCTTCCTTTGCGTGCTGCGATTAATTGATTATTATTTTCTTTTGAAATTACAACAATTGCGTAAGCACCCACAACTTTTGTAAGTGCAAGCCTAACAGCTTCTTCAAGAGAGCATTTGTTATTGTCCTGAATATCTTCAATAAAATGAATGAAAACTTCAGAATCTGTTTCGCTCAAGAAAACATGTCCTCTTTTCATAAGATCTTGCTTAAGAGAAGCATAATTTTCGATGATTCCGTTATGAATTATTGCAAGATTTTTATTTGCGGAATAATGAGGGTGTGCATTTACATCATTTGGTTCGCCATGAGTAGCCCAACGAGTGTGACCTATGCCAATGTGGCTGTGAAGAGTTTTACCTTCTAAAGAATTTTCAAGCTCACTTACTTTACCTTTTTTCTTATAAATGTTTAAATTGCCATTAAGTAAAGCAATTCCCGCACTATCATAACCTCTGTATTCCAATCTTTTAAGTCCTTTGATAATTACAGGAAATGCTTCCCTGTGCCCTACATATGCAACTATTCCACACATATTTTCATTTATTTAAATTCAAATGTACTAAATATTTAATGTTTTTCAATGTACCAATAACGATGGTTTGGCTCTTTTCTCAAGCTTATACTTGATATTATTTTATATTAATATCCCTAATTTGAAGTTGTAGTGAGGTTTTTCCGTTAAATGTATTTTCTTCAATAATGTAACAAATATCAAACGGGGTATTTTTTATATTTTCCAGTTGGTAACCTTGATCAAAGGCAATAGCATCAATACGAATTGATTTGTCTACATCTGTAATTTCAAGTTTTAAATGTTTTTCACCTACAATTCTGGCGTTACCGGTATCAACCACATTGCGAGTTACCAATACCGGTGTCATATTTCCGGGGCCAAAAGGAGCCATTTGCTTAATAATATTATATGTTTTTTGAGTGATAAATGTTAATGGAACCTCCAAATCAATATTTATTTTTGGAATCAATTGTTCTTCTGTAATTGATTGACTTACAATCCATTCAAATTTTTCAACAAATTTTTCAATATTTTCAATGGGCATAGTTAAACCTGCAGCATGGGTATGACCTCCAAACTGAGTTAATAATTCAGATGATTGACAAATGGCTTCATAAACATCAAACCCATCTACGGAACGGGCGGACCCGGTTGCATACCCGTTTGATTCTGTTAAAATAATGGTAGGTCTGTAAAATTGTTCAATACACTTTGAAGCTACAATGCCAATCACTCCTTTATGCCAATTTTTATTAAATAAAACAGTGCTTTTTAAATTTGCTGAATTGGGATTTGAATGGATGATTTCTAAAGCTTCTTGCAAAATAGAACTATCAAGATCTTTGCGCGAACTATTATGTTCTTGCAATATTTTACCAAATGGTATGGCATTTTCAACGGAATCGGAAAGTAGTAATTCAACTGCCGCATGTGCATGAGCAATTCTTCCTGCTGCATTAATTCGGGGTGCCAAACCAAATACTACATTTGATATACTCAAATCTTTAGTGAAACCAGACACTCCCATCAAGCATTGAAGTCCGGGTAAGGGATTGGAATTGAGTTTTTTAAGTCCATAATAAGCCAACACTCTATTCTCTCCTGTAATAGGTACAATATCGGCCCCTATACTAACTACCAGCAAATCAATTCGTTCAAATAACAATTGAGGGTCAATATTATTTGAAATACAATATGCTTGAAGCAACTTAAACCCAACTCCGCAACCGGAAAGTTCTTTGTATGGGTATTTACAATCTTTTTGCTTTGGGTCTAAAACAGCAATTGCCTCAGGAACTTTATCTCCCGGATTATGATGGTCGCAAATTATAAAATCAATATTTTTAGAATTTGCATAAGCTATTTTATCTATTGATTTGATCCCACAATCAAGGGCAATAATTAAGCTAATTCCTTTATTTCCAGCAAAATCAATTCCCTGAGTGGAAATACCATAACCTTCTGCATATCTATCAGGGATATAAAAAATAATATTGGAATAAAATTGCTTTAAAAATCCGTATACCAATGCAACAGAAGTTGTGCCATCGACATCATAATCACCATAAATTAATATTTTCTCGTTTTTTAAGATGGCTTCATTGATTCTAGAAATTGCTTTTTCCATATCTTTCATCAAGAATGGATCATGCAACTGTGTTAAGCTAGGCCTGAAAAAAAGTTTGGCTTTTTCATAAGTGTCTATTCCACGTTGAATAAGCAAACAACTTAACCAAGTATTTACATTAATTGCTTTTGACAGCTCACTTATCAAGGTTTCATTGGGAAGAATATTAATCTTCCATTTTTTTTGAGCCACAGTTAAAAAATTTATAATTTATTCAACTACTAATAACTCTACCCTTCGATTTTGCATACGTTTTTCTTCGGTGTCATCCGGGAAAATAATTGGTTTGGTTTCACCAAAGCCTTTGTTTTCCAATCTGTTTTCATCAATTCCTTTTGAATTCAAATATTTTTTAACACTTAATGCTCTATTTTCTGATAATTTCAGATTATAATTATCGTCACCTTCAGAAGAGCAATGAGCTGAGAGTTGAATTCGCATTTTGGGATTATCATTCATTAAAGTAACGACCTTATTCAATTCAAAAAAGGATTCATTTCTTACAACCGCACTATTTTTATCAAAGAATATATTTCTCAATACAACTCTACTTCCAATTTCAATGGGTTCCAACCGAACCGTATCATTAATTTCCTCATAATGACTTAAAGTATCAGGCACATCAATGTTTTTTGAGTAAAACAAATATCCTTTTGCGTCCACTTCAATTCCATAATCACGTCCGGGAGGAAGAATCACCATGAATTTGCCATTAATTGCGTTGGAAGTATACACTCCATGTGTTTTTTTATTTTGGATATCATTAATTACAATAGTTGCAGCTTTTGGTTGTTTGGTTTTAACATCAATAACCAAACCCTTTAAAATTGCCAATACTGCTTCAGTAGTTTTGCGTTCGAGCATATAAATATCCTTGTCGCCATATCCACCTGGTCTGTCAGAAGAAAAATAAGCCCTTTTTCCATCTGCCGACCACACAAAATAGATTTCATCGTCAGGTGTATTTATTGGGTAGCCTATATTTTCAGGTTCTTGGAGCACTTCTCCTGTAAGTACGTTTACTCTGCAATGAAATATGTCAAACCCACCCAATCCTTTATGACCTTTTGAACTGAAATACAATGTTTTGCCATCAGTGTGTATAAAAGGTGCATCTTCATCATCAGCTGTGTTAATTTTGGGACCCATATTTATAGCTTTGTCAAATTTGCCATTGGGCAATTTTCTGGCCATATAAATATCTCTTCCTCCATATCCTCCAGGCCTGTCAGAAGTAAAAAAGAAAGTATTTTCATCATTAGTAGTACTTCCACTTGGTTCCCAATGTGGAGAATTAATTGCAGGATCCATTTTTACAGGGGTACTCCAAATGTCATTTTTTTGATCACTTACAAATATATCACCTGATCGTTTTACATTGCGGTAAATGTACATTTCATTCCCATCAGGCGAAAGACCCACGCAAGCATCATGGTCGGGTGTATTAATCCCAAAACCCAGTTTTACAGCCGATGACCAACTTGAATCGAGTTTGTGACTGATATAAATATCTTCAAAATAGCGACCATCCGCATCAGTTTTGCCACCTGTAGAATTATCCCTTCGTGAAGTAAAAATAAGTTCGGTTTCATCAGCAGAAACGCAAGGAACATAATCGGCAAATTTAGAATTTATTTTAGGTCCTAAATTATAAATATGAACTTCAATAGGGTTTTTCATCAACTCAATTGCATTTTTACAATTATTAATTTGTCGATCTGCATCGGCAATTGTAAAATCAAAAATCGTTTTTTTGTTGGTATTAGCCTGAACTGCTGCTTTATACTTTTCAAAATGATTGATGGCTATTTCAAATTTGTAATTCAGCTTATAAGTGATGCCAAGCAAAAAATTCAAGTGCGGATTGATATATCCTGAATCTTCAGCAAGTTTCAAATGAGAAAATGCTTTTGCCTCATGATTAAGCTTAATATAACATTCGCCAATGTAATAATTGATTTCTGGATTAAATGGTTTTAATGAGTCCGCTTGAAAAAACAAATCAAGCGCGTCCTTATATTCATCAACTTCCAAAGTCGCTTTTGCTTCTTTCAACACTTTTCCAAAAGCAATTTTCTCATCATAAGTTTGAGCAAAAAGCATGTTGGAATGCAAAAACCATAATGCAATAAATCCGAAAAAGCTATTTTTCATTGTTTAAAACACATTCATAATATACTCTTAATGGCTCGGCTACACCCCATGCTTGAGCCACACATCCCTTAGGAGCATATGGCGCGTTTCCATCAAAAATTTCTGAAACCGTACCAATACCTGCCTCTTTAAAATGCTCAGAGAATTGTGACAATATTTTTTTGATTTTTGGCAAAGATGTTTTCCCTTCTGTTTTATATTTAGCTGATATATAAGGACCAATTAACCACGACCATACAGTACCTTGATGGTACGCACCGTCTCTTGATAATTGATCACCATGATAATCACCTATATATTTGGAGTCGTGATTGGAAATACTTCTCAAGCCTTTTGGGGTGACTAAAAACTGTTCTGTTTCTTTAACTATTGACTTTGCAATTTCTTTATTAACTAATTCAAAAGGCAGACTCACTGCAAACAATTGATTGGGTCGAATGGAATCGTCTTTAAACATTTCATGCAAAACATCATATAATGTTCCTCTGGAATTAACAAACTGTTGATTGAAAGAATTTTTACATTTTGCAGCCATTTCTTCAAAAAAAATAGCATCAGTTTCATTTTTGAATTCTTTTGCAAAATGCGCTGCTACTTCTAATGAATTGTACCAAAGTGCATTGATTTCTACGGCTTTACCTTCTCTTGGTGTTACAACCCAATCACCTACTTTGGCATCCATCCAAGTAAGTTGTGTTCCAGGCAAACCTGCCGATAGCAAACCATCTTCAGATACTTTAATATTATATCGGGTACCTTTAACGTGTGCATCAATAATTTCTTTAAGTACCGGGTATAGTTCTTTTTTTACAAATTCTATGTCTCCGGAATACTTAACATATTCATATATAGCAATAAAATACCAAAGTGTAGCATCTACTGTGTTGTATTCAGGGGTTTCACCTTCATCAGGAAATCTGTTGGGAATCATACCTTTATCGACCACCTCAGCAAAGGCTTTCAATATTTTTTTGGCATCATCAAATCTGCCGGTTACCAAGCAAAGTCCTGGTAATGATATCATTGTATCTCTGCCCCAATCTGCAAACCAATGGTAACCTGCTATAATCGTTTTTAGATTTTTGCCTCTTTGAACAATAAACTGATCGGCAGCAAGAGTTAAAATTCTTACAATTTCGTCTTTTGGAGTATTTTCAAGCAAGCTTTTTTTACGTTTTACTTGAGCCTCATAGAGCTTGAAAGCATTTTTGTTTTCAGGATTGTTGGTGGAAATAATTACGCCCAATTTGCTTCCTTTCTTGAGTTTTACATAAAATTCACCATAGGTAAATAAATCTTCTTTGAAATCCTGCCCACGTTCTAATTCTATTTTGTACATAAAATTAAAATACCAATCGGGTGAATAATGGAACTCGGAACCGGGTACTTTGATGAATACTTCCGGTAAATAAGGGTATGGTGCAATTTTTAAAGTTCCATCAGCGAACCCATATGCCCATTTGATGTCATTGTTTGCCTTGGACATCCAGTGATAATCTTTAAATGAAATAAATGGCTTAAGTTTCATCGTAAATTCACTAGGAGCATCTGTAACCTCGTAAGTGATCAATGTGGTGTTTTCGCCATGAACCATAGCAATGCTTTTGGTGAATTTGATGGCACCAGTTTGATAATGAAAAACGGGAAATAAGTCTTGTTCATATTTTTCAAGATAGTTAAAACCCTGAGGATGAATAATGCCATTAAAGTTATTACAATCAAGCTCATAATTTCCTTCAGGACTAATAATAGTTTCTGAGAATTTGGAAATCAAGACATTACGACCAACGGGAGGGTGAAGTGCTGCCACGAGCAATCCATGATATCTGCGAGTGCCCATTCCCGAAATGGTGCCTCCAGCCCAGCCACCTAATCCATTAGTTTCAAGCCATTCCAACTCTGATGACTTGTCAATATTTTTTGTAATATTTCTATCAAAAATAATGCTCATAGATTTTGCATTTCAGACAAAGTTAAATAAGTAGCGTTTATTTTAATGTTATTTATGTAAAATTGTTTCAGATTTCAGATTTTAAGTATTGAAATGAATGTTTTTATAATTGTATTTATACCACTAATTATGTTTTGTAGTTCTTTTTCCTTTGCTCAGCAACAAAACTTATATTTGGTTAGTGACCCTGAAACTAAGTATAATACATCAAATGCCATAAATATTTTACTCAATTTTAATTTTAAGGCAGCTGATTCATCTTTCAATTTGATAAAGAAAAATAATCCAGAACATCCCTTAGGGTATTTTTTAATTGGGTATAAATATTATTGGAAATTACAAATTAATGAAGATAACAAAATTTATGATGATAGCTTAATAAACTATTTAGATTCGACAATTTACTTTGCTGAAAAGAAGTATAAAAATAACAAAGATGACTTTGAAGCGATTTTTTTCTTTAGTTTGGCGTATGGTATTAAGGGAAGATTATTGTCGGACAGAGAAAAGTGGGCAGCATCTGTTTTTGCTGGCCGCAACGCGCTTGTATATTTAGATAAGGGCAGAGTTAAAAATGAACTTTCAGATGAATTTTTGTTTGGAGATGCATTGTTTAATTATTATGCTGAATGGATTCCGGAAAATTATAAAGCATTTAAACCTGTAATGTGGTTTTTCCCAAAGGGTTCTAAACAAAAGGGTTTGGATTTATTAAAAATAGCATCAAATGTTGCTTACTATACTAGAATAGAAGCTCAATATTTTAGACTCAGAATATTACTTTATGAAGAAAAAGACTATTCGGAAGCTATTCCACTGGCTAAATATATGATTGAAACTTATCCTAACAACCCAATTTTTCAAAGACTTTATATGAGATTAATGTTCAGCACAGGAAATTACCCCGCTTGTGAGAAAAAGGCCTATGAAATATTAGAAAACATTAAAAATAACAAACTTGGTTATGAAGAAGTTAGTGGTCGATTTGCTGCTTTCTTTATTGGTTGGATTAATATGAATCGAAACAAAGCTATCTCTAAAGAATATTTTCAGAAATCGGTGGAGTATTGCGAAAAAGTGGGCGCACTTAAGATGAACTATTATTTCTATGCGCTTTCCGCTCTTGCCAAATATGCCAATGAAGCAGGAGACAAAAAAATGGCATTAGATTATTATGATAAAATTAAATCAAATGCCGATCGCAAACATGAAATGTACAAAGAAGCTAAAAAGTTTATTAGAGAGAATGATTAAAATTTAAACAAAATGGAAAGAAGAACTTTTATAAAAAGCACTGCAATTGTATCTGTAGGGATGCATTTTTTGAATGATGCAAATGCAACTATAAACGTACCCGAATTTATTTCACAAAGACCAGAACTGGTCAAAAGAACTTTTGTAAGTCAGGCTGTTGAAAATCAATTAATTAGCATTAAAAAGCTCATAAAAGATCCTGAATTGGCATGGATGTTTGAAAATTGTTATCCCAACACATTGGATACCACAGTTAGATTTAATCAAGATGGTGGCAAACCTGATACTTTTATTATTACCGGAGATATCAATGCCATGTGGCTGCGTGACTCCACGGCTCAAGTTTGGCCATATTTGCCCTTAGTAAACAAGGATGAAAAGCTAAAAACCTTGTTTAAAGGCTTAATAAATCGACAATCAAAATGTGTTAATATTGACCCTTATGCCAATGCTTTTAACTTTTCAGCTAATGAAGTAGACAAAGGGTGGCAAAGCGATGAAACAGATATGAAACCGGAATTGCACGAACGCAAGTGGGAAATAGATTCCTTGTGCTATGTTGTGCGATTGGCTCATGGATATTGGAAAACCACAAAAGATACTTCTGTTTTTGATGCCGATTGGGAAAAAGCAATGAAAACGATTGTGAAAACTTTTAAAGAACAACAACGAAAAGAAAATTTAGGTCCTTACAAATTCAAGCGAAATGGCAATAATCCGACTGACACCGCAGGATTTGATGGATATGGAAATAAGGTAAAACCTATTGGTTTGATTTGCTCAATTTTTCGACCATCCGATGATAGTACTATTTTTCCATTTTTGATTCCATCCAATCTTTTTGCAGTACAAGCGCTTCGACAACTTGCTGAAATATTTACAGAACTTAAAAAAGACAACAATTTTGTATTAGAGTGCAATGCTTTGGCAAATGAAGTTGAAACAGCGGTTAAAAAATATGCCATCATCAATCACGCAGTTTTTGGACAAATATACGCTTACGAAATTGATGGATTTGGAAGTAGCTTGGTGATGGACGATGCCAATGTGCCTAGTTTATTGTCATTGCCATATTTGAATAGCATTAAGCGTGACGACCCACTTTATGTTAACACTAGAAATTACGCTTTGAGCGAATATAATCCTTGGTTTTTTAAAGGCAAAGCAGCCGAAGGCATTGGTGGTCCACACACCGGCAGAGATACTATATGGCCAATGGGAATTATTATGAGGGCAATTACGAGTACCTCCGATGATGAAATTAAGAAATGCTTGAAAATGTTGAAAGAAACCCATAATAAAACAGGTTTTATTCACGAATCGTTTTACATGAACGATGCACAATATTTTTCACGCAAATGGTTTGCTTGGGCAAATACCTTATTTGGAGAAATGATTATCAAAATTGCAACCGAAAGACCGCATTTGTTGTAATTAATCTACCGGCTTTAAAACATTTCCAATAAACACTGCAAGTACGCCAAATACAGCAGCAATGTAGCCTACAATGTTATAATTGAGCATTTCGCCTGAGGCTGCTTTTACCACAATTAATCCTGCCAAAAACGAACCAAATGCAGAAGTGAGTTGCATCACCGAAGTGTTGAGTGCCATAAATGCACCTCTGTTTTGAGGTTTCACAGCTGCAGTTATCATAGCCATAGCAGGTCCCATTCGGCCTCCCATAAATATGAAAAATATGGTAGTTACAATTAATGCCAAGTACAATTCCGTTTTCGGCATGTGTGTAATAAGCAATATAGGAATAATAGTTAGCAAACAGAAAATGGTAAATATCAGAGGTTTGCCAAACTTATCAGCCAATTTACCCATGATTGGGGTTGTGAAAATGGCAGCAAATCCTCCTAGAATGTATATATAAGTAAGGTCTTTTTCGCTAAAACCAACATTCGACACCATATATGGACTAATGAAAGGTATTACTGTAAATTGACCTAATACCAAAAAACAAATTAACAGAAGCGCCAAAATGCTGTTTTTGTCAGTAATAATTTCAATAAAATGCTTTATTGGTCCGGATTTGCTCGGATTTTCCATGTGTTTGGTAAAAGCAGGAACAAAAAATATAATTGCAGCTAAAACCAACAATGAAACTGCTGCGAGTATGATAAATGGCGCATGCCAATCATACATATTGGCAATATACAATCCAAACGGAACTCCAAAAACAGAGGCAAGCGAAAAACCCGTCATAGTAATGCCCATCGCCATACCCCTTCTTTCAAAAGGAATGGCATCACCAATAATAGCCAAAATTAAGCCATTAAGCAACCCTCCAAAACCACCGGTTACAATTCGTGCAGCCAACAATAGCCCAAAATCCGGTGACATTCCACATAAAAATGTACCAATACAAAAACCAATAAAAGCTACAATCAATACTTTTTTGCGATCAAATTTATCTACATAAAAAACACTTAAAAAGCCTGATATTCCTGCACTAAAAGTATAAGACGATACTAAAAATCCAAATTCACGTGGACCAATATCAAATAAGCGCATTAACTGTGGACCTAATGGCATAATTATCATAAAGTCAACGATATGTACAAATTGAATGGCAGCGATGATAGCCAACAGAATTTTTTCTTTTTGAGTCATAGGAAAGGAATTATCTTCGAAAGATATTTATTATAAGTTGTCCTTTAACACTGTTAACATAAATTTAATTCCATGCCATTGATAAAAACCGAATACAAAAAACCTTTTTTATTCAACAATGGGCATTGGCAAACCATTATTCCTTTTTTAGTAACAAATCCCAAACCAAATTACACTAGAAAAAGACTTGAATTGCCCGATGGTGATTTTATTGATTTGGACTTTACAAATGCAAATGCTCAAAACAAACCATTAATCGTAATCTTACACGGCTTGGAAGGAAGTTCAAGCTCAGGATATATAATTGAAATTGCCAATCAAATGCAAACGCTTGGTTATGAATCTGTTGTGTTTAATTTCAGAGGATGTAGTGGCGAAATTAACCGATTATTTAAGTCATACCACAGTGGTGCTACTGAGGATTTGGAAACGGTACTGAAATTTTTAATAAATATGGGTTATAACAACATTCATTTACTCGGATTCAGTTTGGGTGGCAATGTACTTTTGAAATACTTAGGAGAAAGTGGAAAAAATTTTCCAAATCAAATTAAAAGTGCTGTGGCAATTTCAGTGCCCATAATGTTATATTCATCGGCCATCAAACTTGCTCAGTGGGATACCAAAATATATCTTAATAGATTTTTGAAAAGTATGAAAGGAAAAATTATTCAAAAAAAGCATATATATCCGGATTGGTTTGATTTCAGAAGATTAATGAAATCATCTGATTTTGAATCATTTGATGACGCTTACACTGCCCCTTCTTTTGGATTTGAAAGTGCCAAAGATTATTACCAAAAAAGTAGTAGTTTTTATTTTCTAAATAATATTTGGTTACCAACGCTTTTAATTAATGCAGAAAACGACCCTTTTTTGTCAAAAGATTGTTTTCCAATTGAAATTGCAAGAACTTCTGATTTTTTCTTTTTTGAGCAAACAATTTCAGGCGGACATGTTGGGTTTAATAGGAATAAAAATGATTATTTAATAAGAAGAATTGCTAGTTTTTACCACTCTACTGATTTAAAACAGTAGTTTAAATGCAAAATTCTAAACGAATCCAAACGCTACAATTCACTAATATTCATATAACTTAATTTTTACATTTTTGATTTTGTTTAGGATTTCGAAGTTAGGATTTAGAATTTACAAAAAATTACCGCTCAATCAAGTTTCTCCTTTCAAAATTAATCTATTGTAATAATTTCTCGGTTATATTTGTATCCTATGACTGCTTATTTCAAACAGATATTTTTGGTTTTTCACACGCTTTACAAAGGCTTGAAGTTGACCTTGTCTCATTTAAGAAATGCAAATCACAGGTATGCACCTATTGGTGTCCAAAATCACAATTATTTCTCTCAACATAATGGACTTGTAACATTAACCTATCCTTACGAATCTATTCCCGTTCCCGATCATGGCAGATACAAGCTTCATAATGAGATAGATGATTGTATTGTTTGCGATAAGTGTGCCGTAATATGCCCAGTTCAATGTATAGCAATTGAAACAATAAAATCACCGGAACCTATTGGTATAACATCTGATGGATCCGTAAAACGACTATATGCCTCCACTTTTGATATTGATATGGCAAAGTGTTGTTTTTGTGGATTATGCACTTCGGTGTGCCCTACAGAATGCCTCACAATGACTAATGAATATGATTTTAGTGTAAAAGATATTCGTGAAATGAATTTCTCATTTACCGATTTAAGTCCTGAACAAGCTATTGAAAAGAAAAAATTATATGAACAATATATGCTCGAAAAGGAAGCATTTAAAAAAGAGCAATCAGAAAAGTCAGAATCAACAACACCTCAAGTTCCTAAGCCGGCATTCAAACCTGTAATAAAGACCTCAAATATTGTAAAAAATGAAACTAACGAAAATTCAATTGCTGAAGAACCAGCCAAAACAGCAGCCCCAAAGCCAGTTTTTAAGCCAATAATCAAACCTTCAACTATTGTTAAAACTGTAAATGAAGAGGAAGAAGTAAAGTCTGTACCCAAACCAACCGGAATTAAACCTGTGATAAAACCTGTTTTCAAAAAACCGAATCCCGATGGAAATTAGCATATATATAACTTATTTGGTTGTATTTTTGATATTTGTATCAGGTATCTCATTATGTTTGGTTAAAAACTTAATGCATGCGGCATTGCTTTTTTTATGTATACTTCTTTGTTTGGCAATGTTGTACATTATAAATAATGCTGAATTCGCTGCCATTTCACATATCCTTATTTATATTGGTGGTGTCCTAATAATTATTCTTTTTGGGATTATGTTGTCAAGAATGGACGATATTTTATTAAAAGACAAGCATATTCTTCTTAATATAACGTTACTTTCAACAAGTATTATCATATTCGTATTAATCTCTATTACCTTATTTAAAATTAGGTTTGATGAAATGTTTTTACATTTTCAACTGAGTAGTGTTTCTGCTCCAACTACAAATTCGAATGTAAAATCATTGGCTTTTGTAATGCTAACTGAATACATCGTTCCATTTGAAGTTTCCGGAATTCTTTTACTATTTGCACTTATTGGAGCTGCTTTTATTTCACAAAATTATCGCCACAAAATATTATGAGTCAGTTGATTCTATTTTTATTGACTTCTGCTTTTCTTTTTTCAATCGGAGTGTATTTGGTTTTGGCCAAAAATAATTTCATATTCATATTAATTGGGATTGAGTTAATGTTAAATGCGGCAAATCTGAATTTGATCGTATTTTCAAAATTTAATCCTCAATTACAAGGACAAATTTTTGTTTTATTTAATTTATTGATTGCAGCTTGCGAAACAGCCTTAGTATTGGCGATTATAATTAATGTAAACAAATATTATCAATCTATTTCTACTGAAAAAATAACTTCACTTAAAGGTTAATGAGTAAAAAATTAATAATGAGGCAGTTACATTAATATAGCAAATAATTAATTGAAACATAAAGTGCTAGATTTGGTATATTAGTTTGAAATGTTATAAATTTTCGCAAAATATGAATCTGAACATGAACTTTTTTAAATCTTACTTATTTTCATTTGTTACTTTAGCTATAGTAACTATTAGCTGTAATAAGGCAACTAAAGAGACCAGTATAAATGAAAACAAAACGGTTTCTTCAAAGCAAGATAGAGACACTAGTGTACATACCACTCCTTTGGTAATCTGGTTTTTACAACCCGCTCATCAACATGATACATTGCCTTACATTCACAATGGATCTACCAATATTCATGGTGATGCGGAAGGTAAAGGTTGGGATGAAGCATTACCTATTGGAAATGGACGACTTGGGGCTATGGTTTTTGGAGGTACCAAAAGAGAACGCATTCAATTAAACGAAAGCACCCTTTGGAAAGGTAAAAATATTAAAAAAACAGACCCTGAATTACCTGCAGTGTTGTCGGAAATTAGGAAAATGATTTTTGATGAAAAGTACGCTGAAGCAGCCTCGACAGCTGAATCAAAACTTACAGGAACCATTGATCAATTAGCTTCATATCAACCTCTTGCCGATTTGTACATTGAATTAACCGATATGAACTATGATACTCCCGTTTCTGATTATTATCGTGATCTTCATATTGATTCGGCAATTGCAACCGTGCATTTCAGGATAGGAGATAAACTAATAACCCGTGAGGTGTTTGCAAGTTATACGGACAATGTGATTGTTGTTAAATTGAAAAGTGATAAACCTGGTGGTATTAACGCAAAAGTTTCTTTAATGCGTGAAGCAGGGGCCGAAACTTTTAGAAGCCCTTTTGACTCCACTTTATTAATTCAACGAGGTTCCGTAGCTGAAAATGGGTTATTATTTGAAACACAAGTAAAAGCTTCATATTCCGGAGGAACTGTTAGAAATGGCACAAAGCAATTAGTGTGTCAGAATGTGGATGAAATTACCCTATACATATCAGCAGCTACCAATTATGAATATAAAGAACATGCTGTTGCTGCTAAACAAATGCTATTGGCAGCAATGTCAAAACCATACGATCAGTTAAGGGCCGACCATATAGCATCTTATAAAAATATTTTTAATACTTTAGAACTTAACTTAAATTTTGTTGACAAGGCTTATGATATTCCTACAGATAAGCGTGTTGAAAAAGTTAAAAGTGGTGTTGAAGACAATTATCTTACTGAATTGTTATTTCAATACGGAAGATACTTACTTATAAGTTCTTCACGACCCAAAAGCTATCCTGCTAATATGCAAGGACTTTGGAACGAACACCTTACGCCTCTCAACGGAAGTGGATACAAAACTGCATGGTCATTGCCGTTAATATATTCATTTGCTGATATTACCGGGTTGAGCGAACTAAAATCCCCATTATTTAAATTAGTTGACACTTGCGCTATTTTTGGAGCCGATGCGGCAACATCTATGTATGGTACAAAGGGGTGGGTAGCACATGATTATGTAAGTATATTTGGAAATGATTATCCTACTTTACATCAAACTCAGTCGATTGCACACACCGGAGGCGTTTGGTTAGCTGCTATGTATTATGATACATATTTGTTTAACAGAGACAAAGAATTTTTGAAAAACAAAGTTTTACCAATAGTTAAAGGAAGCGCAGAATTCATATTGAATAACCTACAAGAAGTACCTTCAGGCAAACCATTGGAAGGTAAACTTGTTATTAACCCTTCATTATCAAATGGAAACTCATTTGTTCATTCGGATGGAACTAATATATCGGTAGGATACGCATCTACAATCGACCAAATGTTGGCAAAAGATATCCTTACAATAGCAGTTTCAACTATAGATGAACTTTCTTCAAAAAATTATAAATTTGAACCTCAATTAAGAGCAAGAGCTTCTGATGCACTTACACGTTTGGCCTTAGTTGATACCAAATCTACAACTTTGCCCGAATGGGTTGCAAGTCTCAAAGAAGCTGATGAATTGAAGTCGAGCATTCCACAATTATATGGTTTATTCCCTTCTAATCAAATAAGTGCATCCAAAACACCTGAACTTGCTAAAGCAGCAGAATCCTTATTAAAATCTACTTTAAGTTTAACCAAACAATCAAGCTATACATATTCTTTAGCTTCTATATGGTATGCACGTTTAGGAAATGCGGAGGCAGCTGATGCTAATTTGCTCAAACATGTTCAAAATTCAATTTCAACAAACTTATTAAGCAGCTCTCCTCCTTTTGCAATTGATGGAAGTATGGGATTCACTACAGCAGTTACAGAAATGCTTGTACAGTCGCATGAAGGATTTTTGAAATTCGCTCCTGCTTTGCCGGCAAATTGGGAAGTGGGTAACTTAAAGGGATTTGTGGCTAGAGGTGGTTATACAGGTACAATTGAATGGAGTAATGCCAAAGTATATGTTTCACTTTTTTCAAAATCAGACCAAACTTGTAAAATATATTCAGAAACACCAATTAAAGTTTTTGATAATGGCACCCTAATTAATGTAAAAAAAGAAGACGAAAAAATTTATGTATTTGAAATTCAAAAAAATAAATTGTATAACGTTGCTTATGCTAAACGGAGTGGTTCTTCAAAAAGCTCCGGATCGAAAGGAATGGGCATATGGCCTGATTTGGGTTTAGGTATAGACTTAGGTATAAATTTGTAAACTAGTTGATTAGTCATAGCTGTATTTTTGTTGATATATGAAAAAAATATTACTTTTATCAACTCATTGGTTTATAATTCGTTTTATGATTATTAGGCAAATAACCCGCAGAATATAATGAAAATTGCAAAAAATCTTCTTCCTGTAGTAATAGGTTTTTTTATTGCCCTTATAGTATTTGGGGGCTCAGTGTTTTTTACTTATCAAACAGTAGAAAGATTAATTACTGATTTTAAGGACATAGAAGATACTCATTCAATAGTGGAACAAACCAAGTCCATACTTAATGACTTGTTAAAACTTGAATCAGATGTGAGAGGATTTGCAGTCAACAAAAATGAAACCTATGTGAAGGATTATATGTCAGTGAAACATGATTTGATGGTTGATATAGACAACTTGCAACAGTTCGTTACGCCATATCCTAATATTAGTGCTAAGGTTAAAAATTTCAGAGGTGTTTTGGAAGAAAAGTTGCTGAATCTCGAAGAAAAAATAGCCTTAATAAAGGATGAAAAAAATAATGATCAGAAGATAAGCGAAAAAATAGATCAAAGTTCCTTGTTAATGGCCAAAATTTTTGACTCCGAAAGAGAAGTTGAAAATGAAGTTAAGAAAATATTGCAAGCAAAACATGACCTTGGAATGAGTGATTTGAAACTTGGTAATTTGACCATTCAACTAATCAGCTCTTCAGCTTTAATGATTGTGGTATTCGTATTTGTATTTTTCTTCCAATTTGCAAGAGCACATTCTAAAATTGAAAAAGAGCTTCGCGACTTAAACGAAAATAAAAACAAGTTCTTTTCCATAATAAGTCACGATTTAAGAAATCCGGTGAAGCAAATAGCTTTAATGGCAGGTTTCTTGACAGATCAAGCAAGTTCAAAAAATTACGACCCTCAGAAACTTGCTAATATGATTCAAGGTTCGGCAAACAACCTGAGTTCTTTGTTAGATAATTTGTTGAAATGGTCCAGACTTCAAATGAATCAAATTGACTTTAAACCTGAAAAACTTGATATTAAAAAAATTGCTGATGATGTAATCCGTCATACAAATGTAAATGCATCTCAAAAAGGAATTATCATTACCAATAAAATACAAGGGGAATTAATAGCCTTTGTAGATCAAAATATGATTACTACTGTGTTGCGAAATTTGTTTTCCAACGGAATTAAATTTACAAATAAAAATGGGTCAATCGAATTAGATGCATTGCTTAAAAATGATATGATTGAGCTCAAGGTATCCGATAATGGAGTGGGAATGCCACAAGATATTGCTGATAAAATATTTTCAATCGATTTCCGCCATTCAACAAAAGGTACAAATAAAGAAGAAGGTAGCGGTTTAGGACTTAAAATTTGTAAAGAGTTTATTGAGAAAAATGGTGGTAAAATTCGCATACAAAGTGAATTAAACAAAGGGACAACTTTTATAATTACACTTCCACAAAAAGCAAATGTTTAAGAGTAGTATATAAAGTTATTTTTCTTTAATTCTACTTAAAAACGCCACTCATTGCGCCTTCTTTTTTGGTTTCTTTAATTACATCCGTGCTTGCATCTATTTCTTTGTCAATTTCATCAATTGTGCCAAACAAATACAATATTAATTTGTTGCGCAACTCCATAGATGACAAATTGTAGTACAACTTACCATCTCTGGAAAGTGATACTTCTCCGGTTTCTTCTGATACCACTACTACTATGCAATCCGTAAGTTCGGTTATACCTATTGCTGCTCTGTGTCTTAAACCCAAAAAGGCTGGTAAATCACTATTTTCAGTTACAGGTAATATACAACGTGCTGCTTTTATTCGATTACCAACAATTATTACAGCACCATCATGCAACGGGCTTGTTTTGTTGAAAATGGAAAGAAGTAATCTTTTTGAGATTAATGCTTCCATTTCGTCTCCTGTTTCGGCATATAAGCGTAGTTCCGAACTTTTGGCAATTACGATAAGTGCTCCTGTATTAGTTCCACCCAATATTTTAGCAGATTCTACTATAGGGGACACATCTAATTTATCTTTCAAAGCTGCAGATCTGAAAAAAAGTGAATCCAATAATCCGAATTTGTTTTCAGCAGCTCTTTTGCCGGCAATCAATAAAAATTTTCTGATTTCCTGTTGAAAAAGGATAATTACTGCTATAAATCCAACGCCCATTACATTGCCTAAAATGGTAGAAAGTAATTCCATTCGCGCAGCCTTAACTAACAAATAGAAAAAATATACACTTAGTAATCCAATAAAAATGCGAAGTGCAATGCTTCCTCTTAGTAATTTATAAAGCTGATATATTAAAATTGAAACTATAACAACATCGGCAATGTCAATGAGTTTAATCTCTAAAAATCCAATATGAAACAAACTATTCATTATATTTGCGATTGTATTGTTCAACCAATTTAATTGCTTCCATTGCCTCTTTCACGTCATGCACTCTTAAAATAGAGGCACCATTTTGAAGTGCCAAAGTATGTAATATGCTCGTACCATTCAGGCTTTCTACGGCATTTATATTTAATTGTTTGTAAATCATTGATTTCCTTGACAAACCTACTAAAATGGCGCAATTCAAGCTTTTAAGATAGGACAAATTTTTGAGAAGATGATAATTTTGATTGATATTTTTTGCAAAACCAAATCCGGGATCAATAATTATATCTAATATTCCATGGGTTTTTAATTTATTAATTCTTATAACAAAGTAATCAACAATATCTGTTATAATATCCTTGTAATCTGTGAGTTGTGTCATTGTTTGAGGGTTGCCTCTTGAATGCATTAATACATAAGCCACTTTATATTTTTTTAGAATATCGTACATTTCAAAAGTTTCTCCACCACCAGTTACATCATTAACCATGCAAGCACCTGCTTGAATAGCAGCTTCAGCAACATTTGGACGAAAAGTATCGACAGATATGTTTATTCCTTTAAATTCTTTATTCAATAAGTCAATAATTGGAATAACTCGTTTTATTTCCTCGTCTTCTGTTATGACACTTGCACCCGGCCTGGTTGAGTAACCACCAACATCAACTATTGTGGCTCCTTCTTCCAGCATTTGTTTGGCTTTACTGATAATGGATTCATTTCTCAAATATTTTCCTCCATCATAAAATGAATCCGGGGTAATGTTAAGTATGCCCATTACAATAGGTGTGGATAAATCAATTAATTTACCTTTCAGATTTAGTGTTTTATTTGTTTGGAAAATCATATTTTTGAAAATACTATGAGCATATGTCATTAACTGAACAACAATATAAAGAGGTAATCCAAAGCTGCAAAGCTATTTTTGATAAAAAGACCACTGACTATGGCACTGCCTGGCGAATATTGCGTATGCCATCAGTAACGGATCAAATTTTTATTAAAGCACAACGGATTAGATCTATTCAGGATAAAGGCAAACAGATGGTTGAGGACGACATCAGAGGTGAGTTTGTAGGAATTATTAATTATTGCATTATAGCATTAATTCAGTTAAAATTAACAGAAACAGATCCTATGGAATTGGATAAAACCTTAGTGTCTCAGATGTATCAGGATGAAGCAAATAGTACTTTAGAATTGCTGCTTCGCAAAAATCATGACTATGGTGAAGCTTGGCGTGATATGCGTGTGTCGTCAATGACAGATTTGATACTTATGAAAATAAATAGAGTGAAACAAATTGAAGATAATCAAGGAACTACTTTGATTTCCGAAGGTGTAGATGCCAACTATAGAGACATGCTTAATTATGCGGTTTTTTGTTTGATATTGTTGAAATAAAAAATCCCGAAATTTCTTTCGGGATTTTGAATTGTTATTCAGATAGAACTAAGGGTTCCGCTTTTTCAGGTGCTTTTTTCTCATTTTGCACTTGTTTTTGAGCAGGTTTGAACTGCATTTTGTAGTTGCCACTTGCCACCTGTTGTTCAGAAGCTGATGTAACACTAATTGGAATTAGTACTTCTTCGTCTCTGTTGAATGCAGGTTGTTTATAATTGGCTTTTGAAAGAAAGGTACCTGAATTTTTACTCACATTATTGTAAGAGTAGTTTTTTTCTTTCACTCTTTCCTCTTTCGCTTCTTGAGCTAACACAGGGTTTTTATAGTTGTGGGCGTTGTATCCAAAATTACTTTTGTAATTTTGAGCCACAGCTATACCAGAACAAACAGTTAATAATATAATTGATTTACTTATTTTGCTTTTCATAATTGTTAAAATTTATGATACAAAATTATACTACCACAAATCTTATTTTGTCAGTTGATTTGCTGATTTTTTAATATAATAAAATACGTATTGTATATTAAGTATTTATACCTAAAAAATGCTCACGATTTTTCGTTCCAAAGCATACTTTATTAGTTCGGCAGTGTTGTGTGCATTGAATTTCTTGAGCAGGTTAAGTCGATGTGTTTCAACGGTTCGGGTACTTATAAAAAGTTTATCGGCCATTTGCTTGGTGCTAAGTCCATTAATTACACATTCGAGCACTTCTTTTTCGCGTGTGGTAATATCTACTTCCTCTTTTTGTTGCTTTTTCTGTTCCGAAAGCCCCTGTGCAAGTAGTTGTGACACGGTAGCATTGAAATATTTCTGGCCTTGTGATGCTTTAACTATGGCATTAATCAATTCTTCTTTTTCTACATTTTTGAGTAAATATGAATAGGCACCACTTTGTACACACTTAAGTATATATTCCGGTTCCTCATGCATGGATAGCATTATCACTTTTACATGAGGATATTCTTCTGACAATCTGATGGTTGATTCAATGCCATTGAGCTTTGGCATACTCACATCCATAAGCACCACATCGGCTTTTACAGTTTCCAGCTTTTCTAGTAGTTCAAGCCCATCTTCAACTTCATCTACAATTTCAATTTCCTTCTCATTTTTCAACAATGACTTAAGGCCGTCTCTTATGAGCCGATGATCATCTGCAATTATCAATCGTATTATCATTGTGAATTAAACTAAATAGGAATTCGAACCAAAATTTGAGAACCTTTGCCAATTTCTGAATTTATTTTAAAAGTTCCACCAACTAATTTAGCTCTTTCTTTCATATTTCTGATGCCATTTGATGAATTATATTCGCGTGCAGCTTTATATTTTTGAATATCAAACCCTGTTCCAAAATCATTTATACTCAATTCAAATGCTGTTTTGGTATGGTCAGCTTTAATGGTAACATTATGAGTATTAGCGTGTTTTTCAATATTGTTGAGGCTTTCCTGTACAATTCGATACACACAAATTCGTACATCCATGTTTAAATCAGTTGCATCAAAGGATTTATAATAGTTAAAATCAATATCCAGATTTGTATTTTTAAACAAAATCTTCAAAGCAGCCTCCAATCCAAAATCCCAAATAACACTTGGCATTAAGTTCACTGAAACTCTTCGAACTTCTTGGGTGGTTTCGTCCACCAAATGTTTTAGTTGTCGGGTAACTTCGCTATCTTCAATTTCCTGAATTTTGAATTTTAATGCCGTAAGCATTTGCCCTACACCATCGTGCAATTCGCGCGATATCCTACGTCTTTCATTTTCTTGCCCCTCAATAAGGTTAATGGTTTTTTGACGGTTTTGTTCTGAAACAATGTTTGAAAGCTCAATCAACTTATTACGCATTTCAAGTAGTGATACACCTAATATATCTTGCTCACTAAGGGGTTCAAAACTAGCTTTGAAATTACCTTTTCCAATGTCGGCAGCAAACAATGAGGTTTTCTTAAGTCCATCTACTAAATGGTTTAATGAATGTATCATTTCACCTATCTCATCGTTGTTTTGTGTTTTTAATTCCTTTTCGGGTAGTATTCCTTTGCCTAATGAATTGATAATTCGGCTCAGTGTTTGAATAGGTTGGGTAATTTCTTGAGCCAAATATAGTGTGATAAAAAGAATGACTATACAAACTGTAAAAATTAATGGAAAAATCTTTTTTCGCAAATCATAAATAGGCTGTAGCGCTTCTTCAAGATCAATTTCAGAAATAATTACCCAATTCAACCCATCAAGTTTAATTGCTGCGTATGAGCTTAATACTTGTACATTTCGATAATCATAAATAATGTCCTTTCCCGTATTACCTGTCATGGCACGTTTCACGGCAAGTGTATTTACTTTGATTTTTGAATTATTTTTTTCTTCAACAAAGCGTGACACACTGCGCATAAGCATATTGGCATCCACTACATACGACTCACCTGTATTACCCATGCCCGTTCGTTGGGTAAGTATGCCATTGATGTGCTTCATGTTAATCTTGACCAACATAGTACCCATTGTTTGGTTTCCCTTATTGGTTATAGGACAAACTAATATTACGTATGGTACATTTTCAAGAGAAGAAATATATTTAATATCAGCAATGTAAGGATATCGAGTTCCTCTTTGAATGACTTCTTTAAATAGAGGATTAAGTCCTTCAATTTTAGAAACAATTTTACCTTGATAAATATTGTCTTTAGAAGTAAAAATCACTTCTTCTTGAGTGTTAATGTACCACACATTGATAAAATCATGACTGAGTTTGTATTGTTTAATCAATAACTGTACTTGATTCTTTTGAGTTTGATATTCAACACTTTGAAATCCTTTTGTATGATAAACTTCATTTAATTTCACAAATGATTCCCTACTCGATTCCAAAGAAGTAAATAGAAGTGCATCGGTTTTTTGGGTGTTGAGGTATTGTTCCAGCCATTTCTTTTTCAGTAATTTAATAGATGTGAGTTGGTCCAGCGTACGGGTGATAAGTGCATTTTCAGAGCTTTTGTAAAATACGAAAGTAATAGTAATGGTGGTTGCCAATCCTAAAAATAGGTATGAAATTACCAGTTTTTGGGCAATGGAAAGATTGGAAAGAATGTGTTTAAAGTATTGTGAGATCTTACGAAACATGTTATAAAAATACACAATACGTATGAAAACAAAAAAAGCGCTTTGTAGCGCTTTTTTTGAATTGTGTTTATTTAAAGACTATTCTCCTACTACTGTGAAAGTAAGGTTGAATTGTATTTCTTTGTGAAGATCAATAGTAGCATTAAAGGTGCCTACTTCTTTTATATCTTCTTTGATGGTTACTTTACGTCTGTCAACATTGAATCCTTTGTTTTTCAATGCTTCTGATATTTGCAGTGGCGTAACTGAACCAAATATTTTGCCTGATTCACCTACTTTAGCCCCTATTTCAAGCGAAATGGTAGCCAACTTATCAGCAATTGCCTGAGCATCTTTTTTGATTTTCTCGGTTTTGTGAGCCGCTTGTTTAATGTTTTCGGCAAGTACCTTACGGTTTTTGTCGTCAGCCATCATTGCAACACCTTTTGGAATCAGGAAATTACGTCCGAAACCCGGTTTTACGCTTACTACATCGTTTTTATATCCAAGACCTTGATAGTCTTCTTTTAATATGATATCCATGTCGTTATATTTTTATTTTAAACCATCGGCTACATAAGGCAAAAGGGCAATATGACGTGCTCTTTTCACTGCTTGAGCTACTTGGCGTTGATATTTCAAACTATTACCGGTTAGTCTTCTAGGAAGTATTTTGCCTTGTTCATTGATAAATTTCAAAAGAAAGTCAGGATTTTTATAATCAATATATTTAATCCCGCTTTTTTTGAAGCGACAATACTTTTTCTTAATTTCTATACTATTGATTTTTTCGTTAACGAGTGTCATGCGGTTTCTCTTTGTGATGATCTATAATTTCTTTCTGTTCTGTCACTTCTTTCCACCTTTTTAGGTGCTTCAGCAGCTTTTTTGAAAGCGCCTTTTTTGCGTTTTTCGTTGTAAGCAACCGCGTATTTGTTTAATACCGTTGTCATAAAACGAAGCACGTTTTCATCGCGAGTAAATTCAACTTCAAGTGTTTTGATTAAATTGCTTGGAGCTTTGAATTCAATCAGAAAATAAAATCCTGATTTTTTTGCAGCAATTGGGTAAGCCAGTGATTTTAGGCCCCAATTTTCTTCATTAACAATCTCAGCCTTACCATCGGTGAGAATTTTTTTGTACTTTTCTACGGCATCCTTTACCTGTGGCTCAGGTAAAACGGGATTAAGGATGAATACCGTCTCATAATTTTTAAT